>CAMFHP010000060.1 GCA_945952225.1 uncultured Myxococcaceae bacterium
AGTCCCGTAAGGGACTTTCCCCTTGCTGCCGGTGAATTCATTCACCGGGAGCACGCGGGCCCGTTGCGGCGATCTCACCACTGCCTGAACGGGGACGTGAGACGGGCTCCTGGGGAAGCACCATCGCGCACAGCCGACGGGTGTGTTTCCGATCGTGCTCGCGGTGCCGCGTGCGGAGCCGGACTCCCGGTGAATGAAGCGCGAGTCCCGTGAGGGACTTTCCCCTTGCTGCCGGTGAATTCAGAAGCTGTCTCAGAAAACCGATCGCCGACGCTCCCACCGACCAGTTGGTCGGAAATAGGCGGCAGCCCCGCAGCGTCTTGCTGGCGAGGGACATGAGCCAGAGCCGCAAAGCGAACCGCACGCAGCAGTTCCTCTTCCCGCCGTCGCTCGACGAGCTGGTCGGGCCTGACGATCCCGCGCGCTTCCTCGACGAGCTGCTCCGCACGATGGACCTTCGCGCGCTCGGTTTCGTCGACCCGCCCGCCAGTGCGCGAGGGCGTCCCGCGTGGAGCTGCGAGCTGCTCGTCAGGGTCTGGCTCTATTGCTACTTCCGACGTGTGCGCTCGCTCCGACAGATGGAGGTCGCCTGCGCCGAGCGCATTCAGCTCATGTGGCTCACGGGCATGCAGCGCCCCGATCACAACGCGCTTCATCGCTTCTTCCACGCCCATCGCGATGCGCTGCGCGCGCTCGCGCGTGACGTCACGAGGGTCGCCGCGCATGCGGGCCTGGTCGACATGGTCCTGCACGCGCTCGATGGAACCAAGCTCCGCGCCGCGTGCTCGATGGACTCCGCGCTCCATCGAAAGCGTCTCGTGCAGCTCCTCGAAGAGCACGGTGAGAAGGCGATCGAAGAGGTCTTCGCGCAGCTCGAAGCCCTCTACAAAACGGAGCATCGCACCGGTGAGCACCTGCCCACGGACCTCTCGACGCCCGAGGCGCGCAAGCAGGTGATCCAGAAGGCGCTCGATGAGTTGAAGGCGCATCGCACCCAACATCTGCATCCGCGCGAGCCCGAGGCGCGCGTGATGATGGGCCACAACGACGCGAGGCTGCGCATGGACTACAACGCCCAGGTCGTCACCGACGGCGAGTTCATCGTGGCGCATGACGTGGTGGGCGACGAGACCGACTACGCGCAGCTCACGCCGATGCTCGATGAGGCGTTGGAGACGTTGGGAGAGCGTCCAGACCAGACCGCGGTCGACGGCGGATACGTGTCCGCTCGCGAACTCGCGCGCGCCGCCACCCATCACCACGAACTCTCGGTTCCGCCGGGATCCGTCGATCCGCCGATCCCGCCGGCCGATGCTCCGTTCCACAAGGCGCACTTCCGCTACGACGCGGAGCGCGACGTGTATGAGTGTCCGCTGGGCACGGTGCTTCCACTGTCGCGGCTGCTGCGTTCGACCTCGGGAGAGCCTGAGCAGAAGGTGTATCAGTGCACGAACACGGCGTGCCCCGAGCGTGCGCGCTGCACCAGAGACACCAAAAACGGCCGCACGGTGAGACATCCCGCGGATCGCGCGGCGCTCGATCTGCAAGCGTCGAAACAGCCTCCCGGCAGCGATCGGCACGAGGCGTATGCGTGGCGCAAGGTGCTGGTCGAACGCGTCTTCGGACTGCTGAAGTGGAACGACAACTTCCGCCGCTTCACGGTGTGGGGCCGCGCCTCGGCGCGTGCGCAGTGGGCGCTGGTCTGCACGGCGTTCAACCTCCGCGCGCTCTACCGCCGCTGGCGTGAGCGGCAGTTCTACCTGAACGTCGCGCGCTGACGACGGACGGCGGGGGCCGTTGCGACGGATGCGTCTGCGATGAACGCGGGCGCCACGGACGCTCGCGGGCGAAGTGCGCGACGACCGACGCGATGTGCTCAGCGCCGCGAGTGGGGTGCGTGGCGGGTGTGACCGACCACGTGGACGGTTCGCACGCGCGAAATCCGGGCGACGGGATCTTTCTGAGACAGCTTCTTCATTCACCGGCAGCAAGCGAGCCCGTTGCGGCGATCTCACCACTGCCTGAACGGGGACGTGAGCACGATCGGAAACACACACCAGCCGACGGGTTCTTCGGGAAGCACCATCGCGCAGGGCGCGGCTGCCGATGACTTCTCCCCCGTCGCGCCGTCGGCTACGTACGCATCGCAGACGTGCGGCGTGTGAGGGACCCCATGAGCGACATCGACGGCGATCTCCTTCCGGTGCCTGCGGCGAAGTGCGCGGTGACGCCATGAGCGACGCACCCACCGTGCGACTCGCCCGCAGTGACGAGACCGCGCTCGCCGTCGTGCGACGGAGCGCGCGCGCCGGGGAACTCCCGCGCGTGGTGCCCGCCGCCTGCGGCGCCGTGTGGAACGCCCTGCGCGCACGCGCCGTGACCGGCGCCGGATGCAACGTGGCCCTCTACCTCGATGCGTCCGACGGAGTGATCCGTCTGGAGGTCGGTGTCGAATACGGCGGTCCCCTCGATGCGCGCGACGACGGACTCGTACGCAGCGCGCTCCCCGCGGGGGCCGTCGCGACGCTCACACACTTCGGTCCCTACGGCGGACTCGGCCGCGCCCACGCCGCGATCGTCGCGTGGTGCCATCAGCACGGACACGTCCTCGCCGGTCCCAACTGGGAGGTCTACGGCCACTGGGTCGACGCGTGGAACCACGACCCGAGCGCGATCCGCACCGACGTGTTCTACCTCCTCGCGAACGCACCTCCGTGAACCCCTTCGACGCCATGCCCGCGGCGCTCTCCGTGGGGGCGCTCGATCGCGCGGCCCTCCGCGACGCGCTGCGTGCGGCCTCCATCGCGCTCAACCCCGCCGCCGAGGAACTCCTCGCCGACGCGCGCTTCACGCCCTCGCACACCGCCCATCGCGTGACGCTCGCGGCGCGCACCGTGGCCTCGCTCGGCTTCGCTGACGGAGCCACCTGGCGCGCGATGCTCGACGCGGCGCGCGCGCACGGACTCTCCGAGTGTTCCCTCGACACCGCGGTGCACCTGCGCCTCGCGTGGACCGCGCAGCCCGAAGGGGCCGTGGGATTTTCGCCGACGACGGGACGCGCGCCGCACGGTGCGGTGACGGTGGTCTCGCCGCCGCTCGACGACGGGGACGACACGCCGAAGGGCTTCTACCTCCGTCGCATCGAGGGCGCGCTGTGGCTCCGCGGATACCGCTCGTGGGAGGGCCATCGCTGGAGCCCCGACGATGCGCTCGTGTTCGCGGTCGGGGGCGCGACGATGGTATGAGCGCGCGCCGGAGGTGATGCCGTGGGTGAGGTTCCGTTCCATGTGCGCCGTCGCGAGCTGATCGCGTTGCGCGAGGCGTTCGATGCGCGCGAGGCGCTGCTGCGCGCGATGACCTACGCGCCGCCGCCGACCGACACCGACCTCGCCGACGAGCTGCGTCGCACGGTGGTGGCGCTGCTCTCCGTGACGCTCCGCGCGGGGCACACGCCGCCTGCGGGCTCCGCGGGATTGCTCCGCGACGAGACGCGCCGCGCCCTCGTCGACCCCCTCACCGACGACACGGTGCGCACGCTCACGCACGCGCTCCTCGATGCGCCCGACGGCGAGTTCGCCGCGTCGTGGTTGCAGGAACTCCTCCCCCGCTACGCGCGCGCCTTCGACCCCGCGGAGGCCCTCGCGCGTGCGCCCGCCGAGCTCCGCGCCGACGTGTACAACGCCCTCGCCGCGCCCTCGCTCGTGCCCTCGCTGCTGCGCGAAGACGTCGCCGTGATCGCCGCCGCGAACAGCGCCCTCTCCGCGGGGGCCGATGGGGTGCGCGCCGCCGCGTCGACGCTCTCCGACGCGGTGTTCGCGTGTGTGGGCGAGGCGCTGCGCTACTTCGACGACCCGCTCCTCGTCGACGTCGCCGCCGCATGGATCACCACGCACGCCGACGGCTCCGACGAGGCGCGCGCGCAGATCGAGTTCGCGGGTGAGCGCGCGGTGGCGTTGTGGCGAGACGGTGAGGCGCGGGCCCTCGCGGCGTGGCTCCAGAGGCACGGTGTGGAGACCGCGTGGGTCGATGAGCCCGACGGACGTGCGGCCGCGGTCGAGGCGCTCCGCGCGCGTCTCGCCGAGGGAGGTTCGTTGCAGAAGGGCGAGGCGGCGCTGCGTCTTCAGTGCGGCACGACGCGTGTGCTCGGCGCCGACGGGGGAGGCCTGCTCGTCGAAGATGCGCGCGGCGTGTGGCACGTCGTGAGCGCGCGCGACCACGTGACGCTCGGGCCCTCCTTCGAGGGACGCACCTTCGCGGGCGAGTCGGTGCGCGTGCTGCGTCGCTTCTCAAACCTGGTGCTCCTCGGCGACGGCGAAGGCCGATGGTGCACGGCGGGCTACGAGGCGCAGGCCCTCTCGCTCGCATGGAACGCCTCGCGCGACGACGTGGCCACGGTGGAGCGCCTCGGCGATGCGCTCGACCTCGCGGGGCTCACCGCGCAATGCCGTCACGGCAGCGAGACCGTCACCCTCGCGCTCGACGCGGACCCCACGGCGTACGGCGCATCGCTGGCGGCGCAGGTGCGTCGCGGCGCGTCCGTGCGGCTGGAGCATCCCGCGCAGCCCGAGCTCTTCAAAGACTGGCTGCGCGCGGTCGATGCGCACGCGTGGTCGACGGTGCCGCCGCAGCTCGCGCGCATGGGACTCGACGCGGCGAACGTGACGGTCACGGTGACGCCGGTGGACGATGCCGACCGCGCGAAGGTTCCGCCCGAGCTCGCGACGCCCGCGCTCGACGCGCTGTGGACGCACGGATGCGCGACGCTCACCGCGGGCGCGCGCACGCTGCGGATGCTCACGCCGCGCGAGGTGATGGACGCGCCGACGGTCGACGTGGCGGGTGACGAGACCGTCGGTTACCGCGCGCTGCTGGTCGACGAGCGCGGACGCATGGTGGTGGGACTCGGTGTGGATGACGGCCGCCTCGCGAACGACCGCGAGCGCTTTCTTCACGTCGGCAGGGGGTGGGTCACCGACCTGGAGACGGCGTTCTCCCTCGCGCTCGAACGGGTGCTGCTGGCGGCGGTGACGGCGCTCATCGGGCGCAACGCGTGGGACCGCGCGCGCGTCGACGAGCGGGTGAAGCTGCGTGCGCGTCCGAAGGTGGCGCGTCGCGCGAGCGCCGCGGACGCGTGGGCCGCGCTGGAGAAGTGGCTGAAGAAGAACGACGCGGGCGTGCGCTTCAAGCGCGGGGCACCGGCGAAGAAGCTCGCGGCGCTCACGGCCCTCGCGCCCGCGCTGCCGCCGTTCATGCTCGACCTGTGGAAGAAGCACGACGGCGACGACGAGTCGGGCTCGCTCGGCGGATGGTCGATGATGGGGGTGGAGAACATCGTCGACGAGCACGCGTTCTGGATGGCCTTCACGAGCGAGGCGCCGCCGCCCGACGACGCGCTCCCGGCGGTGTGGTGGCAGGCGTCGTGGGTTCCCTTCGCGTCGAGCGGCGGCGGAGATTTTCTCGCCGTCGACACGTCGCCCGAGGGGCAGGGGCGGGTGTTCGTGCTGCTGATGGATCCGCCCTTTCGCCGAGTGCTCGCGCCCTCGTTCGAAGACTTCGTGATCGAACTCGTGCACGCGATCGAGCGCGAAGACATCACCTGCGAGGGCGGCGACTGGAGCGGCTTCGACACGTTCCTCACGGGCCCCGAGGGCGTCGAGGCGTGAGCGTCACGCGAGGGTGAGCACGACGCTGCCGCGCTTGTGTCCGCTGTCGACGCGGGCGTGGGCTTCCGCCGCGCGTTCGAGGGGGAGGGTGGCGTCGAGCACGGCGCGGTACGCTCCCTTCGCGGCGAGGTCGGCGAGGGCGCGCACATCCTCGGGACGCTCCGCGGCCACACCGGCGATCACACGATGGCCCGCGCGTCGTCCCTGCCAGAGCGACGCGATCTGTCCGCCGAGGCCGCACACGATCCGCACGAGGCGTCCGCCGGGGGCGAGCGCGCGGCGGCTGCGCGCGTAGGGAGCGTTGCCCACACAGTCGACGATGACGTCCCAGGTCTCGGTGCCCGACGCGAAGTCGTCGCGCGTGTAGTCGATCACGCGCGATGCGCCGAGGGAGCGCGCGAGGTCGGCGTTGGCGGCGCTGCACACGGCGGTCACCACGGCGCCGTCGAGGTGCGCGAGCTGCACCACGGCCACGCCCACGGCGCCCGATGCGCCCACCACGAGCACGCGCTCGCCGCGCTGCACCCGCGCGCCGTGACGGACGTAGTGCATCGCGGTGGTTCCGCCGAAGAGGAGCGCGGCGGACTCTTCCCACGAGAGCTGCGCGGGCTTCGGAGCGACGGGGCCGTCGTCGCGCACGCAGACGTACTCGGCGTGCGCGCCCATCGCGGCGCCGCGAAACACGATCACCGCGTCGCCCACGCGAAAGCGCGTCACGTCGGCGCCCACGGCCTCGACGACGCCCGCACACTCGGTGCCGAGCACGGGGTTGCGCGGCGCGTTCCAGCCCAGGGCGAGGCGCATGAGAAATCCCATGCCCGAAGGCACGCGACGCGCACGCACGCGGGCGTCTCCCGACGACACGGAGGCGGCCTTCACGCGCACGAGAAGTTCGCCGGGTCCGGGCGTCGGACGGGTGACGTTCCCGACGGTCACCACCGAGGGATCACCGTACGCGGGCACCAGCGCCGCGCGCATCGTCAGCTCGTGTTCGCTCATGGCGGCAGACTCTGGATCGCCCTTCGCCCACGGGAAATCTGCGTGTTCGTGCACCCGCTGTGCGACGATGCACAGCGATGGACTGGGACGACCTCCGCTACGCGCTCGCCGTGGCCCGCGCGCGTACGTTGAGCGGCGCGGGCGAGGCGCTGGGCGTGAGCCACACCACGGTGGGACGGCGCATCCGCGCGCTGGAGCAGCGGCTCGGCGCGCGCCTCTTCGACGGCTCGCCCGAGGGCCTCACGCCCACCGCCGCGGGGCAGGATCTCGTCGACGTGGCGGCGCGTCTGGAGTCCGAGACCCTCGCGCTCGAAGGCCGCGTGGCGGGTCGCGATGAGCGCCTCTCCGGTCCGCTGCGCGTGTCGGTGATGGAGCTCGTGTTCCGCGCGTACCGCGAGGCCTTCACGTCGTTCGTGGCGCGCTATCCGAACGTGGCGCTCACGGTGACGGCGACCGACGACGAGGTGTCGCTCCCGCGCCGCGAGGCCGACGTGGTGCTGCGCATGAACAACCGCCCGCCCGAGCACCTCGTGGGGCAGCGCATCGGCGCGATGCAGTTCGACGTGTACGCCGCGCGCGCGCTCGTCGACCGCGTGGGCCGTGATGCGCCGCTCGGGGCCTATCCGTGGATCGCGTGGGACGAGCGCCTCGACATGAACTGGCTCGACGCGTGGCTCGCGCAGCATGCGCCGGGCGCGCGGGTGGCGCTGCGCGTCGACGTGAGCGCCGCGGGGATGCACGAGCTCATCGCGTCGGGCGTGGGCGTGCAGTTTCTCGCGTGCGTCGAGGGCGAGGCCGATCCGTCGCTGGTGCGGGTGGGGCCGAAGGATCCCTTCGCGCGTCGTGACCTGTGGATCCTCACGCTGCCCGAGCTGCGCGCGACGCCGCGGATCCGCGCGTTCATCGACCACGTGGCGGCGGAGATCCGCGCGGCGATGCGCGAGGCGGAGTGAGCGCCGACGTCAGGGCCGCGCGCGGTACGCCGTGAGGTCGACGCGCACGTGGATGGTGTTCGACACCTTGAGCTGGAGGATCGTCGGCACGCGGATTCCGTAGTCGTCGAGGGCCACGTCGAACTCGCCCTGGATGCGCAGCATGTCGGCGTCGATGCCGATGTTGGCGAGGCCCGCGTGTTCGGGGCCGAGCGGAATGCGTCGCACGGTGGTGCGCACGGTGACGGGGCGCGTGACGCCGTGGAGCGTGAAGCGTCCGGTGACGGTGCCGCGCGCGGGCGCGTTGGGCGCGAGGGGCGCGGCGAGCGAGGTGCCCGTGAGCGCGAGGTTGATCGTGGGGTGGTGGGCCGCGTCGAACCAGCTCTCGCCGCGGAGGTGCTCGTCGCGGAGGTCGACGCCGGTGCGGAGCGACGTGGCCGACACTTCGAAGCTGCCTTCGAGCGCGTGCGACGGGTTCGCCGTGTCGACGGTCACGTGACCCGCGATGCTGGTCGAGATGCCGTCGACGGTTTCGAGCGGCGCGTCGGACGTGAAGAGCACGCGCGACTGCCCCGTGGGACGGAGCTCGAAGCGCTGCACGCCCGCCGCGGGCGCAGGCGCGGTGGGGGCGGGCGCGGTGGGCGCGTTCTGCGCGAGGGCCGACGAGGTCACGAGCGAGAGCGAGAGGGCGAGCGCGAGGCGAAGGGGCGTGGTCATGGAGCGGCTCCGTGGTGATGCGCGGCCGATGCGGCGTGCGACTCGCGCTCCTTCGTCGAAGGGGGCGTGACGGTTACGGGCGGTGACGAGACGCAGAAAGATTTCGCGCGCTGTAACCGCCGAGCGTTCTGTGACGAAGGAGCGATCGCCTTCCGCTGCGCGTCGATGGAGACGCGCCGTGCGACGCGCAGAGCGAGACGAACTCCGATGAAGACCGAACTCCGTGCCACGCTGCTGATGATGGTGTCGACCGCGCTCGGCACCGCGCTCCCCGCGTGCTCGACCACGCAGCCTGCTGCGCCCGCGATGGCCACGAGCGCCGCGCAATCGAGCGGACAGGCGGGGTCGTGCGGCGCCCACTCGACGGCCGCGCCTGCGCCCGCAGCGGCGCCCTCCACGGCGGGTCAGGCCGCGTCGTGCGGCGCGTCGGGATCGTGCGGTGCGGCTCCGTCGACGGGCGCTCCGACGCCTGCGCCTGCGGGCAACGGCGGACGTCGCTGAGCGAGCGACGCGCGCCTCCGATCGTCGCGGTGGGAGACGGTCGGAGGTGCGGGCGCGACGGGTGGGGGAACGCGCGGGCGCCTCGCTCAGCGCGCTTCGGAGACGGTGACGCCGCGCCAGAACGCGATGCGTCCGCGCACGTGCGCCGCGGCGTCGTGGGGCGTGGGGTAGTACCAGGCGGCGTCGCGGTTCACCGCGCCGTCGACCACGAGGTCGTAGTAGCTCGCGGTGCCCTTCCACCCGCAGACGGTGTGCGTCGCGCTCGGGCGAAGGTGTGCGTGCGACACCGCCTCGGGCGGAAAGTACGCGTTGCCTTCGACCATCACGACGTCGTCGCTCTCGGCGATCAGCGCGCCGTTCCATCGGGCCTGCATGCGCGGCATCGGGGTGTTCCTCTCGTGGGGGTGTGGAGATTTTGGGGGATGGGAGCGCTCCGTCGCTCACACGGCGACGAGGAGCGAGTGGGCGAAGGGCCACGCGGCGTCGGTCCACTGGTGTGTGCAGTCGTAGCCCGCGGCGCGGGCCCACGCGCGGAGCTCGTCGAGCGCGAAGCGATGGCTCGACTCGGTCCAGATCGTGTCGCCGGGGGCGAAGTGAAAGCGCTCGCCGTGGAGCGTCGCGACGGTGGCGCGCGTCGCGACGAGGTGCATCTCGATGCGTCGCGCGGAGGCGTTCCATCGGGCCTCGTGGGCGAAGGCGCCGAGGTCGAAGTCTGCGCCCCACGCGCGGTTGAGCCGCAGCAGCACGTTGCGGTTGAAGGCCGCCGTGACCCCGAGGGCGTCGTCGTATGCGGGCACGAGCCGCGCCGCATCGTGCCCGATGTCCGTCGCGAGCAGCAGCGCGTCACCGGGTTCGAGGCGCGCGCGCACGTCGGCGAGAAAGCGCGGGGCCTCGTCGCGGTCGAAGTTCGAGAGGTTGCTGCCGAGAAAGAGCGCGAGGCGCCTCGTGCCCGCGACGCGCGGCGCGCGAGAGAGCCCGTCGAGGTACGTGGCCTCGACGCAGCGGGTCTCGACGGTGGGCAGCGCTTCGAGCGTGCGTGCGCATCCGAGCAGGGCCTCGCGCGAGATGTCGACGGCGGTGAACACCGTGTGGGCCTGCCGCGCGGCCACGATCGAGAGCACGCGCAGCGCCTTGAGCCCCGCGCCGGGACCGAGCTCCACGACCTCGACGGGCGAGGCGAGCGCGTCGAGCACCGCGGCGGTGTGCGCGTCGAGGAGGCGCACGTCGGCGCGCGTGACCTCGTACTCGGGGAGCCGCGTGATCGCTTCGAAGAGCGTCGAGCCGAGCTCGTCGTAGAGGAGCGCGCAGGGCAGCGTGCGGGGCCTCGCGCGGAGGCCTTCGAGAATCTGTGCGGTGAGCGCGGAGTCGGCGTCGGGGGTGGTCACGGTGGTCCCTACTTCGCGCGTCGTGGCGCAGCGGTTACAGCGAGCGCGCGAGGCGGGCGCCGGTGCGTTGAAAGCGCGTGTCGGCGTGCCAGAAGTTCCGGTACGTGACGCGGAGGTGGCCGCGCGGGGTGTACATCGATCCGCCGCGGAGCACGCGCTGGTTCACCATGAACTTGCCGTTGTACTCACCCACCGCGCCCGCGGCCGGCGCGAAGCCGGGGAAGGGCTCGTAGCTCGACGCGGTCCAGCACCACACGGCGCCGTGGAGGCCGCGGGTGTGCGGTCGCGGCGCGAGGTCGAGGGGCGCGTCGCGGTCGGCGTCGAGGAGGTGTCCGTCGTGCGGCGAGGCCTCGGCGTGGGCGCACGCGGCTTCGTATTCGAACTCCGTGGGGAGCCGCGCGCCGAGGTAGCGCGCGATCGCGTCGGCTTCGAAGTACGAGAGGTTCGTGGCGGGCGCGTCGGGGTCGAGCGCACACTCGCCGTGGAGCGTGAAGGCGTGCGCGGTGTCGCCGTCGAGGCGGTGGTAGAGCGGCGCGTCGAGGTGGTGTGCGCGGGCGAAATCCCACCCCTCGCTGAGCCAGAGCGACGGGGTCTCGTAGCCGCCGTCGCGCGCGAAGGCGAGCACGTCGCGCACGCGTACGGGCGCGGTCGCGAGGGCGAAGGGTTCGAGCCACACGCGGTGCCGCGGGCCCTCGTTGTCGAAGGCGAATCCGTCGCCCGCGTGGCCCACGGAGACGAGCCCGCCGGGGTGCTCGACCCACGCGTCGCCGTCGTGGGCGGCGGCGATCGGCGCTGCGGGCGCGGCGGTGTACACCGGGCGCAGCGGGTTCTGCGCGAGCGCGTGGTGCAGGTCGGTGAGGAGGAGTTCCTGATGCTGTTCCTCGTGCGAGAGGCCCAGTTCGAGGAGCGGTGTGAGCTGCGCGAGGGCGAGCGGATCGAGGGCGCGCACGAGGGCGTCGAGGCGGGCGTCGACGGCGCGTCGCCAGGCGCCCACCTCGTCGGCCGAGGGACGCGAGAGCATCGCGCGCGCAGGCCGCGGGTGCCGCGGTCCGACGGCGTTGTAGTACGAGTTGAAGAGGTAGCCGTAGCGGTCGTCGACGCGGGGAACGCCGCGGGGGGCGAGCACGAACTCTTCGAAGAACCAGGTCGTGTGCGCGCGGTGCCACTTCACCGGGCTCGCCGAGGGCATCGATTGGAGGTTCTGGTCTTCGGGCGACAGCGGCGCGGCGAGGCGCTCGGTGCGCGCGCGGACCGTGTGGAACCGCGCGAGGAGTTCGTCGGCGTGCATGGTGTCTCCCTGCGGCGTGGAGGGTGTCGGGGGTGTCGTCGCGGGAGAAGTGAAAACGTCGCGAGGGCCTTCGACGACCGCGCGTCGTGATAGAAAAAACCCATGGCGTCAGAGCCCGTGAAGCGCGTGGAAATCACCTACGAGGTGCCGTCGTGGAGCGTGCGGTGGGAGCTCGACGACAACGAGCCGCGCATGCCCGAGAACCCACTCCAGGTCGCGATCTGCGACCTCTTGAAGCTGATCCTTGCCGCGTGGTGCCGCCGTCGTGGCGCCGACGCCCTCGTGAGCGGCAACGTCGCCGTGCGCTGGGACGCGGCGCATCCGCGCGTGGGGGTTGATCCCGACGTGTACCTCGTGGAGCCCGCGCCGCCGCTCGACCTCGAAGAGAAGAGCGTGCGCACGTGGGTCGAGGGCCATCACCCGCCGCGCGTCTGCGTCGAGGTGGTGGGCGAGGGCACCGCCCGCGAGGACTACCGCGACAAGCCCGAGAAGTACGCCGCGAGCGGCACGCGCGAGCTCTGGGTGTTCGACCCGCTGTTGCGCGGAATGCCCGGAACCCGTCGCCGCGAGGCCTTTCTGCTTCAGGTGTGGCGTCGCGTGGGCGGGCAGTTTCGACGGGTGTACGCGGGCGAGGGCCCTGCGTTCTCCGAGGAGCTCGGCGCGTGGCTCGTGGTGACCGACGGACGCCGCCGCCTGCGCATCGCCGACGACCCCGATGGGGCCGCGCTGTGGCCCACGCCCGAAGAAGAAGAGCGCGCTGCGAAGGAGGCCGAGCGTGCGGCGAAGGAGCGCGCGATGGCCGAGGCCCAGGCCGCGCGCGACGAGGTCGAGCGACTGCGCGCCGAGATCGCGCGGCTTCGCAACGGGTGACGGGGAATGTCCGGGGAGGTCAGTTCGTGACGCGGAGCGCGACCTTGCGCTTCGGCTTCGCGGGGGCGGGCTTCTTCTCGCCCGCGGGAGACGCGGCGGCGCCGTCGTCGAGCACCACCTCGCCCACGAGGTCGTAGTCGGCGCTCTGGGTGACCTCGACGGTCACCATCTCGCCGGGGCGCACCTCGGCGCCCGAGAGGTACACCACGCCGTCGATGTCGGGGGCCTGGCCCGCGTGGCGTCCCTGGAGCACGAACTCGTGCTCGCTGCTCGCGCCGTCGACGAGCACTTCGAGGTGCTGTCCCACGAGGGCGCGGTTGCGCTTGCGCGAGATGGGGCGCTGCAGGGCCATGAGCTTGCGGTGCCGCGCGGCGCTGTCCTTCTTGGTGACCTTCGCGTCCTGCGTGAAGCTGCCCGTGTCCTCCTCGTCGGAGTAGCGGAACACGCCCACGCGGTCGAACTCGGCCCACTGCACGAAGTCGCAGAGTTCCTTGAAGTCGGCGTCGGTCTCGCCGGGGTGTCCCACGATGAAGGCCGTGCGGAACACCACGCCGGGAATGCGATTGCGCACGGTCTCGACCACCTTGCGGAGCCGCGCACCGCCGTGGCCGCGCTTCATGCGCCGGAGCATCGCGTCGCTCGCGTGCTGGAGCGGCATGTCGACGTAGCGCACCACCTTCGGGTGCGTGGCGATCACCTCGACGAGCTCATCGGTGAGCGTCTCGGGGTAGAGGTAGTGCACGCGCAGCCAGCGGAGTCCCTTCACCTCACCGAGCGCCGTGATGAGCGACGCGAGCGTCGGGCGACCGGGGAGGTCGCGGCCCCACGCGATGGTGTCCTGCGAGACGATGTTGAGCTCCAGCGTGCCCGCGTCGGCGAGGCGCGTGGCCTCTTCGACGATGTCTTCGAGCGAGCGGCTGCGCTGCTTGCCGCGGATCGCAGGGATCGCACAGAACGAGCACGTGCGGTTGCAGCCCTCGGCGATCTTCAGGTACGCGCTGTGGCGGGCCTGCGAGAGCACGCGCGGATCGGTCGCGCGGAGGGTGTAGTGCGCGGGGTTGCCCACGAGCATGCGCTCGGCGCCGCCCTCCAGCACGTCGCGGAGCTTGAGCATGTCGCTCGACCCGAGAAAGTGGTCGACCTCGGGCATCTCCTTCGAGAGCTCTTCGGGGTAGCGCTGCGAGAGGCAGCCCGAGACCACGAGCTTCTCGCAGCGTCCCGATTCCTTGAAGCGACCCATCTCGAGGATGGTGTCGATGCTCTCTTCCTTCGCGGGGCCGATGAAGCCGCAGGTGTTGACGACGATGTACTCGGCCTCCGAGGGGTCGGCGGTGAGTTCGAAGCCGTTGCCCGTGGCGACGCCGAGCATCACCTCGGTGTCGACGCGGTTCTTGGGGCACCCGAGGGAGACGAAATGGATCTTGCGGGTCATGCGGGCCGTGGAGTCTGCCGCGTGGCGCGGCCGACGATGAGGTGTGGGCGATGCGCGCGAGCGGTCACTCGCGGAAGTTGTTGTACTGCAGCTCGATCGGGAGCTCGGTGCCGCGCAGAAGCTGGATCACCGCCTGGAGGTCGTCGCGGTTCTTGCCCGTCACGCGCACGGCGTCTTCGTGGATGGCCGCCTGCACCTTGAGCTTCGAGTTCTTCACCAGGTCGACGATCGTGCGGGCGTTGTCGCGGTCGATGCCCTCTTTGATCTTCACCACCTGGCGGAACATCCCCTTGCCGCCGGGGATCACCTTCTGCGGATCGAGGTGCTTCAGCGACACGTTGCGGCGCACCATCTTGCCCTTGAGCACGTCGAGGGCGGCCTCGACGCGGCTCTCGGCGTTGGCCGTCACGACGATGCCCTCGGCGTTGCGCTCGATCGTGGTGCCGGTGTCGCGGAAGTCGAAGCGCGTCGCGATCTCGCGCTGCGACTGCTGGAGGGCGTTCTCGACCTCCATCGAGTTGACCTTCGAGACGACGTCGAACGACGGCATGGTGGGCTGCGGCGCTCCTGTGCGGTGGGGAGCCGCGCGTATACACCAGCCCGCGGGCCGTCGCTACGTGATGCGGGCGCGCGTGGGCTCGTCGCCGGTGACGGGCTGCTGGTACTTCCGCAGCGTGGCGAGGAAGGTCTGCTCCGCAGCGTCGATCCACGCGGCGGGCAGCTCGGCGGCCGCGGCGGAGAGGGCCTCGGTCCACCGCTCGATGCGCGTGAGCCCGGGGATCTGATCGACGTTGCGAATGGGCACCATGGCCTCTTCGGCGATGGCCTTCGCCTGGTCGAGCTCCAGCACCGCGAGGGCCGCGCGAAGACCCGCCCGCACGCGCTCGGCTTCGATGTCACCCATCACCGCGTCGTTGGCCGGGCGGTGCTCGTCGAGGTAGCGGAGCATCAGCGCGCCCGCGCCCCACGTGCGAAAGAGGTTGCCCGAGGCGTCGACGAGACGGCTGTAGGGCACGAGGCGGTCGAAGACCCAGCGGAGCCCCTGGGTGACGTTCCCGCGGATCGTGGTGGACTCTTCGAGGTCGACGAGGATGCGCCGCGCGCTGGCCGTGAGCGTCACGCCGCGGGCCCGCGCCATGCGCTCGAACATGGCCGCGCGGAGCATGCGCACCACCGGGACGTCGAACATCGGCGGAAGCAGGAAGCGCGCGCCGCCCGCCATCACGCCGTACATCACAAGCACGCCCTCGTTGAGCGCTCTCGGCTTCATGGTGCGGCGGAGGGTACTCCGCTCACGCGCCGCGTGGAACCCGTCTGCACGCGCGCGGGCGGCGGGATCGTGCCGCCGTGAAGCTCCTTGAGGATCAGCCTGCACGCGGGGGTGAACGCGTCGTCGGGGGGATCGTAGTCGTAGCAGGTGGTCCAGACGTTCACTTCGAGGAGCAGCGGTCCCGAGGCCGAGATCGCGATGTCCCAGCCGAGCGAGAGCGCGTCGGGCGCGAGCCGTCGATGGGCGAGCAGGGCCACGAGCCGTCCCTCGTCGAACCACGGAACGCGCATGCCCACGAACGATCGCTTCGTGTCGGGGTGCTCGCCGAAGCGCACGGGGGCGCCGCCGTTCCACGTGCCGAAGGTCTTCTTCGTGACGCCCGCGAGCACCCTGCCCGTGCGTCGGTCGATCTGCGCCCAGATGCCGCCCTGCGCGGTGTTGTCGGCGTCGACGCCCGCGCGCCCGATGCGAATGGCGCAGCGCGAGACGTGGGCCTCGCGGGTCTTCGGATCGAGCGTGGTGATCACCCGCAGCGACGAGAGCGGCGCCGTCTCGGGAAAGACCTTCAAGAGCTCGGGGTGGTTGCGCAGCTTCGTCTGGATGATGAACGCCGAGGCCTCGTCGCCGAGGGCCTTGAGCTCGTCGGCGGTGAAGCTCGCGACGCCGAAGCCCAGGTCGCGCTGCGGATCTTTCACGATGAACGTTCCGCCGCGGGCGATGGCCTCGGCGGGCGTGTGCGTGGGCGGCGTGGGGATCGCCGCGCGCGCGCACTCGTCGAGAAAGAAGCGCTTGTCGTCGAGGCGCAGCGACGCGGGACGGTCGCGGTTCCAGCGCCAGGCGTAGTACATCGCGAGGGAGAAATCGGGGCGCGTCCAGCGGGCTTCGGCGTCGGTGTAGTCGCTCGCGGGGTGAAAGACGGCGAGCTCGGGGAAGCCCAGCGCGAGGCGCCAGTACGCGCGCCACGCACGACCGCGGCGCAGCGCGCGGAAGAAGCTCACCACCGGCCAGAGATAGAGAAAGCAGAGGTACAGCGCGCGCAGCGGGAGGAGCCGTCGGAGCGCGGGCGAGACGCGCCCGGCCTGGAGGTCTTCGAAGGTCCGTCCGTCGTAGCGGACCTCGTGGTTCCAGAGTCGATAGGGCAGCGCGAGGGCCCAGGTGGGCACCTCGTTGTGCTCCTTCGGGAGCTCGCCGCGCCACGCGAAGCGCGTGATCCGACGCCAGTAGGTGCCCGCGTCCGCGCGCGTGTCGAGCATCGCCGTGGGCGAGTAACACACCCGTGCACACCGCGGGAAGCGGCGCGAAATCACCCTCCGCGACGTGCGTGGGGGCGCCCCGTGTCGGTGCGGGCCTGCGTTCCTGCGTGTTCGCGCTGGTGTTGTGGGCGAAAGTCTGGATAGCGTGCGGTCCATGTCGATCGGAGATCCCCAGGGGGAGGGGACCACGACCCCCACCACGCAGCCCGCGACGGACGCGACCACCGCGCCCGCCACGGGAACCACCGCCTCCACGGCGGCGGACACCATCACCACGAAGCTGCCCGACGCGGGCGGCGCGACGCTCACGGTCACGCCGACGGCCGCGGCGCCGACCAACGCCGACGCCAACGCCGACGCCAACGCGGCGAAGTCGTCGCTGCCCGACGATGCCACCGTGTGGATCCTCAACGAGCCGCTCCTCGGCACGCTCGAAAAGCTCGGCGGCATGATGTTCCGCCTCGATGCGAGCGGTCAGCCGGTGCTCTCGCCGAAGGTGCGCGAGGCCATCGCGTTGCTGCAGAACAAAGACCTCAGCGATGCGAACGAGGCCGCGAAGGTCGACGCGTTCTGCGAGAAGGCCCTCGCCGCCTACCGCGCGTACCTCAAGCTCGCGATGACGCAGACCACCTTCGTCGACCAGGTGCGCCTGCTCATCCGCGAGCACGACCGTCCGCACCGCCCCATTCCCTGAGCCCTTCGCCCACGCCCCGCCCGATGACCGACGACGCGCGCTTTCGCACGGTCCGCAACCCCGGCACGCTGGCGCTCCTCGACCCGATCGAGGCGCCCGTGCGGGGGTGGCTCCTCGACGCGCTCGCGGCCACCGACGAGACCCTCCAGCGCCGCCGCGGATCGACGCACCGCAGCCTCACCGAGCCCCTCGCGGTCTCGGTCGGACTCACGGGCGAACACCTCGACCGCTGCGGCGCCGTGCTCGACCTCACGCAGGCCATGATCGACCTCGCCGACAACCTCGCGGACCGTGACGCCGACCGCGCGCGGGGCCTCGACCCGCTGGCCCGCTGCGCGTCGGTGCCGCCCGCGGTGCTGCCGTGCCTCCCGTCGCTCTTCGCGGCCTGCGCGATGCGCGCGCTCGCCACGGGGTTCGCGCTTCCCCTGCGCGGCGCGGCGGCGTCGCTGCGGTACACCACGGTGCTCGGTCGCATGGTCGCGGGGCAGGGCGCCGACGACGACAGCGACGCGCGCGTCGACCTCGCGTCGGGCATGCAGGCGCTGCTGTGCTGCCTCCCGCTTTGGCTCGTGTTCGACGGCTCGGCCGACCACGACGCGCGACTCGCCGCCACCGAACACTGGGCCCTTCGCTACGGCCGCACGTGGGAACTCCGCGAGGCCTACGAGAACGCACCCGACGACCGCGCGGCCCTCGACCGCTACGTGGGTGCGTGCGACGACGCCCGCGCCGCGTGGCCCGCGTGGGGACCCTTTCTGCACGACGGCGCCCTCGCGCCGCGGAGACTGCTTCCGTGAGCACCTCGCTCCCGCCCGCTGCCAACGTTTCCCCCGAGCGCGTGGTGCTCGCGCAGCGCTCGCTGCCGCCGCCGCGCAGCGACGTGTTCGACGACCCCGAGGAGTACGCCACGCTCTGCGACGGCTTCTCGCCCGCGAACATCGGCGCCGCGGTGGTCTTCGCGCTCGTGGCCTCGGCGCTCGCGTTCGGTCCGCACCGCGCGCTCACCGGCACGTGGTCGCACCTCGGCGGCGCGGGCGTGGCGCTCGCGTTCGCGTGTCTGCTCGTGGCCTCGTCGCTCACCGTGGCCGTGCGCGCGCCGCTCATGGCCCGCGACCGTCCGCGCTTCTGGCGCATGCTCACGCTCCAGGGCGCGGCGCACCTCACGTGGCTCTACGTGCTCGGGCTCCTCGTGGGCGGATTCTTCGCGCCCCTCGCCATCGCGATCCTCGTCGCGTGGATCTTCAACGACACGCGCTACCTCTACGACAGCGCGCTGCTCCGACGGCAGTACCTCGCGCCCGCGGTGGTCGTCGACGCGGGTCTCGTGCTGGCGTGGTGGCTCGCGCCTGCGACGGTCGCGCGGCTGCTGCCCGACCGCGGCGCCGTGGTGTCGTTCGTGGCGGTGCAGGCCGGGCTCACGCTCCTCGCGCAGGGGCTCATCGTGACCGTGGGGAAGCAGAACGCCGAGCGCGCGCAGCGGGCCCGCGAGATGGCCGAGCTCTCGCGCGAAGTGGCTGTTTTTCAGAAGGAACGTGAGGTCTTCGAACGGGCCGCGCGGCTGATGACCACGGGCCTCGCGACGGTGAAGTTCGCCCACGACGTGGCCTCGCCGCTCACGGCGCTCGACCTCGCGCTCACCGAGATCCGCCGCGTGCGCGACGAGCACCTGCGCGTGGGAGAGCCCCTCGACGCCGCGTCGTTGGAGATCCTCGACGACATGAGCGCCATCGCGCTCGAAGCCCGCAGTCGTCTGCACACGATGGCCGACGAGCACGCCACGGCGCTGCGTCGCCGCGAGCCGCTCGCGCCCGTGTCCATCGAGTCGCTGCTGCGCGAGGCGTGGGACGAGGCCCGCGCCACCGTCGAGACCCACGGGGTGCAACACGTTGCCACCCCGCGCTTCGAGTTCGAAGCGTGCGAGGTGATGGCCGCCGCGGGGCATCGGTCGACCTTCGCGAACCTGCTCACGAACGGCGCGCTCCAGCGGCCCGATGTGCCCATCGAGGTGCGCGGCGCGGCGCTCAACGCGTGGTTCTACGAGGTCACCCTGCGCGACCGCGGCATCGCGGCCGACGAGCGCGCCACGGCCCTCGCGCGCATCGAGCGATCGCTCGCGCTCGAAGACACCGACGCGCACGGCGCACGGAGGCACCGGGGCTACGGCATCGCGCTGGGCATCGCGCGGGTGCTGATCGTGCGGTACGGCGGCGCCCTCACGGTGCGCGCGCCCGCGGAGGGAGACGGCGTGGAGTTCAGCGCGGTGCTGCCGCGGGTGATGCCCGATGAGATTCCCGACGCGCAGAACCATCCGGCGATGCTCGTGCGAGGGTGACGACGACGGTGTGACGGGTTCGAACGGGGGGAATCACCATGAAGAAGACGCTGATCGCGTACGGGGCGAGCGAGTGCGACCCGAAGGCGTACCCGCTGTACACGCTGCCGAGGCTCACGTCGGCGGAGGACGACGCGAAGGCCGTCGCTGCGCTCGCGGCGACGCTGGGCTTCGAGGCCGCGCCGGGACCGCGCCTCCGGGAGGCCGCGACGGCAGCGCAGTTTCGCGCAGACCTTCTCGCTGCGCTGGAGGCGAGCGCGTCGGGCGACCTGGTGGTCGTGTACTTCGCGGGACACGGGGCGATCTATCAGCTCGGCGTCGACGACGACGTGCGCGACGACGACCCCGAGAACCCCAAAAACTTCGACACGCAGCAGCAGTTTCTGGCGTTCTACGACCGCCCGCTGCTCGACGACGAGCTCGCCGATCTCTACAGCGCGGTGCCCGAACGCGCGGGTGTGCAGGTGCTCGTGCTCATCGATGCGTGCCACGGCAGCGGCATGAGCGACTCGCTCTTCGAGGTGCCCCATCGGGGTGACGGGCAGGGCGGCGGCGCGGCGACGGGCGGGAGCTTGCGAAGGCCGATGCCCACGAGGCTCCAGCGCGACTTCAACGCGTGGCGCGCGCTCGGTCGCAACGCCGCGACGCAGGCCGGCGAGATCGTGCGCCGCACCTCGCGGATGCTCCCCTACGACGTCGCCGAGCTCGCCGTGCTCACGAACCTCCCGGCCTACCGCCGCGCCCTCCCGCTGCGCGCGTGGCCCGACACGGTGGCCGAGTTCAACGACGACCGCTTCCTCTCGCCGCAGGTGCGCGAGCGCCTCGTGAACCTCACCGACGCCGTGCGCGCGCAGGTGCTCGACGGGGCCTTCGCCGACCGCCTCGAAGGCCTCGCGTCACCGCTCTCCCTCGACCGCGTGACCGTGCGCGGCGTCACCCGCGACGCCGACGTGACGCTGCCCCGCGCGCTGCCCCGCACGGCCTTCGGCGTGCGCGTCACCCGCCCCTTCGACCGCATCGAGCTCCGCGCGGCGTCGCCCGACTTCAGGCCCGCGCCCGGCGCCCTCTCCAACCGCACGCGACGGCTCAAGCCCGAGGAGCGCCCCGCCGTGTGCTTCCTCTCCGTCGCCGGCGACTACGCGGTCTCGGAGATGTTCACCCGCGCCGTGATCGCCGCCGTGAAGGCCCGCATCGCCGCGGGAAACACCGACCTCAACGCGGCCGCCTTCGCGCGCGACGTCGAAGCGCAGATGCCCCGCGAGACGCCGCCGCGTCTCGTGTTCCTCGCGGCGAACCGCACGCCCGTGCTCACGCTGCCGACGCCCTGAAGGAACCTCCGCCGATGCCCACCTCCGACCGCTACGACCTCGCCCCCGCGGACTCGCTGTTCTTTCCGAACGAGCCGCGCGTCGAGGCGGGCGAGGTGCAGGGCGCGGTGTTCCCGGGCTTCGCGCAGCCGTGTCAGCACCATCTCTTCGTGGCGTTCACCGACGTGACGGCCTTTCGCGGGGTCCTCGGCGCTTTGACAGGGTATGTCCCCTCGATGCGCGAGGTGGTCTCGCGGCGCGAGCAGCTCGACGGGGGAACGCTCGACCCCGCGACGCTGCGGTGGATGTCCGTCGCGTTCACGCACGCGGGCCTCGTGGCGCTCGACCCCGCGACGGCGGCGCTCCCGTGGGATGGCGCGTTCTCCGAGGGCATGGCCGCGCGCGCGTCGCTCCACGGTGACGGCGACCCGCACGACCCCGCCGCACCCTGGCGCGTGGGCGCGGCGGACCTCCACGCGCTGCTCACCCTCGCGAGCGGAACCTCCACCGCGCTCGATGCGTTCGTGGCCGACGTGAAGGCGCTGCTCGCGGGCGTCACGGTGGTCGACGAGCTCCGCGGTGACGCCACCGACCTTCAGGGACGCGAGCACTTCGGCTTCGCGGAGCGCGCGGCCAACCCCGGCTTCGAGGGCCAGTACGTCGACGCCCACGGACGCCCCCGTTCCCTCACCGCACGCCGCACCGCGCGCAACCGTTTCGAGGGCGTTCCCGGTCAGCGACTCGCGCCCCTCGATGCGCTCTTCACCGGACGCGACGACGCCGCGCACACGCTCCAGCAACACGGCTCGTACCTCGTGGCGCGCGTGCTGCGACAGCACGTGGGTGCGCTCCATCGCTTCGTGCGCAGCGCCGCGGATCAGCTCGCGGTCTCGCCCGCGCTCGTGGCCTCGCGGCTCCTCGGACGCTGGCCCGACGGCGCTCCCACGGTGCGCGCCGACCACGACGACCCGACGCTCGCAGACGCCTGTGCGTACAGTGATTTTCGCTACCAGCGCGAGGCGCCGCCCGTGCAGGAGAGCGACTTCGCGCACGACTGCCAGCCCGTCGCCGCGCCGCCTGCGAAGGCCGATCCCGCGGGGGCGCGGTGCCCGTTCAGCGCGCACATCCGCAAGACGAACCCGCGCGACGACGTGGGCGAGGCCCTCGGCGAGCGTCTGTCGTTCGAAGACAATCGCGCGCGGGTGATCGTGCGGCGCTCGGTTCCCTACGGTGCGGTGAGCCCCTCGCGCTTCGACGCGCCCGTCGCCGATGGGCCGGGCGATGACCGCGGGCTGGTGTTCCTCTGCTACCAGGGCTCGATCGTGCGGCAGTTCGAGTTTCTGCAGCGCGGGCTCGTGGTGGCCGACGACGCACCCGTGCCCGGCGCCGGTCAAGACGCGCTCCTCGGACAGCCCCGTCACGGTGCGCGCAGGCTCTCGCTCGGCGTGCTCCCCGACGGACGCGCGGTGTCGGTCACGGTCACCGAGCCGTGGGTCACCACGCGCGGCGGAGGCTTCTTCTTCGCGCCGTCGCGCAGCGCCCTCGCGTCTCTCACGGTCGCGCCCGCGCCGTGAGCACAGGTCACTCGTCGAAGAGGCCGCGCTGCGCCGTCACGCGGCGAAAGGGCTTCGGCGTGGGGAGCGCGTCGCGGTTCATTCCGAGGCGCTCCACCGTGCGCGCGAAGAGCTGACGCACGATCTCCCAACGGGGGCCGTGGCCGCGCATGCGGTCGCCGAACTCGCTGCTGTTGCGACGCCCGAGGCGCACCTGCACGAGCGCGCTCTCCATGCGCTTCTGCCGCGCGGGAAAGGCCTCCTCCATGCGCGCGTCGAAGACCTCCATCACCTCGGCGGGCAGCCGCAGGAGCTGCATCGCCGCGCGCCGCGCCCCGGCCTCGTGCGCGCGTTCGAGCACCGCGGCCACGTCACCATCGTTCAGCGCGGGAATGATCGGCGCCACCATCACCCCCGTGGGCACACCCGCGTCGGAGAGCGCGCGCAGCGTGGCGAAACGTTGCTCCACCGTGGCGGCCCAGGGCTCGACCTTCTTGCGCACCGCATCGTCGGCGAAGGGAATGCTCACGAGCACCAGCGCGCACCCGTCGGCCGCGAGACGTGAGAGCACATCGAGGTCGCGGCGCACGAGCGAGCCCTTCGTGATGATCGCCACGGGGTTGCGAAAATCCGCGCAGACCTCGAGGCACGCGCGGGTGAGTCGGTACGTGCCTTCGAGGGGCTGGTAGCAATCTGTGTTGCCCGAGAAGGTCACGCGCTCGCCCGTCCAGCTTCGCTTCTCGAAGGCCGCGCGGAGCAGCGTCGGGGCGTTGACCTTCGCGACGATCTTGCGGTCGAAATCCGTGCCTGCGCCGAAGCCGAGGTGCTGGTGCGAAGGGCGCGCGTAGCAGTACGCGCAGGCGTGCATGCAGCCCCGGTACGGGTTCACGCTCCACCGATGGGGAACGTCGGGGCTGTGGTTCTCCGACAGGATGCTCTTCGCGCGCTCTTCGAACACTTCGAGCGACGCGTCGGGCGGGGCCTCGTCGCCCTCCCACTCGATGTGCGTGCGGTGCCAGGGGTTCGGCGGGTTCGCGACGGGACGCATACGGGGCGTGATCGTATGTTCAGTCGTCGGTGGCTGTCATTGCCTTCACGGCGCGCGATGGTCTATCGCCGTGGCCCTTCACGATGAGCTCCCCGTGGCGTGATCGGCAGGGTCTCTACGCGTTGATTCCCCTGGGGATCGCGCTGCTCGCGGTGATCGTCGCCGCGCCCTGGTACTCGAACTTCGACGTCGACACGATGACCTGGTTCGAGCAGGTGCGCGCCATCGCGGCGCACGGCTCCATCGGCTTCGACAACGGCCCCGTCGACGACTTTCCCGAGCTCCACACACGGTGGTTCTTGAACGTGCGCGGACAGGCCTGGGGAATCCTCCCGGCGCCGCTCTGCTACGTGCTCGCGCCCGCGGCGTGGCTCGGCGGATTCCGCGGCGTCGTGCGCATGATCTGGCTGCTCCTCGGGCTCACGGCGCTCGTGACCTACGCGTTCACGCACCGGCTCACGGGCCGTCGCGCCGTCGCCGTGGGGGCGGCGTACACGCTGGTGCTCGGCACCTCGATGGGCTTCTGGGCCACGATGGTCGCGCCCTTCGTGCCCGCCGCGTGCTTCATGCTCTGCGCGGTCTACCTCGCCCATCGGAGCTTCGGCCGCGCGCGCCTCGCCGACACCGCGCGCTACGCCCTCGCCGCAGGAACGTGCGCGGGCCTCGCGCTGGGCAGTCACCTCCTCGTGGCCTTCGCGTGGGGCTTCGTGGGCCTCGCCACGATCTCGCTGGGCCCGTGGCGTCATCGCCTCGTGCGCGGCGCGATGATGGGCCTCGGCTCGGCGCCCTCCATCGCGCTCATGGCCTGGGTGAACCACCTCCGCTTCGGCGCGTGGAACCCCATCTCGTACGGCCCCTGCGACGCGAACTCGTGCAACCCCACGACGAACAACCAGAGCGCCGGCGCCTTTCTCGAAGGCGTAAAACCGCTGCTCCCGTGGGCCCTGGGCTTCGCGCTGCTGCTCTGGCTCGTGCGACGTTCGCCGCGCGCGGTGGCCGCGACGGTGACCCTCGGCGCATGTGCGGCCGTGCTCCCCGACGCGGAGCTCAGCCAGAAGTTCGCCCTCTACGGCCGCGCGCTGTGGGGCTTCGTCGCCTCGATGGGGAGCTTTCGTACGCAGTTCGCCCGCGCCGATGATGGCAACGGCGTGTACCTCAACGACTGGCTCGTGCGCTCGCTGCTCCAGTGCTCGCCGGTGCTCCTCGCAGGCGTGCTCGGGCTCCGCGCGTCGGCCGAGACGCCGCGCACGTCGACGGTGCTCGACGGCCCTGCGGAACAGGCCCGCGCCGCGCGACGGATGCTCACCGCGGTGATCGCGGGCGTGCTCACCGCGTGCGTGCTGCGCGCCGACACGGGCGGTGCGTTCGTGTGGGGATGGCCCTTTCTCAACATGCGCTACGTGGTGCCGCTGATCCCCGCGGCGGTGGTGCTCGCGGCCGTGGCGGTGGCCGAGCTCCCGTGGCGCATCGCGCACGTGGCCCTCTACGCGTGGCTCGCGGCGCGCGGGGTGAAGGCTCTCGCGCACGGTGACGCCCTCGACGACGCGGCCGACGCCGAGCTCCGATGGTGGACGCTCACGGCCCCGCTCGGAGGCGCAGCGATCACCGCGGGCCTCGTGCTCGAAGCGCGCGCGGCGATGCGGGGCGATGGGTGGGCGTCGAAGCTCGTTCCCCAGGTGGCGACGCTCGCGGTGACGGCGGCGCTGGCCTACGGAACGGCGATCACCCTCGGCGTCGACGCGCGCGCTGCGGACACCTACCGCGGCCGGCAGACGGCCCGCACGCGCGAGCTCGAACGCTGCACCGCGGGCGCTTCCCACATGATCCTCATGGGCGGCTACGCGCTGGACGAGACGCTCGCGCTCCACGACCGGCGAGACATTCTCTTCGTGAACCTCGGCATGGGCCCCGCGGGCGGCGCGGGCGCGCGTCGCATCGTCGACCGCTTCATGACCCCCGAGCGACCGGCCTTTCTCGTTCAAGACGACGAGCACGGGCCGTGGTGGCTCGTGTGGCAGGGCTATCGCTTTGAACACCCGCGCGGCGACTGTCCGCGCGTCTACCGCATCGTGCGCGAGGCGCCGTGATCACCGTTCCGCCGATCGTGAACCTGGGCCGCGACACCGCGAAGCGCAGGGCCGCCCGCGAGGCCCTCGCGCACACCCTCTGGAACCGCAACGGATCGCGGCGACTGCCCTCGGAGGCCGAGCTCGCGGCGGCGATGGGCGCGTGTGATCCGCGCGACGTGTGGTGGGTGTGCGAGATGGCCTCGCCGGGCCCGGTGTACCTGCTGCCCACGCGCGAGTGGGTGTCGTCGCTGCGCGCGCTGCTGCGCTCGCTCGGCGCGACGCGCGTGCTCGAAGTGGCGGCGGGCGATGGGTTCCTCTCGCGGTGCGTGCGCGCGGGACGGCCTCGCTACGAGGTGATCGCGAGCGACGACGGGTCGTGGGCGAAGCCCGCGCGGCGCATGAGCGCGCAGGACCGCGAGGAGTTCCGCGCGGTGGACGTTCCGGGGCTGCGTCCGGGCCGCGAGGTGGTGGTGATGCCCGCGAAGCGCGCGGTGGAGACGCACAGGCCCGACGTGGTGCTCGTGAGCTGGGCGCCGCCCGGTCCGCTCGTGGAGCAGATGATCCGCGCGAAGGTGCGCCACGTCATCGAGGTGGGCGTCGACGGCGACGTGTGCGGCGACCCCGCGCGCACGTGGAAGTACAACAAAGAACTCCTCGACGGCCCCATCGAGTCGCGGGCCTTCTGCCGCCTCGACGGGCGCGCCACGGGCGAGCGCCGCACGCGCGTCACGACCTACTACGGCCGCGCCCACGGCGAGTATTTCTGCGAGCGTTGACGAGGGATGCGGAGAGGCGCGCGGCGGATCAGTAGCCGCCGGTGCCCGTGCCGCCGGAGACGATCGCGACGCTGGAGCTCGCACCGAGGCGCGTGGCGCCCGCGGCCACCATGCGGTCGCCGTCGCCCGCCGTGCGCACGCCGCCCGAGGCCTTCACGCCGATCTCGGGGCCCACGATCTCGCGCATGAGGGCGATGTCTTCGACGGTGGCGCCGCCGCCGCTGAAGCCCGTCGAGGTCTTCACGAAGCTCGCGCCCGCGGCCTTCGAGAGCGAGCACGCGATGACCTTCTCGTCGCGCGAGAGCATCGAGGTCTCGAGAATGACCTTCACGATGTGGCCCTGCGCGGCGCCCACCACACGGGCGATGTCGTCGAGCACGAGGCCGTAATCCCTGGAGCGCAGCGCGCCGACGTTGAGCACCATGTCGATCTCGTCGGCCCCCGCGCGGATGGCCTCGGCGGTCTCGAAGGCCTTGGCGTTCGGGGTCATCGCGCCGAGGGGGAAGCCCACCACCGCGCACACGGCCACGGTGCTCCCGCGGAGCTGCTCGCGGACGAAGGGCACGTTCGCGGCGTTCACGCACACGGAGAAGAAGTGCCACGCGGCGGCTTCGGAGCAGAGCTTGCGAAGGTCGTCGCGCGTGGCGTCGGGCTTGAGGAGCGTGTGGTCGATGATGCGCGCGAGGTCGGGGCGCGGACGACCGCCGGCCCCCGGGGTGACGGGCGCAGCACCGCCCGAGGCGACCTTCGGGGTGACGGTGCCCTTCGCACCCTGCGGGCCGAGCTCCTGCTGAACGCGGCTCACCACGGCATCGACGAGGCGATCGATCTCTGACGACATACGGGCGCGGACACTAACAAGCCGCGCGGCGCGCCAGCAACGCCCGTCCGAACACGCTACGGGCTTTCGCGGAGGGTTTTGTTTCCCCTATGATGGCCGCCGCACCGCCGCGGAGCGCCTCCGCGGGCGGCGGTCCCAATCACCGATGGAGCGCTCTTCGATGTCGTCTCGCCCTGTTCGCCTGGGAGTCAGCCTCACGCTCGGCCTGATGCTCATGGGAGGCTCCGCGTGGGCCCAGCAGATCAACCGCGGCGCGATGCAGGTCGTGGGTCTGCGCGCGCCCGACGGCGACGCCGACGCGGCCAACGCCCTCACCACGGGCATGCGCGAAGCCGCGCGCGCGGCGGGCTACGAGGTCAGCGACGCGACCCCGGGCTTCGACCAGGAGTTCGCGATGGTGGGCTGCACCTCGACGAGCCCCGAGTGCCTCTCGCAGATCGCGGGAGACATCCACGCGACGAAGTACATCTACGGCTCGGTCACCCGCGTGGGCCGCGGTCGCAACGCGCAGCTCTCCATCGAAGTGAGCCTCTGGGATGAAGCCACGCACCGCGAGGTGCACCGCGAGGCCACCACCGTGCCCGTGGCCCAGGCGCGCCCCGACGTGCTCCGCACCACCGCGCAGCAGCTCTTCGTGGCCATCGGCAACCGCGACATGCAGGCGCAGCAGGAGGTGCTCCGCACGCAGGCCGAAGAGGCCGCCCGTCGCGCGCAGCAGGAGGAGGCCGCCCGTCGCGCGCAGCAGGCGCAGCAGCAGCTCCAGCAGGCGCAGCAGCAGCTCCAGCGTCGCACCGCCGTGCAGCGCTCGCACGTGCTCCGGTACGTGGGCCTCGGCGTGCTGGGGCTCGGTGTGGTCTCGGGCGTGGTGGGTGTGATCCAGCTCGTGCGCTCGAACAGCCAGGCGCAGGACGCGCTCAACGGCAACGGCGACCAGGGCGCCGCGTGGGCCCGCTACGACAACGAGATCAACCCCTCGCGCTCGCTGTCGGTCTCCGACGTGTGCTCGCGCGCGGCCACCGACGCGGCCAACAACCCCGACGCGGCGCTCGCGAACAACCTCTGCGACTCGAACAGCACGGCCCGCACGATGGCCTACGCGTTCGGCATCGGCGGCGCGGTGATCGCGGGCGTGGGCGCGGCCCTCATCGTGATCGACACCATGAACTCGGGCGGCGCCCAGAGCGACGCGGCGCCGACGCCCGCGCAGCAGGCGCAGCAGCGCCGCACGCAGCTCCGGCTGAACCCGGTGATCGGCTCGACCTACAACGGCCTGAACCTCGGGCTCACGTTCTGACCTCATGCGCGTGATCGCTGGCCAGTGGGGTGCGCGTCGGCTGCTCGGGCCGCCGCGGGGGGCCGAGACGCGGCCGACGACCGACCGCGTGCGCGAGGCCGTCTTCAACGTGCTTTCGGCGCGGGTGGAGGGGGCGCGCGTGCTCGACCTCTTCGCGGGCACCGGCGCCCTCGGCATCGAGGCGCTGTCGCGCGGCGCGCGGCACGTGACCTTCGTCGAGAGCGACCGCGGGCTCTGCCAGACCATCGAGACGAACCTCGAGAACCTGGAGTGCCCCGCCGAGCAGTTCACCCTCTTCAAGCGCGACGTTCGACGCTCGGCGAAGCTGCTCACCGGGCCCTTCGACCTGGTGTTCGTCGATCCGCCGTATGGGCATCTGCTGGAGCGCGAGGCCCTCGCCACGCTGTGCTCCGCGGGGCTCCTGGCGCCGGGTGCGACGGTGGTGGTCGAGCACGCGTCGCGCGAAGAGGTCACGCTCCCCGCCGCGGCCGCGAAGGTGCTCGGCGCGCCCGACACGCGGAACTACGGCGACACGTCGGTGAGCTTCTACACCGCCTCCGTGGCCCCGCGCCCCGAGGGATCGCCCCCCAACGGATCGCCCTCGATGCCCCCGTCGATTCCGCCCTCGATGCCGCCGTCGATCCCGCCCGTGCAGGGGCTCCCCGCGGACCTTCGCGCGCGCCGCGTGGCGGTGTACGCGGGGTCCTTCGATCCGCCGACCAACGGGCACATCGACATCATCCGTCGGGCGGCGTCGCTCTTCGACACGCTCATCGTCGCGGTGGCGCGCAACCCCCGCAAGAGCTCGGTGTTCACCGTCGACGAGCGCGTGGCCCTGCTGCGCGAGGTCGTGGGCGATGACCCCCGCGTCGAGGTCGACGTGATCGAGGGGCTGCTCGTCGACTATGCGAAGCTCCGCGGCGCGTCGGCGCTCATCCGCGGGATGCGCGCGGTCGCGGACTTCGACTTCGAGTTCCAGATGGCGTGCATGAACCATCACCTCGCGTCGCAGGTCGAGACGGTCTTCCTCATGACCGCGCAGGAGTACCTCTTCGTGAGCTCCTCCCTCGTGAAGGAGGTGGCCTCCTTCGGCGGCGACGTGACCCCCTTCGTGCCCGCCCCGGTGCTCCCCCGCCTGCTCGAACGTCTCGGCGATCGCCGCGCGTGACCGCGAACAAAAAGCGAAATCTTCGCGACGTGTTTTATAGTGTCCGCACCATGGTCCTGCCTCGCGTGGCTTTGTTCGCGTTCGCGTTCGCGCTCGGGGTGCTGGGGGCACCCTCGGTGGCCTCGGCGCAGCCCCCGGCCTCTCCCAACGACCAGATCGCGCGGGAGCACTTCATCCGCGGTCGCGATGCGTTCTCGCAGGGTGATTTCGCCACCGCGGCCCGCGAGTTCGACCAGGCCTACCAGCTCTCGCGTCGCCCGCAGCTCCTCTACAACCTCGGCACTGCGTACGAGCGCCTCCACAACTGGAACGAGGCCAACGTCGCCCTCCGTCGCTACCTCGATCAGGTGCCCGCCGCGCCCGACCGCGCCGAGGTCGAAGCGCGCCTTCGCATCATCGAGGTCGAGCTCCAGAACCAGGCCGCGGCCCTCGCGGCGCAGCAGCAGGCGCAGAGCACCCGCACGCGCGTCGTCGTCGTCGAGCGGCCCGTGATCGTGCAGGCCGAGCCCGCGCGTCCGTGGCGCGTGGCGGCCTTCGTGGGCGCGGGGCTCACCGCCGTCGCGGGCGGGGCCACCATCGCCATCGGGCTCCTCGCCGACCGTCGCTACAACGACCTCGCGCGCGGCTGCGGTCAGACCACCCGCGGATGTGACCCCGACGACATCGACGACATGTCGCTCCGCGCGTCGCTCGTGAACGCGGGGCTCGTGGCCACCTCGGTCTTCGCCGCGGCCACCATCACGGCCTTCGTGCTCGACCTCACGCGCCCGCGCCGCGCGCCCGCCGCGCAGCCCTCCACCACCCCGTCGCTCTCCTTCGCGCCCGCGCAGGGCGGCGGAATGCTCCTGCTCGGAGGCTCGCTGTGACCCGCGCGCCCGCGTTGATCTTCGCGTGCGCTGCGATCCTCGCCGCGTGCAGCTACGACCTCGACGTGCTCAAGGGACGTCGCACCGACGGCGGCGCCGACGTGGTCGATGCCTCCGTCGATCGCGTCGTGCCCGATGTGTCCGTCGACGTGCGCCCCGACGTGCCCGTCGACATGGGCCCCGCCGACGCGGGCGTGCGCGACGCCTCCATGGGCGCGTGCGCGCTGCCCGGCGTGACGACCCTTCCGCCCACGGCCAACCACGTGAGCGTGATCGAGGGCACCACCGTCGACGCGGGAACCCCCGCGCTCTCGCTCGAAAACTGTCCCCAGCGCCAGATCAGCTCCTTCGGCCCGTCGCGGATCTTCCGCTACCAGATGCAGGCCGGCACGCGCCTCTTCGCGTCGACGAACACGGGGCTCTGCGGCTCCAACGACACGATCCTCTCGGCCTTTCTCTCGTGCGACACGGGCGCGCGTCCGCTGGCCTGCAACGACGACGACAGCCGCGATCTCTGCGCGTCGTGCGTGAGCGCCATGCGCACGCCTGCGGGGGGCTGCGGCGAGATCCTCTCGACGATCTCCGTCGACAACCTGGTGCCCGGTGACGTCGTGTACCTCATGGTGAGCGCGTACTCGGCGGGTATGACGGCGCCCTTCCGACTCACGGTCGCCGAGAACGGCGTCGAGCTCCCCGCGCTCACGGCCGTCGACGGCGGACTCGGCGTGTCACCGCAGTGCGCGTGCCCCACGATGGCAGGCACGGCGACGCCCACCACGGTGACCTTCCCGATGCAGGGAGACACCAACCAGCTCGCGCTCTCCAACCGCCTCATCCTCGGGTCGCGCATGGTGCCGCAGCGCGTGTACGGCGTCTCCGCGCGCCTCGCGCTCTCGCAGCTCTCGGTGAGCACCGCGGGCGGATGCCAGATCGCCGGCATGACCACCACGGGCGCGATCGACCTCTCCATCGGTCCGACCGTCGTGGCGACCATTCCGATCAACGCGGCGACCGCGCGGCCCGGGTTCATCACCGTGCCCTACAACCCCGTGGCGCTGAGCTTCGGGTCGGGCAGCACGCTGACGCAGTTTCAGTACACCGTGCGCTCGACCACGCCGGGCGTGCCCGCCACCTGCTTCGACGTGGCCTTCAACCTCGGCGGGTCGAACTCGGTGACCCTCTACGGCAACGCCGCGCTCTGACCCGCGCCGCGCCCCTCGCGCAGCAGTTTGTTGCAGGCACGCGGTGCGGACGCGATAGCGTCGCCCGAGCACCGTGAACCTCCTCTTCGTCAGCTCCGAAGTCGCTCCCTTCGCCAAGACCGGTGGCCTCGGCGACGTGTGCGCCGCGCTCCCTCGTGCCCTCCGCGCGCTCGGCCACGACGTGCGGATCGTCGTGCCGATGTACCCCCGCGTGCGCGCGCCGGGGCGCACCTTCGAGCTGCTCTTTCAAGACATCACCGTGGCCCTCGGCGCGCGTCGGGTGACCTTCTCGATCTACACCGCGACGCTGCCCGACAGCGACGTGCCCGTGTACTTCGTGCGGTGCCCGGCCCTCTACGACCGCCCGTCGATCTACACGCAGGACGCCGACGAGCACCTGCGCTTCATCACCCTCGCGTGGGCCGCGCTCAAGACCTGTCAGCACCTCGCGTGGTCGCCCGACGTGGTGCACGCGAACGACTGGCAGACCGCGCTGCTGCCCCTGATGCTCAAGACCCTCTTCGCGTGGGATCGGCTCTTCGCCCGCACGCGCTCGGTGCTCACGATCCACAACATCGGGCACCAGGGAACGTTCAGCGCGCAGCACCTCTTCGACACGGGCCTCGGCGAGGTGGCGCATCACTTTCATCAAGACCAGCTCCGCGAGGGGAGGATCAACTTCCTCCTCACGGGGATCCTCTACGCCGACGCGATCACCACGGTGTCGCCCACGTACGCCCGCGAGATCTGCACGCCCGCGCACGGCGTCGGGCTCGATCCGTTCCTGCGCATGCGGGGTCGCGCAGTGATGGGCATTCTCAACGGCATCGACGACCGCGAGTGGAACCCCGCCGTCGACCCGCGCCTCCCGCACACCTTCAGCGCCGACGACCTCGCGGGCAAGGAGCTCGACAAGCAGGCGCTCACCCAGCGCATGGGCCTCCCCTACGACCCACGCGTGCCCGTCGTGGGACTCGTCTCGCGCCTCGCGTGGCAGAAGGGGCTCGACCTCTGCTTCGACGTGCTCCCGCGCGCGCTTGGACGCCGTCCGTTTCAGCTCGCGGTGCTGGGCACGGGCGAGCCGAAGTACGAAGACTTCTTCCGCCATCTCGCGAACCGTCATCCGCGCCGCGTGGCCTACCACAAGGGCTTCAGCGAAGACCTCGCGCACCTCATCGAGGCGGGCAGCGACGTGTTCCTCATGCCCTCGCGCTACGAGCCCTGCGGGCTCAACCAGATGTACTCCCTCGCGTACGGCACGCCCCCCATCGTGCACCGCACCGGCGGCCTCGCCGACACCGTGCGCACGTGGAACCCCAAGGCCCGCACGGGCAACGGCTTCGTCTTCGACCACTTCAACGAATCGGGACTCGCATGGGCGCTGCACTACGCCCTCGACCAGTGGGGCGACGGTCACGGCGAGTCTCGCGCGTCGTGGCGCGCGCTTCAGCAGAACGGCATGCGCGAGCCCTTCGGGTGGCAGCACCGCGTCGGTGACTACGTCGCGGTCTACCGATCGCTGCGCGGCGACTGAGCTACGCGCCGCGGAGCTTCGAAGCGGACCAGGCGAGGCCCTGCGCGTTGAGGTCGGTGTCGAACGCGAGGAGCGCGCGGTCGTCGGCGTCGAGCGAGAGCCCCGCGTCGACGGCGGCCTGCTCCATCGCGGCGGTGAGCTCTCCGCGGAGCCACGCCTCGGCCTCCGAGGGCGCGCGCTGCGCGGCGGCGTGCATCAGCGACTCGGAGCGGTCGATCCAGGTGGTGAGCTGCGCGGCGATCACGTCGAGGTCGGTGAAGGCTCCGAAGTGCGTGAGGCACGCGCGGGTCATGCCGAGGGTGCGCACGCGCTCGATGCTGCGACGCGCTTCGGCCGCGTCGAAATCCGTGGGGCTCGTCGAGGGGAACGCGAAGCGCCCCGCGCGCTGGAGCCGCGGGTATGCGAGGCCGAAGGTGTCGCCCGTGAACACCGCCGAGGCCGCGGGGTCGACGACCACGAAGTGATGGTTCGCGTGGCCGCGCGTGTGGATCACCTGGAGCTGCGCATCGCCGAAGGGCACGGTGGCGCCGTCGTCGAGGGCCACGACGCGCGCGGCGTCGATGGGGGCGAGGGTGCCGTAGAGGGCGTCGAAGCGCTCGGCGCCGTAGACCGCGCGGGCGCTGGCCACGAGCTTCGAAGGGTCGATGAGGTGACGGGCCGCGCGCGGATGGGCCAGCACCGTCGCGTTCGGGAGCGCGGAGAGCAGCGCCGACGCGCCGCCCGCGTGGTCGAGGTGCACGTGCGTGACGATCACGTAGCGCACGGCCTCGGGGGCCACACCGTGCGCGGTGAGGGCCGCGAGGAGCGCGTCGCGGTTCTTCGCCGTGCCGGTTTCGAGGAAGGCCGCCTCGCCGTGCTGCACCCGGAGGTACGAGGCGGCGAGCTGGGGCTGCACGTAGTCGCAATCGAGCGTCGCGAGGAGGGGCTCTGCCATGGTGCGCGGAGTGTAGAGACCTCCGGGCGCGCGGTGCGGCGTGAAATTGGGCGCGCGCGCGGGCGCACGGTACCGTCGCGTCCCCCACGATGATCCCGCCGCAGGGCCAGCGCGGAACGGCTCCGCAGCACGACAGCCTGCTCCGGCGCATCACCCTCGCGACGATGGCCGCCGTGGCGCTCACGGGGGTCGGTGCCGCGCTCGCGGGGGCCGAGCTCACCGTGCTCGCGCAGCGCGATCGGGCCGAGCGTCGCGCGTCGCTGCTGGCCCTCTCGCTCGTGGCGCGCATGGAGCCCCTCGATTCGCAGCAGCGGGCGCTCCTCGCGCGCGAGGTGTCGCAGACGCTCGGGTGTGTGGTGACCGTGGTCTCCGCCGACGGACGCCCCGTGCCCATGGCCCCCGCCGCGCCTCCCGCGGTGGAGCGCGTGGCCTCGCTGCGCGCGCGCGGCTTCGCGGCCCTCGACGACGACGCCCTCGCCGTGGCCGTCGAGCCCTTCGCGAACGGAACCCGTGAGTCTGACGGTGCGCGACTCGTCGTGGCCACCACGCTGCCGAGCGGCGCCGCGCGGCGCGGGGCGGTGGCGCTGCTCGTGGCGAAGCTCCTCGCGGCGATGGCGCTCATGGGCTCGGTGGCCGTGGCTGTGAGCCTCGTGGTGGCGCGCGACATCACCAACGACCTGCAGGCCATTCTGCGCCGCGTGGTGCGCATGACCGCGGGCGCGGGACGCGCGCTGCAACCGCTGCCCGTGCAGGCCCGCGACGAGGTGGGGCAGCTCGTGGCCGCGTTCAACCGACTGCAACGTCGCTTCGCCGACGAGCTCGCGCTGCACCGCGACGCCCTCGCGCGCCTCGAAGACACCGAGCGCCGACGGGAGACCCTCATCACCACGCTGCGCCACGAGCTGCGCACGCCGTTGAACGCCATTCTGGGCTTCTCGGAGCTGCTGCTTCAGGAGGTCGACGGCCCGTTGCTGCCCGCGCAGCGCGACGACGTGGAGGTCATCGCGAAGGCCGGCGCCGCGCTGCTGCGCATGGTCGACGACGTGCTCGACCTGTCGGCCATGGCGAGCGGTCGTTACGAGATCCGCCGCGAGTCGATGGACCTCGCCGCCCTCGCCCGCGAGGTGGTCGCCGAGGCGCAGGGAACGGCCCGCACGCGCGCCGTCGCGCTCACCCTCGACGCGCCCGCGGAGGCCGAGGTCTACGGCGATCCCGTGGCGCTCCGTCGCGCGCTGGTGAACCTTGTGGTGAACGCCATCGAACACGCGGGCGGCGTGGTGCATGTGTCCGTCGAGGCGCGCGGGTCGGGGTGGGCCGTCGACGTGCGCGACAACGGTCCGGGCATCGCGGCCTCGGAGCTCAAGCGACTCTTCAAGCCCTTCGAACGCGGACGCACCGCCGAGGCGCGCGGCGCGGGGCTCGGCCTCGCGATCACCCTCGGGCTCGTCGAGCTCCACGGCGGCAAGCTCTCGGCGCAGAGCGAGGTGGGCCTCGGGAGCACCTTCACCGTGAGCCTTCCCGCGGGCCTCGCGCCCCTCGAAAGCCCGCGCGCCTCGCGCCCCGGCGGTGCGCCGTGAGCCCCACGCGCGTGCTCGCCCGCATGGCCCTGCTGGGCGTCACCGTGCCCGTGTGCACCGCGCTCCTCTATGCGCTCTGGGTGCCGGTGTTCCTCGGTCGTGAAGAGTCATCGCGTGAGGGCGTGCTGCGCACCACCGCGGCGGTCACGGGCGTCTTCGTGGCCGCGCTGGCCGCGTGGCTCCTTCGCATGAACCGCGCGGTGCTCGTCGCGTGCGCCGCCGTGGCCCGACGCACCACCGTCGACGAGGCCCCGTGCGCGCGCCTCCACGCCGCGCCGCGCGAGATGGCCGCGCTCTGCGCCCTCGCGGCGGCAGGAATCTTCAGCGCGGGACTCGTCTCGCACCTCGCGTCGCCCGACCGCGCGTCGCTGGTCTCGTCGGTGGTGGCCGCGGCCTTCGCGCTCACGGCCTCGCTGGTGAGCTATCCCTCGATGCGCCGCGCGCTGCGTCCGCTCTTCGAACGGCTCCCGTCGCCGACGGCCGCGCCGCCCCTCGCGTGGGGCGATCGGCTCGCGGTGCGTGTGGCCCTCGCGGTGGCCATTCCGTCGGGGGTCGCGGCGTTGCTCGCGGCGCTGCTCGTGGGCGCGCACACGGCTTCGACGGCCCACGCGCAGGATGAGCTCAACGCGCGCGTGTTCTCCCTCGCCCTCGGCGTGCGGAGGTTGCCCGGGGAGACCGAGTCCGGTCGCGCCGCGGCCGCGCGCGTGCTCGACGCGGCGGGCGCGCGGGTGGTGCCCGGCGTGTCGCTCCCCACCGTCGAAGCGGGACCCGTGGACGTTCACTCGCCCGCGCTCCCGTTGCTGGGCGCATTGGTGTTCGTGGGCGTGGGCGTGGCGCTGGGCCTTCGCATCGGGCGTCGCGCGACGCTCGAACTCGGACGCGCGCGTCGCCGTGTCGAGACCGTGGGCCTCCAGCAGCTCGCGTCGTCGGGGCGAGGGAGCGTCGACGGCATGACCTTCACGCTCTCGTTCGGGGCCGTGTCGTTGCCCGAGGTGCGCGCGATTTCGAAGTCCCTCGATCGCCTCACGGAGACGCTCTCGAAGATGGCCCGCGACCAGCGTCGTGCGCTGAACGCGCGCGCCGAGACCGCGCGGCTCCGATCGTTCGTGCTCGCGGGCGTGAGCCATGACCTTCGCGGTCCGCTCAACTCGGTGCTGGGCTTCGCGGGGCTCCTGCTCACGGGCGTCGACGGCGAGGTGAACGCCGCGCAGCGCGAGAGCCTCGAAGCCCTCCACCGCGGCGGACGCGACCTGTTGCGACTCGTCGACGACCTCCTCGACGCGGCCCGCATCGACGCGGGGAGGCTCTCGCTCGCCCCCGTGCGCGTGACCGTCGAGGCCCTGCTCAACGCCGCCCGCACGGCGGCCTTCGAGCGCGCGGCGGGCGCCGTGGCCGACGAGACCCGCGTGCCCATCGAGGGCGAGGTCGACGTCGAGGCCTGCGTCGACCGCGAGCGCATGGCGCACCACCTCGGCGCGATGATCGCCTACGCGATGCTGCGCAAGGGCGCCGCGCCCTCGCACGGGTCGTCGCCCGTGGTCACGCTGCGCGCGCGGGCGGTCGACGGAGATCGCTGGAGCGTGGTGATCACCGGGGCGGGCACGGCGCCGACGCGCGAGGTGTTGGCGCAGCTCTTCGCGCCCTTCGATCTGCCGCCGTCGGGGGCCCGCGCGCCTGCGGGGCTCGGGCTCGCGCTGGGCGTCGCGCGGAGGGTGATCGAGCAGCACGGGGGCGAGGTCGTGGCCGATGTGGCGCCCGAAGGGGGGCTCGCGATGCGGGTGACGCTCCCGCGCGCGAAGGCCGTGGCGAAGGCCGCGGGACGCGTGGCGAGCGTGCCTCCGCGGGGCGGCGCGCGTTGAGCGCGGGGGCCGTCGTCGTGCTGGCATGGCCGGGGGAAGCCTGATAGTGATTGCGGCCTATTTTCCCGCGAGGATCTGAAGACGCACATGGCCGACACCGCACGTGAGAAGAAGGCCGGCACGGTCTCGGCCCAGGCCTGGGACGTCGCGCAGAAGCTCTCGAAGGCCGTGTCGATCGCGCTCGCGGGCAAGCCCGAGGTGGTCGAGCGCGCGGTGGTGACGCTCCTCGCGCGGGGCCATCTGCTCATCGAAGACGTGCCCGGCGTGGGCAAGACCACGCTGGCCCGCGCCCTCGCGCGCGCGCTGGGAACAGACTTTCGCCGCGTGCAGTGCACGAGCGACCTGATGCCCTCGGAGCTGCTCGGCGTGAACGTGTTCAACGCGAGCGAGCGTCGCTTCGAGTTCCGTCCGGGCCCGGTGTTCACGCACGTGCTGGTGGCCGACGAGATCAACCGCGCGACGCCCAAGACGCAGAGCGCGCTGCTCGAAGTGATGAGCGAGCGGCAGGTGACCGTCGACGGCGTGACGCACGCGCTGGCCGAGCCCTTCGCGGTGATCGCGACGCAGAACCCCGACGACATGGCGGGCACGTACCCGTTGCCCGACTCGCAGCTCGATCGCTTTCTGATTCGCACGGCGGTGGGCTATCCCGCGGCCGAGGTCGAGAAGCGCATCCTCGCGACGCGCGGCGGCGCCGAGCCCGTCGACACGATCGAGTCGGCGGTGACGCTCGCGCAGCTCGTGGAGGCGCAGCGCGAGGTCGACGCGGTCTCCGTCGACGACTCGGTGATCGACTACGCCTACGCCATCGTGCACGCGACCCGCACCCACGAGGGAATCGCCCAGGGCGTCTCCACCCGCGGCGCGCTGGCGTTCCTGAAGGCCGCGCGGGCGAGGGCGCTGGTGATGCGTCGCGGGTATGTGATTCCCGACGACGTGAGCGAGCTGGCCTCGCCGGTGCTGGCCCACCGCATCCGCCTCACGGGCGCCGACCTGGGCTCGGGCGGATGGGCCTCGGACTCGCGCCGCGACGACGCCTCCCGCGTGATCCACGAGATCCTGCAGCGCATCGACGTGCCGCTCTGAGCGACGCCGCCGCGGCACCGCGTACGACACGCGGGCCGTTGCGTACGACGGGCGAAGGGGTGCGTACGACACGCGGGCCGTTGCGTACGACGCGCGAAGGGGTGCGTACGACGCGCGAAGGGTTGCGTACGGCGGCTCTCCACGGCGTACGACGCGCGGGCGGTTGCATACGACGCGCGAAGGGTTGCGTACGACGCGCGGGCTACGGCGTACGACGCGCGGGCTGCTGCGTGACCGGTGGGCCGCCTGGGAGCCGGGTCCGACGACCGGCGTCGCGGAAGCGCGTCGGGCCGTAGCCCGTGCCCCCCACTGCGGCACACTGCGCACGCAGCATGAAGTCACGCCAGGCGGCCCTCCCCCGCCGCGAATCGCGTTGACGCTCGTCGCACCGCTCGGCGAATCTTCGCGGCCCGCATTGCCGCGGTGTTGTGGGTGGAGCCCCGACGCATGACGCGCTCGCCAGAACCATCACCCGTTGCGCCAACCATCGCGCCGGTGGGGATTGTGTATTCCCCCGCCCAGGCGCGCATCATCGCACACCGCGGCAGCCACCTTCAGGTCGTCGCCTGCGCGGGCTCGGGCAAGACCGAAACGATGGCCGTGCGCATCGCGACGCTCCTCGCGGAGGGCGTGGCGCCGTCGCAGATCCTCGCGTTCACGTTCACCGTCGAAGCCGCGGAGGGCCTCAAGACCCGCGTGCTCCGCAAGGTGCGCGAGCGTCTCCCCGACCTTCCGCTCGACCGGCTCTCGCCGATGTTCATCGGCACGATCCACGCGTGGTGTCAGCGGTTCCTGACCGAACAGGTCCCGCGTTACGCGACCTACGACCTCTTCACCGACCACCGGCTCGTCGGACTCCTCACGCGGGAGTACGAAGCCGTCGGGCTCCAACACCTCGGGATCGAGGTGCGAACCGACGCGGTGCGGCAGTTCCTCGACACCGCGTCCGTGGTCGAAAACGAGATGCTCGGCATCGACGACCTCCCCGTAGGCCCATTCCGCACGGCCTATCAGCGGTATCGCCAGCTCCTCGATCGGTACCGCGCGCTCACCTTCAACCAGAGCATCGCGCGCACCGTCGAAGAGCTACGCAGGCCCGAGGTGTTCGCCGCCTTTCACCCGCGCCTCGCCCACCTTCTCGTCGACGAATTCCAGGACATCAACCCTGCGCAGGCGAAGCTCATCGAGCTCCTCTCCGCGGCTCCCGTCACGCTCTGCGCGGTCGGCGACGACGACCAGGCCATCTACCAATGGCGCGGCTCCTCGGTGTCGTTCATCCGCGAGTTCGCGCCGAAGTTCCACGCGCACACCGAGACCCTCGACACCAACCGTCGCTCGCGCGCGACCATCGTCGAGTGCGCGGCGCGCTTCGCCGAGACCATCCCCGATCGACTCGCCAAGACCATCTGCGCGACGCGGGAGGCGCACCCCGAAGCCGTGCAGCACCTCGCGGCCGACACGCAGGCCTCGGAGGCAGCGGTCATCGCCGATGCGCTCGAACGGCTCCATGGCAACGGGTTCGCGTGGCGCGACGCCGCCGTGCTGCTCCGTGGAATGCGGGCGGCGAAGACCTTCCTCGACGAGTTCGACGCCCGCAAGATCCCCTACCGTTGCGAGGGGCGTCAGGGCCTCTTTCTCCAGCCCGACGCCGAGGCGCTCTACCATGTCTTCGCGTGGCTCGCGGGCCGCGACACGCTCTACGACCCGCGCGAGAACGACGAGCGCGCCATCGACCTGCGCGAGATCCTCGCCCGCGTCGCCGAGGTGTTCAGCCTTCCGCCCGAGCGCGTGGTGCTCCTCGAAGCGCTGCTCTACGTGCTCCGCAAGGCGCTCCCCGAGCTCGCCGAGGCCGACCTCGTCGGCACGTACTACCGCATCCTCAACTGCTTCGACGTGCCCTCGTGGGACCTCGACGACCCCAGAACCGCGCGTCGCATGGGAAGCCTCGGACGCTTCTCCGAACTGCTCGCGGACTACGAAGCGGTCACCCGTCGCACCCGCGTCGACCGTGACACGAACGGACAGCGAAGCGTCGCGAGCGGCCTCTCGGGCGGGGAGCACTTTCTCGAACGCTTCGTGCAGTACGTCGATTTCTACGCGCGCGGCGCCTACAACGATTTCACGGGCGAGCACGATCCCGACCTCGACGCCGTGACCATCACCACGGTGCACAGCGCGAAGGGGCTGGAGTGGCCCGTGGTGTGTGTGCCTGCGCTCACCGCGAAGCGCTTTCCCAGCGGCTTTGCGGGAGAGCAGCGCGCGTGGCTCCTGCCGCGCGACGTGATCCCAGCGGCGCGCTACGAGGGGAGCGTCGACGACGAACGACGGCTCTTCTACGTTGCGATGACCCGCGCACGAGATCACCTCGTGCTCTCCACGTTCCGCAGTGACGGGCACCGCACCTCGAAGCCCTCGGTGTTCTTTCAGCAGACGCTCCCGAAGGGCGAGAAGCCACGCGACGCAACCCTCTGGGTGCCCGACGCGCCGCTCCCACGCGGCAGCGCCCCCGACGATCAGCCCACCTTCTCGTTCTCCGAGCTGGCCCAGTATCAGCTCTGCCCACGCCAGTATCGTCTCCGCAAGAACCTCGGGTTTCAGCCCTCGGCCGCCAAAGAACTCGGATACGGACGCGCCGTGCACCACATCCTGCGGCGCGTCGCCGACAGCGTGCGCAAGCGCAACGTGGTCCCCTCGCCCGCGGAGATGGACGCCCTCTTCGCGCGCGAGTTCTACCTTCCCTACGCCGACGCGCCTGCGTGGACGCAGCTCGAAACGCGGGCCCGTGCACTGGTCGACACCTACGTGCGCGAGTGCGACGACGAGCTCCATCGGGTGTGGGAGGTCGAACGACCGTTCGAACTGCACCTGACCGCCGGCAACGTGGTGGGCCGCGCCGACGTGATCCTCGATCGGGAGGGCGGCGTCGCGGGCAACCTCGCGCTCGTCGACTACAAGACCCGCAAGGTGCGCGAAGACGACGCCTCCCTCGACCTTCAGCTCAAGGTCTACACCGCCGCAGGACGCGGCGAGGGCTTCGAGGTCCGCGCCGCCTACCTGCACGACCTCACCGCGCCGAGAGACAACGCGAGACACCCCGTCGACGCGAGCGCACGGGCCGTACGCGATGCCCTCGTCACGGTCGAATCGCTGTGCCGAGGAGTCAGAGCGAGGGAGTTCGCATCGTCTCCGGGTGATCACTGCAAACGCTGCGACGTGCGCCGACTCTGCCCCGATGGGCGCGGAACCTGACGACCCCCATGGACACCACCCAGTTCAACCGCCTCATCGCGTTCATCTGGAACATCGCCGACGACGTGCTCCGCGACGTCTACGTGCGCGGCAAGTACCGCGACGTGGTCCTCCCGATGACCGTGCTCCGCCGCCTCGATGCGCTGCTCACGCCGACGCACGAGGCCGTGCTCCAGCAGAAGCGCGAGCTCGATGGCATCGGGCTCAAAGACCAGCACGACCTGCTCTGCGGGGCCTCGGGCTTCGACTTCTACAACACCTCGCCCTTCACCCTCGCCGGGGTGCGCGCGTCGGGCGTGGGGAACATCCGTACCGACTTCGAGGCGTGGCTCGACGGCTTCTCGCCCAACGTTCAGGAGATCATCACCCGCTTCAAGTTCCGCGAGCAGCTTCGCGTGCTCGAAGAGGCCGACAGGCTCATGGGGCTCCTGGAGCGCTTCCTCTCGCCCTCGATCAACCTCTCGCCGAACCCCGTGCTCGACCCGCAGGGCAAGGTGATCCACGCAGGGTTGAGCAACCTCGGCATGGGCTACGTCTTCGAAGAGCTTCTCCGTCGCTTCTCCGAAGAGAACAACGAAGAAGCCGGAGAGCACTTCACGCCCCGTGAAGTGGTGCGGCTCATGGCGAGCCTCGTCGTGTACCCCGTGCGGGATCGTAACCTCTCGACCACGTTCACGATCTACGACTGCGCCTGCGGCACCGGCGGCATGCTCACCGAGGCCGAGACGATGCTCCAGGAGATCGCCACGGCCCACGGCCACGAGGCGAGCGTCCACCTCCGAGGCCAGGAGGTGAACCCCGAGACCTGGGCCATCTGCCAGGCCGACCTGCTCATCAAGGGAGAGGCGCACGCGCGCGTCGAGTACGGCTCCACGCTCAGCGCCGACGCCTTCAAGCGCGACCGCTTCGACTTCATGCTCGCCAATCCGCCCTACGGCAAGAGCTGGAAGCTCGACCTCGAAAAGCTCCCCGCGGGCAACAAGCAGTCGGGCGAGAAGGTCAACGACCCGCGCTTCAACGTCACGCACCGGGGCGAGACGCTCTCCCTCGCCACGCGGTCGAGCGACGGCCAGCTCATGTTCCTCGTGAACATGCTCGCGAAGATGAAGCCCGTCGACGAGGCCGCACGGGTGCTAAAGCACGTCACCGGGAGCCGCATCGCGACGATTCACAACGGCTCGTCGATCATGACGGGCGACGCCGGTCAGGGCGAGTCGAACATCCGCCGCTGGGTCATCGAGAACGACTGGCTCGAAGCCGTGATCGCGCTGCCCGAGAACCTCTTCTACAACACGGGCATCGCCACCTACGTCTGGGTGCTGAGCAACGACAAGGCCGAGAAGCGCCGCGGCCGGGTGCAGCTCATCGACGCCACCGGACGCTTCGAGAAGCTCCGTCGCAACCTCGGGAAGAAGAACTGCCAGCTCTCCGACGCCGACGTGCAGTGGGTGCTCGACACCTATGAGGCGTGCGAAGACGGCGAGCACAGCAAGGTCTTTCCCAACGCCGCCTTCGGGTACTGGCAGATTACCGTCGAGCGCCCGCTGCGGCTGCGCGTGGACCTCACCCCCCCAGCCCCCCTCTCCCTGTCAGGAGAGGGGGGAGCCGACACGAATACTGCCGCCCGCTCCGACTCCCCCTCTCCCGTGAGGGAGAGGGGGTTGGGGGGTGAGGTCGAACGCGTCATCGACCACGTGCGAAATACCCACGGCAAAGGCCCGCACCGCGACTGGAACCTGTTTCGTCGATGGGTGACCGAAGGCGCCAGAACCCTCGGCATCAAGTTCAAAGACAAAGACTGGAAGGCCCTGCGCGCGTCGCTGGCGACGACCGATCCCGAGGCCGAACCGGTGCGCGCGGAGAAGAGCGGCTACGAGCCCGACCCCGAACTGCGCGACCACGAGAACGTGCCGATGACCGACACCGTGAAGGCGTACTTCGAGCGCGAGGTGCTGCCGTACGTGCCCGACGCGTGGGTCGATGAGAGCGCGACGGTGATCGGGTACGAGATCCCGTTCACGCGGCACTTCTACAAGCCCACGCCGATGCGCAGCCTTGCGGAGATCGCGGAGGAGCTGCGACGACTGGAGAAGGAGAGTGAGGGCGTGCTCGCGCGGGTATTGGGAGGCAAGCTGCAATGACTCGATCCGGGTGGAAGACGATGCCCCTGCGGCGGGTGGTCACACTGAACCCCTCCTCGCCCAGGACACTCCAAGCAACCGATCCTGTGATGTTCTTCCCGATGGAATCGGTGTCTGAGTTGGGCCGGATTCAGGGAGGCGATCTGCGCACCTGGAGTGACGTAAACCAGGGATTTCCGCTATTCACCAACGGAGATGTGCTGGTCGCGAAGATCACGCCCTGTTTCGAGAACGGCAAGGGCGCTTATATCGAGAATCTCTCGACATCGATCGGAGCTGGATCGACCGAATTTTTCGTTCTCCGCCCAACCTCCGAGGTTAGCGGAAGGTTTCTCTGGTACGCCACTCGATCCATTCAGTTTCGGGACGCCGGGGCTCAATCCATGACGGGAGCGGGTGGCCAACAGCGGATCTCAGCGAGTTTCGTGGGCAGCTGGCAGTTGTCACTGCCGTCCCTCCAAGAGCAACACGTCGTGACGCGCTTCCTGGAGGAGAAGGAGCGCGACATCGAGCACTACCTCGCGACGAAGCGAAGGATGATCGATGTGCTGGAAGAGCAAAGAGTGCTTGTCGTCGAACGAGTGCTCCAGCGGTTGGCATCGCCCCTGCTGTCTACGCAACCGGTGCCGTGGTTCGGTGATGTGCCGAGTACATGGCGAACCTTGCGGTTGAAGCACGTTGCGTCGCATATCGTCGATTGCCTTCACGAGACGCCGGACTATCTCCAAGACGGAGAGTATCCGGCGATTCGGACCGCTGATGTCGTTCCTGGCCGCCTTGATCTTCAACGAGCTAAACGTGTTGATCAGGCTACCTGGAGAAGAAGAGTCGAGCGGCTGAAGCCTCAGGCCGGAGACATCGTTTACTCGCGCGAAGGCGAGAGGTTCGGGATCGCCGCATCGGTCCCCTCTGGAGTGGACCTTTGCGTCTCCCAACGCATGATGCACTTTCGCATTCGCTCGGAGTTTGATGCCGCGTACGTAATGTGGCTGCTCAACTCCCGAGGCGTCTACCTTCAAGCGTCTGAGGATCAGAACGGCGCCACAGCTCCTCACGTCAATGTCGAGCGCATCAGGAATTTTTTGCTCGTTGTTCCTGATCCATCCACCCAGCGCGAGATTGTGCGAAGGGTGGAGCACGAGGTCAGCGAGCTCGATGCGGCTGTTCTCGTACTCGAAAGAGAGATCACCCTCATGCAGGAGTACCGCACCCGCCTCATCGCGGACGCGGTGACCGGACAGATCGACGTGCGGAGGGCGACGTGACCTCACCCCCGCTGCCGCGCGCCCCTCTCCCTGTCGGGCGAGGGGCTGAGTCGATCGAGGGCGCGAACGTTGAGCCGGAGGGGTCTGGGGTCGATGTTCCCGCTGACGGTTCGAGGCCCGTGTCGCCAGCACGCTCAGCCCCCTCGCCCGACAGGGAGAGGGGGCGCGCGGCAGCGGGGGGTGAGGTCGGGCTCGTCCACGCGAGGTCTTACATCGATCCGACGTGGCTGGCAGCGGCGCGAGCGTCTCGCCGTGCGCCCACGCCCGCAGAGAGGATCGCGTGGGGCCTGCTGCGCAATCGACGGTGTCTCGGGTTGAAGTTCCGCCGCGAGCAGGTCATCGATGGCTTTCGAGTGGACCTGTATTGTCCGTCGCTTCGGCTCGCAATCGAGCTCGATGGTGGCGTTCACGACGACCCCGACCAACGCCTCTACGACTCGATTCGCACGCAGGTTCTCGGTGGACTTGGAGTGCGGGTGATCCGAATTCGCAACGAGGCGCTTTCGCTCGCAACGCTCGAGACTGCCCTTCGACCCTTGCTCAGCTCGACGGAGCAACCGTGACGGCTGACCTGCCCGACGGCTTCCGTCCCTTCGCCGAGGCGCTCAAGGCGCACATCCGCGAGGCGCAGGTCCGCGCGGCGCTCGCGGTCAACCGCGCGCTCCTCACGCTCTATTGGAACATCGGCCGCGCCATCGCGGAGCGCCAGGAGGCCGAGGGCTGGGGCGCGCGGGTGATCGACCAGCTCGCGGACGAGATCCAACGGGCCTTTCCCGGCGTCGCTGGCTTCTCGCGCACGAACATCTACCGGATGCGGGCCTTCTATCTCGCGCACCCGGCGGCGGAGGCCACGGAGGCAATCGTCCCACAGGCTGTGGGACGTTTCTCAGAGCCCCTTCCGGCCGGAGTCCCCGACCTGCCCTGGGGGCACCTGAGCGTCCTGCTGGAGCGCCTCAAGGACCCACCCCTGCGCGCGTGGTACGCGCGGGCCGCCGTCGAGGGCGGCTGGAGCCGCGCGGTGCTCCTCGCGCAGATCGACTCGCGCCTCCACGAGCGCGAGGGCGCGGCGATCACCAACTTCGCCCGGACGCTTCCTCCGCCGCAGTCCGACCTCGCACGGCAGTCGCTCAAAGACCCGTACGTCTTCGACTTCCTCACGCTCGGGCGCGACGCGCAGGAGCGCGACCTCGAAGCGGGCCTCGTCGCACACGTCGAGCGCTTCTTGATGGAGCTCGGCGTGGGCTTCGCGTTCGTGGGGCGACAGGTTCACCTCCAGGTCGGCGCGCAGGACTTCTACCTCGACCTGCTCTTCTATCACCTCAAGCTGCGATGCTTCGTGGTGATCGAGCTCAAGACCGTGGCCTTCGAACCCGAGTTCGCGGGCAAGATGAACTTCTACCTCTCCGCCGTGGACGCGCAGATGCGTCACCCGAGCGACGGACCGAGCCTCGGTGTGATCCTGTGCAAGGGCCGCGACCGCGTGGTGGTCGAGTACGCGCTACGTGACGTGCAGAAGCCCATCGGCGTCGCCGAGTGGGAGACCCGACTCGTGGCCTCGCTGCCCGCGGAGTTGGAGGGCGCGCTGCCCTCCGTCGAACAGCTCGAAGCCGAGCTCCGCGCGACGGGTACCTCGGAGGAAAACCCATGACCACCGACCTCTCGGAGAAGGGCCTCGAAGCCCTCATCGCCGACTCGCTCACGAGCGACGGCGGATGGAACGCGGGCACGCCGACGACCTTCGACCGCGTGCGCGCGCTCGACCCGACGGAGCTCATGGCCTTCATCATGGCCACGCAGAGCTACCCCGCCGCAGCGCAGGGCCTCGATGTGCCGGGGAAGAAGCGCGACGACTTCCTCGACCGCGTGCAATCGGAGCTCGCGAAGCGCGGCGTGGCCGACGTGCTGCGCAAGGGTGTGAAGCACGGCCCGGGGGACTTCGCGCTCTACTTTCCCCGCCCTACGTTGGGCAACACGGCCGCCGCAGAGAACCACGCGCTCAACCGCTTCTCGGTGGTGCGTCAGCTTCGCTACAGCCCCGACCAGAAGACCCGCGCGCTCGACATTGCGCTGCTGGTCAACGGCCTGCCCATCGCGACCTTCGAGCTCAAGAACAGCTACACGAAGCAGAACGTCCGCGACGCCGTGCGGCAGTACCAGCTCGACCGCGACCCGACGGACACGATCTTCCAGATGGGGCGCTGTCTCGCGCACTTCGCGGTCGATGACCGCGAGGTGATGATGTGTCCTCACCTGCGCGGCAAGGAGAGCTGGTTTCTGCCCTTCAACCGCGGTCACAACGACGGCGCGGGCAATCCACCCGGCAAGGGCACGGCGACGGACTACCTCTGGCGCGACGTGCTCACCCGCGCGAGCGTGTGCGAGCTCATCGAGAGCTACGCGTGGATCGTCGAAGAAGAGGACCGACACGGGAAGAAGTCTCGCAAGCCCGTGTTCCCTCGCTACCACCAGCGCGACGCGGTGAGGGCGCTGCTCGCACACGCGAGCAAGCACGGAGTCGGTCAGCGCTATCTCATCCAGCACTCCGCGGGCAGCGGCAAGAGCAACACGATCACCTGGCTGGTGCATCAGCTCCTTCCGCTCAAGTGGGCGTCGGGCGCGCTCTTCGACTCGGTGATCGTCGTGACCGACCGACGTGTGCTCGATCACCAACTCCAGAAGAACATCAAGCAGTTTGCCCACGTCAGCTCGGTGGTGGGCCACGCCGAGAGTTCCGAGAAGCTCCGCGAGCACATCACGCAGGGCAGGCGCATCATCGTCACGACGGTGCAGAAGTTCCCCATCGTGCTCGACCAGATCGGGAGCGAGCACCGCGGTCGACGCTTCGCGATCGTGATCGACGAGGCCCATTCGAGTCAGGGCGGGCGCACGATGGCGAAGATGCACCTCGCTCTCAACGAGACGGGCATGACGAAGGCCGACGACGACGAGGAGGTCAGCTACGAGGACCTCGTCAACGAGGTGATGTCGTCGCGAAAGATGCTCTCGAACGCGAGCTACTTCGCCTTCACCGCCACGCCGAAGAACAAGACGCTGGAGATGTTCGGCATCCCCTTCGTTGAGATCGAGGATGGCGAGGAGAAGACGAAGCACAAGCCCTTTCACGGGTACACGATGAAGCAGGCCATCGAAGAGGGCTTCATCAAGGACGTGCTCGCCAACTACACGCCGGTGCAGAGCTGGTACCAGATCGCCAAGACCGTCACAGACGATCCGCAGTACGACGCGAAGCAGGCGACGAAGAAGCTCCGTCGCTACGTCGAAGGTCACGAGACGGCCCTCCGCAAGAAGGCCGAGATCATGATCGATCACTTTCACGACGAGGTGCTCGGCAAGAAGAAGCTCGGGGGCCGCGCGCGCGCGATGGTGGTGTGCGCGGGCATCCAGCGCGCGATCGCGTACAAGAAGGTCTTCGACGACTACCTCGCCGAACGCAAGAGCCCGTGGAAGGCCATCGTCGCCTTCTCCGGTGAGCAGGACATCGACGACGACGACGCTCCTGCGAAAGAGGACGGCTCGCAGGTCAAGCGGCGCGTGGACGAGGCTGCGCTGAACGGGTTTCCGAGCAGCGAGATCCCGGAGCGATTCTCAACCGACAAGTTCGGGTATCGGTTTCTCATCTGTGCGGACAAGTTTCAGACGGGCTTCGACGAGCCGCTGCTGCACACGATGTACGTCGACAAGCCGCTCGCGGGGCCCAGGGCGGTGCAGACGCTCTCTCGCCTCAACCGGGCGCATCCCGAGAAGCGCGACACCTTCGTCCTCGACTTCATGAACGACGAGGACACCATTCGTGACAGCTTCGCGCCGTACTACCGCACGACGATCCTGAGCGGCTCGACCGACGCCAACAAGCTGCACGACCTCAAGGCAGACCTCGATGGCGCGCAGGTCTACAGCGAGGAGCAGGTGAAGGAGGTCGTGCGGCTCTACCTCACCGACAAGGAGCGCCCGAAGATCGACGCGGTGCTCGACGTGTGCGTGGAGGTCTACAAGAAGCTCGACGAGCAGGGGCAGGTCGACTTCAAGGCGAAGGCGAAGTCGTTCACGCGAACGTACTCGTTCCTCGCCACGGTGCTTCCGTACACGAACGCCTCGTGGGAGGAACTCTCGACCTTCCTGGAGTTCCTCACGCCGCGACTGCCTGCGCCCGTGGAGGCCGACCTCTCCCAGGGCGTGCTCGATGCGATCGACATGGAGAGCTACCGCGCCGAGCGATTGGCTTCTCTGAAGATCGCGCTCGACGACAAGGAGGGCTCTGTCGATCCGGTGCCGGTGGGCGCGGGGGGCGGGAAGCCCGAGCCGAAGCTCGACCTGCTCTCGAACATCATCCGCGAGTTCAACGAGCGCTTCGGAAAGATGTTCCAGAACCCGAAGGTGGCCGAGAAGTCGGTCACGGAGATCCTTCCCGAGCTGATCAGGGGCGACAAGGCGTTTCTGAACGCGGCCGCGAACAGCGACGCGCGGAACGCCCGTCTTGAACACGACCGCGCGCTGAAGAACGCGATCCGCGTGCTGCTGAAGGACAACTCCGAACTGGTGAAGCAGTTCTACGACAACGAGAGCTTCCGAACGTGGGTGTCGGACGTGCTCTTCAACATCAACTACGACGGCGCGGCGTAGGGCTCCATCACCACGCGCGCTGCCCTCCATCACCACGCGCGCTGCCCTCCATCACCACGCGCACTGCCCTCCATCACCACGCGCGCTGCCCTCCATCGCTACGCGCGCTGCCCTCCACCGCCACACGCGCTGCCCTCCATCACCACGCGCGCTGCCCTCCATCACCACGCGCGCTGCCCTCCATCGCTACGCGTGCTGCCTTCTGTGCTGCCCCAGCGTGAACCTGACGGCGTGATGGCTTCGATGCGGAGACTAC
>CAMFHP010000061.1 GCA_945952225.1 uncultured Myxococcaceae bacterium
CTGCCGCACGCACGCCGCCCACGCCTGCGCCCACTGCCGCACGCACGCCGCCCACGCCTGCGCCCACCGCTGCGCGCACGCCCCCGACGCCCGCGCCGACCCCGGCACCTGCGCCCGCGGCTGCGACGGGAAACGTTGGCGCCAACGATCCGCGCATCACCGAGGCGCTCCGCGCGCGCAACTACCCGCAGGCGCGCACGCTGCTTCAGTCGGCGCTGCACAGCCAGCCCAACAACGCCGCGCTGCACGCGCAGCTTGGCAACGTGTACGAGCGTCTCGGCAACCGCGCCGACGCGCTCAACGAGTACCGCACCGCGACGCGTCTCGACCGCCGCAACACGCAGTACATGCATCGCCTCGTCGACCTTCTCGTGGCGACGAACGACCGCGCGGGCGCCATTGCGACGCTGCGGCAGATCCTCGCGATCTCGCCCAACGATCGCGCCGCGCAGGGGCGCCTCCAGGCCCTCGGCGCGCAGTGACCGCGCGAGCCGACACCGCTCTCCACAGCATCGCAGACCGCATGACCGACCTCGCTTCGCTCCGCCGTGATTACGCCGCGCGCTCGCTCGACGAGCGCGACGTCGACGCAGACCCCATCGCGCAGTTTCTCGCGTGGTTTCGGGAGGCCCACGAGGTCGATCCGCACGAGGCGAACGCGATGACCCTCGCGACGGCGACGCGTGACGGAGTCCCCTCGGCGCGTGTGGTGCTGCTCAAGGCGGCCGACGCGCGTGGCTTCACGTTCTACACGAACTACGAAAGCCACAAGGGACGCGAGCTCGACGCGAACCCTCGCGCAGCGCTCGTGTTCCACTGGAACTCGCTGGAGCGCCAGGTGCGCGTGGAGGGTGTCGTCGAGCGCGGTGATCCCGCGGAGGCCGATGCGTACTTCGCCTCGCGTCCGCTCGCGAGCCGCGTGGGCGCATGGGCCTCGTCGCAGAGCGAGGTGGTCGAGAGCCGCGCGGTGCTCGAAGCGGCCTTCGAGACGATTCGCGCGCGCTTCGGCGAGCAGGTTCCGCGGCCGCCGCACTGGGGCGGATACCGCGTGGTGCCCACGTCGATCGAGTTCTGGCAGGGGCGTCCGAGTCGCCTGCACGACCGCGTGCGCTACACGCGCGTCGACGGCGCATGGCGCATCGAGCGCCTCGCGCCCTGAGTCACTTGCTCACTGCATGAAGATCGCCGCGAGGCGCTGCACGTTCAGCAGCTCGGCCACCTGGGCCTGCGTGAGCGTTGCATCAAGGCGCACGGTGTTGCCCTCGTGGGTGAAGCGCAGCGACTGGAGCGCGCTCCGCAACACGTCGAAGTGCACCGCGCCGCTCCCCGCCGCGAGCCTTCCCTGGAGCGTGTTGGCGAAGCGGTCGACCATGTCGACGTAGTCGGCCACGATCGCCACGAGCAGCGCGTTGACCCGCGCCGGGCCCTGCTCGTCGTCGTAGGGGAGCAGCCCGACGAGCTCGGCACCACCATCGGCCACGCCGTCGACGCGCGTCTCGTAGATCGCGAGGTCGATGCGACGGGGCAACAGATTCGCGCGTCCCGGGAGCGCCACGAGGTTGCGCACGCCGTCGGCTTCGAGCTGCGCGACGAGGCGGTCGGCGCGGTTCACCGGCGTTGCGGTGCGCGTGCGCGCGGCGAGCACCGAGAGCAGCGCTGGAACGCGGTCGGGCGAGGCGATCGCCGCGAGATTGTCGCCGAGGAGCACCACGGAGTACGGGCCGAGATAGCGGTCGATCGTGGCGATCTCGGCGCCGCCCTGTCGCCTCCACACGGGACGCGTCGCACGGGGGAGCACGCCCGCATCGGGCGACGAGAGCCGCGCGCGCAGCGAGCCGCTCGTGTCGAGGCCTCCGTCGGGCAACATCGGAGGCACCGGCGAGGCGGTGCGCGCACCGGCCATCTGCTCCACCGACGCGCGAAGGAACGACCGCGGACCGCGCGTGCGCACCACGATGCTGAGGTCCGGCGGGTGCTCGCGCGTGCCGAAGGGATTCGCACTCGCGAGGAGCATGGTGTTGAAGTCTTCGACGGGGTCGAGCTCGGTGCCGTCGAGCACCGCCCGCCAGTCGCGGATGTTGCGCAGCAGCGCGCTCACGCGGGGCGCGTTGGGGTTCTGGCGCAGACGGTCCATGCGAAGAAGCATCGTGACCACCGAGCCCGCGGGAATCGCCGGTGCAAGATCGCCGACCGCGCTCGCAATGCCAGGGAGGCCCGCGCGGCCCGCGTCGACCGCCGCATCGACCGTCGCGAGTGCGCTCTCGTCGTGCGCGTCGTCACCCGCGTCGACCATCGCGAGTGCGCTCTCGTCGTGCGCGTCGTCACCCGCGTCGACCATCGCGAGCGCGCTCTCGTCGTGCGCGTCGTCACCCGCATCGACCATCGCGAGTGCGCTCTCGTCGTGCGCATCGTCACCCGCGTCGCGCGCGGTCTCGATCGTCGAGGCGCTCTCCTGCGGATCGGGCTCGGGCGCGGGTGGAGGAGGCGGCGGAGGAGGAGGCTCGGCACGCGGTCGCGGGCGAGGCGGCTCGGGCGCGGGAGGCGGCGGAGGCGGCGGCGCAGGAGGCTCTTCGATCGTGGGTTCGGGCGACGGTGGAGGCGGCGTGTCGGTGCCCGGTCGCGCCTCTTCGAGACCGATCTCGACGCCCTCGTTCACCACGAGATCGACGGGTGGAACATCGAGCTTCGGCAGTGCGAGCTGACCGGCGATGAGCGCGCCGTGCACTGCGAGGGAGAGCGCCGTCGCGAGGGCGAGGGGGCGTGACCACCGTGGCGTGTCGTTGGGGCCGCGTTCCATGCGTGTTCGCCGTGCGACGCGCGCGCAGCGACGACGCTTCTACCACGGCCCGACGATGGTGCGCGGAGAGGATTCTGCCGCGCTCTTGTGCGACGGCTCGCGCTTCGCATACACCCCGATCCCCAACGCGCGCGGCCCTCACGCTGCGCACGCCTTCGCTGGAGTCTCTGCATGCGAAACGTCGTCCGCCTGGTCTCGGGCCTCGCCCTCCTCGCAACGCCCGCCTGCTCGCGCCTCGACGACCTCTGGAACGCCACGCCGCGCGCGACCGACCGCGGTGACGCCTCGCCCGCGGTGGGGCTCTCCACCGACGCGCCCTCCGACGACGACGCCTCCGAGGCACCCGCCGACGACGCGTCTGCTCCTTCCGCCGACGCCGCGGTCGCACCGTCGAACCCTTCCTCCGCGTCGAGCGACGCTGCGGTGACCGACGCTGCGCTCGCCGTCGATGCCGCCGTCGATGCGCCGCCGCGCGAGACCATCACCGCGCTCGCGGCCCGCACGGGCATCGTCGAAGCGCCCAACGGCAACGCGCGCTGGGTCGGCTACGTGCGCGCGGGGGGACGCGTGGCGCTCGTTCGAGGGCCCGTGGGCAACGACGGATGCCCCGCGCGTCGCGACGTGCCCGGCGCGGGCTGGTGGCAGGTCGAGGGCGGCGGGTACATGTGCGTCGGCAACCTCGCGGCGGTCACCTCGACGCTCGAAGCGCGCGGGCTGCGAAGGTTCCCCGTGCAGGCCGACCTGGGTGCGGCGATGCCCTTTCAGTACGGCATCACGACGCGTCCGACGGCGATGTACCGCTGGGCGCCCACGACGGCCGATGAGCGCGTCGTGGAGCCCGAGCGCTTCGTCGATCGCTCCGCTGCGGCAGTCGCCGCGCGCACGCAGGATGGCGACGGCGGCGTGGTCGCGGCGGACGATGCGACGGTCACGGGCCCTGCGGCGTCTCCGCTCCCGCAGGAAGACGCCGGTGCGCGCGCCGATGCGGGCGATGGCGCGGTGCGTATCGAGGAACTGCAGGGCGATCCGAGCTCGCCGCTGCTGCGTCGGATGCTCTCGCGCATGTATGTCTCCCTCGACCGCGTGGTGCGCGCGGAGTCGGGCGCGAACTACTGGCACACGTACTCCAACGGCTTCGTGCGCACGAACGCGGTGTCGACGCTCAACCCCGCGAGCATCACCTTCCAGGGGCAGCGCCTCGAAGGGAACGTGCACCTGCCCGTGGCCTTCGCGATCAGCGCCGTGACGCCCGTGTACACGCAGGCCGGCACCGCGATGCGCAGCACCGGACGCGCGCCGCGGCTCTCGTTCTTTCAGCTCACGGGCGATGCGCCCGTGCACCTCGGCGCCGACGACTACTACCGCACCGCCGACGGCACCTTCGTGCGCTCGCGCAACGTGCGGGTGATCACCGCGCACGCGCCGCCCGCGGACCTCGCACCCAACGAGAAGTGGATCGACGTGAACCTCGATCACCAGTCGCTCGTGGCCTACGAGGGCACCACGCCGGTGTATGTGACCGTGGCCTCGACGGGGCTCCGTCGGCGCTCGCTCACGGAGAACTACGAGACCATCCAGGGCGGCTTCCGCATCCAGTCGAAGCACGTCGCCACCACGATGGATGGCAACAGCAACGACGGCCCCTACAGCATCGAAGACGTGCCCTGGGTGATGTACTTCGAGCAGTCGTTCGCGCTGCACGGAGCGTTCTGGCACAACGGCTTCGGCATGGTGCATTCGCACGGCTGCGTGAACCTCTCGCCGCCCGACGCGCGCTGGGTCTTCGCGTGGTCCGAGCCGCGGCTCGTGCCCGGCGCCCATGGGGCCTACGCGACCCCGTCCAATCCCGGAACGCGGGTGTACGTGCACTACGACACGCAGAGCCTCGGCGAGCGCGGGGGCCCTGCGCACATCCCCACGCACTGATCCTCGTGGGACGCTCCGCGAGGGTGTCGCGCGCGGTGTGTATCGCCCATGAAATCGGCGCCCCGACGCTCAAGCTGCCGTCGAGGTGAGCCGTTGGGATCTGGTGTGACCAACCGGATGCGCATCCTCGCTGCCGACGATGACCGGATCACCCGGAAGCTCCTCGCGGTGAACCTGGAGCGATGGGGATACGAGCCCGTGCTCGCGGCCGATGGGCTCGAAGCGTGGGAGATCCTTCAGAGCGAGGACGCGCCCGAGATCGTGGTGCTCGACTGGCTCATGCCGGGCATGGACGGCATCGAGGTGTGCCGCGCGCTTCGCAAGCAGAGCGACCGCGCGTACCGCTACGTGCTCCTGCTCGCGCCGAAGATGCAGAAGGGCGATGTGATCACCGCCTTCGAGGCCGGCGCCGACGACTTCATCGCGAAGCCCATCAACCTCCAGGACTTCGAAGACCGCCTCACCACGGCCGTGCGCGGGCTCTCCGCGCGGAAGAAGTACGGCATCGCGGCGACGCGTCCGGGCGAAGGGTTCGAGCCCGCCAACGAGCACACGAAGGTCGAGCCCGAGAGCCCCTCGCAGGCCACGCTCGCGGGCAAGGTCGTGGGGGGCAAGTACAAGGTCCTGCGGCCCATCGCGTCGGGTGGCATGGGCACGGTCTGGGAGGGCTCGCACACGACGCTCGGCACGCGCGTGGCGATCAAGTTCATCCGCCCCGAGTACACCAAGGACACGGACTCCATGGCGCGCTTCGAGACCGAGGCGCGGGTGATGGCGCGGCTCCAGTCGCGCTACGCCGTGCACGTCTACGACTACGGCGTGACGCCCGGCGGCCTGCCCTACCTGGTGATGGAGTACCTCGAAGGTCGCAGCCTCACCGACGTCATCGAGAAGGACGGCGCGCTCACCCCGCAGGGCGTCGCCACGGTGGTCTCACAGGCCGCGCACGCGCTCGATCGCGCGCATCGCCTCGGCGTGATCCATCGCGACGTGAAGCCCGACAACATCATGCTCATCCCCGACGAGGACAGCGACAACCAGGACGCTCCCTGGCATGTGAAGCTCGTCGACTTCGGCGTCGCGAAGGTGCTGCTCGAAGCGTCGGCGCCCGTCGAGGTCGAGGGCACGTCGCCGTCGGCGTTACGCCGCCCCACGGCGCGCGGCGTGTTGCTCGGAACGCCTGCGTTCATGAGCCCCGAGCAGCTCCTCGCGAGCGGCGTCACCGACAAGCACACGGACCTCTGGGGCCTCGCGGTGTGCGCCTTCGTCGCGATGACCGGGCGCCTCCCCTACAACGCCACGTCGCTCGGAGACCTGGTGAAGCAGGTGTGCCTCAATCCTCCGCCGGTGCCCTCGCAGATCAACCCCGCGGCGCCGCCTGCTTTCGACGCGTGGTTCGCCCGCGCGTGCGCCTCGAACATCGACGACCGCTTTCAATCGGGCGTCGAGTTCGCGCGTGAGCTCCAGACCGCGTGCGGTGTCGCGCGCCCCTCGCTGCTCGGCGGCAACCTCACGCCGCTGCCCTTCGACGCCACGCCCGCGCGCGGACTCCCCGCGGCCACCGAGTCGTGGGGACCGGGCGCGCCCACGCCCGTGCGCGGCCTCGACGGACGCCCGCGCAACGCCCACGGAGGCTTCATCCCGTCTCCGCCCCGCGCGCCCGGCAACGCGGCCCTCGCGGTCGATCCGCAGGCTCGCACGACGCCCACCTCGATGCTCCATACGCCGGAGCCCACGGGCCCCATGAGCCTCCGTCCGTCGGGCGCGCAGGCCGTGTATCCGAGCGACCCTGGTCGCGCCGGGTCGATGCCCGCGGGCTTCGTGAGCGGCTCGGCGCCGCGCGTGCGCGTGTCCGACGTGCAGGCCGCGTCGCGCGCGATGAACGAGAGCGTCGCTGCGGCGCGTGCGATGCCCGCGGTGCACCACGACGACGACACGGTGCCGAACGCGCACTTCGCCGCGAACGATGGCGGGCCCGTGAAGCCCTCGAACGACGTCACGCCGATGCGTCCGTCGCACAACCTCGGGGTGTTTCGCGCGCCCACGGCGCCGCAGCCGACGCACCGCCCCGCGAGCGTGGTTCCGCCGCGCAACGAGCGTTCGTCGATCGTGCTCAGCCGGTCGAAGCCGCGCGAGACGGTGATGCCGCTGATCCTGATGGTGGCGCTGTGTGTGCTCGCGTTCGAGCTGGGGTTGCACTTCCGCGCGTGAAGCGGTGACGGGAGAAGGGCGCTTCAGCCCTTGAGCGCCGCGATGGCGACGCCGGGAACCTTCAGCAGGCTCGGCGCCTCTTCGAGGGCCACCATGCGCTGCGCGACCTCGTGCGAGTTGCGGTGCGTGACGAACCACGGGGGCTTCGGAAACACCGTCAGCGGCCCGCGCACGACGACCTTCTCGATGCCTTCGAGCATGAAGGTGTTGTGCACCCAGCCGAGTCCGCCCTGCACGTTCTGGAGCGTCGACGACGGGTGCGCGCCCCACGGCGTCACCACGAGCGCGTAGGCGAGGGCGGTCCACTGGTTCACGCCCACGGCGCCGTAGCGAAGCTCTGCGAGCATGGTCTCGAAGGTCGCGCGGTTCGTCGCGTCGGCCTCGGTGCGCGGATGGATGAACACCACCGCGCTCAGTGTGCCCCACAGCGTCTCGTTGCAGAACTTCGTCGCGGCGGCCATGAACTCCGCGCCGTCGGGGCCGTCGAGCGAGGTCTCGCTCACGATCGGGCAGAAGGGCTCGGTGGTGAACAGCGACTCGTCGCGCTTCGTGGCGTCGAGGCCGAACACGAGCGTCCACGGGAGCGCGCCGTCGCCCGCCTCGCCGAGCTTCTCGACCTTCGCGCGGTCGCCCACGAGGTGCTGGTAGCGATCGAACGCGCCGGGGTAGTAGGCCTTGCGCGTGGGGGCCTTCGAGATCGTCGCGCGGAGCTTTGCGAGGAAGGTCTCGCGCTGCGCCCAGCGCTTCGACGTCACGAGCATCTTGCCCGCGTTGCAGTTGCACGAGGCGTTGTTGACCACCATCGTCGCGACGTTGTCGGCCATGAACGACAGCTCCTCGTCGCTGTACGGCCCGGGCACGATCACCACGGGCGTCACGCACCCGAGCTCGCTGGTGATGGGCTTCTTGAGAAGCGGGTCGTTGTCGCGCTTGCGGCGCTCGCGCTCCTCGCCCGCGGGGCCCCACACGAGGAGGTCGTGCGTGCGATCGGAACCCGTGATGTGCACGTCGTCGACGAGCGCGTGGTTCACGAGATAGGCGCCCTCGGCGGCGCCGCCCTTCACGAAGCGCAGGTAGCCCGCCTCGACGAGCGGCGCGAGGCCCTCGGCGAAGAACGGTTCGAGGTACTCGTTCACCGGGTTGAGCTTCACGACGCAGACGTTGCCGTCGACGAACATCTTGTAGAGCGCGTCCATCGGGGGGATCGACGCGACGTTGCCCGCGCCGAGCACGAGCGACACGCCGGCCTTCGCCGCGCGGGGCTTCTTGTAGTGCGACGCGGCCTTCGCGAAGGCGTCGTCGGGCGAGAGCGACTTCTCGAAGCGCACCTCCGCGGTGAAGCCGCCGTAGAGCGCCGCGTCGATGAGCGCCGAGGGGAACACCGGCACCGCGGTCTGACCGAGCGACGTGCGGTGGTACTTGTCACGCGCGAGGCCCGTGTGACCGCGGCGCGCGAACGACTCCAGCGACTCGGCGAGCAGGCGCAGGTTGCGGATCGTCGCCATGGGGCCCGCGAGCCACTCCTCGCTCGACGAGGGGCCGTCGAAGGGGAGGCCCTTCGCATCGCAGGCCGCGCGCACCCAGCGCTCGGCCACCGACGACACGCGGGGCATGCACGCGCGAAGGAGCGCCGCCCGATCCGTGGGCGAGAGCGCCGCGAAGGCCGACGCGTGGTCGACGAGGTCTTGAAGGGCGCGGTCGATCGCATCGTGCGCCGTCGAGGACTGGCTGCGCGCGGAGGCGCTCATTTCGAGCGAGGCGTGTTCCATAGGCGCGCGACGCTATCACGGCGGTGCGGCGCGTTGCGTGCGGGTCTCGCCATCGGCTAGGGTCCGCGCGTGTTCTGCCATTCCTGTGGGACGTCGAACCCCGACGACGCGAAGTTCTGCAACGAGTGTGGCGTGCGACTCGCGCCGCCGACCCTCCAGGGGGACGGCGCACCGCGTCCTGCCGGGGGGGCATCTGCGCAGGGCGTCGGCTCGGCGCAGGGGCGCGCGTCGCTCACCGGACTCTCGACGCACGACATGGCCGCGGCGATGGTCACCGGCCCCTCGAAGCGCACGCTGGTGGGCGCGGGCGCGGGCATCGCGGTGCTCGGTATCGCCCTCGGCGCCGCGGTCGCCTACAAGGCCGCGAAGCCTGCCGACGTGCCCCCCGTGACCCCCGTGGGACTCATCGGTGAGCCCGTCTCGGTGAGCGCGCCGCAGACCGAAGAGACCGACGCGGGCACCGTCGTCCCCGTCGCGCCGTCGCCCCGCACGACCCACGGAACGCGCGTCGCCAACCGCGCCCCCGCGCCGCCTCCGACGAACGCCGCGAGCCCGCCGCCGACGCGCACCACGCCCACGCCCGCGCGGCCCACCACGGAGCCCGCACCCGCACCGTCGCCCACGCCTGCGGGCGCGCGCGACGAGCGACTGCCCTCGGGCAACACGATCCGCCACAACGCGAACGGCACCACCACCGTGCTCGGCGCCGACGGACGTCCGCTCGTCGAGGTCACGGGCGGAAACAACAACAACCCCACGGCGAACAACAACAACCCCACGGCGACGAACAGTGGAACCACCGCGTCGAACACGACGCCCACCGCCGAGAACGGCGTGATCGAGCGCGGCCCGCGCGTGTCGCAGAACGGCTACCACCTCGGCGACGACACCGACGCCACAGGCACCATGGAGCCGACGGCGTTTCAGTACGTCTACCGCCACTATCAGTCGCAGATCGCGGCGTGCTGGCAGTCGGCGTCGCGCGCGGCCGAAGTCTCGGGCGTCATGGTCGTGCGCGTGCGCATCGCCGAGGCCGACGGGCACGTGACCCGCACCCGCATCGTGTCGGACTCCACGCAGAACGCGGGGCTCCAGGCCTGCGTGCAGAACGCGATCCGCGGGTGGCGCTATCCGCGGCCCGCGGGCGGTGACGTCGAGGTCGACTATCCGCTGCGCTTCGGCTCCACGCGCTGACGCTCACACCACGGGCAGCGAGCGGCGCGCGCGGGCGAGGCCCTCGGGGTCGCGCGGGCGGATGGGCGGTGCGGGCGATGGGGCGGGGCGCGGCTTCCACGCGGCGAAGTCGGGCGGGAGCGGGCCGGGCAGCGTGGGCTGCGTGGTGCGTTCGAGGAGCGCGAAGCGGCTCGCGCGTTCGAGCGTGAGGGGCGCGCTGCGCGGCGACGCGAGCCACGCGAGGGCGCGCTCGTGGTTGGCGAGGAGCGCGGGGTGCTGCGGGTCGACGGCGACGCCGCGGTGCAGCCGATCGAGGGCCTCGTCGGTGTCACCGCGCGCGAGCGAGACGCACGCGAGCTCGTTGTAGACGACGCCGGGCAGCGGGTGGTCGAGGGCGAGGGCGCGTGCGAGGTGCTCCTCGGCCTCGTCGGGTGTCCCCGCGTCGAGGAGCGCCACGCCCAGGTCGAGGTGCGCGGGCGCGTGGTCGCCGAGGCGCGCGAGGATGGCCCGGCACTCGTCGACGTCGGGCGCGTGGAGCGCCTTGAGCCCCTTGTTCGCATCGAACCACGCGGACATGCGCGCGGTGTCGTCGTCGCTCGCGTCGAAGGGCACCTTGAACTCTTGAAAATCGCCTGAAAAATAGACCTCGCGCGAGAGCCAGCCCGCGGCCTCGGCGTCGTGAAAATCGCGCGTTCCCGGGTACACCGACAGGCACGAGAACAGGTACTCGTGGGGCCGCGCGCGCTGAAGGAACGCGAGCGTCTCTTCGAACTCGCGCCACCCCTCGGCGCGGTTGCCGACCATCATGTAGTAGCGCACGCGGATGCCGTATTTCTTCGCGAGCTCCGTCGAGGCCACGATCTCGTCGACGGTGATCTTCTTGTCGATCGCCGCGAGCACCTTCTGCGAGCCCGACTCGACGCCGAGGCTCATGCGCTGACACCCCGCGAGGCGCATCTCGTAGAGCAGCTCGTCGTTCAGCACGTCGACGCGCGTGTCGCAGCTCCACACGAAGTTCAGCTTGCGCGCGCGGATGCCCCTGCACAGCTCCAGTACGCGGCGGCGGTTCGTGGTGAAGGTGTCGTCCTTGATCTGGATGACCTTCACCGGCAGTCGCGGCAGCACGCGCGCGATTTCGTCGAGCACGTAGTCGACGGAGTTCGCGCGAAAGCCGCGTCCCCACGTCGTGTCGGCGCCACAGAAGGTGCACTGCCAGGGGCACCCGCGCGAGGTCATGAGAATGTGCGTGTCGAAGTAGTCGAAGGGCGACGCGAGCGTGTCGAGGTCGCGGATGTTCTCGCGCGGAGGCCCCTCGGTGATGCGCCCGTTCGCGCGCACCCACGCACCGCGGAGCCCGTCGAGCGCGCGGCCTTCGGCGAGGCGTTCGAGCAGTTCGAGAAAGGTCGCGTCGCCTTCGCCCGTGACCACCGTGTCGATCTCCGCGTGGTGCGCGAGCATCTCGCGGGCGAGGGGCGTCGCGTGGGGACCACCGATCACCACGTGGGCCCGCGGGTGGTGCCGACGGATCTCGCGCGCGACGAGGGCCACGCCGCGACGGTTGGCCGTCCAGCACGACATGCCCCACACGTCGGCGTCGAGCGTCGCGACCACGTGGGCGACGTGCTGCCACGCGAAGCCCGAGAGGTTCAGCACCTTCACGTCGTGGCCCGCGCGGAGCGCCTGCGCCGCGAGCGAGAGGAGGCCGTAGGGGATCTGAAAGAAGTCGGGGTCGAGGTCGCCGGGCTGAATGTCACCGGGCGGTCCGTCGACGGGATCAGGGCGCTCGCCGCGGAGCGGGATCTTCCAGGGAGGGGCGTAGAGCAGCACGACGCGCATGGGGCGCGCGATGGTACCCGAGCGCCGTGCGTCAGCGGGTCTCGTCGGGCGAGAACGTGGCCTCGCCATCGGCGAGCGCGCGCGGGTCGAAGAGGCCCGGACGGCGGTGGTGGTTCGCGTGGAAGTAGATGCCGTGCCAGAGCGCGTTGCCCACGCGGTAGAGCCCGTGATCGAGGTTGCGCGCGCGGTACGGACGGACGCTCCACGGGCCTCCGTGCGTCGACCAGTTGAAGTGCGCGAGGTGGAGCACGCCCACGACCGTCGCGGGCACGAAGAGCCCGACGAAGGCCACCGTGCCCAGCGTCGCGTGCCACGCCGCGAGGAGCAGCACGCCCGTGCCGAAGCTCATCGTCGCGCGCAGCCGTTCGAAGCGACGCTGCGCGGGCGTGTCACCCCACCGCTCGAAGCTCGCGCGCTGAAGCTGCCGCTCGACGTTCACGATCATGTGCCAGGTGAAGCGCCAGTAGCCCGGTTGCACGGGATGCGGGTCGCGCGCGGGGTCGTCGGCGAAGCGGTGGTGACGGTGGTGCACGATCTCCCACGAGGCGAAGCGCGTGAGCACCGCCGCGCCGAGGAGCTCGCCCACCACGCGGTTGATCGCGCGGGGGAAGTTGCCGTGCGCGGCGTTGTGGATCCACGCGCTGCAGAGGATCTGCGCGTACACCGCGAGCGGGAGGAGCAGGGGCACGCGCGCGTCCCACGCGTCGAGGAGCGGGCCGTGGTGCGCTGCGCGGAGCAGGGCGATCCACGCGAGGGCGCCGAGGGCCCAGAGGCCGTCGTACCAGAGGTAAAAGTAGCGGTCGGCGCGGTGCTGCGCCGAGGGAAGCACCGTGAGGGCGCGGGCGAAGGGGCGCATCGGGGCGGGGGTCTCCATCGCGCCGTGACGGTGCACGCGACGATCCAACAAGGTCGCGCTTGCGGCGGCGTGCTGGCCCGGGGCTTGATGCGCGTCGCGCCATGATCCGACTCTTCGACCTGCCCCACGCGCGCGCCGTCGCGACCCTCGCCGCGGGCGCCACCGTGCACGTTCCCGTGAACCCCGTGGAGTTCCACGGACGCCACCTCTCGCTGCGCAACGACCACCACGTCTCGATGGGCCTCGCGCGCGACCTCCACGCGCGCCTCGCGCCCGGCGAAGACCTCGTGGTGACGCACGACCTCGAGCTCGGCGTGAACCCCGCGGCGGGCACGGGCTCGCGCTTCACGCCCTTTCTCGACGCGCGCACCGCGGTGCTCACGGCGTGTGATGCGCTCGCAGACCTCGGCGCGCGCCGCGTGGTGTTCGCGACCTTTCACGGCGATCCGCTGCACAACCTCGCCCTCGACGCGGGCGTTCGCCGTCTCCGGGCGCGCGGCGTGGCGGCGGTGTCTCCGTTCAACGCGCTCCTGCAGTCGATGCTCACGCTCGACCCCTCGCGCTTCGCCGACGCCGTGGCGCACGTCGAGAGCGCCGATGAGCGCGCGTCGCTCCTCGCCAACCTCGCGCTCGATTTTCACGCAGGCTTCTTCGAGACCTCGCTCGCGCTCCACTACGCGCCCGAGACCGTCGATCCGTCGTACGTCGACCTCGCGCCGTGTCCCGTGTACGCGCCGCAGCGCGCCTTCGACCTCGCCGCGAAGGCCGCCGCGCGCCTCGGTCACACGCGCCTCGCCGCCGAGCTCAGGTTCGCCGCGTGGGGCACCGGGTGGAAGGTCATCGCGCCGCGCGCCGGTGGCTACACGGGCTCGCCACATCGCGCGACCGCCGCCGCGGGGAGCGTCTTCGCGCGCGCCATCGTCGACCTCTACGTCGACGCCGTGGAGGCGACCTTCTCGCGCGCCGCGCCGCCGCCCGCGCCCATTCTCTCGTGGGTGGGCGGGGCGACGCTCGACGGGCGCATCACGGTGTGATCGACGCGCCCACGCGGTCGACGCGCACGTCGGCGCCGAGGCGTGCGGCGGCGCGTTCGACCTGCGCCTCCACGGTGCGCACATGCTCGCGGAGGGCCGCGCACTGCACCGCGAGGAGGGCCATCGCGTCGACCTCCTGGTACTCGAACTCGTGCACCATGCGGGCGCCGTCACCGTGCGCGGTGATCTCGTACACCGAGCGTCCCGCGAGGGGCGTGCCTTCGAGGTAGCGATAGGAGAAGCGCCACGGCGCGCCGGGCGGAGGCGCGCGCACGGCCTCGGTGAGCTCGCCGAAGTCCGAGAAGCCCGCGGCTTCGACGCGGTCGAAGAGGGCGCGGGCGCGCGAGGAATCGAGGGCGCGGTCGAGGACGGTCGCGCGGAGCCCGAGCGCGTCGAGGCCCTCACGCACGGCATCGGCGAGGCTGAAGCATCCCTGAAATCGCTCGCCGACTTCGAAGGGGCGACCCACGCGCGCGGCCTGCCTCCGCACGCGGATCAGTCCGAACGCCGCGCCGGGTTCGGTGAGCGTGTCTTCGAGCGCGCGGGCCACGTCGGCGGGGGGCGCGGCGACGGTGAAGCGCACGACCTCACGGCGCGCGGGGCGCCACGCGGTGCGGTCGACGGGGAGCGCCCGGCGGTCGGCGAGCGTGCGCTCGATGGTGGGGTTCATCGCGGCCATGGGCGGCGCGTGTCGTGAGGCGCGCGGGCGGAACGAGAGCCCGAGGCGGTCGGTGAAGGGCGAGTCGAACACGCCGCTGCCCGCGAGCTCGGCGCGCGACGACTGCCACGCGTCGAGGCGCGGATAGAGCGTGCGGAGCGCGCGCGCGTCGCGGTCGCGGTGGAGCTGCGACCAGTGGGGGCGTGCGGCGAAGGGCGCGAGGGCCTCGTCGATCGCGCGCACGGCCTCGTCGGCGAGGTCGGTGCCGCGGAAGTTGGGCACTTCGAGGGTGACCGTTTCACGCGCCCACGCGGGCGAGAGCAGCGCGGACGAGGGCGCGACGAAGCGCAGCGAGGGGCCGCGAAGACCACGGGCGCGGAGGCGTGCGTAGACCGCGAGCACGGCCTCGGCGGCGGCCGCGGCGTGGTCGAGGGAGACGGCGAACTCGCACGCGGCGGTGGGCACGCGGTTGGGGCGTCCGAGGTCGAGGATCTCGTGCGCGGGGCCCGTGCGCTCGCGGTCGCCGAGCCATGCGAAGGAGGCCCTGCGCGCGTGACGAAACACACCGGGCGTGCGGTTGCCCACGGCCACGAGCGCGGCGCCCACCGAGGGGCGTGTGAGCAGCGCCTCCTGCGCGCGGCGGTGCCACGGTTCGGGCGTGCGCGCAGGGGTCGAGGGGTCGCGCGCGGTGACGAGGCAGGGCGGGTCGTCGCCGTCGGGATCGATCCACACCTCGACGTGTCGGTGCGCGCGGGCGAGGGCGGGGAGCCCGTCGCGGAGCTCGCTCCATCGCGCGCGGGTTCGTCGCTCGTGGAGCCACAGCGCGTCGCGCACGCGGAGGCACACGCGGGTCACCACGCCGAACACGCCGAGGTGCACGCGCGCGGCGTCGAAGAGGTCGCTCCGTTGGACGAGCCGAAGGCCCTCGCGCGGGTCGTGGCGGTCGGGGTCCGTGGGGCCGTCGGCGGCTTCGAGGCGCACGCGCTCGCCGCCCTGTGCGACGAGCTCCATGGCGACGACGGCGTCGGCGAGGGAGCCCAGCGTGAGGCCCGAGCCGTGCGTGGCGGTGGCCGCGGCGCCGACGACGGTCTGGTGCAGGCAGCCGGGGAGGTTGTCGAGCGAGCGTCCGTCGGCGAAGAGGGCGCGCGCGAGGGTGTCGAGGGTCACGCCCGCGTCGGCTTCGATGAACGCCCGCGGGTGGAGGCCGTCACGCAGCGAGCGGGCGCGCGGCGGGCCGTACCCGGTGAGTCCGCGCGTCGAGACGAACACGTCGTCGGCCGTGAGGATGTCGGTGAACGACATGCCGCTCCCCACGGCGTGCAGGCGTCCGCCACGGCGCTCGGCGTCGCGCACGAGCGAGGGGAGCTCGCGTGCGTTCGCGGGATGCGCCATCGCGCGCGGGGTGAAGCGCACATTGCCGAGGGTGTTGCGCCAGGGGCGCGTCGAGGTCTCCATGGGCCGCGGCGCAGGAGCAACGCGCGGGCCGTCACGGCGTCTGGCGGTGCGCGCGGGGCGTTGTGCGGAGGTCCGTACAGTTCGTGCGGTGACGGCTTGTGCGACGCGGCGTACAGCGCGTCAGGAGGCGGCGGGCGCGGGCGCGGCTTCGAGCGAGACGGCGGCGGCGGCGAAGACGGCGGCGATGCGCGCGGCGTCGTGCACCTGGTCTTCGGTGAGTCCCCCTTCGGTGACCACCTTCTCGTGCGACTGGATGCAGACCTCACACGCGTTGATCGCGCTCACGGCCAGGCAGAACAGTTCGAAGTCCACCTTGGTGGTCGCGGGCTTCGCGATGCGCTGCATGCGCAGCCGCGCGGGCTTCTCGCTGTACACAGGCTTTCCGCTCAGATGGCGGAAGCGGTAGTACACGTTGTTCATGCCCATGAGCGACACGGCCGCGAGGGCGTCGTCGATCACCGCGGCGTCGACCTCGGCGCGCGCGTCGGCGAGGGTGGCTTCACGCAGCTCCGCGTTGCGGGTGGCGGCGGCAGAAGCGACCGCGACGCCCCAGCGCTGCGCGGGGGTGAGGCTGCCGGGCTGGAGCACCGACTGGAGGTTCAGCTTCACATCGCGCGCCCAGTCGGGGAACCGGTCGCGCAGGGCGTCGAGGTGCTTCATGGTCATCAGCCGAGCGTGGGCTCGCCCTTCTTCCAGTTGCAGGGGCAGAGCTCGTCGGTCTGCAGACCGTCGAGCACGCGGATGGTCTCTTCGACGTTGCGACCCACCGAGAGGTCGTTGACCGTGACGTGACGGATGATGCCCGTCGGGTCGACGATGAACGTCGCGCGGAGGCACACGCCGTCGGTCTTGTGCAGGATGCCCAGCTCCTTCGAGAGCTCGTGCTTCGTGTCGGCGAGCATCGGGAAGGGCAGGTTCTTCAGGTCGGCGTGATGCGTGCGCCACGCGAGGTGCACGAAGTGGCTGTCGGTGCTGGCGCCGAGCACCTGGGCGTCGCGGTCCGCGAAGTCCTTCGTGCGGCGGCCGAACTCGGCGATCTCCGTCGGGCAGATGAACGTGAAGTCCATCGGCCAGAAGAACACCACGAGCCACTTGCCCGGATGGCTCGCCTCGGTCAGCTCGGCGAACTCCTTGCCCTTCTCGAGGCTCACCACCGACTGGAGCTTGAACGCAGGAAAACGATCACCAACGGTCAGCATGTTCTCTGTCTCTCCTTCACGTCGGGTCGACCCTCTCGTCGACCGCGTCGTGGCAGGAAGATGCCCATTCCCCGATGATCGTTCCAACAGAATGTCAGAATGAGTGTGATAGCCTGGGGTTGTCATGAACTTCCTGGCCCACCCGTGCACCCTGCGGCAGCTCCAGTACGCGGTGGCCGTGGCCGAGAGCCTGAGCTTTCGTCGCGCCGCCGAGGCCTGCCGCGTGTCGCAGCCCGCGCTCTCGGCCCAGATCGCCGAGCTCGAAGGCACCCTCGGCGTGACCCTCTTCGAGAGGGACCGACGGCGGGTGATGGTGACCGCCGCGGGCGCCGAGGTGCTGCTCCGCGCGCGCCGCGTGCTCGTCGAGGCCGATGACCTGGTCTCCTCGGCCCGTCGCGCGGGCGATCCCTTCTCGGGCGCGCTGCGCGTGGGGGTGATTCCCACGATCTCGCCGTACCTCCTCCCGGCGCTCGTGCCCGCCATTCGCGGGGAGCATCCGAAGCTCGCGATCCAGTGGCTCGAAGAGCGCACGCGCGTGCTCGTCGACCGCCTCGACGCGGGCTCGCTCGACGCCGCGGTGCTCGCCCTCGAAGCCGACCTCGGCGCCCTCGAACACGCGGTGCTGTTGCGCGATCCCTTCGTGCTCGCCGCGCCCGTGGGGCACCGCCTCGCGAAGGGACGCGGGCCCGTGAAGCTCGATGATCTCCGCGGCGCCGAGATGCTGCTGCTCGATGAAGGGCACTGCCTCCGCGACCAGGCGCTGTCGTTCTGCGCCGACGCCGACGTGCGCGAGGCGGGCTTTCGCGCGACGAGCCTCTCGACGCTCGCGCAGATGGTCGCCGGGGGCGCGGGTGTGACGCTGCTCCCGCAGATCGCCGTGGCCACGGAGGCGCGCCGCGGAGACCTCCGCATCCGACGCATCGCCGCCCCGACGCCGAAGCGCACGCTCGTGCTCGCGTGGCGCCGACGCTCTCCGCTCGCGGGCGCGTTGCAGACGCTCGCCGCGACGTGCCGCAGCGCCGCGGAACACGCAGCCCGCGCGGGCACGCAGCCGTAGAACCACGACGCGCACCGGGACTATCCTCGCGCGCGATGCGCCCCCGCCTTCTGCTCGCCTTCGTCGCGCTCGCGGCCTGCTCCGACCCGACGCCCGCGGTGACCGACGCCGTCGCCGATGCACGCGTCGACGCGAGTGACGGGACCGTCGTCGAAGATGTGACCCCCGAGGCGCCGGTGCGCGCGACGGCGCCGCTGATCCGCTACGTCGATCCGCTCATCGGAACGGGCGGCGAGGGCTTCGGCACGGGCAGCGCGTTTCCGGGACCGCAGCGTCCCTTCGCGTTGGCGCGCCCCGGGCCCGACACGACGAACGCGCAGGGCGCCGCGGTGAACTACGCCCACTGCGCGGGCTACGCGCATTTCGACACGCACATCGCGGGCTTCAGCCAGCTCCACATGCACGGCACCGGCGTCGTCGACTACGGGATGCTGGGCTTCATGCCCACGGCCGGCATGAGTGCCGCGAAGACCACGCAGCGCGGCCGCCTCGCGCCCTTTCGCCACGCGCGGGAGCGCGCGCGTGTCGCCTCGTACGACGTGACCTTCGACGGCAGCGAGATCCGCACCGAGGTCACCGCGACGGACCACGTGTCGCTCTACCGGGTGAGCTTTCCCGCGGGCTCCGACGGGCACCTGCTCTTCGACGTGGGCCACGCGCTGCCCGACGTGACCGTGACCGACGGGGCGGTCGAGGTCGATGCGATGCGCAACGAGCTCCGTGGGCGTGTGCGCATCGAGGGGCCGTACTCGAACCGCGCGGGCGGCGTGACCGCGTACTGGGTCGCACGGGTGTCATCGGGGCTCGCGCGTGCGGGCACCTGGCGTGATGGCGCGCTCGACGCGTCGGGTGCTGCGAAGACGGGCGCGGCGGTGGGTGTGTATGTGCCCGTCGACACGGCGATGGCGCGCACGGTGACCGTGGCCATCGGGCTCTCGCTCAGCGACGTCGACCACGCGCGCGCCAACCTCGACGCCGAGGCGATGGACCTCGATTTTGACCGCGTGCGACGCGAGGGCGAGGCGCTGTGGGAGCCGCTCCTCGCGCGCGTGCAGGCCGAGGCTCGCGGCGAGCGCGCGCTGCGGATGCTCTACACGGCCGTCTATCACACGCTGCTCATGCCCACGCTCGTGAGCGACGTCGACGGCACGTACCGCGGCGTCGACGGCATGGTGCGACGCGCCGAGGGCCAGCGGCTCTACAGCGACCTTTCGCTCTGGGACACCTTCCGCACGGAGCACCCGTGGCTCGCGACGGTGTACCCCGAGTATCAGCGCGACTTCGTGCGCTCGCTGATCGTGATGGGCGATGCGGTGGGGTACTTCCCGCGGTGGCCGCTGGGATCGGGCGAGACCGGCGGCATGCTCGGCGACTGCGGCGCGCTCATGGTCGCCGACACGTGGATCCGCGGCGTGCGCGACTGGGACGTTCCTCGCGCGTGGACCATCGCCCGTCGCTCGGCCTTCGAGATGCCCACGCGTCGCGACAACCTCACCGACTACCTCTCGCTCGGGTACACGCCCGTGGAGTCGGGCGGCGCGAGCGCCTCGAAGACCCTCGAATACGCCTACGCCGACGGGGCCCTCGCGACGATGGCCCGCGGGCTCGGTCACGGCGCCGACGCCGACACGCTCGCGATGCGCGCGGGCAACTACCGACGGCTGTGGGATCCGTCGCAGCGCTTTCTCGTGGGGCGCAACCGTGACGGCTCCTTCGCGACGCTCTCGGGCGCGACGAACTGGCAGCCCTTCTACGCCGAGGGCGCCGCGTGGCAGTACCTCTGGTACGCGCCGCACGACCTCGCGGGCCTCGCCGACACGATGGGCGGACGCGACACGATGCTCGCGCGCCTCGACGAGATGTTCGAACTCTCGATGGCCGCGCCGCGCACGCCGCTGCCCGATCGGTACTACTGGCACGGCAACGAGCCCGACATCCACGCGCCGTGGATCCCGTCGTTCTTCGACGACGCCGCGCGGGCCTCGCGCTACGTCGCGTGGGTGCGCGCCACGCGGTACACCGACGGGCCCGATGGCATTCCGGGCAACGACGACGCGGGCACGATGAGCGCGTGGTACGTGTTCGCGGCGCTCGGGGCCTTTCCGATCGCGGGCACCGACACGTGGCTCTTCGCGGCGCCTTCGGTGACGCAGGCCGAGGTCACGCTCGCGGGCGGCGCGGTGCTGCGCGTGCGAGCGCCCGAGGCCGACGGCAACGGTGCGCTCCCCTCGCGCGTGCAGTGGAACGGCGAGGCCCTCGCGCGGCCGCGCCTCACGCACGACGCCCTCCTGCGCGGCGGCGAGCTGCGCTTCGACCGACCCTGAGAGAGAGCCTCCGCACGCGATGAGAGTGGTGAACCTCGCGACCCCGCCGCTGCCCCTGCTCGTGGGCGCCGAGACCTTCGACGGATTCTCGTGGTGTGACAGCACCACGCTCGAATGGCGAGGCCCCGGAGACCTCGTGCTCAACGAGCTCGACGACGCGCTGCCGCTGCGCATGGCCTTCGTCTTTCGTGAGCCGTGGAGCCCGTTGCCCGCGGAGCACGCGTGGCTCCACACGGGGCGCGATCAGGCGCGCGCGCTGGGCCTCGACGACGACGTGATGGCCCTCGCACCGTACGCCATCGACGACGCGACGGACCTGCTCTGGGAGCACCGTCGCGCGCCTGCGCAGACCTTCTGGCTCGCGACCGACAACGCGAACGCGCTCTACTGGGCCCTCCACGACTGGGCGCACTACCACAACCACGGTGACTTCACCGATCGCCCGAGCACGGAGCTCCAGTGCGACGCGGCCGCGCTCGTGTGGCTGTGGATCAACCGCGAGGCCATCGGGCTCCCCGACGCGCACTGGGAGGTGCTCCGTCGCGGCGCCTACGAGAACCACCTCGCCCTGCGCGCGATGGAGCCCGCCACGCGGTGTCCTCCCGCCGACGTGCTCGCCTCGCCCGCGCGCCTCCACGCGCTCGCCGAGGCCGTCACTGCGAGAGCGCGCTGAGCGCCCGCGCAAACGCGCGCATCGACCGCACGGAGAAGCCCACTTCGAACCACAGCGCGAGGAGCGCGACGACGAACACCGCGGCGGGCGGAACCTCGCGGCGCATCGCATCGGGCCACGGAGGCAGCGCTTCGAAGACCCGTTCGAGCACCTCGACGAGGCGCGCTTCGAGCGTGGGCGGAGGCGGCGGCGGGGCCACGAACGCGGCGGGCTTCACGGGGCCCGACTGCGAGCTCCGCGGCGCGTGTGCGACGGACGCGCGGGCCTCGGGCATCGGCGCGGCGGCCGTGTGGCGCTGCGGGAAATCGAAGGACGGATCGGGCGTCGCTTCGGGCGCGAGACCCGGGAGCAGCGACGGGATGTGGTACGCGCCGCTCGCGGTCGCGGCGGTGTCGTTGGCGGCTTCGGTGCCCGGGCCGAAGGTGAGCGTCGGGAGCGACGCGCGCAGTGGCATCTCCGCGGGCCCCGGATCGTTGAGGGCGGGGTCGTCGAAGGTCAGCGGCGGCAGCGACGGAGCGTGGTGGGGCATCGGCGTCCTTTGGAGGCGATTGCCCAGAACAACGGAGCCACGGGCTCGACACTTGAGCGCTCAGGGCGCGCGGAGCACGGCCCGCTCGTCGAGCGTGTGACCGCGGCGCCACGCGATGAGCTCGCCGGCGATCGACACGGCGATCTCCTGCGGGGAACGCGCGCCGATCGAGAGTCCCAGCGGCATGCGCACCCGCGCGATGTGCTCGGGCGCGAAGCCCTTCGCATCGAGCCGGGCCCGCGTGCGCAGGGCCTTCGCGCGGCTGCCGACGCCGCCGACGAACGCGTAGCCCGCGCGCAGCGCCCACTCGACGGCCTCCTGGTCGAGGGCGTGATCGTGGGTCATCACCAGCACCGCGCCGTCGCGCGCCACGAGCTCACCGAGCGCGCCGTGCGAGCCCGACACGACGCGCGCCTCGGGGAACCGCGCGGGGTCGGCCCAGGCCTCGCGCTCGTCGCACACGGTCACCGCGAATCCGATGCCCACGAGCAGCGGCGTCAGCGCGGTCGCGACGTGGCCCGCGCCCACAATTCCCACGGCGCGCGCGGCGCAGAGCGGTTCGAGGAGCACGTCGACGGCGCCGCCGCAGCACATGCCCAGCGAGGCGCCGAGGTTGAACGTGAGGGCCGTCGGCGCGGTCTCCGCGGGGAGCGCCGCGAGCGACGACACCATCGCGCGCAACACCGCACGTTCGAGGGCGCCGCCGCCGACGGTGCCCGCGCAGCGTCCGTCGCCGAGGAGCACGAGCTTCTGTCCCGGCGTGGCTGGGGCGCTTCCGCGCGTGTCGAGCACCGTGGCGACGACCGCGTGTGCGCCGTGCTGCAACGCTGCGGCGACCATCGCGTGCAGCGCGTGGAGCGAGGCCGCCGAGGGCCTTGGGAGCGCCTCGTCGTCGGGCGTCGGTGCGCCCACCTCGAGCGAGCGTGCGATGCGCACTCAGCCACCCGTCGCGCGCATGTTCACCCGCCGCGCGGTCTCTTCGGTGCAGCCGCGCCACGATCCGTCGGGCTTGAGCGCCCAGGCCTCGTCGAGGCGCGCGCGCACCGTGGCGGCGTCGGCGCCCGCGCGGAGCTCATCGGCCACGCTCACGCCGTCGTTGGTCGAGAGGCACGGTCGCAGCACGCCGTCGCTCGTCGCGCGCAGCCGGTCGCAGCCCGCGCAGTACGTGTCGGTGGACCCGGTGATGAAGCCCACGCGACGAGCAGATCCGTCGCGCGCGGAGAGGTACTTCGACGGCCCGCGGTCGGGGTCGCGCTCGCCTGCGCCGTCGACGAGGCGGTGCGCGAGTCGATCGCGCATCTCGGCGGCGGGCACGAGTCGATCGCGCCAGATGCGTCCGCCTTCGCCAACGCCCATCACCTCGATGAAGCGGGGGGTGATGCCGCGGGCCCAGGCCCAGTCGACGAGGGCGTCGAGCTCGTGTTCGTTCTCTCCGCGGAGCACCACGGTGTTGGTCTTCACCTCGTCGAAGCCCGCGTTCACCGCCGCCTCGACGCCGCGGAGCACCGTGTCGAGGTCGCCGCCGCGGGTGATGCGCGCGAAGCGTTCGGCATCGAGCGAGTCGAGGGAGACCGTGATGCGTTGCAGCCCCGCGTCACGCAGCGGACGCGCGAGGGCATCGAGCCGTGAGGCGTTGGTGGTGAGCGCGAGGTCGTCGACGCCGAGCGCGCGGACGCGGCGCACCACGTCGAGGAGTCCGCGAAAGAGCAGCGGTTCGCCGCCGGTGATTCGCACGCGGCGCACACCCGCCTGCACGAGTCCCTCGACGAGCGTGGCCCACGCGTCCACGTCGAGGCGGTCTTCGGCCGGGAGGTAGCCGTCGAGCATCGAGGGACGGCAGTACACGCAGGCCATGTCGCAGCGGTCGGTCACCGAGATCCGCACGGAGCGCGGCGAGGTGCGCTCCACGGAGGGCGCGGTCGCGGGCGGTCGGAGCGGGAGCACGGGGAGCGCGAAGGCCATGAGCCGCGGCGAGTCTGCGGGCCGGAATGTGCGGGTGTAAAGCCCCGTCGCGCGCAGCGGGCTACGCCACGAGGGGCGCGTCGAACCACCGTCGAAGCGCGACAGGCACGCGGTCGCGCGCATCGGCAGACGGCGCGGGGCGCACCGACGAGAGCGTGTGCCAGAAGAGCAGCGTCTGCGAGCGCCGCGCGGGGTCTTCGCAGAGCGCACGGAGCGCCGCGAGGGCCTTGCCGCTGTAGGTCACTTCACCGGGCAGTCCCGTGAGCGTGCGCACCTGCTCGATGCCCGCGATGGCCTCGGGGGTGGGCGCGCCGTACCCCGGTCCGATGGCCTTGTGAAAGAGCGTGAAGCGCGGTCGCAGCAGCGTCGCGTGCCGGTCGAAGCGCGCGAGAAGACGTTGTGTGGCGCGCTGCACGAGGCCCACGGAGACGCGGTTGCACGCGGCGAGCGCGGTGATGCGCACGCCCACGATCTCGGTGCTCCACCCGAGCCACGCGGCGCCGAGGCTGAGCGCGGCGAGCGTGCCCGACGAGCCCGCGGGCACCACGATCACGTCGGGGCGTGGCATGGCGCCGTCGCGCACCTGGGCGTCGAGTTCGAGCATCGCGTCGAGGTAGCCGAGGTTCGCGCGGGGCCCCGAGGCGCCGGGCATCAAGAGCGCGCTCTGTGGGTCGCGGGCGAGGGCCCTCCACGTGCGCCACACCGTGCGCGCATAGCCGCCGCCGTCGATGAGCTCGGCGCCTGCTGCGGCGTTCGAGAGAAGCGCCTCGTGGAGGAAGTGCGTCGCGGGCTGGTCGAAGAGCACCGCGGTCACGGGGATGCCGAGGGCCTCGCCGAAGCGCGCGGTGGCGGTCACCTGCGTCGACGCCGCGCCGCCCGCGGTCACGATGCGCCGTGCGCCGCGCGCCTCGAAGTCTGCGAAGAGGAACTCGAAGCGGCGGACCTTGTTGCCGCCGTACACGGGCGAGATGCGGTCGTCGCGCTTGGCCCACACGCGTCCGTGATCGCGCGCGAAGGGCAGCGCCGTGATCCGCTCCACGGGCGTGGGAACGTGGCACAGCGGACGCCACGGGATCGCATCGCGCATCGCGGGGAGCGCGTCGAAGAGGCGCGGCGCGCGTCGGTCGTGCGGCGGCTCGAACATCGCGCAGATCCTACGCTACGGCCGCGCGCGGCCGTCTGATACAACGCCGGTTCGTGAGCGACGACGATCTGCACGACGATGCGCCCGACCTCCCCGGTGCGCGCGCGGTGATCCCCCTCTCGGGCCTCACGCGGGGCCGCGTCTCCGTCGCGCGACCGACGGCGTGGTGGTACGCGGTGGCCACGTCCGACGAGCTCGGCGCGACCTCCATCGGCCGCACGCTGATGAACATGCCGCTCGTGCTCTTTCGCGACGAGCGGGGACGTCCCGCGGCGCTGCTCGACCGATGCCCGCACCGCAACGTTCCCCTCTCGGGCGGGCCCGTGCGCAGCGGCCAGATCGAGTGCGCGTACCACGGCTGGCGCTTCTCGGGTGACGGGCGCTGTCGGCACATTCCCTCGCTCAAGGGCGACTGCGAGGGGCGCGCGCGCAACGCGCCGTCGTTCGCCACGCGCGAGCTCGACGGCTTCATCTGGGTGTACGCCACGCCCGACGTGGAGCCCACGCGCGAGCCCTACCGCTTCGCCCTCGCGACCACGCCGGGATACACCTCCGTGCGCCAGGTGGTCGAGGCGCCGGGCACGCTCTTCTCGACGGTCGAGAACGCGCTCGACGTGCCCCACACGGCCTTTCTGCACCGGGGACTCTTTCGCGCCGAGAGCCGAGGCATCACGATCACCGCGGTGGTGCGCCGCCGCGCAGACCGCGTCGAGGCCGAGTATCTGGGCGAGCCCCGTCCGCCAGGGCTCGTGGCGAAGCTGCTCTCTCCCTCGGGCGGCATGGTCACGCACTTCGACCGCTTCGTGCTCCCCTCGGTGGCCGAGGTCGAGTACCGCATCGGCGACGAGAACCACATTCTCATCGCGAGCGCGATGACGCCGGTGAGCGACTTCGTCACGAAGGTGTTCTCGCTCGTGAGCTTCAAGCTCCGCGTGCCCGCGGCGGTGGTGAAGCCCGTGCTCACGCCCCTCGCGTTGCAGATCTTTCAGCAGGACGCGGTGATCCTCCGCAAGCAGACCGAGACCATCGCGCGCTTCGGCGGCGAGCAGTTCGCGTCGACGGAGATCGACGTGCTCGGGCGACACATCTGGCGGTTGCTTCGCTCGGCGGAGCGCGGCGAGGTCGGTGCGGGCGACGCGGTGCTCGAGGAACACCGCGTCGAGCTCGTGGTGTGAGCGTCAGCGCGTCGTGCAGGCGTTGCTCGACGTCGTGTAGTTGTTGAGCGCCGTGAGGGTGCACGTGCCGTCGGCGTTGATGAGCACGTTGGCGACCTTCCAGAAGGTGTTGCTCGTGCAGTTGCCCGTCGACGAGCCCGTGAGCGGCGAGCTCGTGTAGACGGCCATGGGCGTGGTGCCCGCGCTCGGTCCGCAGTAGACGCGCACCGTGGCCGTGCGGCCGGCGGCGCGCGCGTAGTTGTGCACGCCGATGGTGTACGTCTGGCCCACGGCGGGCGTGTTCACGCGGATGTTCTCGGGGCCGTTCGAGGTGACGTTGTCGACGTCCTGACTCGCGCCCCACGCGGGGCTCATGTTCGAGTAGAAGGCGTCGTTGGGCACGCTGAACCACGCGCCGCTCACGTTGTTGTGCAGGTGCAGGTCGACGTCGCCGGTGCCGTTCCACGTGAGCTCGACGCGGAGGCCGCGCGAGTTGGCCGTGACGTTGAACTGGCACGAGCGCGTCTGGTTGAGCCCGTCGATCGCGCTCACCTGGATGCGGTACGTCCCCACGATGATCGGGCGGAAGGTCTCCGTCGTCGCCGTGGGAGGCGCGGGGTTCCACACGGCGCTGGTGTCTCCGCCCGAGGGCGCCGACACGATGGACCACGTGTACCCGCGGAGCATGCCCATCGACGTCACCGAGAGCGACTGCGTGTCACCGGCCCACATGGTCACGTCGGCGGGGCAGGCGATGGAGCCCATGCACATCTCGTCGACCTGGCCGTTGCAGTTGTCGTCGAGGCCGTTGCACACCTCGCTCGTGGGCGTGCCCGGGGTGCAGGTCTGCGTCACGCCGCGCACGCAGGCGGCCACGGTGCGACGGCACGCGCCGATGCCGCACGAGAGGTCGGGGATGCCCTCGTCGACGAGCGCGTTGCAGTTGTTGTCGCGGCCGTCGCAGGTCTCCGTCGTGGCGCAGGGCGTACACGTTCCCGAGCCGTCGCAGGTGCTCGCCACCGGGGGAACCCAGCGGAACGAGCTGTTCGCGCGGAGCGTGCCGGTGTTGAACGACACCTGGTCGAAGCGCGATCCGTCGCCGCGCTGAAGGCCCACGGTAGCGCTCGCGCCGAGCGAGCGCGCGTCGCCCACGAGGTCGCCGTAGATCACGTTCACCGCGTGCGTCGACTCTTCGAGCACCACCTCGAAGTTCAGCGAGGCGCCGACGTCACCCGAGGTGCCGCGATCCTGGAGGTCGGCGTTGGCCCACTGCGCGACCCAGAGGCGCGAGGGGGCGCGTCCGAGCGAGGCGACGCAGAGACCCTGCGGGCGCGTCTGGAGGTCGTCCCAGAAGGGCAGCACCGCGTCACCGAGCGACGTGGTGGGGAGGGCCGCGTTCGTCCACGCGTTGGCCACCGTGGGGAAGCCCAGCACGCCGTTGACGCTCACGCCGACCTGCGTGCGCACCGTGCCGTAGAAGTTGAACGGGAAGGGCAGGGTGAAATCCGCGACGCCGTCGGTGCTCGTCGTGAGCCAGGTCGTGGCGCCGGGGAGCGCGCACGCGTCGATCCATCCGAGCGACGACGCGTCGCGGGTGTAGGCCCCGCCGCCGAAGCCACAGATGGTGCCCGAGGGGAGGTTCGCCACGCGCTGGCACACGGGCGCGCCGGTCGCACACGAGATGCGTCCGAACTCGCACGCGTTGCCCGTGCTGCAGCTCGCGCCTTCGTTGCAGGGCACGCAGTTGCCGGCGCTGTTGCAGACGCTGCCCGTGCCGCAGGCGGTGCCGACGGGGAGCGGTCCTGCGTCGACGCACACGGGCACCACGGGGTGCGTGCACGCGATCACGCCGCGGCGGCACACGCCCGACGAGAGGCACGGGCTGCCCGCCACACAACGGAACGGCGCCTCGACGGGGCGGCAGCGGAACTGCACCTCGACGCTGCCGAGCGCAGGCGCGAGGTTGAGGTCGGGCCCCGGATCGAAGACCGCTTCGAAGGCGACGTAGCGCGCGTGTGCGAGGTGCGGGTCCGACGCGGCGAGGATGTCGCCGAGGTCGTACTGCGTGGCGATGGGCGTCGCCGACGCGGTGTTGCGGGGCGCGTCGGGCAGGCGGATCGTCGTGGCGGTGAAGAGGTCTGCGACCGTGTCGGCGGCGCGCACGCGCATGCGGATCGCAGCGCCCGGCGGCACGTACGACGTGAAGTTGATGAGCCCCCAGGTGGGCACCGTGGCGACCGCGCTCGCGCCGCACGCCGCCTCGTAGACGCGCACGTACGTGCCGCGCTCGCAGTACTGGTCGTTCGAGGTGGGAGACCACCGGAAGCCCGTGCCCGCCGTCGCGACGCCGGGGGTGTTGTACCCCACGAGGTCGAAGCGCGTGCCGCCGCCTTCCTGCACGCCGATGGTGGCGCTCGATCCGGTGGCGGTGTCGCTCGTGCCCTGCATCGTCTGGTACAGCACGTCGACGGTCTGCGTGGCCTCGCTGAGCACCACCTCGAAGTTGAGGTGCGTCGACGCGTCGGCCACGGGATAGAACGCGGCATCGGCCCACTGGATCACGGTGCGACGGTTGGGGGCCGTGCCCACGGTGGCGATGCAGATGCCGTTGTCGCGGAGCAGCAGGTCGTCCCAGAACGCAAGCACGGCGTTGGGCGCCGAGGGCGAGGGGAGCGTGGTGTTGATCCACTGCGACGACGAGAGCGCGAACTGCGCGACGCCGTTGGGGGTCACGGTCACGCTGCGGTACGGCACACCCCAGTACGAGAACGCGTACGGAATGGCCACGGTGGCGAGCCCCTCGTCGGCGCCCGTGAGCACGCTCTGCGAGCCCGGCGCGGCGCACGCGTCGATCCAGGTGAGGGGCGACGTCGCACGCGCGTACGGACCGCCGGGGCGGTTCTCGCACTGAGGCTGGAGCCCGCCACGCGCCGTGCCCGCAGGGCAGAAGACCGCCGCGGGGAGCGTCGAGGTCGAGACGAAGGTCGAGCCCGGCGGGAGCGTGTCGCCCGGGGTCACGCAGTCGACGATGTGCTTGCAGGTCGGATCGCACTGTCCGTAGCACTGCGAGACGCTGCCTACGATGCGCGAGCTCGACGCGCCGAGGGCCTCGCAGGTCGACCACGCGCCGCCGCGGCACACGCGCTGACCGAGGTGGCAGATGTTGTCGGGACCGACCTCGGTGGTGCCCGTGTCGACGTTGCAGGGCACGGGGTCTTCGCCCTCGGCGCACGGGCATCCCGTGTCGGGGCGGAGGCACTGGCGGCACTCGTTGGTGGAGGTGACGTCGTGGTCGTTGCAGTCGGGGCCGGGCACGCAGCCTTCGCCGTAGGTGTCGCCGTCGTCGTCGACGCAGCCGGGCGTGGGCGTGGGCGTGACGACCGGCGGCGTGTTGCCGGTGCCCGTGCCCGACGTGAGTGCCCCTGGCGCGCGCAGGTCTGCTTCAGAGCATGCGGCCATCCACGCGAGCATCAGCCCCATGGAAAGCGTTGTGCGGTGCGACCCACGCGCTCGACTCATCAGTGACCTCCAGTCGAGCCGGGTGAACGGCGGGGTTCTCTGACGACTTGAGCGCGACGTGCGCAAATCAGCGTGAGCTCGGCCGTAGCGAGCCGTTGTTTCCGCGCACTGTCGAGGTAGAGTCCGCCGCGCTGGAGCGGCTTCAGACATGAGGGAAATCGCGCGCAGGCTCTACGTCGCCACCTCGCTCCTCGTGTTCGTCGTGTTCGCGGGCACGGCGGCGATCCACACCATCGGGCACGGCCGATGGACGTGGTTCCAGTCGCTCTTTCACACGGTGATCACGCTCTCGACCGTGGGCTACGGCGAGCTGCCGGGCATGGAGAACGACCCCCTCGCGCGCACGTTCTCGCTCGCCCTCATCGTGCTCGGCGCGGGCACGATGGTGTACTTCGCGTCCGTCGTCACCGCGCTCCTCGTCGAGGGAGAGCTCCGCGAGATCTTTCGGAGGAACCGCATGCGTCGCCACGTCGACAGCCTCAGCGCGCACGTCATCGTCTGCGGCATCGGTCGCACCGGTCGCCACGTCATCGATGAGATGCGCGCGACCCGAACGCCCTTCGTCTGCGTCGACAGCGACATCGAGAAGATGACCCGCCTCGCCGACGAGATTCCGGGCCTCGCGTTCGTGGTGGGCGACGCGACCGAAGACGAGGTGCTCGAAGCCGCGGGCATCCGTCGCGCGCGCGGCGTCGTCGCAGCGCTCACCGACGACAAGGAGAACCTCTACGTCACGCTCACGGCGCGCTCGCTCAACCCATCGTTGCGCATCATCTCGAAGGCCGTCGAGAGCACCGCCGAGGCGAAGCTCCGCAAGGCCGGCGCCGACAAGGTCGTCTCGACCAACATGATCGGCGGCATGCGCATCGCGAGCGAGATGATCCGCCCGAACGTCACCGAGTTTCTCGACATCATGCTCCGCGACCCCGAGCACGTGCTCCGCATCGAGGAGGCGCGCGTGACCGACGCGAGCCCGCTCGTCGGTCGCACGCTCGGCGAGGCCGCGCTCCGCAAGGTGTGCGACGTGCTCGTCGTCGCCGTGCGCAGCGCCGAGGGCCGCTACAAGTTCAACCCCGGCGCGGAGCAGGTGCTCCAGTCGGGCGCGACGCTCATCGTGCTCGGTGAACACACCGAGATCGCGAAGCTCCGCACCGCCGTCACGGGCTGACCACGTTGACAGCACACCGTCGCGCCGTGTGCGATGCGCCCATGCGCAGACCCTCGCCCCGCACGTTGGCCTCGACCACGCTCCCCGCGCTCGCCTCGCTCCTCGCGCACTGCACCCGCGAGCCTGCGGTGCCGCCGGTCGCACCACCGCCGCGCGATCCGCCGCCGCAGACGCCCTCCGCGGAGCCCGACGCGGGCCTCGCGCTCGAGCCCGTGCTCATCACGCCCGGACACATTCCTCCGGTGCCGCTCGGCGGCGCGCCGATGCCCGTCACGCCGCTCCCATCGCCCGCGCCTGCGCCCGCACCGCACGCGGCCGCGCCCATGGCCGCCGCCCCGATGGCCGCCGCACCCATGGCCGCCGCTCCGATGGCCGCCGCGTCTGCGCCCGAGAGCGCCACGCGCGGGGTGTACATCGTCCATCACCACGCGCCGGGCACGGCGTGTCGTCCCATCAGCCAGACCGAGCTCCAGCAGGCGCTCGATGCGGTGCGGGCGCGTCCTTGAGAGTGTGCGTGCGGAGGGGTGGAGGGGCCGCGCCGTGATCGCGCGAAGGCGTTACTGAATCGCGACGGGCGTGCAGGTGGGCGCGCCGTCGACCGGCGCGTCGGTGCACACAAGGAGCTGACGGGGCGCGGGAGGAGCGCCCGCGACGCGTCCGATCGCGACGGCCGTGACGACGCTGCGGTCGGTGGGCGTGAGGCGCACGGTGCCGCGCACGGGGCCCGTGCAGGGGCGTGCGTTCTGCGCGCGGATCTGGAGCGCGAGGGGCGCGCCCGAGGGAACGTTCGCGTACGCGTCGTGGTTCTCTCCGACCGACGCGAAGGCGCCGTAGGCCACGTTCGCGAAGACCGCCTGCGTGGGACGACTGGGCGCCGCCACGGTGCACACATCCACCGCGCCGAGGCCCACGAGCGCGTGGAAGAAGCGCACGCTCGCCTTGCCCGCGTCGGGCTGCGTGGGGCTGTCGTGCGAGACCGCCACCGCGAGCCGCACAGGACCCGTCGCGAGGCCGTGCACGATCGCCGTCGAGGTGCCCGACGTGAGCTCGCCGGTCTGCCCGCTGAGAAGCACCGCGCGCGCGCCCGTCGCGCCGCGGAGGCTGTAGGCGTGGTCGCCCGGCGTGAGGCGCACGGCGCCGGTGATCGCGCGGTAGGCAACACCATCCGCAGCGGGCACCTCGGAGCCGTCGAGAAAGAGCGCGACGGAGGCCGCCGCGCGGTCGGGCGAGGCGTGGATCACACGGAGCCCCGCAGGCTCGGGTTCGGGCGCGGGGGCAGGCTCGGGCGTCGGTGCGGGCGAAGCGTCCGACGAGGCGCGCGCGGGGAGGTCGTCGTCGGGCAGCGAGCGCTGCGCAGCCGCGTTGAGCTGCTCGGTGGAGTAGACGGGTTGCAGGGGACGCGCGCTCCCGCCGCATGCGGCGATGGGGAGCAGGGCGGCGGTCAGACGAAGCACGGTGGTCCACGGTGCGGGGCGCATCGGCGTTGTTCCCTCCAGGAGGCGTTTCGGCCCGCGACGATACACGAGTGGTGAAGCGCGTCAGCCGTCGATCACGAGCGCCGTGTGCAGGTGGTCGCCGCCAAGCTCGAAGCGCCCTTCGAGCTCGCATCCGGCAGCAAACTCCCGCGTGAGCCCCTCGACGAGCCGCACGCGCGCGCGGCCCTCGCGCGCCGACACCTCGACCACGTGGGCCACCTGAAACCCGAAGTAGCCCCGCACGAAGGGGTGCAGACACTTGAACACGCTCTCTTTGAGCGAGAACACCAGCGTCGCGACGTCGCCCTCGTCGAGCCCCGCGCGCGCGAGGTCTGCGAGCTCGCGGGGGCGCGCGAAGTGCCCTCCCAGACGGCGCGCGCGCTCGACGGAGAAGCGCACCTCGCTGTCGATGCCGAGGCTCCGCGCGGCCTCGATGGGCGCCACCGCAGACGACACGAAGTTCTGCGTGTGTGTGATCGATCCCACGAGCCCGTCGGGCCACACGGGGGCGCGCGAATCGTCGTGGCCGACGGTGATTCCCGCGCGCTCGGGGAGCTGCGCGCGGAGCGCCTCGCGCACGCACCAGCGCCCCGCGAGGTACTCGATGTGACGCTTGCGCGCGGCGTCGCGGAGGCGCGCAGGGAGCTCGATGCCCGCGAAGGTCGCGTCGAGGTCTGCCGCCTCGTCGTGGAGGTCGACGGCCACGCTGCACCGCGCGACGTGCGACGGAAGGATCGCAGGGTCGGCCACGCGCACGAGCATCGGGGCTACGGGCTCCAGGTGCCGACGATCTGATCGCCCTCACCGCCGAGGGGAATCACATCGAGCGCGTGGTCCCCGTCGCGCACGCGATCGGTCGCGGCCACGAGGAGCTGCACCGACCGCGCATCGTGCGGAACGATCGCGGCGCTCATCGCACCCGCGGGCACGGTGAACCGCCCCGGCGCGCGCGGCACGACGCAGCTCACGAGGAGCCCCGCACCGTGCGTCCCCTGCGGCGGTTCGAACGACAGCGTGATCGAGACGTGCGAGCTGTCGCCGCCCTGCCATCGCACGTCGAGGCCCTGCGTGGGGCGCGCGTTGAAGCCCTGCGCGGGCGCCATCGTTTGCACGGGTGACGGCACCACCGCGGGCGCGCGGAACCGATGCGCGGGCACCCCTGCACCGCCGGCGACCGATCCCGCGAGGCGCGTTCCGGGTGGAAGCACCGCGCGGATCGCGGCGCGGTAGGCCCCCGCGGCGTTGCGGTCGACGTGGCCGAGCACCTGCCCGCCGGCGACCCACACCTCGACGCGTCCGCCTTCGAGCGACGGAGGTTCGGCGCCATCGTCGAGGGCCACCGCGGTGCAGTGCGCGTCGCGGTACTTCACATCCTGCGGGCGCGTGAAGGTCGCGGTGATCGCGGTCATCCCCGGCCCCGGACCGATCCCGATCACATACTGCGGCGGTCCGCTCTCGACGGGCGCGCTCGCCTTCGTACACGCCACGACGCACACCCACGCCACCATCACCGCTCGCCGCATGGCCGCTGCGTTATCGCAACGGCGCCGCGCGCTCAAGGCCCGCGCGTTGACACCGTCGCATGCCCGGTGCTCTCGTCGCCGCACCATGGCCGACCCCACGTCTGCGCCGCGTCGTCGGCTGCTCCCGATCGCTGCGCCGCCCGCGCCGGTGACGCTCCAGTCGAAGCTCGACGCGATCCGTGACGGGCTCCTCGCGCTCGACGAAGACGCGGCCCGCGCGCGCTTCGAGGTGCCCGACCGCGCCGTGCTGCTCAAGAGCACCGTGTCGCTGTGCCCGACGTGCCTCGCGCACGTGCCCGCGCTCTTCGTCTCCCTTGGCGGAAGGGTGATCGCGCACAAGCGCTGCCCCGCACACGGCCTCTCGCGTGCGGTGATCGAGAACGACGCGTCGTACTTCATGCTCTCGAACCGCGACCGCTGGGGGCGGCGCTACGCGGCGATGCGCGAGCATCACATTCCCGACTACTCGGCGATCCCCGGCGCGTCGTGTTGTGACCCGTCGACGGGCTGCTGCGACGACTTCACGGACCAGAGCGCCACGAAGACCTGCACCGTGCTCGTCGAGGTGACCGACGCGTGCAACCTCGCGTGTCCCGTCTGTTACAGCGACGCGAAGGGCGACCGCATGGTGCCCTTCGAGACCTTTCGCGCCCACGTGCTCGCGATGCTCGACAAGAAGGGCGGCGCCGACTCGGTGCAGCTCACCGGCGGCGAGGCCACGATGCACCCGAAGTTCTGGGAGATGGTGGCGTTCCTCGCGAACGAGCCGCGGGTGAAGCGGGTGTACGTGCCCACGAACGGCATCACGCTCGCGAAGGATCCCTCGGCGATCGAGCGGCTCCGCGCGCACCGCGACAAGGTGATGGTGCTGCTCCAGTTCGACGGCGTGTCGCGCGAGACCGACCGCGCGATCCGCGACGCGACGCTCCACGCCGTGCGCACGCGCGTGCTGAAGGCCCTCGATGCGGCGGGCGTTGCGATGCAGCTCACGATGACCCTCGCGCGCGGCGTGAACCTCGCCGAGGTGGGCGACGTGGTGGGCCTCGGGCTCGATCACGAGAACGTGCGACTCGTGGCGCTTCAGCCCGCGACGTACTCGGGCCGCTACGACCTCGCGCCCGACCCCATGGAGCGGCTCACGCTCTCGGACATCGCGACCGAGGTGCTCCGCGCGGCGCGCCTTCGGATGCGCCACGACGACTGGGCGCCGATTCCGTGCAGCCACCCCGGATGCGGCTGGATCACGCTCTTCTACCGCCGCTTCGGGCTCCACGAGAACGTGGTGAAGTACATCGACCTCGCGAAGGTGATGGACGAAGTCGCCGCGAAGACCGTGCTCGACCGCGACGAGCTCCGTCGCACGCTGGCGAGCGGCGGCGCGAGCGCGCTCTCAGCCCTCGCGGGCCGCGCGATCGGTCGCATGGTGCGGCCCCGCGACATCTTCAGCGTCGCCATCAAGCCCTTCATGGACCGCTTCACCTACGACCAGGATCGCGTCAGCGCGTGCTGCCACCACACGATGGACACGCGCGGCAACCTCGTGTCGTTCTGCGAGTACAACGCGCTCCGCAGGCCCGGCGACGACTGGTCGAAGTTCCCGGTGATGGGCGGCTGAGCTACGCGCCCGCTTCGAGGCGCACGAGGGTCTCGTACATCTCGCGCGCCGTGACGTAGTGCAGAAACACGCTGCGCTGATCGGCCTGCGCTTCGAGCAGGGTGAGCAGTCGATCGAAGGGTCCGCCCTCGTTCAAGAACCAGTCGGGCGCATCGCCGTTGCAGCCGTGCGCGTGGAGCTTGATGAAGCGATGCGCCGGCGCGCCCCACACCGCGGGGGCGTGACGCATCCACGCGCGCACGCGCAGCTCCAGCGGAACAGGACTCTCCGGTTCGAGCATCCCCGCCTCGATGCGCGGCACGATCCCCTTCGCGCGCGATCCCCAGTGGAGCCCGAGCGGTCCCGGCACGAGCAGCAGCTCGCCCGCCTCGCGACGCCCGCCCACGCGCATCGGACGGCCCGTCTCGTGGCCTCGCGCGCGACCCTCGCGACCCCGCGCGTAGTACACCGTGTTCACCACCGCGGTCTGCGCAGGCGAAGGGACGCAGGGCAGCGTCATGTCCATGTAGCAGCCCGTGTCGACGAGCACCGAGAGCTCGTTGTCGACGCCGCAGAAGCGGCCCCCGGGATGCGAGTTGTCGAGGGCCCAGTTGCCGTGAATGAAGGCGTACTCGATGACGCCCTGCGCGTTGCGTCGCAAGAGCCCGTGGCCCTCGTGGAGCGTGCGCGCGAAATCGAGCAGCGTGGCGCGGAGGTTCTCGGCGGTGTCGTCGTCGTGGTGCAGGTGCACCTCGACGTCGAAGAGGCCCGCGCGCACGCCTTCGCAGAGCGCGTCGAGGTGTTCGGGGCGATACTCCTCGACGGGGAAGAACAGCGTGCGAACGGGCGCGCGGCCGAAGGAGTCGCGGTGCCTCCGCGCGAGGGCGGGATACTCGTGCACCCAGCGCCCCACTCGCCGTCGCTCCTCGTCGAGCGAAGGCCGTCGCCAGCGCGGTTCGAAGTGGTCGGCGACGCAGACGTAGTAGTGCACCGCGCGGTCGGCAGGCGGCGCCTCGCGGGTGAGCTCCGCGCGCAGAAGCCCTGCGCCCCAGAGGCGGACGCCGCGCGGGTCGGCCTTCGAAATCAGCGTGTCGAGAAGGGCGTTCATACGCGTCCGTGGGCGGCGAGGCAGAGGTCGAGGAGCGTGCGCGCGCGCGCCTCCCAGGTGTCGTCGGCGAGCATCGCGCGTCGGGCCTCGCGACGGTCGCGGGGCATCGCGAGGGCGCGCTCGACGGCGGCCACGAAGTCGTGCGGCGCGTCGGCGAGGTGCACCTCGGGCGCATAGCGCTGCACCTCGGGGAGCGAGGTGGCGACGACGGGGCGTCCCGAGGCGAGGTACTCGCGGAGCTTGAGCGGATTGATCGCGCGCGTGAGCTCGTTGCGCACGTAGGGGAGCACCGCGACGTCGAAGGCCGCGAGCGCCTCGGGCACGCGCGCATAGGGAACCGCGGGCACGCGACGGAGGTTGGGCAGCGCGAGGCGCGGGTCGGGCGTGGCGTCGTTCGGGCCGACGAACACCCAGTCCCAGTCGGGGCGCAGGCGGGCCACGGCGGTCACGAGCGCCACGTCGAGGCGCGCGTCGAGGAGGCCGAGATAGCCGAGCACCACACGTCCGCGCGCGACGCCATCGAGCGTTCTTGCGCCCGGTTCGCTGGCCCGCGCGAAGTGCTCGACGTCGACGCCATGGGGGAGGAGCGCGGTGTCGCCGTGACGTCCGCGGCGCGTGGCGGCGAGGTGGTCGCTCGTGGCGACGACGAGGTCTGCGCGGTCGAGGAGCTCGCGTTCGAGCATCGACGCCGCGCGCGCGTCGACGCCAGGCCAGAGGGTGAAATCGTCGACGCAGTAGTAGGCGAGGGTGCGCGACCCCGCGAGGCCCGCGCCGTCGACGCCGTTGGGCACGGTGGTGAGCACGATGGGGTCGCGCACGCCGAGCTCGCGCGCGGCGCGTTCGACGGTCGCGCGCATCGAGGTGCGGTTGAGTGTGCGGAGAATCTCGGGACGCATCCACGGCACCATGGGCGGCGCGACAACGTGGAGGTCGAGGCCCGCGCGCCCATCGTCATGCGCGTCACGCGGCGCAGACGAACGGCCCGCCACGATGCCACGAAGCTTGCGGACGACGCGCGCGGCGTCGGCGCGGTCGAGGCGCGGCGGGCGCAGGCCGAGGGTGTTGACCCAGAGCGTCCGGTGGTCACGCGCGATGCGGCGAAAGAGGTGCTGCACGCTCGACGGGTGCGCGCCCCAGTCGTCGCCAAACACCACGAACGCAGGCGCGGTCATCGCGTGCAGTAGGCCTGGTTGCGGAAGGGGTTGGGCCGACAGCGGTTGCTGATCCAGCGCGTGAACACCGCGGCGTAGTCCGTGGGGTGTCCCGGCGCCCAGATGCCACGGCGGTTCGCGCGGGCTTCGGCTTCGGCGTTGAGCAGCGTCGTGTGGATGGGCTCCGGCGCGCATCCGAAGTCGGTGTAGTAGGCCGTCCATCCGTCGCGCACGAGGCGGGTCTGCCAGAGCGCGTTGTCGGCGAACACGAGCCCGAGGCGTCGGCCGTACATGTCGAGCGCGGGCTGTGTGGGGGCCGTCGTGCTGGCCTGAAACACCAGCGTGTACTCGCCCACCGTGGGCATGGTCGCCGTGGCCCAGTTCGCCGTCGCGACGCCGAACGCGGTGGTCTCGGTGCCGTGCGACTCCTCGGTGTTCACCCACAGAAAGCGAACGTCGACCTCGCCGGTAATCGGAATGGCGAAGTGCGCGGTGTCGCCGTCGACCGCGCGGATGAAGCGCGCGCGGATCGGCGCGAGAAACCCCGTGGCGGGAAGGTCTGCGGGGGTGAGCGTGCGCGGCGCGGGGCAGCCGCTGTCGGCGACGACCTCGGGCACGTTCATGTCGCGGGGCGCATCGACGCCCGCATCGGTGGCGCCGTCGGCGCGCGCGTCGAGGGTTGCGGTGTCGGTCGCCGTCGAGGCGTCGGTGACAGGTACGGAGTTGATCGCGCCGCAGCCGGTCGCGACGAGAAGCAGCACAAGCGAAAGGCGATGGATCATGGGGAGTGGGCGCCCGCGGCGCGACGGCGAGTATGCGCAGACGGGGCGATTGCACAAGGGAGCCGCGGCGCGCGACGGAGAATGTCGTGACCCGCTCCCTGCGCTGCGAACTGCGGTGTAAGAAGCACACGCACGTCGATGACCCGCGAGGCGCAACCCCGACTGCTGAGCGACGCGACGTCGAGTGACGCGGTGGTGACTGTGCGCGGCGTCGTGCGCGGCATCGTCTATCGCACGGACGATCTGTCCTTCTCGGTGCTCCGCGTGACCGCGGTCGATGGCAGCGAGATGACGGTGGTGGGCCCGCTCGGCGACGTCGCCGTGGGCGAGCCCGTGCGCCTCACGGGACGCTTCGAAGAGAGCCGCACGCACGGGAGACAGCTCCGCGCGCAGGCCGTCGTACCCGAGCTTCCGAGCACGGCGGAAGGCATCGAACGCCTCCTCGGTTCGGGCTTCGTCGACAAGGTGGGACCGGGCCTCGCGAAGCGCATCGTGGCGGCCTTCGGCACCTCGACGCTCGACGTGATCGCCGACCATCCCGAGCGGCTTCGCGAGGTCGAGGGCATCGGCAAGGCGAGGGCCGCGCAGATTCAGGAGGCCTTTCGCGCGCGCCGCGCCGAGGTCGAGAGCAAGGCCTTCATGCAGAGCCTCGGCATGGGCCCCGCGCTCGCGCGCCGCGTGTGGGAGCGCTTCGGTGCCGAGACCGCGAAGGTGATCCGCGAGAATCCCTACCGCCTCGCCGAAGAGGTGAACGGCGTGGGCTTTCTCACGGCCGATCGCGTGGCGCGCTCTGTGGGCATCGGCGTCGACGATCCGCGGCGCGTCGCCGGGGCGGTGGTGTTCCTGCTGCTCGATGCGGTCGACGAGGGGCACACGGCGCTCACTCCCGACGAAGTGGCCGTGCGGGGCGCGCGCTTCGACCTCGCGCCCGAGGCGGTGCACCAGGCCGTCACCGAGCTCGCCGCGCGTCGCACGGTGGTGCTCGACCGAGGACACGTCTACGCCCCGCCGCTCTACGAGGCCGAGACGCGACTCGCGCGTGAGCTCGTGCGGCAGATCCGTCGTGAGGTGACGCCGGTGCCCGCGCGTGTGCTCGATCAGCCTGCGGTGTCGCAGGCGATGCGTGCGCTCAACACGAAGCAGCGGCAGGCGGTCGAGGCCACGATGCGCGATCCCCTCGTGGTGCTCACCGGCGGACCGGGAACGGGCAAGACCACCACGGTGCGCGCCCTCGTCGCGCTGCACCGCGCGGCGGGTCACAAGATCCTCCTCGCGGCCCCCACGGGGCGCGCTGCGAAGCGGCTCTCCGAGGCGACGCAACACGCGGCAGGCACGATCCATCGGCTGCTGGAGTGGGTGCCGCGGCTCGCACGCTTCGCCCGCAACGAGGCCTCGCCGCTCGACGCCGACGTGGTGCTCGTCGACGAGGCGTCGATGGTGGATGTGCAGCTCGGCGCGTCGCTCTTGCGCGCGGTGCGTCCCGGCGCTCGGCTGGTCTTCGTGGGCGACGCGGATCAGCTCCCGCCCGTGGGGCCCGGCACGCTGCTGTCGGACCTCCTCGCGATCGCCGACGTGAGCGCGGTGCGACTGACCGAGGTGTTCCGCCAGGCGAGCGCGAGCGCGATCGTGCGGGGCGCGTACGAGGTGCTGCGTGGAGAGGTTCCGACGCCGTCGCCGCCGCGCGCGCCGGTGCCCGACGGGGCCGCGCCGGTGCCGCCTGCGGGGGAGCTCTTCTTCGTGAAGTGCGACGACGCCGAGCAGGCCGCGAAGCTCCTCGTACAGACGGTGGCGCAGCGGGTTCCGCGCTCCTTCGGGGTGCATCCGACGCGCGACATTCAGGTGCTCGTGCCCACCCATCGCGGACCGCTCGGTGCGCAGGCGCTCAACGAGGCGCTCCAGAGCGCGCTGAACCCCGGTGTGGCGCGCGGGCGACGCGGGTTCTCGGTGGGCGACAAGGTGATGCAGCTCAAGAACGACTACGACCTCGACGTGTGGAACGGCGACGTCGGCACCGTCTCGCGGCTCACCGACGACGAGCTCGCGGTGGTGATCGACGGTCGTGAGGTGCTCTACAAAGGCACGGCCGTCGACAACCTCGCGCTCGCGTACGCGGCCACGGTGCACAAGAGCCAGGGGAGCGAGTACGACGTCGTCGTCATCGGGCTCCACACGTCACACTTCGTGCTGCTGAACCGCGCGCTGCTCTACACGGCCATCACGCGCGCGAAGCGCCTCGCGGTGCTCGTCGGGAGCGAACGTGCCGCGGGTCTCGCCGTCGACACGGCCCGCGTGGTCGAGCGTCACGGCGCCCTGCGACAGCGCCTCTACGACGCGCTCCGCGTGCCCGCCGCGCCGTGAAGTTGTCGGGCTCGACGCGTCGCTGATAGCCCTCGTCGCATGACGCTCGAACGCCTCTTCGTGCCCGACGAATCGCCCATCGGTTGGATGAACCTCCGCGCGCACGAGGGAGCCTTCGCGCTCGTGCCCATTCCGCGCGGCGAAGACCGGCCCGTCCCCTCGGCGTACGTGTCCTTCGACGGCGTGCGCTTCGAGAGGGCGCGCTTCGACGTGTCTGCACTGGGTCCCCTCGACGAGCCGCTCGTGCTCGATGTGACCGGCGACCGCGAGGGCGTCGCGGCCACGGGCGACGGACGGATGCTCTTCGTCCACAACTACCGCACGGTGTTCAGCGCGCGCATCGCGCCCACGATCGCGCTGGAGGCCACGCGCTTCACCGAGCCGGCGCCGATGACCTTCCGTCGCAAGGCGCTCACCGTGACCGCCGACGGCACGTGGTGGGCGGGCGGACACCTCAACGCCGACTCGGCGAAGGGGATGCTCTACCGCAGCGAGGACGGTGGCGCGACGTGGACGCGCTTCGCCGAGAAGCTTCCGGGCTCCGTGGGTGTGTTGCGCGCGACGCCGCAGGGCCTCGTCGCGCTCGCGTTTCAAAGCGCCCTGGCCGTGCGCGCCGACGGCGTGGAGCCCCTCGCGAAGTACCGCGACGAGGTGTGGAACTTCTTCTCCACCGACGCGGGCCTCTTCGGCTTCGGTGAGCACTTCGCAGGCTTCGCCGCAGCGCCGGGCAAGCGGCAGAAGTACGCCGCGTTGCCGCAGGGCGAAGGGGGCCGCGTGCACGTCGCGTCCGTCACGGGCGGCTTCGTGATGGGACGTCTCGGAGGGCTGTGGACGTCGCGCGACGCCATGCAGTGGGAGCCTGTGGCGGGGTGGAACGATCACCTCTCGCCGGGCCGCACGCGGCGCGACGTGCATGCGATCGCGCCGTGCGGCGAGGGGGCGCTGGTGATGTCGTCAGAGGGAGAGATCTTCCGCGTGCGCGTCGTGTAGCGCGCTACTTGGTGAGCGTCTCGAAGACGCCGTTGGCGAGGCCCACGCCGAGGTTCATGGCCTGACCGAAGGCGTCGCCGAGGGGCGCAGTGCCCGCGGTGTTCGCGCCGTTGTCGTCGTCGCCCGCGGCGCCCCACACATCGGGCTGCGCGGGCGTCGGCATCGGGCGCCGACGGTCGTTGCGCGCGACCATCACATCGGGGTCGCCGTTCGCGATCGCATCGCCGGTGCCTCCGATCGCGAAGGTGCCGCGCGAGTCGCCGCGCACCGCCACGAGGTGCTGGTCGCGCACGCGGCTCTGGCGGTACTGGGCCTGCACGTAGCGGGTCACGTCGTCGAAGCGGATCGAGCCGTCGTCGCCGCGTCGCACGCCACCCTCGACCGCGCGGCGGAAGTGCCACGCGAGCCATCCGCCCGAGTTGACCTCCGAGGCCACCGACGACTCCTCGTTGGCGCGCGACGAGAAGAGCCCCGCGCGGTCGGCGTGGCCCTGGATCACGCTCGCGAAGCCGCCCGCGTTGCAGCTGTCGAGCACGACGAGCGAGCGCCCGTGCACGTTGTCGAGGAGCCGCGAGAGGCCGCGTCGATCGAGGTCGCGCCCGCGGAGGTCGATCTCGTCGGCGTTGCCGTGGCCATCGAAGAAGAACACGAAGAGGTCGTTGGGCCCGACGCGCGGCGCGAGCGTCGCGAAGGCCTGGCGCACGCGGTCGGCGGTGGCGTTCTCGTCGGTGAGCACGATGGCGTTCTGGCGCTGCATCCATCCCGCGCGCTGAAAGGCGCCCGCGAGGTTGCGCGCGTCGTCGGCGGTGTTCGGGAGGTCTTCGTTCTCGCCGCGGTAGTGCGTGATGCCCACGAACACGCCGTAGGTGGTGCCCGCGCCCTGGGCGCTCGCCGCGGGCATCGCGGGCACGTCGTCTTGCGCGTCGTCGTCGTCTTGCGCGCTGTCGTCCTGCGCGTCGTCCTGCGCGTCGTCGCGGCGCGTGCGGTCGTTCACCGAGAGCGTGGCGTCGACGTCGCCGACCTCGCCCGCGCGGTACGTGGTCACCGTGAGCTCGTAGGTGCCGCTCACCGGCGCCACGAAGCGGAGGCGCGCGTCGGTGCCGCCGGCGCTGTCGTCGTCTTCCCAGGTCTGGCCGTTGGGGCCCGCGGCGCGCACGAGCACGTCGACGTCGCCCGAGGTGGCGCTGAAGGTCACCACATCGCCGCGCGAGAAGGTGGCGCTGCGCACGGCGCTGTAGCGGCCCTCGGCGTCGGCGTCGCCTTCACCGAGGGAGATCGACTCGCGGGCGTTCTGCGGCGAGCGCACGGTGCGAGCGTTCGAAGCGGCGGGCTCGTGGTGACGGCGGGGACGGTGCTGCGCCTGGGCGGCGCCCGCGGCGGTGAGCGAGAGGGCGAACACGACGACCGACAGGGTGCTGCGATGGGCCATGAGGAACCTCCGTGAACGGCGGCGACGAGCGCTTCCCGTGAGCACCCCGCGTGCCCGCCATGGCCGATGAGGAACCGCGCGAAATTCCCGATGTCCGCGCGTGCCCGGCGGCGCGACCCCGCGTTCGCATCAACGGGAGCCGACACGACGCGGTGTCAACGCGCGATCACGGCGTCGGCGATGGAGATAGGGAACGAGACGGAGCGAGCGCGCGCTGGGATGGGCTCAGGGCGTCGCGTGGCGCGTGCGGGCGAGGGAGGCACCGCGGGCTTCGAGGCGCGCGCGGGCGTCGGCGATGGCGGCCACGACGCGGGCGCGGGCCGGGCCGCCGGGGAGGTCGCGACGCTCGATGGCGGTCTCGGGGTCGAGGGCCACGAAGATGCTCTCGTCGAAGAGGGCGTGCTCCTCGCGGAAGGTCTCCAGCGGGAGCTGCGCGAGCTCGCACCTCGCCTCGATCGCGCGCGCCACGAGCCGCCCCGCCACCTCGTGCGCGTGACGGAACGGAACGCCGCGCGCCGCGAGCCAGTCGGCCACCTCGGTCGCCGTGACGAAGCCCGCACCGAGGGCCGCGCGCATGCGCTCGCGGTTGAAGCGCAGCGCGCCCATCGCGTCGGCCATCACCTCGGTGGCGTCGCTCACCGTGTCGACCGCGTCGAACACAGGCACCTTGTCTTCCTGGAGGTCGCGGTTGTACCCGAGCGGCAGGCCCTTCAGCACCACAAGGAGCGAGACGAGGTCGCCGATCACGCGGCCCGACTTGCCGCGCACGACCTCGGCCACGTCGGGATTCTTCTTCTGCGGCATCATCGACGATCCCGTGGCGTGCGCGTCGGCCATCTCGACGAAGCCGAACTCCTGCGTCGACCACCAGACCATCTCCTCGGCGATGCGCGAGAGGTGCACCGACGCGATGGCGAGGGCCGACAGGAGTTCGAGCAGAAAGTCACGGTCCGCCGTGGCGTCGAGGCTGTTGCGCGTCGGGCGCGCGAAGCCGAGCAGCGTCGCCGTGAGCTTGCGGTCGAGGGGAAAGGTCGTCGCGCACACGGCGCCCGAACCGAGCGGACACTCGTTGAGGCGCATCGCGCAGTCGTGGAGGCGTCCGTGGTCGCGGTCGAGCATCTCGACCCACGCCATGAGGTGATGCGCGAGGCGGTTGGGCTGCGCGCGCTGGATGTGGGTGTACGCGGGCAGCAGCGTGTCGATCTCGTCGTCGGCGCGCGCGGCGAGGGTGAGCGCGAGGCGATCGAGGCTGCGGCCGACGCGGGCGCACGCATCGCGAGCCCAGAGGCGCATGTCGGTGGCCACCTGGTCGTTGCGACTGCGGCCCGTGTGGAGCCGAGCGCCCACGTCGCCCTCGCGGGCCGTGAGCGCCGACTCGATGTTCATGTGCACGTCTTCTTTCGCGGCGTCCCACGTGAAGGTGCCCGCGCGGATCTCGCTGCGAATCGCGCCGAGCCCTTGGCGGATCTTCGCCAGGTCGTCGTCGGTGAGCACGCCGATGGAGGCGAGCATCTCCGCGTGGGCGAGGGAGCCCGCGATGTCCTCTTCGGCGAGGCGCCGGTCGAAGCTCACGCTCTCGAGAAAGCGCGCGGAGTCGGTGTCGAGTTCCTGCTGAAAGCGGCCGCCCCAGGCGGTCTTCGTGGCCATCGTTGGTTGCTCCGTGATTCCTTCGTGCGCGCAAGGGAATCGCGGGTCTCTCCGCGCGCGTCAACGGCCTTCGCACGGGCCGCTGCGCGCGTCGTCGTTGTCGTTGACGCTTTTCTCCGCGCTCTGTTAGCGTCCGCCAGCGTGAGACGGGCTCTGCTGGTTGCGGTGATCGGGGCGTTGGCGACGGCGTGCGGCCCCATCGGGTACGTGGTCGCGATCAACGGCGCCGCCGAGGCGGTCGAGGCCGCGCAGACCGTCGACGCCGCGCACTACGCGCCCTACGAGTTCAACTTCGCGCGCGCGCACCTCGACAAGGCCCGCGAGTTCGCCGCCGAGGCCGAGTACCAGAACGCGATGGACATGGCCGAAGTCGCTGAGACCTACGGCACCCGCGCCCGCGACCTCGCGCGCCGCCGCCAGCAGGAGAGCGGGCGTTGAGCACCGCGCGCCGCCTCGTGGGCCTCTGCGCCCTCACGCTCCTCGGATGCACCTCTGCGTCGGCACTTGAAGGGCGCATCCGGTCGACGCGCGAGCTGCTCGTGCAGGCCGATCGCAACGGCGCGTATGTGTGCGCGCCTCGCGAGCTCGCCCTCGGACGCGCGAACGTCGAGTTCGCCGATCGGGAGCTCGAAGAAGGACACGTGCGTCGCGCGGAGGATCACCTCGCGTCGGCGGACGAGAACGCGCGCGCGGCCCTTCGCATGTCGCCCGCGGAGCGATGCGCACCGCGCGAAGTGGTGGTGCAGGCCCCCGGCGATCGCGACGGTGACGGCTACGTCGACCCCGACGACACGTGTCCCGATCAGCCCGAGAACTTCAACGGGTATCAGGATCAGGACGGCTGCCCCGACGATCCCGACACCGATGGCGATGGCCTCGCGGATTCGCGCGACGGATGCCCGCTCGACCCCGAGGATCGCGACAGCTACCTCGACGAAGACGGTTGCCCCGAGGCCGACAACGATGCGGACGGGATCGTCGACAACGTCGACAACTGCCGCAACGAAGCCGAAGACCCCGACGGCTACAACGACCAGGACGGCTGCCCCGACACCGACAACGATCAGGACACCGTGGTCGACACGGCGGACCGCTGCCCCAACGAGGCAGGGCCCGTCGACAACCAGGGGTGCCCGCCGGTGTTCACGCACCTGCAGGTCACGCAGCATGGGGTGCGCTTCCGCGTGGAGTTCGACTTCGACCGCGCGACCCTGCGGCCGACGGCGGCGGAGACGCTCAATGAGGTGGTGACCTTCCTCAACCAGCAGCAGAACCGGGCGCTGCGGTACGAGGTCGGCGGTCACACGTCGAGCGAGGGCGGGCGGGTTCACAACCAGCGCCTCTCCGCGGCCCGCGCCGAGACCGTGCGTCGCTACCTCATGGACCACGGCATCGAGGGCGCGCGGCTCACGTCGCGAGGCTACGGCCCGAGCCAGCCCATCGAGTCGAACCGCACCGACGCAGGCCGTCAGGCCAACCGTCGCGTGGAGCTCAACGAGATCGACGCCAACGGCGCGCTCGTTCGCTGATCCGCATCGCGCTGCGCAATCACGTCACGGGGATCCATGCGCGGTCCTGCGGTGCTCCCCACGCGAGTTCTTCGCTCTCGCGGGAAACCGTGTAGGATCGCGCGCGGCCAGACGGGGCACGTTCCCAGGAGAGGGGGCGCGACCGCCGCCGACACACCCATGACGTACCGGAACGCATTCGTTGTTGCAGCGGCGCTCGCCCTCGCCGCGCCCTCCCTCGCACACGCGCAGCAGGGGCCGCGCGACCCGCAGGCCAACTCGCTCGTGCGACAGGCCATGCAGGACTACCAGGACCTCGAGATCGACCGCGCGGTCAATCGCCTCGACATCGCCCTTCGCACCTGCGCCGCGAGCAACTGCTCGAACGCGGTGCTCGCGCGCGTGCACATGTCGATCGGCATCGTTCGCGTGGGCGGTCAGCAGAACAACGCCGAGGGCATCGCCGCGATGGCCCGTGCGCTGGAGATCGATCCCCACGCCGAGCCCGACACGCTCCTCGCGACCGCCGAGATCAACGAGGCGTTCAACGAAGCGCGCCGCCAGTCGGGCGGCGGACGCAGCAATGGCAACGCGGGCAACGGCAACGCGGGCAACGGCGGAAACACCGGCTCGGGGCGCACGCCGCCGACCCCCTCGCGCGGCGGAGAGCTCCTGCACACGCCCGCGCCCGAACAGCTCGAAAACACCCCGCTCCCCGTGTACGTCGAGCCCGCCGGGGCGCTCAGCGCCGCGCATGTGTACGTGCACTTTCGCGGCAACGGCATGCGTCAGTACGAGCGCCGCGAGATGCAGCGCCTCGGGGCGGGCTGGGGCACCGAGATTCCCTGCGTGCAGATCATGCAGCCGGGCATCGACTACTACATCACCGCGGTCGACGACGCCGACAGCACGCTCGCCTCGACGGGCAGCGAGTCTTCGCCCGTGCACGTGAACATCCTGGGCTCGTCGGCGCGCCGGTCGTTCCCTGCGCCCACGCTGCCGGGACGTGCCGCGCCCGCGTCGTGCGCGAGCTGTGAAGACTGTCCGCCGGGCATGACCGGCCCCACGTGCTGCGCGCGCGGCGGTGCGTCGGCGTCGAGCGGGCGCGGGCAGCTCGGTGATCCGTGCAGCGCGACGAGCGAGTGCGGTGACGGACTGCGCTGCGACGCGGGCGCGTGCGCCGTCGATGACGGCTCCAGCGAGAACGGCAGCGGCAACGGCGGCGAGGAACTTCCGAGCCGCTCGACGCGCAACTACTCGCGCGTGGCGGTCGACCTCGGCGGCGGTGTGGGCGGCGCGTTTCTCTCGGGGACGCCCGCGTATGCCGAGCAGTTCGTGAACTCGTCGGGACAGCCCGTGTGCGGCTCGTACACGTGTTACCGCACGATCGATCCGGGCCTCGCGCCGACGTTCTTCCTCAACGCGAACGTTCGCTACAACGCCACGGCGCGCATCGGCATCGCGGTGGGCACGCGCTTCCAGTTCGACACGGCCCCGTGGACGATCACCGCGCCCGGCTCGTCGGGGCTCACCAAGTCGAACCCGCTCGCGAACCTGCTGCTCTACGCCCGGCTCTACTACGCCTTCACGCCCGGCGGATTCGCGCCCACCGGCGTCGTCGGATCGGCCTTCGTGGGCGGCGGCGCGGGGCAGATCGAGCCCAAGCCCGGCGTGCCCGCCTCGGCCCGCTATCCCAGCGCCCACGTGGTGTCGGGCTACGGCAACATCCAGGTCGGTGGACGCGTGGAGTATGGCCTCCGCAACGGGTTTCACGTCGCGGGTGAGCTCACGCTCCAGTTCATGATGCCCACGTTCCTCTTCAACGCCGACCTCTCGGCGCTCGTGGGCTTCCACTTCTGAGAGACCTCACCGGGGCAGCGCCCTCGGGTCCTCGCCACGAACACCTCCGCGCCCCGCGTGGCCTCCGACGGTCGCCGGGGCGCGCGCCGTTTCGAAGGGCCCGTCGGACCACGTGAAAGGCCTTGCTGCGTGGGTGTCTGGAGAAAATCGTGTGGAGCCGATTTTCTTGTTTGACCCCGAAGGTCGACCCGTGGTTACTTCCGCCTCCCCTGAAGGCGCGTAGCTCAGTGGTAGAGCATCACCTTGACACGGTGGGGGTCGCCGGTTCAATCCCGGCCGCGCCTACTCCTCCCCCCGCTCTCTCATGACGTTTCCCGGTGTGCGGTGGAGCACACAGAAACGTTGCCAGTCCCCGGATCCCCGGGCGATCATTCCTGACCATGTGGCGTGCACGGCTTCGCAGTCGTGCACCGAGAGATAGAACCATCCTGTCGGGGACCTGGTCGGTCCCCCAACGCCAGGGAGCCGCGCTATTCCCCCCAAGGGACCGATGGACAAGGGCGCTCAGCGCCAGCCGCAGATCCGCTTCAACTACCGCATCCGTGTGCCCGAGGTCCGCGTCATCGCGGCCGACGGTACGCAGCTCGGGATCATGGCCTCGCAGGACGCAATCCGTCTCGCGATGGACCAGTCGCTCGATCTCGTCGAAGTCAATCCGAAGGCAGACCCCCCGGTCTGCAAGATCATGGACTTCGGCAAGTTCAAGTATGAGCAGAAGAAGATGCTCAACGAGCAGAAGAAGAAGCAGACGATCGTCGAGATCAAAGAGGTCAAGGTCCGACCGAAGACCGACGACCACGACGTCGAGACGAAGATCCGGCACATCCGTCGCTTCCTCGAAGAGGGCAACAAGGCGAAGATCACGGTGCGCTTCCGCGGCCGTGAGATCACGCACCCCGAGAAGGGTGAAGAGGTCCTCCGCGAGATTCTCGCCGACCTCGAAGGCTCGATCGTGATCGAGCAGAAGCCCGCCCTCGAAGGCAAGACGATGACGATGCTCATCGCGCCGAAGCCCGGGGCCTTCAAGCGTCCCGCGACGCCCGCGCCCGCCGACGAGGCGCCCGCCCGCTGAGTCTCCTCTCCGCGCCACGGTGACGCCGTCGCGCGGGGCTCCTCACTCTCCCCCCACGAGTCACCGACGGTCGTTGCCTTGCGCACCCGACTGCTCGCTTCGCCCCTCGCCAACACGCTCGCGCTCGATGCTGCGACCCTGGTCGCGCTCGCTGCCGTACTCCGCATGCCTGGCGCCGCGCTGTGGCTCTCGACGGAGCCCAACGGTCGCATCGCGGGCCTCGCGCTCGTGGGCTGCGGGTGGTTCACGGCGCGCGTCGTGGTGCGTACCGCCACGGGCTTTCGTCGCGCCCTCGCGTTCGTCGCCGCGGTGCTCACCACGCTCACCGGGGTGCTTCGCGGAAGCGGTCCTGCGGTGGCCGACGCGCTCGCCGCGCAGAGCCTCTGGCGCGCCGATTCGGGCGTGCTCGAAGGCGCAGTGGCAGCGCTCTGCGCGGCGGCGGCCGTGTGGGCATGGATCACAAGTCCCGCCACGCGGCGGTGACCGTTCGCCGTCGCGTCAATCGTCGCGGGGCACGTTCGTGCGGGCGCGCTTGCGCTCTGCGGTGTGGCGCTTCTCGGCGAGGCGGCGTGCCTTCACGGCGCGTGAGGGCTTCGTGGGGCGGCGGGGCTTCGGCGGCGTGAGGCTCGCGAGCACGAGGGCGCGCACCTTCTCGCGCGCGTCGTCGAGGTTGCGCGACTGATCGCGCGTGGCCTGGCTCGAGACGAGGATCCAGCCGTCGGCATCGAGGCGGTGCGCGGCCGCGTGACGGAGGCGATCCTTCACGTCGGGGGCGAGCGCGGCGGTGTTGGGCAGGTCGAATCGCAGCTCGACCTTCGAAGACACCTTGTTGACGTGCTGGCCGCCGGGGCCGCTGGCACGCGCGGCGTTCCAGACGAAATCCGACGGAGGAAGCGTGATCGCTTCGTTGATGACGAGCGGGTCCATGGCGATGCTGCGGGCGGTGGGGGCGGAGTGGAGCGGCGCGGCGGTCAGCGCGGCGCGTGGGCGTCGAGAAAGCGCGCGATGGTGAGGCCCGAGGTGCCTTCGCGCAAGTCGCGCAGGGGCACACACACACC
>CAMFHP010000062.1 GCA_945952225.1 uncultured Myxococcaceae bacterium
CCTGCGGGCCAGACCTGCGGCGGCGGCGGGCGTCCGAGCGTGTGCGGATCGGGTGGAGCTCCAGACGCGGGAACGCCCTGCGTGCGTCGCACCTGCGCGGGTGTCGGCGCGAACTGCGGTCCCGTCTCCGACGGCTGCGGCGCGCTGCTCTCGTGCGGAACGTGTCCTGCGGGCCAGACCTGCGGCGGCGGCGGTGTGCCCAACGTGTGCGGCGCGCCTGCGTGTGCGCGTCGAACGTGTGCGAGCGCGGGGGCGAACTGCGGCCCCGTGGCCGACGGCTGCGGCGGACTCCTCGACTGCGGAACCTGCGCGCCGGGAACGACCTGTGGCGCGGTCACGCCGAGCGTGTGCGGCACCGCGGGCGCGACCACGACGTGCACGAACCTCTGCCTCCGTCGCGCGACCTGCACGGCCGGTGTGACCACGACGATCCGCGGCACCGTGGTGTCGCCCGCGATGGTGAACCCCGATCCGCTCTACAACGCCGTGGTCTACATCCCGAACGCGCCGGTGGCGGCCTTCACGCCGGGCGTGTCGTGTGACCGCTGCGGCACGGCCACGTCGGGCTCTCCCGTCGTGAGCGCGGTGACCGGTCCCGACGGACGCTTCGAACTCCGCGACGTGCCCGTGGGCGCGAACATCCCGCTCGTCGTGCAGATCGGGCGCTGGCGTCGTCAGGTGACGATCCCGATGGTGAATCCGTGTGTGGCGAACGAGCTGCCCACGACGCTCACGCGGCTGCCGCGCAACCGCACCGAGGGAGACATTCCCCTCATGGCGATGGTGACCGGCGCGGTCGACGCGCTGGAGTGTGTGCTCCGCAAGATCGGCGTGAGCGACACCGAGTTCACAACGCCCGCGGGCGGCGGACGTGTGCAGTTCTATGTGGCCAACGGCGCGACGCTCGGACGCACGACCCCCGCGGCGGCGACGCTCTACAACGACCCCGCGACGCTGGCCCGCTACGACATGGTGCTCTTCGCGTGCGAGGGCTCGGAGATCAACAAGCCCACGACCGCACAGCGCAACGTGATCAACTACGCGAACGCGGGCGGACGCGTGTTCGCCACGCACTACAGCTACACGTGGCTCTACAACATCGCGCCCTGGTCCGGCGTCGCGCGGTGGAACGTCGGTCAGCGCAACCCGGCCAACCCCCTCACGGGCCTCATCGACACGAGCTTTCCGCGGGGCATGGCCTTCGCGCAGTGGCTCCGCAACGTGGGCGCCGCGACGGGCACCAACCAGATCTCGATCTCCGATCCGCGCCACGACGTCGACGCGGTGGTCGCGCCGACCGCGCAGTGGATCTACTCGACCACGCCCACGACGGTGCAGCACCTCACGTTCAACACGCCGGTGGGCACCGATCCCGCGGCGCAGTGCGGGCGCGTGTTGTTCAGCGACTTCCACGTGGCGAACGTGCGCGCGAACGGCGTGATGTTCCCCAACGAGTGCGCGGGCACGACGCTCACCGCGCAGGAGAAGGTGCTGGAGTTCATGCTCTTCGACCTCGCGGCGTGCGTGGCCCCCGACATGCCGCGCCCCGTCGCGTGCACGCCTCGCACGTGTGCGGCCGCAGGCGCCAACTGCGGTCCCATCGGCGACGGCTGCGGCGGAACGCTCAACTGCGGAACGTGCCCTGCGGGCCAGACCTGCGGCGGCGGCGGAACTCCGAGCGTGTGCGGCGCGACGGCGTGTGTGCCGCGCACCTGCGCGCAGCAGGGCCTCGCGTGCGGACCCGCGGGTGACGGCTGCGGCAACACGCTCAACTGCGGGTCGTGCGCGACGGGCCAGACCTGCGGCGGCGGTGGAACGCCCGGCGTGTGCGGTGCGCCTGCGTGCCGTCCCGTGACCTGCGCGATGCAGGGACTCCAGTGCGGTCCTGCGGGTGACGGTTGCGGCAACACGCTCGACTGCGGCACCTGCGCGGCGGGCACGACGTGTGGTGGCGGCGGACGTCCCGGCGTGTGCGGCTCGCCCACGTGTCGACCGATCACCTGCGCGGCGCAGGGCCTCTCGTGCGGCCCCGCGGGCGACGGTTGCGGCGGAACCCTCGACTGCGGGAGCTGCCCCGTCGGCACCACCTGCGGCGGCGGTGGAACGCCCGGCGTGTGCGGCGCGCCCCGATGCACGCCTCGCACGTGTGCGGGGCAGGGGCTCTCGTGCGGTCCTGCGGGCGATGGCTGCGGCGGAACGCTCGACTGCGGAACGTGTGCAGCGCCGCTCACCTGCGGCGGTGGCGGAACGCCGGGCGTGTGCGGCGCGCCCCGATGCATGCCTCGCACGTGCGCGGAGCAGGGCCTCGCGTGCGGTCCTGCGGGCGACGGCTGCGGGGCGACGATCGACTGCGGAACGTGTCCTGCGGGCACGACCTGCGGCGGCTCGGGAACGCCTGGCGTGTGCGGTTCGACGACGTGTCGCGCGCGCACCTGCGCCGAGCAGGGCATCCAGTGCGGCCCTGCGGGTGACGGCTGCGGCAACCTCCTCCAGTGCGGCAACTGCGTGGCGCCGTTGACCTGCGGCGGCGGTGGAATGCCCGGCGTCTGCGGTCGCGGACCGTGCACGCCCCGCACGTGCGCCGATGCGAACGCCGAGTGCGGTGCGATCGCCGACGGATGCGGCGGCATCCTCCAGTGCGGCGACTGCCCGGCGGGTCTCGCATGCGGCGGAAGCGGCATGGCGAACCGCTGCGGCGCGCCGGGCTGATCGACGTCCCTCCTCCGCGGGGCGCGTGGTTCCGGTATGGTCCCGCGCCCCGATGATTCCCCTCCCGATCGATGCGGTGCTGCCCGAGATGGTGGCGGCCCTGCGCGCCTCGCGCGGTGTGGTGCTCGAAGCGCCGCCCGGTGCGGGCAAGACCACGCGCGCGCCCGGCGCTGTGCTCGACAGCGGCCTCGCCGGTGACCGCGAGGTGATCGTGCTCGAACCGCGTCGCCTCGCGGCCCGACTCTCGGCGCGTCGCGTGGCCGAGGAGCGCAACGAGAAGCTCGGCGACGCCGTGGGCTACCAGGTGCGCTTCGAAGAGGTCGCGAGCGCGAAGACCCGCATCCGCTTCGTGACCGAGGGTGTGCTCACCCGTCGGCTCCTCTCGGACCCGAACCTCTCGCGCGTGGGCGCGGTGCTCCTCGACGAGTTTCACGAGCGCCACCTGCAGGGCGACCTCGCGCTCGCGATGCTTCGAAGGTTGCAGCGCACGACGCGCCCCGACCTCGCGCTCGCGGTGATGTCCGCGACGCTCGACCCCGGACCCATCGCGCGCTTTCTCGGCGACGCCCCGCGCGTGCGCTCCGAGGGCCGACGCTTCGACGTGAGCGTCGAGCACCTTCCGCAGCCCGACGACCGCCCGCTCCATGTGCTGGTGGCCGACGCGCTGCGACGGCTCGTGCGCGACGGACTCGACGGCGACGTGCTGGTGTTCCTCCCCGGCGCTGCGGAGATCCGTCGCTGCATGGGCGCGTGCGAAGACGTCGCGCGCACCGCTGACCTCGCGGTGTTTCCGCTGCACGGCGACCTGAGCCCCGCCGAACAGGACCGCGCCATCGGCCCGTGTGCGCGACGCAAGGTGATCCTCTCGACGAACGTGGCCGAGACGAGCGTGACCATCGACGGCGTGGTGGCGGTCATCGACAGCGGCCTCGCGCGCATCGCCTCGCACGCGCCCTGGTCGGGCCTCCCGGTGCTCCGCGTCGGACGCATCAGCCGCGCCTCCGCCGCGCAGCGCGCAGGCCGCGCGGGACGCACGCGCCCCGGACGCTGTCTGCGCCTCTTCACCCGCCACGACCACGACACGCGCCCCGAGCACGACACCCCCGAGGTGCGCCGCCTCGACCTCGCAGAGACCGCCCTGGAGCTCCACGCCGCGGGCGTGCGCGACCTGCGCGCCTTCGAGTGGTTCGAGGCGCCCGGCGAGGCCTCGCTCGAAGCCGCAGAGTCGCTGCTCCAGATGCTCGATGCCGTCGACCGTCACGGCGCGCTCACGGCCCGCGGACGTCGCATGGTCACCATGCCGTTGCACCCGCGCGTGTCGCGGATGCTCCTCGAAGCCGAGCGCCTCGGCGTGACGGCGCCCGCGTGTGCGATGGCGGCGATGCTCGGCGAGCGCGACATCCTCGCGGCCCGTCGCGGCGCAGGGCTCTCCGGCGGCGGCGGCCGTGGACCTTCGACGGACACGCGCGGTGACTCCGACGTCACGACCTCGCTCGGGCTCTTCGAAGACGCCCGACGTGTGCGCTTCGACGCGATGGTGGTGCGCGACCTCGGCCTCGACGTGGGCGCCGTGCACGCCGTCGAGCGCGTGCGCACGCAGCTCCTTCGTACCATGGAGCGCGGCGCTGTGAAGAGCGAGGGACCGCTGCTCGCGACGGGCGATCCCGACGAGGCCCTGCGCCTCGCGCTGCTCGCGGCGTATCCCGACCGCGTGGCGCGTCGACTGCGCGGGTCGGAGTTCACGCTCGTCGGCGGCGGCACGGCCACGCTCGCACCGACCAGCGAGGTGCGCGACGCGGAGTTCATCGTGGCCGTCGACGCCGAGGAGCGCGTCGATGGTCGCGCGAAGGGCGTGATGATCCGCGCCGCGAGCGCCATCGAGCCCGAGTGGTTGCTCGAACTCTTCGCCGACGAGGTGCGCGAGAGCTTCGAAGCGCGATGGCACCCCGAGGCCGAGCGCGCCGACGTGTTCGCGCGGATGTACTACCGCACGCTGGTGATCGACGAGTCGCGCGCGCCGCGTGGGGAGCAGGCCGACCGCGTGGCCGCAGCGATGCTCGCGGAGAAGGCGATCGCCCGCGGCGTGCGGAGCTTCGCGAGCGACCCCGAGGCCCTCGACCGATGGCTCGCGCGCGCGGCCTTTCTCGCGCAGCACGTGCCCGAGCTGAAGATGCCCGCGTTCACGACCGCGCAGGCCGAAGAGGCCCTCCGCGCGGCGTGTGTGGGGTGCAGGAGCTTCGACGACCTGCGCGGCGTGTCGGTGATCGATGCGCTGCGCGAGAGCCTCGACAGCGCCCAGCGACGCGCGCTGGAGACCCACGCCCCCGAGCGCGTGACGCTGCCCGGCGGACGCACCGTGAAGGTGAACTACGAGCCCTCGAAGACGCCGTGGGTCGAGTCGCGCCTGCAGGATTTCTTCGGCCTCGCGCAGGGTCCCGCCGTGGCGATGGGACGCGTGCCCGTGGTGCTGCACCTCCTCGCGCCCAACCATCGCGCGGTGCAGGTGACCACCGACCTCGCGGGCTTCTGGGAGCGGCACTATCCCTCGATCCGCAAGGAGCTCTGTCGCAAGTACCCGCGGCACGCGTGGCCCGACGACGGCCGCACGGCCACGCCGCCCGAGCCCCGTCGGCGCTGACTGTTGTAGCGTCGCGCCATGCTCGAACTGGTGATCGTCCGACACGGCGAGTCCGAGGGAAACGCGGCCCAGATGTTCACGGGTCACGGCCCGTCTCCGCTCACGGCGCGCGGGCGTCGTCAGGCCATGGCCACGGCCGCGGTCGTCGCGCAGAAGCCCCTCACGGCCCTCTACGTGAGCGACCTGCCGCGCGCGATGCAGACCCTCGAACCCCTCGCGTCGCTCACGGGCCTCGAACCCCGCGTGCGTCCGCAGCTTCGCGAGCGCGACATGGGCGCGTGGGTGGGCGTGACCTTTCGCGAGCTCGAAGCGCAGCACCCCGAGGGATGGGCCGCGCTCCGTCGTCGTGATCCCGACCACGCGCCGCCGGGCGGAGAGTCGCACCGTCAGTGCGCGGCACGTCTCGCGGCCTTCGCCGACACGCTCCGCGCGGAGCACCCCGAGGGTCGCGTGGCCCTCGTGAGTCACGGCGTGGCGATCCACCACCTGCTCGCGCACCTCGTCGGACTGCGCGCGAACGACACGGTGTTCACCACCGAAAACTGCGCGATCCACCGCGTGGAGGTGCATCGTGACGGCCGCGTCCGCGTGGTCTCTCTCAACGACACGCAGCACCTCGCGAGGCTGTGACCGCGCGGGCTCCGCGCGCATCGAACGGCCGCTCGACGAACCTCATCCCCACGGCACGGAGACTCCTTCGCATGGCATCCCGCTCCACGACGCTGCTGCTCGCGACGCTCGCCCTCGCCGCGTGTGCGCCCGACAAGCTCGCAACGCCCACGCACGACGCGGCCACCTCCGACGTCGCGCCCGACGTGAGTTCCGCCGACGCCGCCGAGTCGCCCGACGCCACCGCGCCCGACAGCGCGGCCTCCGATGCGTCCGCGCCCGATGCGTCTGCGCCCGATGTCACGGTGGCCGACGCGACGGCGCCCGATGTCATGGTGACCGACACGGGCGTGCCCGACGCTGCGCGCGATGCGTCTGCGCCCGACGTGATGATCGACACGCCGCCGCCCGACGTGACGCCCGTCGACGCGGCAGTGCCCGATGCGTCCGTGGCCGCGGACTACACCCAGCTCGGTCCGCACCGCGTGGCCCTGTGGACGGGTTCGATCACGGGCACGCAGGGCACGGCGCGGGTGTTCTACCCGATGACCGCGGGCACGACGCGCTTCCCGCTCGTGGTGTTCGCGCACGGGTTCCAGCTCGGGGTGAACAACTACGACCGCGTGCTCACGCACATCACCTCGTGGGGCTACGTGGTGGCCTCCGTCGACTACCCCGGGTCGATCCTCTCGGTGGACCACCGCAACGTGCAGGCGGCGCTCAGCGCGGCCCGCGCGGCCTTCGCGTCGGGTGGGCCTTCGGGCTTTCCTGCGGGGGCGCGCGTCGACGCGGCGCGGGCCGTCGCGATGGGACACTCGCTCGGCGGCAAGGGCGCGATCATGGCGCTCCTCGACGACAACCTCTTCGCCGCGGGACTCGCGCTCGACCCCGTCGACGACAATCCCTCACCGCTCGGACGCATCACCGACGCGACGCCCTCCATCGCGCCCGAGCGCATGGGCGGGCTCATGCGTCCGCTCGGCATGTTCGGCGCGACGCAATCGCGGTGCTCGCAGCTCGGGCAGAGCTGCGCGCCCGAGTCGAGCGACTACCGTCAGTTCGCGATGGCGTCGCCGCCCGGTGCGACGGTGCTCACGTGGGCGCTCCGCAACTTCGGCCACATGGACTTCGTCGACCCCGGCTGCGGCTTCGTGTGCGGCACCTGCCGCGGAGGCGCCGCGCCCCTCGACTCGCGCGTGGCGGCGCTCAAGGCGATCTCCGTGGCCTTTCTCGAACGCTACGCGCGCGGCGATCTCTCGGCGCAGTCGTGGGTGAGCGGCGATCGACGCACGGCCTGGGTGCGCGACGGAACGCTCTGGGATGGCGCCGCTTCGACGCTCCCCGCGTGCCCCTGACGCAACCCCTTCGCGGGTGGAGTCGTCTCACGGGCGTCGTGTAGTTTCGTGCGCGGCGAACGGTCGCGCGTGATCCCCCCGCGCGGCCCCCCAGAACCTCCTTCAACCCCTGGAGAGCACCCTGAGCATGCGTGACGAATCCCCTTCGCTTGAGCGCCGGAAGTTCCTCTGTGTCATGGGCGCGGCGGGCGCCGTGAGCGCACTCGGCTGCGGCGGTGACAGCAACAGCACCCCGTCGGGCACCTTCGCCGTCGGCACCACGACCGAGATCACCGTCGGCACGTGGAAGCGCCTCGCCGACAAGCACCTCATCGTCGGCCGCGACGCGGGCGGCGTGTTCGCCTTCGGCACCATCTGCCCGCACGAGGGCTTCGACGTCGACTTCGAGGGCTCGCAGTGCCCGGCCTCGCCCAACGCGCGCACCAGCACCACGGGCAACCTCGTGTGCTGCTCAGGCCACGGCGGCCGCTTCAACGGCACCGGCGTCGTCACCGGCGGCCCGCCCACCACGAACCTCACGCACTACAAGGTCACCATCGCGAGCGGGAACATCTCCGTCGACACCACGGTGACCGTGCCCGTCGCCGAGCGCGCCACGGTCTGACCCTTCCGCACCGACTCAGCGCGGCCGTCGCACGAAGACCGCCGCGCCCGATCCGCCCACGCGCACCGCACCCTCGCGCGTTCCCCGCACCGCCCGCAGCGTGACGTCGGCCGAGACCGACTCGCGGTTCCACACGCGCGCGTCGCGGCGAAGCACCGTCGCCCCTGCGAGCCACACCGCATCGGCGTCGGCCCACACGTCGTCGAAGCGCTGTCCCTCGGGGAGCCCCGCGGTGTCGCGCGTGATCGCGCGCCCGTCCCAGTGCAGCACCTCGGTGCGTGCGGGTGACGTATTCTGTCCGAGCATCCAGACGTCGCTGTCGTTGCGCGCGCTCACCCGCGAGAGCGTCACCGCGAAGGGCAACGGCACGCGGCGCCAGGTGCTCCCGTCCCATCGCAGGGCGACGTTGTCACCGACGGCCCAGGCCACGTCGGGCGCGCCCACCCACACGTCGAGGAGCCGCGCGTTGGTGCCGGTCTCCATGCGGCTCCACGCGCGTCCGTCGAAGCGCCACGCCGCACCGCCGTCGCCCACGGCGATGACCTGCTCCGCGCCGCTCGCCGCGATGGCGCGCAGCGGAAGCTCGGTGCTCAACAGATCGCGCTCGCCGTCGTCGCGGTTCCATCGCGAGGCGCGTCCGCCGTCGCGGGTGCCGTCGCGCGTCGAACCCACGAGCCACGTGTCGCGCGCGTCGACGGGCCACACGCCCGCGAGCTCGTAGAAGCGTGTGGGGGCCGCGGCGTCGAACCAACGCGCGCCATCGAACGCGTAGAGCGCGCCCACCGAGAGCGCCCGCAACGTCGCGTCGTCGTCGCCCGCGAGGCGCACGATGTCGAAGCGCGGACGCGTGCGCGTCACGCCCACCCAGCGGTCTCCCTCGATGCGCTGCACCACGCCGTCGCTGCGACCGAGCCAGATGTTCTGCGCGCTGCCGCCCGCGGCCGTGACGAAGTAGGTCTCGCCCTCGACGTTCCACGGCCCGTCGCTGCGCCGTCGCACGGAGAGCCCGTCGCTGAACCACACCGAGGTCCCGTCGCTCCACACGGTGCAGCGGTCGCTCGTCGGCGACGCAGTGACCACGAAGCGCTCCCAGAGCCGACCGTTCCAGTGCCGCGCCTCGCCCGCATCGCAGGCCCACGCGTCGTCGGGGCCGAGGATCCACGGGCTCCGCCACGCGCTGCGTTCGACGGTCTCGCCCGCGACCCACGCGCCGCCCCGCCATCGCCACAGCACGCCGTCGCCCGCGAGCGCCCACACCTCCGCCTCGCCGCCGCCCGCGAGCGCCACGACGTTCGCCGCCGTGGGAATCGCCCGTCGCGTCCAGCGCGCGCCGTCGAAGTGCAGCACGTCACCCTGCGCGCCCGCGAGCCACACGTCGCGCGCGTCGCGTCCCCACACGAGCGCGGGCTCGTTGAAGCCGTCGTAGAAGCGCACGCGCTCCAACGTGCGACCGTTCCAGTGGAGCATCCCCTCGCGGATCGAGACCCACGTGTCGTCGGGCCCCGCGCTCCACACGTGCTCGCCGCTGCGCGTGGCGTCGTAGCGGTGCACACGAAGCGCCGCGAGGCCCGTGGGCGTCGTGCGCAGCAGCACACCGTCGCGCGTGAGCGCCCAGCCATCCGTGGGCGCGCTCGTCGAGATCGAGACGATCTCACCGCCCGCAGGATCGGGATGCTCCCAGCACCATCCGTCGTCGCTGCACGGCGCGGTGGAGGCCTCCCACGGAGAGAACACGGGCGAGGGATCGCGCGGCGCGCTGTCGATCACCTCGGGGCGGTCGGCAGACCCATCGAGGGCCGCGTCGGACGCGTCGGGCGAGGCCGTCACCACACGTCCGCAGGCGACGACGAGGGGCGCGAGGAGCGCGACGAGACGGCGCATCAGGGGGCGAGCGCGCGGCGACCGACGAAGGTGCAGAGCAGCGTCGCCAGGGCGAGCGGAAGGCCATGCGCGGCGAGCGCGTGCGTGAGGTGCGTCGCACACGAGAGCTGGAGCGCCGCGGCCGCTGCGAGGCCCGCCGAGGCGCCTGCGACCGCGCCGAGCGAGCCCGACGAGACCGGCGCCGTGCGACGCGCGGAGAGGAGCAGCGCGAAGGCCATCACGCCCGCGAACACGAGGCTCGTGCTGGCGCAGGCGCCGAGGTTCTGCAGCGGTCCCGTGGCGGTGTCGTGGGCGTGCTGAACGGCGTTCACCGCCGACACGCCCATGTGCTCGTGGAGGTGGTGCGCGGGGGCGACCGTGCGCGGGAGCTCCTGCGTCGTGGCGATGGACGCACCCACGAAGAGCGCGGTGCCCACGGCGAGGTACGCGCGGCGCGCGGTGATGGGCGCGCCGAGGCCCGAAGCGCCGCGCCAGAGCACCATGCCGATGCCCAGCGCCGACCACGCGAGCATCGCCGACGCGGCCACCCACGGGAGCGCCTGCTGCGAGAGCGGACGGCCGAGGAGCGTCACGCCCGCGAGGGACACCGCCGCGAGCGCGCCCACGGGGAGCGCCGCGCGTTCGAGGGGCGTGCGGTAGCGAACGGGGGCGAGGTCGCGGTCGAGGGCCGCGCGAAGGGCCGCGCTCTGACCGATGGTGCGCGTGGGCTTCAGCGCGAGGAGGGGGGCGGTGGCGACGAGGCGACGGCAGGAGGCGCAGTCGCGGAGGTGCGAGGCATCGGGGTGGAACGCGTCGGGTGGGCCGCAGAGGGCGTCGACGGTGGCGTCGCAGGGGCTCACGGGGTTCCTCGTCGGGAGGCGTTGCAGGGGCTCACGGGGTACCTCGTCGGGGGGCGTTGGGAGACGGTGTCGCGGGGAGCTTTCGAACCACACCGAGCGCGTTGCGCAAGGCCTCGTAGGCCCTGAAGGCGCGCACCTTCACCGCGCCCACGCTCGCGCCCGTGATCTCGGACACCTGCTTCAGCGAGAGTCCTTCGACCTTGAGGAGCATGAGCGCCTCGCGCTGTGTCGGCGGGAGCTCGTCGATCGTGCGCTGCACGAGGGCCTGCTCGTCGTCGGAGAGCGTGGCGAAGGCTTCGGCATCGACGCCGCCGATGTCGCGCGGAGGCTCGGGGAGCACGCCCTCGTCGGTGAGCGACTCGTGGCGGCGGCGCACGCGCTTCTTGCGGTACGCGTCGATGTACACGTTGCGCGCGATGGCCATCACCCACGAGAAGACCCGCGAGCCCGGCGCGTAGGTGTCTCGCGCGCGGTGGACCTTGAGAAAGGTCACCTGCGTGAGCTCCTCGGCGAGCTCGCGGTCATGGGAGAGCCGAAGCAGGAACACGTTCACCTTCGGGGCGAGCTGGTGGAACAGTTCGTCGAAGGCCGCGCGGTCGCCCTTGAGGTAGGCGTCCATGAGCTCTTCGAGCGAACGGCCCGACGTCGGGTGCACGCCGGGCAACACGTCGCGGGGGTCCACCGGGCGATTGACGCTCGATCCCGTCATGAGGTTACGCGCGCTTCGAAGGAGCGATCGTTCAGTGCGCGCCGGGCGCGTTCTGTCCGGGCGCCGTGTCGAGGAGCGGACCGTTGCCGCCCGCGTTGAGCTCGGGGAGTCCGCGTCCGCCCGGGAGTCCGCCGCCGAGGCCGCCACCGCCGCCGAGAAGTCCGCCGAAGGGGTTGAGCCGCTGCGCTTCCTGAATGATCTCCGCGAAGGCCTGCACGCCCTGCTGCACCGCGGTCACCTGCGCCTGCGTGGCCGTGATCGACAGCACCGCGTCGTTGCCCTCGGCGCGCGACTGCACCGCGCCCGCGAGCGCTTCGAGCACGCCCGCCGCCTCGTCGACCTTGCGGAAGCGCTCGGTCATCCCCTGCACCGACGAGAGCGCCGTGCGGAGAAACTGCTGCCCCTGACGCGCGTTGCGGAGGGCTTCGAGCACCTCGCCGCGGTGCTGCTGCACCATCGTGTCGACGGCGCGCGCGAGCGACTGCGCGTTGCCCGCCGTGGGCACCTCGACGCGGGCCGCGAAGGTCACCGCGTTGTTCACCAGCGCGAGCGAGACGGCCCCGGTGCGCGCCTGACGAAGCAGCGCGAGGTCGGGCGCCGAGGGGTGCTCCTGCACGAGCTGATCGATGGCGCCGTCGACGGTGGCGCGCTGGCGCGTGCGAAGCTCCGCGAGGTCGGCGGTCGCGCCGAGGAACACCCCTGCGCCGAGGCGCGAGAACATCGCCGCGAGGGGCGAGTCGTTGGCGAGGGCCGGGGCGTCGCCGTCGATCACCGCGAGGGCGCGCTCGGTGTAGCTCGACTCGGTGACCAGCACCGAGCCCGGGAGCATGGTCATCTGCGCGCTGCGCGGACCGACCTGTTCGCCCTGACGGAGCGGCGTGAGCACGCGGTGGTGGCGCACCTCGGTGGCCGCGTTCGTGCGCTGGTCGCGGCCCACGAGGTAGCCGATGCAGCGCTCGACTTCGGCCTGCGTGAAGGTGCCGTCGATGAAGCCCGCGATCGACGACTGGTCGCGGCCTTCGATCACCGAGCGCTCGACGCCCACGGTGATGCCGTTGCTCTTGTCCCACGGGTCGAAGCCGCAGTTCTGCACGGCCTCGCGGTAGCGGTCGGCGAGCTCGCGCTGCATGCGCGGCGCGTCGGGCGCGGGGTTGCGGAGCGTGTCGCGGAGCTGCTGCGCGGGCTGCCATCCGCGCACGTTGCGGAAGTCCGCCACGACGAGCACCGCCGCGTCGCGCGAGATGCGTCCCACCACCCCGGAGCCCACCTGCGGGCGCTTGAGGATCTTCCACGCGGCGAACCCGACGAGGCCCGCACACGCGGCGACGACGAGGCCGATGACTCCGACAAGGACGTTCTTCTTCACGGGATGCGCGCTGCTCCTCCGGCGGAGTGAATCCCCCGCTGCGGGGCGCGGATCCTACACGGCGACCCCGGTGCGGGCTACCGGGCGTGGAGCGCGGCCACCGCGTCGAGGTCGAAGCCCGTCGAGGGCGGTGCGAGGCCCTGCGTGCGAAGGTCGCGGATGCGCACGTAGCGGGCGCTCGGCACGCCCACCGTCGCGAGGTCGAAGCCGTCGCCCCCCGACACGCGCGGATCCGTCGCGCAGAGCCCGTTGTCGGGCGCGCTGTACACCACGTTCCACCCCGCGCAGCCCGTGTGCGGACGCGCGCCGCTCGCCATGCACGGAAAGGTCGTCCACGTGGTGCCGTCGACGCTCACCGACACCTCGCCGAGCTCCTCCCAGTACGTTCCCGCCGAGCCCGGCACCGAGAAGGCGTTCTCGAACACCGTGAGGTCATCGCCCGGCCCATCGACGATCTCGACGTCGAAGCCGAGCACGATCTCGCCGCCCGCGCCGAGCGAGACCACGTCGAGGCTGCCGTTGAAATCACCGCGGCCCCGCGGCGGTCCGAGCACCACGTCGGGCATCTGGTCGTGACCGAACGACGCGCCCTCGCCCGGCGTGAACGACACCACACGCGACGCGTAGCGACCGCCCGTCACGCGCCCGTCGGCGAGCATCGTCACGTCGCCCTGCACACATCCGCCGTCGACCGCGGAGGCGTCACCGGGAGACGCATCGCCCGCGTCATCGGGCGCTCCATCGGGCGTGGCCGAGCAGCCCGTCGCGGCGAGCGCGAGGGTGAGCGCCATGAACCACTGCGTGCGATTGGTCACGGCACGAACGCGATGCCGAAGGGCGGAAGCGAGCCCGTCGAGAGGGGCGTCGAGGTGAGCTCCATGCCCATGGGGTTGAACACGCGCGCGCCCGCAGCGCCCATCGTGCGATCAAGCACCCACACGTTGCCCGAGGGGTCACGCGCGAGGGCCGCGATCGAGCCCGTCGACATGATCGTGCGGATGATCCGCGCGCCCGCCGCCGCGTCGAGGTTCACCTCCACGACGCGCGAGCTCGACGACGACGCGGGCACCTGCGTGACGACCACCCACGCGCGCGACTCGTCGACCATCACCATGCCGCCGATGTCGCCACCGAGTTCCATCTCGGTCACGAGCGCGCCCGACGCGCGGAGCGTCGCGGGATCCACGAGCTCGACGAGGCCATCGAGGCGCTGCGGCGTGGTCGTGGTGATCACGCCCGCTTCGGCCACGACGAGGCGCCCGCCGCGCGTGGCCTCCATCGCGAGGAGGTTGCGCCCGGTGAGCTGCACGGGGCTCGTGCCGTCGGTCGCCGGATCGGCGTCGATGAGCACGTCGCGCTCGGGGTCGATGACGGCGAGCGCACTGTTGATCGACGGCGCGAAGGAGTTGAGGTTCTGCAGTCCGAGGAACACCCGACGGCCCACACGCGCGAACGCGATGGGCTCCGGCGAGCCCGACGGATCCATGTCGGCCATGGCGCGCACCGGCGCGAGGTCGATGGAGCCCAGCAGCGCCGCGGCCCCGTCGCGCGACGGATCGACGATGGCCACGCGCGGCACCGCGTACTGCGCCACGTAGGCCTTCGAGGGCGACACCGTGAGCACGTCGTAGGGGTTGCTCTGGTACGGCGCGCTCGCGTCGCTCCCCATGCGCAGCGGAATGCGCCGCGCGACGGTGGGGAGGTTCATCGGGTCGAGCACCGCGAGCACGTCGTTGGCGCGCTGGAGGTTGTAGACCACGCAGCCGCTCTGCACGGGCACGTGGTCCTGGTCCGGCGCGTCGACCGTCGAGGGCACGAGCGAGGGCGTGGGCGAGAAGCGACCGAGCGCGTAGCCGCCGCTCATGAAGTTGGTCGTCGTGACCAGCACGCGATCGAGCGCACACGCGGGACCGCCATCGGACGCATCGGCGTCGAGCGTCGCGTCGCCGAGGTCGTCGCCCACGTCGACGGTCGCATCGGCCGCGTCGAGGGAGGCGTCACCGCGCGCGTCGATCGCGGCGTCACCGCCGTCGGCCGCGCTGGGCACATCGACGGCGCCGAGGTCGCTCGTGGGCGCCTTGAGCGCCGCGTCGTCGAAGCAGCCCACGACGAGCGCGACGACCGGCGAGAGCCAGCGCAGAGAGCGGGAGAACTTCAGTGGAGAGGCACCCATCGTCGCACGCACCCGCGCGTCGGATGGGCTGTGTGGGGGTTGGGCGCTCGCGTCGATGCGGGCGCGTCCGTCTCGAGGAAGGGGGCACCCGTCGCGCGGTCGGGGACCGTACGCGAACGCGCGCGAGAGGGTCAAGAACTGGGGATGCCCCAGCGATCGAAGACCGACGGGTCGTGCACCGCGAGAAAGTTCGAGTACTTGAAGTGCTCGTCGCGCTCGGCGTTGTACCCGAAGCGCTGCACGCGGTCGGGCATGAGCCGATGGATCATGTACCCGTGGCCTTCGAGGAGCCCCACGGCGTCGAGGAGCCGCGAGCCCGCGTCGAGCCAGGTGCCGCCGTATTCGAACTGCACGCAGTCGACGGCGCGCGCCGCGAGGGTCTTCGCGAGGCCGCGCAGCACGGGGAGCTCGTAGCCCTCGGTGTCGACCTTGATGAAGTCCACGCGGTCGAGGCCGAGCTCTTCGCGCACGGCGTCGAGGGGGCGCACGCGCACGGGCACCACGCGGTCGCCGCGGTGCGCGCCGGTCTGGTCGCGGGTTACGAACGACGAGAGCACCGAGCCGCGCCCCTCGTCGTGAAAGTTGAGCTCGCCCTCTTCGGCGCCCGCGCCCATCGCGTGGAGCGTCACCGTGGGCAGGTGTCCGACGCGCTCGCGGAGCATCTCGTAGGTCGACGGCGAGGCCTCGAAGCTGTGCACGCGGCACGCGGGGTTCGCGCGCACGACGTCGCGGGCCCAGTCGCCCATGTTGGCGCCGACGTCGAAGGCGACCGTCCAGTGCGGCGCGCCCTGACGCATCACGAAGCCCTCGCCGTTCGTGGCGAAGTCGCAGTTGTTCAGGTTGTCGGCGATGTCGGTGTAGCGGGTGAGGCGCCCCGCGAGCCAGCGGAGCGGCGCGTCGAGGGGAGACCGCGCGATGCGGGAGGCGACTTCGAACAGCATGCCCATGGGTTGATCCTCGCGGCCCGGCGGTTCATGGCCCGGCGGCGTCTTCGACAGCGGCCGCATCGGCGACCGCGGGTTGCATCGGAAGAAAGCGCGGCGTGCCCGAGAGCGCGCGCACCACGGCGCGTCCCGTCGGCGCGCCCGCGGAGAGGAGCACGTCGCCCGCGTCGGTGACCACGGCCTCGTCGGGGCGATCGTCGAGGTCGAAGCGCGCGGTCACCGTGCGCGCAGGCATCGGAGCCTCGGGACGCAGCGTGAGGTCCGCCGCGCGCAATCCCCCGCGCGATCCCGGGAGCACCACCGGCGGGGTGTTCTCCCAGTCGTGGGTCACGAGCGCGTCGAGCACGCCGTCGCTGCTCACGTCGGTGAGCGTGATCGCCACGGGGTTGCGTCCCACGGCGAGGCGGGCGTGGCGCGTCCAGGTGCGGCCTGCGCGCGTGTACCAGGTCACGTCGCCCTGGGGCAGCGTCGGCTGGTACGGATTGCCCGCGTGCGCGATGAGCATCTCGTCACGCCGATCGCCGTTGATGTCGCCGAAGGCCACCGCGCCGCATCCGTCGAGGCGGTCGAGGTCGACGAGCGCACCGAAGCGTCCGTCGCCGTCGTTCACGAGGTACCGCGCGACGCCGCCGCGTCCGCCGCCGCGCTCGGAGCGATAGCGCTCGCAGAGCACCACGTCGCGGCGACCGTCACCGTTCACGTCGTAGATCACCGGCGCGCCGAGCGCACCTTCGAGCGTCGCAGGCGGAACCACGCGGTACACCACGCGCTCCGCGAGCGTTCCCTCGGTCCATGCGAGCACGTGCGCCTCGCCCTCGCAGGCCACGACGAGCTCGTCGCGCGCATCGCCTTCGAGGTCGCCCGCGACGATCGCGCGAACCCCATCGCAGACGTGCACACGCGCCATCGTCCGCGGGTCTTCGGGGCTCGATGCGTCGATCACGTCCATTGCGACGTCTGCATCGCCCGCGTCGTCGGCATCGTTCGCGTCGGTCGCATCGAACACGTCGTCTGCGTCGCCATCGCGCGCGTCGGCGTCGTCGTCGACGTCGGCCCCGTCCGCCGCATCGCTCGCATCGGAGGAGGCGTCGCGCACCGTCACGCCCGCCTCGACGTGCGGAACATCGGTCGCCGCATCGCGTGCGACGCCCCCGTCGTGCGCCGCGTTCGTGTCGAGCAGTCGACCGGCGCGTGCCGCGAGCTCCGACGGCGTGGCGCCGAGCTCCGGGTGTCGCGTGCGAAGGTCGACGAGGGCGCGCGCCACGGGCGAGGGGGCCGCGAGCGGAAGCGCGACGAGGGTCACGAGCGCACAGAGCCCGAAGGCGCCCGGTGCGACGGAGACGAACGTGGTGGTGCGGTCGAGTCGGCGAAACGCGGGCGTGAGGAGCTGCGCGAGCGCGAGCGGCGCGAGCACCGACACGAGCACGACGGCCACCACGGCGAGCGCGGGCGCGAGGGCCGCCTCGACCACCACGAACACGAGCGCCGCGGAGAGCACCCACGCGAGCGCGCCCACGACGACCTTGAGCGCCGCGAACGCGAGGCCGCTGCGCCGCGGAGCGGGCGTCGAGGGGCGGGGAGCGGGCGGGGAGTCCTTCGGCGCCATGCGCGCCGCGATGGAGTCTCAGACGGAGGGAAAGGTCAAGCGTCGCGAGGCGCGCGCAGACCGCGCATCACGGGGCGCCGCAGGCGAGCCACTGACCGAGCTGCGTGCGCTCGGCGGTCGTCGGCGCGGGCGTACCTTCGGGCATCGCGGTGTTGGTGCCGTTGGGGCCCGCGGCGGCCTCGGAGTCGATCATCGTGGAGTTCGCGCGGATCGTCGCGAGCGAGTTCATGACGGGCTGCGTGCTCGACGAGTGGCAGCGGTCGCAGTAGCTCGCGAAGAACTGACGGCCGAAGTTCTCGTAGGTGAGCGTGTTGTTCGAGGGGCAGGTGGCGCCGGTGCCGCTGCTGCCACAGCCCACGACGAAGAGAAGACCGACCAGAAGAGCCTTGCGCATCGAGAGACCTCCAGGGGAGCGCGAAGCGCGTCGGGAGCTCCGTCATGCACGACGTAGTTGGAATCGAAGGCGCGAAACCTTCACCGAAATCTCTCGCAGGCCCTTGCGAAATTCGTGTGGCGGGTGTTGTGGGCACGGCCACTCGCGTAGCCACGTATGCTGCGCGCATGACCCTCTCGATCCGCGTCGTCGGCGTCGGCGATGCGTTCACCGCGCGCTACTACAACGCCTGCCTGCTCGTCGAAGCCGACGACACGCGCCTGCTCGTCGACGCGCCGCCCGCGCTGGCCCGCGCGCTCGCCGACCTCGGGTCGCGCGGTGGCCCGACGATCGGACTCGACGACATCGACCACGTGCTCATCACGCACCTGCACGGCGACCACATGGGCGGGCTCGAACAGCTGCTCTTCTGGCGACGCTTCGTGACGCGGCGACGGTGCACGCTCCACGCGATTCCCGAGGTGCTCGCAGGCCTCTGGGACACGCGCCTCCGCGGCGGCATGGACGTGCTCATGGACGCCGACGGCGCCCGCCATCCGCTCACCCTCGACGACTACGCCGACGTGCGCGCGATGCCTTCGAACCCCGCCGACGTGCATCGCATCGGCGCGCTCGAACTCTCGTGGCGCCCGACGGTGCACCACATCCCCACGTCGGCGATCCGCGTGGCGCACGGCGGCGCGCACTTCGGCTACAGCGCCGACACGGCCTTCGACGAGACGCTCCTCGCGTGGCTCGGCGAGGCCGACCTCTTCGCGCACGAGACCAACCTCGGCGTGCACACGCCCCTCGATCGTCTCGCGGCGCTCGATGCGTCGGTGCGCGCGCGCATGCGGCTCATCCACTACCCCGACTGGCACGACGTCGACGACGCCACGATCGCGAGCGCGCGCGAGGGCGATCGCTGGACGCTCTGACCGCTCAGCGCCGCGGCACCGCGCTCAACGGAACCCGGAGCTCCGCGCGTGCCGCGAGCGTCGAGCCCACCGCGGCCGAGGCCGTGGCGTAGCCCTCCAGACGGAACGTGAACGTGCGCGGATGGTCGGCCACCGAGCCGCGGAGCACGGGGATCTCCAACGGCGTGGGCCCGAGATCGCGCGTGCCTTCGAAGACCCGCGCCCCCGACGGAACGCTCACGATGACGAGCTGAAAAGTGCCCACGCGCAGCGGATCGGGCGCCTCGCCGCTCGCGAGCTCGCGGAGCCCACGCGCGAGGTGCTCACGCTGCGTGTACACGCCGACGCCCACCGCGCCGAGGAGCGCGAGGAGCACGATCCACCCGAGGGCCGCGCCCGCACGCGACGAGGGCGGCGCGACGAAGGGCGCAGGCGGCTGCGGCGCGTACGCGGGCGGCTGCGGAAAGGCCCCGCCCTGCACATACGGAGGCCGCGCTTCGAAGCCACCGTGCGGGAGCTCGTAGGGCGCGTCGGGCGGCCGCGGCGACAGCACGGCGTGGGGCTGCGGCGCGTACATCGGCGGCGCCGACGAGGCCATCGCGGGCGGTGCCGACGAGAGCGCGGGCGGCGTGGTGATGGGCTGCGCGGGCGCGAGGGGCGCGGGCGACGACTGCGCGCGCGCGGCGGGGATGGTGACCGGCCGCGGAATGCTCGCGGCGAGCGCGGCGAGCTCGGGCGGCAGCTTCGCGTCGACGACGGTGGATCCCGCGCCCTCTTCTTCGTCGTCGCCGCCGAAGGGGTCGGGCTCCGTCGCGTTGCCGGGCGCCATGGGCACGAAGCCGATGGGCACCTGGAGCGCGCCGCGCGAGTTGATCTGCGTGGGCACCTCGTCGTCGTCGTCGCGGCGGTCGGGGCGCTTGTGCGCGAAGTCGCGGAGCGCGCGGCGGCTCTCATCGAGCACGGGGCCGAAGCGTTCGAGGATCACCGTCGCGACGTCGCCGTGCGTGACGCCGCCGAGCTGCGCGCGGAGCACGTCGTCGAGCGCGCGTCGCATCGCATCGGCGCTCGCGTAGCGGTGGTTGCGGTCGCGGGCGAGGGCGTTGGCGATCACCGCGTCGATCGACGAGGGCGCGTCGCGGCGGTACGTGCCCACCGGAGGAATCTCCGCGGTCATGATGTTGCGGTATGTCACCGCGTCGTTGGAGCCCTTGAAGAGACGGCGCCCGGTGACCATCTCCCACACGACGACGCCCATGCTCCACACGTCGGAGCGGCGGTCGATGGGCGCGTCGTAGAACTGCTCCGGCGACATGTACGCGAGCTTGCCCTTGAGCATGCCCGTGCGCGTGGCCTCGTCCTGCGTGGAGGCCTTCGCGATGCCGAAATCCAGCACCTTCGAGACGCCGCCTGTGGTGACGAAGAGGTTCGAAGGGGTCACGTCGCGGTGCACGACGCCGAGGGGTGTTCCGTCGAAGTCGCGCAGCTCGTGGGCGTAGTGGAGCCCGTCGAGGCAGTCGCAGAGCACACGCAGCAGGAGCCCCAGCGGGATCTCTCCGCCCTCGTGGATGAACGATCGCGCCACGCGGTCGAGGGAGACGCCTTCGAGGTACTCCATCGCGATGAAGTAGTGCCCGTCGCACTCGCCCACCTCGCTCGTGCCCACGACGTTCGCGTGCGAGAGCCGCGCGGCGAGCCTCGCCTCGTCGAGGAACATCTTCACGAAGTGCGAGTCGCGCCCGAGCGACGCGTGCATGCGCTTGATCACCACGGGCTTCTGAAAGCCCATCGTGCCCTGGAGCATCGCGAGGAGCGCGTCGGCCATGCCTCCCGCGCCGAGGCGACCGAGCAGCGTGTAGCGCCCGAACGGCTGCGGAAACTCCGCACCGGCGGCGTCTCTCTGCGGGCTTCGGTCCGGGCGATCCAAGGTGCCCGAGACTCCACGCGAGACGGCGCGGAAGGTCAAGCGTGCTGCGGGAGCGCGGCCTCGTCGAAGGCCTCGCTCGACGCGTTCCACACGCGCGCCGAGACGCGTTCGAGGCCCCGCTCGCGGCTCACCTCGTAGAGGTTGTAGCCCGCCATCGCGTGCGGGTTGTGATGCACCAGCGACGCGCTCGTGGCCCCCAGCCGATGGATCGTCGATCCCCCCTCGGCGGCGATCACCTCATGCACCCGATGGTGCAGGTGCCCGTGGAGGGCGAGCGACTCGCGGGCCTTCGAGAGCACGCGACGCATCGTCGGCGCCTCGCGCCACCCGCGCATCACCGTGGCGAGCGCGCTCGTGGGGTTGGTCACCGGGTGGTGCATGAGCACGACGGGCACACGGCCCGCGAGCTCGTCGCGCGCGAGGATGCGCTCCAGCGCGGCGAGCTGCGCATCGCCTGCCCAGCCCGAGGCCACGAGGGGCAGCCGCGGCACCGCCGTCGAGAGCCCGATGATCGCCGCGGGACCGCGCAACCTCACGTACGGAAACGGCCCCGACGGATGCGCCGCGGCCACGTCGAGGTCGCTCGTGATGTACTTCGCGAAGTGCTTCACGAAGCGCTGTCCGCGCGCGGCGCCGCCCGTGTAGAGGTCGTGGTTGCCGGGCACCACGCTCACGTCGTCGGGGCTGTAGCCCATGCGCTCGATGACCGCGCGGGCGCGGGCGAACTCGGGGTCGAGCGCGAGGTTCGTGAGGTCGCCGGTGATCACCACGTGGTCGACGCGGCGCGCGGCGAGGTCGTCCATCATGGCCTCGACGACGCGGGGCTTGTGGTGCGAGCCGCGCTTGAGCTTGAGGTTCGCGAAGCCCGTGATGCGCTTGTTCAGCACGAGCTGCGAGGTGGGAACACCCGTGAGGTCGAGCAGGTGCGGATCGGAGAGGTGCGCGATGCGGTACGTCGCCATGAGGGTGCCGTGTCGATACCCGACCGGGGCGCTCCACGGCAAACGATCCGGCGCTGCGCCAGGGTGGAGCAGTGGTCCATTTCGGCGCAGCCGTCGCGGCGCACGGGCATCACGCGGAGGCTTGAAATTCCGGGGATTTCAACGGGCACGGGCGCTGCTCAAGGGGCCGTCACGATGCGGGCGCCACGGCGCGCTCCGCGAGAAAGGCAGCGCAGCGCGTATGACCATTTCGATCCGTTTCTGGGGCGTGCGGGGGAGCATCGCCACGCCCGGTCCCGAGACCGCGGGCGTGGGCGGCAACACGTCGTGTGTGGAGATCGTCGCGGGCGCCTCGCGCCTGGTGCTCGACGCGGGCACGGGGCTCCGTCGCCTCGGCAACGAGCTGCTGCGCGCGGGCCCCGTCGACGTGACCCTGCTCCTCTCGCACGTGCACTGGGATCACATCCAGGGCCTGCCCTTCTTCGCGCCGATCTACACGCCGGGCACGCGCATCCACGTCGTGAGCGGCGCCAACGGAACGCCCACCCGCGACGTGCTCCGGAGGCAGATGGGCGCGCCGGTGTTTCCCGTCGACCTGAGCGACGTGCCGGCGGCGCTGAGCTACCTCGAAGTGCGCGACCGTCAGCGCTTCGTGGCGGGCGAGGCCGAGGTCACCGCGGTGCGCGCGAACCACCCCGACCAGGTGTACGCCTACCGCATCGAGCACCGCGGACGCGCCGTGGTGTACGCCACCGATACCGAGCACTACCGCTGCGTCGATCCGCGCCTCGTGGCCCTCGCGCGCAACGCCGACGTGCTCATCTACGACGCGCAGTACCTCCCGAGCGAGTACGCGGGCGAGGGCGGAATGAGCCGCGTTGGATGGGGCCACTCCACCTGGGAGGCCGCCGTCGAACTGGCGCGCGCCGCGGGCGTCGGCAAGCTCGTGCTCTTTCACCACGACCCGTCGCGCGACGACGCGGGCGTGGCGATGATCGAGGCGCTCGCGCAGTCGCAGTTCGCCGACACCGTGGCCGCGCGCGAGGGGCTCACGATCACCGTGGGCGCGCGCGCCGACGTGCGCGCGGCGTGAGGCGGTGGGCGGTGGCGGCCGTGGTAGCGTCCGACGCCGTGATCGAGCGCGAACACAAGCTCTCGCTGCTCCTCGACCTCGCCTCGGAGCTCGCGCAGGAGGTCGATCTCGACACGCTCCTGCACACCATCGGACGCCGTGTGGCCGACGCGATGCGGGCCGAGCGCGCGACCGTGTGGCTCGTCGATGCGACGTCGGGAGAACTCCGCGCGCGCGTCTCCGACCTCCCCGAGCTCACCGAGCTCCGGCTCCCGCCCGGCCACGGCGTCGCGGGCTGGGTGGCCGAGACCGGACGCACCGTGAACGTCGCCGACGCCGCGCGAGACCCGCGCCATTTCGGCGGTGTCGACCGCGAGACAGGATACGTCACCCGCACGCTGCTCTCCGTGCCCGTGCGCGACGGCGGACGCGGCATCCGCGGCGTGCTCCAGGCGCTCAACAAGCGCGACGGCGTGTTCACGCGCGAAGACGAGGCCTTTCTGCAGGCGCTCGCGGGGCAGGTCGCGCTGGCCTTCGACCGCACCACGCTGCGCGCGCCCACCGATGCGCCGCGCGGCGTGCAGGTGCGCGGGGTGTTCAACCACATCGTCGGGTCGAGCGCGCCGATGCGACGGGTCTACGAGCAGATCACGCGCGCGGCGGCGGTCGATGCGACGGTGCTGCTCGGCGGCGAGACCGGCGCGGGCAAGGGGCTCTTCGCGCGGGCCATCCACGCGAACGGGCGTCGTCGCGAGGCGCCCTTCGTGACCGTCGACTGCACCACGTTGCCCGACGCGCTCGTCGAGAGCGAGCTCTTCGGACACGAGCGCGGAAGCTTCACCGGCGCCGACCGACGCGTGCAGGGCAAGGTCGAAGCGGCCGAAGGGGGAACGCTCTTTCTCGACGAGGTGGGCGAGCTCCCCATGGCGCTCCAGGCGAAGCTGCTGCGCTTTCTTCAGGAGCGCACCTTCGAGCGGGTGGGCGGCCGCGCGACGCTGCGCGCCGACGTGCGCGTGGTGGCGGCGACCCATCGCGACCTCGCGGCCCTCGTGCGCGAGCGGCGCTTCCGCGAGGATCTCTACTACCGTCTGCGCGTGGTCGAGATCTCCGTTCCGCCGTTGCGCGATCGGGGAGGCGACGAGGTGCTCGCGCTCGCCGCGCACTTTCTCGACGTGTACACGCGACGGCACGGGCGCGGGCTCATGCACCTCTCGCCCGAGGCCGCGCGCAGCCTCCGCGCGCACCCGTGGCCCGGCAACGTGCGCGAGCTCGAACACGCCGTCGAGCGCGCCGTGGTGCTCGCCCACGGACCGACCATCGCACCGGAGCACCTCGGGCTCCTCGCGCCCGCGAGCGCGCCCCCTCCGACCGCGACGGGCGAGTCTCTCGTACTGCCGCTCGGGCTCACCCTCGACGAGGTGGAGCGTCGCTACGTCGACGCCACGCTGCGCGCGCTCGGAGACAACCAGAGCATGGCCGCGCGCTCCCTCGGCGTCGGTCGCAACACCCTGCGCCGCAAGCTCGGACGCGCGTGACGGCATCTTGCTGCGAGCGCGCGGGCGGTGGCACCCTCGCGCCCCTCATGCGTACTTCACCCCTCTCGCTCTTTGTGTGCGCGGCCCTCGCCGTGACGGCCTGCGGCGACGACGCGCCCACCGGACCCGCCGACGCGGCGACGGGCTATCCCGACATCACCATGGTGCCCATCGACGGCGCGACGCGCGACGTGAGCACGGGCTCCGACGTCGTCGACGAGCGCGGCTCCACGTGTCGCAATGGCGCCTATCGCCCATGCGAGTGCGCGCCCGGCGAGCTCGGACGCGACTACTGCATCGGCACCACCTTCGAGAACCGCTGCCGCTGCGGCGACGCCGGTCCGCCCGTGATCGACGCGGCCGTCGATGTGGGCTCCGACGCGGCCCCCGACGTCGACCCGAAGGATCCGCTCATGGACGCGTCCGCGGGCAACGGCTGACCACCGCCCGCCAACGGCCCACCCACCGTCTCGCTCACTCGATGCGCGCGCAGTCTGCCGCGCAGCCGTCGCCGCTCTGAACGTTCCCGTCGTCGCAGCGCTCGTCGGCGTCGACCACGCCGTCGCCGCACCGCGAGAGCGTGCAGTCGTCGAGGCAGGTGCGGTCTCCCGCGCGATGCTCGATCACCACCGACTCACGGAGTGACAGCGTGCGCACCGTGCCCGCGCCGTCGATGAAGCGCGCCGCGGTGATGCCCGATCGGTACGTGGGTTCGATCACGATGCGCCACGAGGAACTCCAGGTGAGCGACCCGATGGCGCACCCGTCGGAGTTGTCGTCGAAGCGCCAGCGACCGCGTGCGGCCGTCGGCGACGTGAACTCCAGCTCGCCGTCGTCGTCGGAGACCACGCGCACCGACCCCTGCGGGAGCCCCGTGAAGAGCACCTCGACGTCGGCCTCGGGCTGCGCGGGCGAGAGTCCGAGGTTGCCGTCGCGGCCCATCACCATCACCAGCGAGAGCTGGTTGTCGACGGTGTTCACGTGGAGCATTAGCGTCGCCGTGCTGGGCAGCTCGTAGCCCGTGTGCGCGCTCGCCGAGCGGTAGTCGTAGAACTGCCCCACCGACGCGCGCGTGACCACGGGACGGATCGCGACCTGCGGACGTCCCGGCTGCGACAGCGTCAGCGAGAGCCGCCGCCCGTTGCTGGCGCCGTAGTCACACTGCTCGCCGGGGTCGGTCACGCGATCGCCGCACCGCGCGCTCCCGTCGACCGCAGGAGGCGTGTCGACGATCACCGGTGCATCGACCGTGGCGGGCGCGTCGAACACATCGCGCGCGTCGATCACGTCGGGCGCATCGGCGGCGTCGACGACGTCGCGTCCATCGGGCGCATCGACGACGTCGAAGGCCACGCGCGCATCGGGCACTGCAGAAGCCGTGAGCTCCGTGCGCGCGCCACACGCCGGGAGCGCGAGGGCGATCACGAGCGCGACGTGGCGGGTGATCACTTCAGGTCCGGCAGGCGGGGAGGGCGCGGAACCATGTCGTCGAGGCTGCCGCGGTCGAAGAGCTCGACCTGCTGGCTGTCGGTGTCGTGCGCGTCGGCGTTGGCCGGGGGAGGGGGCGGCCGCTTCGAGGGCGTCTGCTGGTAGCGCGCCTCGGCGACGTGGGCCATCGCCGCGGCGGGGCCGCGCACGGCCTGGAGCGCGCGAAGCATCGAGACCGCGTCGGGAAAGCGCTGCTCACGGTCACGGTGCAACGCGCGCATTACGAGGGCGTCGAGGTCGGCGTGAATCTCGGGCCGGTGCATCCGCGGCGTGAGGGGCGTGACGCGCATGATCTCACCGAGCAGCGCCGCGGGCGTGTTGGCCTTGTAGGGCAGGCGCCCGGTGAGCATCTCGTAGAGGATCATGCCCAGCGAGTAGAGGTCGGCGCGCGCGTCGAGGTTCGCATCGCCCGTGGCCTGCTCCGGGGCCATGTACGCCGGCGTGCCCATCACGAAGCCGTTCCGCGTGAGCGCCGACTTCGACATCTCCTGCGTGACGAACTTCGAGATGCCGAAGTCGAGCACCTTCACCCGCGCGCCGTCGTCGGTGCGCGCGATGAAGATGTTGTCGGGCTTCAGGTCGCGGTGAAGGATCCCCGCGTTGTGCGTGACCACCAGCGCGTTGAGCACCTCGATCGCGATGTCGATCGCGGTCTCGACGCGCATCGGACGCTCGTGCTGGAGGCGCTGCGTGACGGTCTCGCCTTCAAGCCGCTCCATCACCAGGTAGGGCGAGTTGTCGTCGAGGATGCCCATGTCGTGCACCTCGACGATGTTCTTGTGCCCGAAGCGCCCGACCACCGCGGCCTCGTTCTGAAAGCGCGCGAGGGCCACCTTGTCGTTCGCGTAGCGCGCGTGGAGGGTCTTCACCGCGACCGGGCGCGCGAGGCCCACGTGGATGCCGTCGTACACCACGCCCATGCCGCCCTTCGCGATGACGCCGAAGATGCGGTAGCGGTTGTCGAGGAGCTGGCCCACGAGGGGCGCGTCGGGCGTCGCGCGAGGAGCGCCCGGCTGGTCGTCGCGCTCGCCGAAGGGAATCGCCGCGGCGTTCGCGGGCCATCGCACGGCGGCGCGTCCCGGCTCCTGCTTCGGCGGCGCGGGCGTGGGCCCGGCGGGCGCGCGCATCGAGGGCTGCGTCGGCCCGAACTGCTGCGAGTTCTGCGACGGCGGCGGGCCCTGAAACGTCGGCTGGCGCAGACGCGGGATGCGCGGCGCCGCGGGCGGCGCCATCGATGGGTTGTGCGTCGGCAGCGCGGGGGGACGCATGCTCGACGAGGGCGATGGCGCGGGCGGCGCGGCGAGCACCGCGGGCGGGCGTAGCGACGGCGTTCGCGGCGCGGCGGGCGCGGCAGGCGCGGCGGTGCCGGGTCGCGCGTTCACCGGAATGCGGTGCACGGGACACATCACGGTGTCGGCGGAGTGTGGCAGCCCGCAGTGTGGGCACCGGACGAAGTGCTGCGTCATCGCGCTCCCGAAATAGGCGCACGCAGTATCACCGCCCACGGCCGAGCTGGGCAAGAATCGAATGATCCGCGGGCGACCGGGCGCACGTGGCCGACGCGGCCCGACGGCCTCGCGCAACGGTGCCGCGAAGTTGCTTCGCGCATCCGAGGGGTGCGATCGGTCCCGCTCGGTGCATCTCACGCGGCGTGAAGGCAAAGCGCGGAGACCGCCACGAAGTACAACAGCTCGGCAGTAAACCGCGGTAGAGTGTGAAAAGCCCCGTGGAATGCGCCGTGTGGTGGGTGACACCGAGCGCGGCCCTTCGAGCAGCGCGGGGAGAACGACAGGCGTGAACATGAACAGCGCAGAGAAGGTCGCCGACGCGCTCCCCGAACACGACGCCGACCCGTTGCTCGGGCTGGTGATCAACCAGAAGTTCAAGATCACCCAGGCCATCGCGGTGGGCGGCATGGGCACGATCTACCGCGGCGAGCAGCTTGTGCTTGCGCGGCCCGTTGCGATCAAGGTGCTCAACCCGGCGTACACGGCCAACCTCCGTGATCCGGCCTTTCAGAAGCGCTTCTTTCTCGAAGCGAGCATCCTCTCGCGGCTCCAGCACCCGAACATCGTGACGGTGTTCGACTACGGCCGCATCGACGGCCTCGACGCCGACCGCTTCTTCATGGCGATGGAGTTCCTCCCCGGCGAGACGCTCCACCGCCGCCTGCGCTCGCGCGGATGGCTCACGCCGCCCGAGGCGCTCGGCATCGCGCGTCAGCTCGCGCGCGGGCTCCGCGAGGCCCACAAGCACGGCGTCGTGCACCGCGACATGAAGCCCTCGAACGTGATGCTCGTGCCCGACGAAGACGGCGTCGAGATCGTGAAGATCCTCGATTTCGGCCTCGGCAAGGTGCTGAGCGACGACTCCGAAGAGCTCACGCAGCAGGGCTCGTTCCTCGGGTCGCCGCGGTACATGTCCCCCGAGCAGATCGCCCACGGCAAGGTCGACCACCGCACCGACGTCTACTCGTTGGGCGTGATGCTCTACCAGATGCTCTGCGGCAAGGTGCCGTTCGAGTCCGACAAGAGCGTGCAGATTCTCATCGCCCACCTGCAGACGCCGGTGCCCGCGATGAAGCAGCGCAACCCCGACGTCGATGTGCCTGAGCCCATCGAGAACTTCGTCCGTCGGTGCCTCGAGAAGAGCCCCGACGCGCGCCCCGCGAACATGGATGAGTTCATCCGTCAGCTCCGCGAGTGCGCGTCGACGATGGGCCTCACCGCGGGCTTCGGCGTGTCGACCTCGGTGACCCTCGACTCGGCCCCGCTGGCCTCGTACAGCGCCGAGAGCGCTGGAGCTCCGCACGTCTCGCTCGTGGGCAAAGACGACGACGTCGAGGTGATGCTCACCTCGGGCTCGCACGTCGAGCTGGCGTTGAACGACGATCCGCCGTCGCTGCCCGCGCAGTCGGCGGTGCGCGTCTCGCCCGCGGCGGCGCCCGTGTCGGTGCACTCGCCGTCGCCCTCGATGCCGCCACGCATGTCGCGCCGCGAGCAGGAGCTCTCGGGGCAGTCGAAGTTCGGCTTCTTCGTCGGCGGCGCGGGCGTGGTGCTCATCGTCGCGGCGTTCATCGTGCTCGCGCTCCGTCAGCAGCCGGTGCAGACCACGGTGCAGGCGCTGCCGCCTTCGAACGAGCTGCAGCGCGCGTTCACCCTGATGATCGACTCGCTCCCGCCGGGCGCCGACGTGATCGAGAACGGCCGTCGCCTCGGGAGCACGCCGATGCAGCTCTCGATCGAGAACGAGGTGGCGCGCGCGACGCCGCGGCAGATCACCGTGCAGCGACCGGGCTACCTCCCGTACTCGATCGTGCAGGGGCCCTCCGACGGCAACGTGCGCATCGTCGCGACGCTCTCCCCCGAAGCCCCGCAGCCCGCGACGCCGACCGTGGTCGCACCGCCGACGCCGCCCGCGCCGACGCCCGCCGTCACCGCACAGATCGACGACCGCCCCACGGTGCGCGTGATCCGTCGCACGGTGAACTCGCCGCGCACGACGCTGCCCGTGATCCGCCCCAACACGCCGAGCAGCAACGGCGGCCTCGACATCTCCACCGAGCGCTGAACGCGCCTCGCGGACCCCACGGGTCTGCTCCACGAAATTGCTTCTGCGCCGCGGGTCCGCGGGGATAGTGTGTCGGTGTTCGACAACGCCGCACCTGCACCCCGCGAGGCCTGAAGACCGCCATGAAGCTCCGTAGCGCGCTCCTGATCCTGCTCGCGACCTCGATCGCCGCGCCCCTCGCTACGCCGACCCTGGCACGCGCCGATGACCTCGCCGACGAGGCCGATCTGCACTTTCGCCTCGGCGCCGACGCGTACCGCACGAACAACTACACGAGCGCGCTCGAGCACTTTCTCGCGTCGAACCGCCTCGTCGCGAACCGCAACGTCATCTTCAACATCGCGCGCACCTACGAGCAGCTCCAGCAGTTCGCCGATGCGCACCGCTACTACGCCCAGGCCCTCGACGTGGAGCAGGACGCGACGCGCCGCGCGGCCATCACCGAGGCGCTCAACCGCATCCGCCCCAACGTGGCCGTGCTGCGCGTGGTGACCGATCCGCCGAACGCCACGATCTACGTGAACCGTCGCGACCTCGGCCCGCGCGGCACGGCCCCGCGCAGCCTCGCCTTCGCGCCCGGTCGCTACCGTGTGATCGCCGAGCTCGAAGGCTACGAGCCCGCGGAGTCGCCCGAGGTCAGCGCCGCGCTCGGACAGGAGACGCCCGTGAGCCTCCACCTCACGCGCATCGTGGGCACCGTGCACGTGGAGGGCGAGCTCGCGGGCGCCGCGGTGCGCGTCGACGGGCCCGACGGTGAGGTGCTCGGACACGTCCCCTGCGACCTCACGCTCGCGCCAGGCCGTCGTCGCCTCTACGTCGCCAACGAGGGCTACGCGACCGCCGAGCAGGACGTCGACGTGGTCGCCCGCTCCGTGGTCACCGCGCGCCCGCGCCTCGCGCCGCTCACGGGCACGCTGGTGATCAACACCGACGAGCGCGACGCCCTCGTCGAGGTCGACGGACGCCCCGTGGGCTTCACGCCCGTCGTGGTGAGCGTGCCCGTCGGCGACCGCCGCGTGCGCATCTCGCTCGCGGGCTATCGCGCCATCGAGCAGCAGGTGGCGATTCGCAACGGCGAGCAGACGCGCCTCGCGCCCGAGCTGCGCCAGGTCGAAGAGGTCGAGGCCGCGTCGCGCACCGCCGAAGCGGTCGAAGACGCGCCGAGCTCGGTGACGGTCATCCCCGGCGCCGAACTCCGCGCGATGGGATATCCCACGATCGCCGAGGCCCTCCGCGGCGTGCGCGGCGTGTACATCTCCGACGACCGGTTCTATCCGACCGTGGGGTTCCGTGGCTTCTCGCGCATGGGCGACTACGGCAACCGCGTGCTCGTGCTCCTCAACGGGCAGCCCACGAACGACAACTGGGGCTTCTTCTCCTTCACGGGCTACGACGCGCGCGTCGACCTCGACGACGTCGAGCGCATCGAGATCGTGCGCGGCCCGGGCTCCGTGCTCTACGGAACGGGCGCCGTGTCGGGCGTCATCAACGTCGTCACGCGGGGCCGCGACACGCCCACGGGCGTCGGCGCGTCGGCCTCCACCGTCGAGGGCAACATCGCCCGCGCGCGGGTCACCGGCGCCGTGCGCATCAACAACAACGCCGGCCTCTGGACCTCGGTCTCCGGCGCCACCTCGCCGGGTCGCGATTTCGAGTTCCCCGAGCTCGCCACGCCCGCGAACCCCATGACCGGTGACCCCGGCTTCGACGGGCGCTCGCGCGGCGCCGACGGCTTCGACGCCCTCACCGTGCAGGGCCGCGGATGGGCCGGCGCGTTCACCGCCCAGTGGATGCTCAACACCCGCACGAAGCACGTGCCCAACGGCGTCGCGTTCACCGCCGTCGGCGACGACCGCACGTACAACAGCGACACCCGCGGCGTCTTCGAACTGCGCTTCGACCCGCGCCTCTCCGAGCGCGTGCAGCTCTTCTCGCGCCTCGCGCTGAACCACTACAACTTCACGCAGCAGGCGGTGTTCCCCGTCGACAGCGGCATTACGCCGTTTCACCGCGAGCGCTTCGTGGGAACCTGGGGCGTCGCCGAGGCGCGCCTCTCGCTCACGCTCTCGCGCGTGCTGCGGCTCATGGTGGGCGTCGAGGGGCAGGTGCACTTCCAGGCGCAGCAGCGCGGCGAGTCGTACGGCACGGGCTGCACCGCGATGAACAGCGACGCGTGCGCTCCGCAGCTCTACCTCCCCGGCGGCGCGGCGTACTCGACCACCACCTTCGACGAGCACCCGTTCCAGATCCTCGCGGGCTACGCGCTCGCCGACATCACCCCGACGCCGCGAGTGCGTATCTCCGCGGGCGTGCGCTACGACGAGTACTTCTTCTCCGAGCGCAGCTTCGGCGCGTTTTCGCCGCGCCTCGCCGTGATCCTTCGACCCTACGAGGGCGGCAACCTCAAGGTCATGGCGGGCCGTGCGTTCCGCGCGCCGGGCATCTACGAGCAGTACTACAACGACAACTTCGCCTCGCTCGCGCCGCAGCGATACAACGGCAACCCGGGCCTCACGCCCGAGACGATGTGGTCGGGGGAGGTCGAGTTCTCGCACCGCTTCTCGACCACGTGGACGGCCACCGTCGCGGGCTTCGCGAACTACTACGACAACTTCGTGGTGGTGGGCTCGACGACGCCGCAGCCCACGATGGACAACCCCATGCCCGACCCCGTGGGGCAGTACCAGAACAGCTCCGACGCGCCGGTGCTCACCGTCGGCGGCGAGGCCGAGGTGCGCCGCGAGTGGCGCCAGGGCTGGATGCTCAGCGCGTCGTACTCGTACCAGCACTCGGCCTACCTCGAAGCGAACGGCGCGAACAACCTCCGCAACGTGCCCAACTCGCCCGAACATCTCGCGTCGCTCCGCGGAGCCATGCCCATCCTCGGGCGCGCGCTCATGCTCGCTACGCGCATGTCCTTCGAGGGCCCGCGCTGGGACTCCAACGAGGCCACCGCGCTCCCCGTCGCGCAGGGCCGCACCGACGCCGCGTTCATCTGGGACGTGGTGTTCTCGGGGCAGGAGCAGCGCGCGGGTCTGCGCTACGCGCTCGGCCTCTACAACGCGCTCGACTGGCGCTACAACGTGCCCGTCGCGAGCTTCTTCGCCGTGCGGTCGGTGCCGCAGAACGGGCGCACGCTGCTCCTCTCGCTGGGCGTGAATTTCTGAGCGAGCGCGCGGCGTGACCGGGCCGCGATGCGGGGCTCAACCTGCGTTGCGGCTCGGATGGTCGCTGGCCACGTCGGCGTCGGCCTCGGGGCGGTCGGTGTCACCCACGAACACGAAGTGCGAGTGCCGCGGCGGCGCGGGCGCAGACTCGGACTCGATGCGCGCCTCTTCGACGGCGAGGCGGAGAAGGTCCGCGCTGGGCACGGGCGCGCGCAGCGACATGGGCTCGGCGCCGAGGAGCACACCCTCGGACACGAGCGGCACCGAGAGGCGCGACGGGCGACCGGAGCGGCCCGGGCGGAGCGAGGCCGCGCTGCGCTGCGAGACCACGTACTTCCGCAGGTAGGCGGCGGGGATGTAGCTCTTCTTGCTGTGCCGCAGGCCGGGGAGGCCGAGGTCCTGCTGGTAGTTGAGGTTCTCGTAGCCGCGCGCCGCGAGGAACTCGCCGACCTCGCGCATGAGAAAGGGCGTGAGGCCCGAGTGCGTCGCGTCGGCCTTCGAGAAGTGGCCCATCGCGTAGCGCTGCTGCACGAGCTCGAAGACCATGAAGGCCGCGAAGCGGTCGTCGACCCAGATGCCCATGCCGTAGAGGTCGGGGAAGAAATCCGCCGCCTGGAGGAGGCGCTGGAACGCGCGGTACTCGGCGAGGGCGTACACGTCGCGCTCGCCCTTCTGATCGCCCCAGAGTTCGAAGCAGTCGAGGAGCGTCTGGTGCACCGCGCGCGACGAGAGGTCGAGCATCTCGACGCGATGGTTCGGGTGCTCGCGCACGAAGCGGTTCACCCAGTTGCGCTTCTTCTGTAGCTCGGTGCCCTTGAAGTTTCGGAGGCGCGCGGTCGAGAGGATGTAGTCGCTCCCGTCCATGTCCATCTCGTACTTGTGGCGCGTGCGATCGAGCGCGTGGGCCACGGTCTCGGGAATGAGCCGCAGCGTGCTCCCGAGGCCTTCATCCTCCGCGCGACGGATCAGTTCGGCGGCCGTGTCCGACACCGCGCTGTCGCCGAGAAACGAGTACTGCGGTGCGCCGGTGACGTAGTCGGGCAGGCGCACGACGAGGTTGCCGTTCAGCGTCGAGAGCGCGCACGCGCCGGTGGTGTTCCAGCTCCAGAGGCTCACGAAGTTGAAGTCCGAGTACGGCGGGTGACGGCGCGTGATCGCCGCCACCTCGGTGCCGTCGGAGAGCTCGATGGGCTTGAACAGCGGGTAGCGCGGGATCATCGCAGACCCTCCGCGCGACATCGCCAGTCACCACACGCTCCACGCGACGACGCCACCGCTGACCTCACTCCACGAGCCCGCGATGCGCCTCCGTCGCGCAACGCCGCTCGCATCGAAGGTATCACCCGAACGGGTGGGGCACGGGCAACTTTCCGACCGCTTGATTCTTCGCAAAGCCCGTAAACACAGCCCATTCGTGACGAGTGTTCGCGCAGGAACGGCACAACACCCGCGCCCTCGGCACCGCCCACCGCACCCCGTCGAAGCGTCGCTCTCTTCGGAAGTGCGATGTGTTCACTCCAACAAACTGAAGGAACGTGGCGGTTTCTTGATTCTGTGAAGTGGGATGGGGTTGGATCCGCGGACGCCGTACCTGGAAGTGCGCAGTCGCCACGGTGGCGATGCGGCGCCCGACGAGAACGACGGCGAGACCGATGCGATCCGCGCCGCGAGGGAGACGGGTCGCAGCATCACGGAGCGACCGATGCGACGAACGAACGGACCTCTGGGCGGAGCGCTCGCGCTCCTCATCGCGGGATGCCTCTCGCAGGGCTGTCAGCAGGGCGATGGCGGCGCGTCGGCCGCGCAGGCGAGCGCGTCACCCACGGCGTCGGGCGATGGGCTCGCGGCGTCGGGGTACCGCTTTCCCGCGGAGTGGGAGCACCACGATTCGACCTGGTTTTCATGGTGGACGGTGGAGTACGGCACCGCTGGGTCGACCATCCAGGACCTCCAGGTGGAGATGATCCGCCACACGCTCCGCAGCGAGGACGTCGACCTCATGGTGCAGAGCGACGAGGAGCGCGCCTCGGTGCAATCGACGCTCGCCGCCGCGGGGCTCGACACGTCGCACGTGCGCTTCCACACGCTCGCGCACAACGACATCTGGATGCGCGACTACGGCCCGCAGTTCGTGCTCGATCGCCGCGGCTCGCGGGGCATCCTCGACCTCGGCTTCGACTTCTACGGCTACGCCACGTACTCGTCGGACTTCGTGCAGACCGACGACCGTCTCGACCGCACCGTCGCCGAAGAACTCCAGCTCCCGGCCCTTCGCTGCGGGGTGATCCACGAGGGCGGCAACCTCGAGAGCGACGGCCGCGGCACGGTGATCGCGACGGAGACCACGCTACGTCGTCGCAACCCCTTCCACTCGCTCAACGAGATCGAGCGGGAGCTCAAGCGCTGCTACGGCGCGCGCCAGGTGATCTTCACGAACGAGGGGCTGCGCGAAGACGACTCGCTGCTGCGAGGTCCCCTCGAAGGCGGTGTGTTCAACCCCGGCGGCACCGACGGGCACATGGACGACTACGTGCGCTTCGCCCCCAACGGCGTGATCCTCCTCGCGCAGGCGCGCGTCGAAGACCTGCGAAGCAGCGACGCCGGCGCGCGGGCGAGGGCGCTCGTGAACCTCCGTCGCATGGAGGAGAACCAACGCATCGTGGCGCGCGCCCGCGACGTCGACGGACGCCCGTACCGCATCGTGCGCCTGCCCCTCGCCGAGCCCACGTACTACGAGCTCCGCCCCGGCGACGCGTACTACGACCTCTACGTCTCGCTCTCGCCGTACCCCGACGGCACCGTGGTCAACGACGGCGACGTGCTGCGCATCGTGACCACGTCGAGCTACCTGAACTACACGGTCACCAACGACGCCGTGCTCATGCCCTCGTACTGTCCCGACGGCGGCACCTCGCTCGCGTGTCGCAAGGACCGCGAGGTGGCCGAGACGCTCGCGCGGGTGTTCCCCGGCCGTCGCGTGATTCCGCTGCGCCACACGCTCGCGGCGAACCGCGGCGCCGGTGGACCGCACTGCATGACGCAGCAGCAGCCCGCCGTTCCCTGAGCGCGAGGCGCGTACACTCGGCGCCCACCATGCGCGTGCCGCTTCCGTCTGAGCTCGCCCGACTCCAGATCGCCGACGACCGCGCGCGCTGCGCCGATCGCCCGTGGCTCCTCGCGCACAAGACCGCGCGCACCGGGGCCTCGCCGCTCGCGTTTCTGCGCGGCTCCGCGGGCCTCTACGCGAAGCACCTCGCGCCCGCGATGCTCGGCGACGAACCCGCGGGCGAGGGATGGATCGTCGGCGATCTGCACCTCGAAAACTTCGGCGCCTGGCGCGACGAACACGACGCCGTGGTCTTCGACCTCAACGACTTCGACGAGGCCACCGTGGGCCCGTGGCGCTACGACCTCGTGCGCGTCGTGGCGAGCATCGCGCTCCTCGCCAACGAGCGCGGACTGGCGGGTGATGGCACCGTGCGCCTGGCGTTCGCGTTCCTTCACGCGTGGCGCGCGATGTGTTCCGGCGCGACGCGCGCGCTGCCGCCGTGCGAGGCCGTCGAGCGCCTCGTGGCCCGCGTCGGACGTCGCACGCGCAAGGACCTTCTCGACGGTCGCACCGAGCTCGCGAAGGGCCGCCGACGCTTCGTACGCGGCCCGCGGTACCGCGACCTCGACGCGTCGCTCGACGAGGCCGTACGTGCGGCCTTCACCCGCTACGCCGTCGCGCGCGGCGAGCTCGACGCGGGATGTGTCGTCGACGACGTGGCCTTTCGCATCGCGGGCAACGGCAGCGTCGGCGCGTTGCGCGTGGCGGTGCTCGTGCGCGCCTCCGACGAGCACGACGCCCATCGCATCTACGACCTGAAATCCCAGGGCGCGCCGCTCACCGGCGAGGCGTCTGCGGGGGCCGCCCGCGTGGTCGAAGCCATGAAGCGCTGCCTGCCTGCGATGCCCCGCGCGACGGGCACGCTCGACCTCGACGGACGCTCGATGCTCGTGCGACGGCTCGCGCCCCAAGAGGACAAGCTCGATCTCGCGAAGGTCTCCGACGACGACCTCGACGGGCTCTGCGCGCACCTCGGCGCGCTCGCGGGCAGGGCACATCGACGGGCCGCCGCGGGCCGCGTGACCGCGTGGCGTGATGACGACCTCGACGCGGTCTTCGACCTCGCGTTGGAGGTGGGTGCGCACCTCGGCGCCGCGTGGGCCGCGTACCGATGGCACCTCGCGCGCGACGCGTCGGATGCGACAACGTGACGCACGCGCGGACGCGGGCAATGCGCTCGCCGATGGGTGCAGCGCCGTGCGACCGTCCGACGCATCCCACCCCTTCGAAGCTGCTTCATCGCCGGGAGAACCACGCATGATCCGACTCCGATTCGCGACGCCGACCGTCGCGCTCCTCGCCCTCGTCGGCGGATGCCACGACCACGAGAGCACGGTGCCCGCGACGTCACCGTGCACGGACTCGCAGCAGGTGAGCCTGCCGTCGTGCGAGACCGCGGGCGGAGACCCGTTCTCCGATGAGGCCTGCGTGGCCTTCGACGACGCGATCCGCGCCAACCGGGTGACCGTGAGCGACGCGCGCTCGGCGACGATCAGCGCGCCCGCCGAGGGAGCGGCCGTGCCCCGTGCGACGCCGTACACCTTCCGCTGGAGCGTGCCCGTCGCGCGGGCGCCGCAGCGCCGTCCGATGACCGTCCGCGATGAGCTCGCGCGGTGGCTCACGTGGCTGCCCGAGGCCGAGGCGCACTGCGAGCCCTTCGCGGGGCGCGCGTACGAGCTGCGCTTCACCGTGGGCTCGAACGTGGTCTACCGCCGCCAGCAGTCGGCCACCTCATGGACGCCCTCGACCGCCGAGTGGAACTACCTCGTCGGCGCCTTCGGTACGGGCTCGGTGACGCTCACGATCTACACCGCGAGCTTCGCGAACAGCGCGATCTCCGCGGGCGCCGGGCCCTTCACGCCCATGGCCGCGCGGCGCTTCACCGTCGCGCCGTAGCGCGCATTTCCCACGCTTGACCCGCCTCGCCGTTGCGACGTACGCAGAGCGCCATGACCGCGCTTCGCAACGCCCTCGGCATCGTTCGTGAGACCAAGAACCGCTGGGAGCGGCGCATCCCGCTGGCCCCCGCGGAGATCGCGAAGCTCGTGCAGCAGGGCGTCGAGGTGCGCGTCGAGCGGTCGACCACGCGCGCGTTCTCCGATGATGAGCTCGCCGCCGCGGGTGCGGTGCTCGTCGACGACGCCACCGACTGCCGCTTCGTGATGGGCGTGAAGGAGTTCAAGCCCCACCAGGTGAAGCCCGGCGCGACGGTGATGTGCTTCTCGCACACCATCAAGGGTCAGTCGCACAACATGCCCCTCCTCGCCGACCTCTTGAAGAAGGGCGCGAGCCTCATCGACTACGAGGTGATCGTCGACGACCGCGGCGTGCGACAGGTCGCCTTCGGGCGCTACGCGGGCCTCGCGGGCGCCCACGAGACCCTCTGGACCCTCGGGCATCGCATGGCCTCCCTCGGCCACGAGAACGCCCTCACGGCGCTGCGCCACGCGGTCGACTACCGCGACCTCGCGGAGATGGTGCGCTACACCCGCGCGGCCCTCGACGAGCTCCGCGCCTCGGGCCCCGCGGTGCTCGAACCGTTCGTGGTGGCCGTCACGGGCCGCGGGCGCGTGTCGCAGGGCGCGTTGGAGTACCTCGACCTCGTGGGGGCCATTCCGTGCACGCTCGACGAGTGCATCGCGCTGCCGCACGAGAGCCCCGACGACCGCACGCTGCGTGTGCTGCACCTCACGAGCGATCAGCTCTACGAGTGGGCCGGGCAGCACCGTCGCTTCAACTTCGACCACTACGCGGCGCACCCCGAGCGGTACGTCTGCAAGGGCCCGATGTTCATGCCGTACGTGAAGGCGGTCATCAACGGGCTCTACTGGGATGAGCGCTTCCCGAGGCTCCTCGACGACTCGTCGGCGCGGCGGCTCTACGCGCAGGGCGCGCTCCCGCCCGTCATCGGCGACGTGGCCTGCGACCTCAAGGGCGGCGTCGAGTGGACCGTGAGGGTCACCGAGAACGACGAGCCCGCCTTCGTCTTCGACCCCGCGACCAACAGCGCGAAGGTCGGCGTCGACGGTCCCGGCGTGGCGATCATGGCCGTCGACAACCTCCCCACGGCGCTCCCGCGCGACGCGGCCGAAGACTTCTCGCGCGCGCTGTACCCGTACATCCGCGCGCTCTTCGACGCCGACCTTTCGAAGGGCCTCGACGACCTTCCCGAAGCGCTGCGCACCTCGGTGATCGCCGCGAAGGGAAGGCTCACCCCGCGCTACCAGGGCCTCGCGCGCTTCCTCCCGACGGAGTGACCGCGCGGGCCCTCGCGGGTCCGGTTGCAGACGTGTGCAGGTGGCCGTCAGCGGCAGGCGGAACTGCTGCGCACCCACGGCTGTCCGCCGCAGGTGTTGGGCGGCGTGGGGCCCGTGTCGTTGCCGAGCACGCAGTGGTTGTTGCACCAGCCGCACGACGCGTTGGCCGTGCAGCTCGCGCAGTCGATGAAGCGCGCGCAGGGGTCGGTGCCCGCGTCGGAGCCCGCCGCGCACACCACGAGCGCGCTCTGCGCGTCGTCGCAGCCCGCGAAGTTCGTCACGCCGCCGGTGCACGAGGCCGTCGAGCGCTCGCCGCACGCGAGGTACGTGTCGAGGGCCGCGCGGCAGTCGATGGGCGTGTTGTTCACCTGGGTGATGCACGCGCGCAGGCAGGTGGGCATGTCGCGCATGCATCCCGGCGCGCCCACGATGCGCGCGCACACGGCGTTGCAACGGTCGGCGCTGCCCGCGTCGGAGGCCGCGGCGTCGGTGCGTACCGCGGCGTCGGCGGGGGCGGCGCTGTCGGCCGCGGCGTCGCTCGCGACGGTCACGTCGGCGGGTGCGGTGGCGTCGGGCGCGGTGATGGGGGCGGGGTCTTCACCGGCGCAGGCGGCCAGCGAGACGAGCACAACGGAGAGCGTGAATCGGTGGTGGAGGTGCATCGGGGCGCATCGTACGTGACGCGCCCCGCGCGAGGCCACAGCGACGCTCAGAACGCGCTGTCGGGAAGCTCCATGAGCGCGAGCGTTCCCTTCTCGATGAGGCGGCGCGTGTAGCCCACCTCGGGGAGCACGTCGCTCGCCCACCAGCGCGCCGAGGCGATCTTGCCGTCGTAGTACGCGCGGTCGTCGTCGCTCGCCCCGTCGCGCTTCGCGAGGGCGATCGCCGCGTGGCGGAGCAGCAGCCATCCCGACACCACCTGCGCGAGCGAGAAGAGCACGCGGTTGCCCTGCAGACCCACGTGGTAGAGCGACTCGTTCACCTTGCCGAGCATGGTCATGAAGATCGCGCCGAGCTCGCCGACGGCCTTCGCGAGCGACGCACGTTCGGCTTCGAGCGCGGGGTGCTTGAGCTCGCCTTCGAGCGAAGTCTGGATCTCGCCGAGGAGCCCCTGGAGCGTCGCGCCGCCGTCGCGCGCCACCTTGCGGAAGAAGAGATCGAGCGCCTGGATGTGCGTCGTGCCCTCGTAGAGCGTGTCGATCTTCTGGTCGCGGATGTACTGCTCCATCGGGTAGTCGTCGCAGTAGCCCGAGCCGCCGAGGCACTGGAGCGAGAGCTGGAGCTGCGCGGCCGCGACCTCGGAGCACCATCCCTTCACGAGCGGGAGGAGCAGGTCGTTGAGCGCGTCGTGCTTCGCGGCGTTGACGGTGCCGTGGCCGCCGAGGATCTCGACCTGATCCTGCTGGTGGGCCGTCCAGAGCACGAGGGCGCGCATGGCCTCGGCGTGGGCCTTCTGGCTGAGCAGCATGCGGCGCACGTCGGGGTGCGCGAGGATGTGCACGCGCGGCGCGCTCTTGTCGTTGGCGCGCAGGAGGTCGGCGCCCTGCTTGCGCTCCTTCGCGTAGGCGAGCGCGTTGAGGTACGCGGTCGAGAGCGTGCCCATGCTCTTCACGCCCACGGCCATGCGCGCGTCTTCGATGATGTGGAACATCTGCCGGATGCCGTCGTGCTTGTCGCCGACGAGCAGCGCGCGGCACGGGGCGCCGTCTTCGCCGTAGTGCACCTCGCAGGTGACCGACGAGCGGATGCCCATCTTCTTTTCGAGCCGCGTGACGCTCCAGCCGTTGCGCGCGCCGAGCGATCCGTCGGCCTCGACCCAGAACTTCGGCACGAGGAACATCGAGAGCCCCTTGGTGCCGCCGGGCGCGCCGTCGGGCCGCGCGAGCACGATGTGGACGATGTTCTCGGGCCCCTCGTAGTCGCCGTTCGTGATGAAGCGCTTCACACCCTCGATGTGCCACTCGCCGTTGGGCTCCTGCCACGCGCGGGCCCGCGCCGCGCCCACGTCGCTGCCCGCGTCGGGCTCGGTGAGCACCATCGCGGTGTTCCACTGACGGTCGATCATCTGGGGGAAGTAGCGGGCCTTCTGCTCCTCGGTGGCGAGGCGGTCGATGGCCTTCGACATCATCGGACCGGCCAGATAGAAGGCCGCCGATCCGTTGGCGCCCGCGACGAGTTCGAACGACGCCCACGCGAGCGTCGGCGGCGCGCCCACGCCGCCCATGTGCGTGGGGAGGCTGAAGCGGTGCCAGTCGCCGTCGAAGAAGGCCTTGAGCGAGCGCGCGAGCGAGTCGGGGATCACCACGCGTCCGTCGTCGGTCATGTGCGCGGGGCGACGGTCGGCGTCGGCGAAGCTCGCGGCCACGTCGCGCACGCAGATCTGTTCGATGGCGCGCATCGACTCGCGCGCGGTGGCCTCGTCGAGCGCGTCGAAGGGCGCGTGGCCCAGCGTCGTGCGGCCCACGTCGAGGAACTCGAAGAGGTTGAAGAACGTGTCGCGCAGATTCGATCGGTAGTGATGTTCGGTGCTCACGGCGCGCGACGATACACGCGCTCGCGGGGCGGCGAAAATGCGCGTTCCGACCCTGTGCGCGGCGTGTACGATCCCGCCATGCGACGCCCATCCCTGCTGGCGATTCCCGTTGCGATCTTCGCGGCGTACGCGCTCGAAGCGTGCGGTGCGCGCTCCTCGCTGAAGGAGCCCGACGCGGCCCTCGACGCGCCCGACGTGTTCGATGCGCCCGATGCGTTCGACGCGCCCGATGTGTTCGACGCACCCGACGTGCGTGATGTGCCCGACGTGCCCGACGTTCGCGATGTGCCCGACGTGCCCGACGTTCGCGATGTGCCGCCGGTCGATGTGCCCGTGACGGTGCGCGCGGTGTGTCCCGCGTCGCAGCGTGCGGTGGAGACGCAGACCGTGAGCCTCGCGGGCAGCGGTGTGCACTCGCTGGGCCTTCCGCTCGCGTACGCGTGGACGATCGAGACCGCGCCGTCGGGGACGCCGTCGCCCATGAGCGCCCTCACGGCGCCGGGCGCCTCGACGACGGGCCTGCGCCTCCTCACGGCGGGAACGTGGCGCGCGCGGCTCACGGTCACCGACCCCGCAGGACGCACGGACTCGTGTGTGACCGCGGTCGAAGCCGACGCCGCCATCGACCTCGTGTGCCCTGCGGACCAGTCGCGCTACCAGAGCGACACGGCGCTTCTCAACGCCCGCGCCACGTCGCGTCTCGGCCGCGCGCTCACGTACCGCTGGACGATCATGCGACGCCCCACGGCGAGCATGACGGCAGTCGTTCCCGACACGGGATCGCTCAACACGCGCATGGTGTGTGACCAGCTCGGGGACTACACCCTGCAGCTCACCGCGACCGATGCGGGCGGACTCTCGCGCTCCTGCAACACCAACGTGCACGTCGATCCCGACGTGCTCGCGACGTGCCCCGCGGATCAGGTGTCGGTGCCCTTCAGCACGATCAACCTCGCGGGCGTGGGCTCGTCGCGCCTCGGGCGTCCGCTCACCTACCAATGGACCACGGAGTCGGCGCCGCCCACGTCGACGGCCTCGCTCGCGAACGCGACCTCGCCGACGGCGCGCTTCACCTTCGACGTGGCGGGTGACTTCGTGTGGCGGCTCACCGTGGCCAACGATCGGGGCAACCGCGCGTCGTGCACCACGCGTGCGTTCTCGCGCTCCGACGAGGCCATTCGCGTCGAGGCCGTGTGGAACGTCGACCGCTCGTGCCGCTCGTGCAACGCGCAGGGCGGCGGCATCGACATCGACCTGCACCTCGCCGACCTCTCGCGCTCCATGGGCCGGTGGGCGTCGTTCGCGCCCGACAACGCCGACTGCTTCTACGCGAACTGCCGCTGCGACCGCGCGGTGGGCATGCTGTGTCCCGACGGGGTGCTCAACTGGGAGCCCGCGGGCGCCGTGAACAACCCGCAGCTCGACATCGACCACATCAGCGACCTGCCGGGCCCGGAGAACATCAACGTGACGCAGGCGCAGGCCGGGTCGCGCTTCGCCGTGGGCGTTCACTACTTCGGCGGCAGCGAGGCGACGCCGGTGATCGTGCGCGTGTACTGCGGCGGCGTCGTGGTGTTCGAGAGCGAGCGCGTGAGCCTCGCGCCCTCGGGCGGCGGCGACAACCCGCTGTGGAAGGTCGGCGAGATCACCGTCGGCGCCGACGGACGCGCGTGCGTGTTCACGCGCTGCGGCCGCGCGGGAGCGCTCACGGAGTGCATCCGTCCCGAGGCGAGCTGGTGACGCGCGCGACGTTCTCTTCGAACACAATTCCCCTCACGGTGTCGACGAACGCATGAAGATCCGAACGACCCTCCTCGCAGCGATGGTGAGCCTCTCCGCGTGTCAGTCGCGCCCCGATCCGGCCATCGGTCGGGCTGCGGTGGCCAAGGCCCGCGAGCACGTGAACGAAGGCCGCGACGGCGTCGAGCGCCTGGCCCGCGGGTTCTCCGAGGTGATCGACAAGGTCGCGCGCGCCATGGGCCCCACGATGGCCGAAGCGACGAACGTGGCCCGCGTGCGCAACCGCCTCCGCCTCGACATGCACGACGAGCGGAGCGAGATCGGTCGCGACCTCACGCTCTATCCCACGTGGTTCCTCGCGGCGGCGGGCACCGATGGGAAGGGCATCGCCGGAGACCGCGCGCCGGAGAACGACTTTCTCCCCGGACGCGACCTCGCGGGGGCCTTTCCGTGTGTGCGCGCGGCGCTGCAGGGCACCGGGGGAACGTGCGTCGGCGAGATGTCGTCGGGCGAGGGACAGGCCCCGCGCGTGTACCTCGTGACGGCCCATCCGACGCGGGCTGCGGAGGGCGCGCCGGTGAACGGTGTGATCGTCGGTGCGATCACGTACGGGCGCCTCGCGAAGGCCGTCCGCGAGCTGCTGAACCTCCGCACCGCGCAGGACCACGCGCAGCTCTACGTGGGCCTCTGGTACGACGGACGGATGATCCCCTCGGGCACGCGCGACAACGACGTGGTGGCCGCGTACCTCGTGCCCGACAGCCTGCTCCCGCGCGTGCCCCGCGACCTCGACGCGCGCGTCACCGCGGGAAACGGGAGCGCCACGTTCCAGTTCGACGAGAACAACGGACAGATGCAGTGGGGCGCGGCCGCGGGTCGGGTTCCTTCGCTCGGCGATCGCACGTCGCTCGTGGTGTTCCGCACGTCGCTCGGCGGCCGCTGACCGCGACGGCTTCGCTCAACCCTGCGTCATGCGCGCGAGGGCCTCACGCAGTGCCGCGAGCTCGTCGGCCATGCGCGCGGCTTCGGCCTTCGCAGCGTCACGTTCCCGCTCCAAATGCGCGCGTCGCGCCTGCTCCTCGGCACGCGCGGCTTCGGCGCGCTCCCGCTCGGCTTCGGCACGCGCACGCTCGGCTTCGGCCTGCTCCCTTCGCGCCTGCTCTTCGGCACGCTCCGCTTCCGCGCGCTCCCGCTCCGCTTCGGCCTGCTCCCTTCGCGCTTCGGCGCGCTCGACCTCGACCTGCGCGCGTTCGGACTCTGTGGGCCAGAGGTGCACACCCTCGGCGTCGTCGGCGATGCGCAGGCGCATGCCCTCGTCGGTGATCACCAGCCACGCGCCGAGCTCGGGGCTGTGGCACGGGCCATCGCCGCGATAGAGCTGACGGAAGGTGCCGTGCTCGTCACGGCGCCAGAGCTGAAGGCGGAAGGGGCCGCCGTGCACCTTCGGTCCGTAGCGCTTCGGATCGAACACCCAGAGCTCAGTGGTGCCGCTCGCCGCGAACTGATCCGGCGCGGTGACGTAGTCCTTCGTGGCGGTGCTGCGGCTCACCACTTCGACGGCGATGCGCGGCGGTGCGTGACCGGGCTCCCAGAGGCACACGCTCGACGTGTGTTCCCCGTCGGGGGGCGGCGGGATGTACACCGTCATGTCGGGGTCGACGCCGATCTTCCAGCGCGCCTTCTCCCACCGGAGCGCGACATTGCTCGCAATGAGCGCATCGATGCGAGCACGCGATGCCCACGCACGGAGCACCAACCTCAACGCCTCGATGATCGCGTCATGCCATGCAGTCTCCGGCACGTTCTGCTCCTCCAGCTCCCAGCTCGCGTCGGCGTCGGGGACCTCGTACGCCACGGTGACCTTCTCTCCCGCCATGGCGCGACGCTATCACAGCGCCGACGGGGCTTCGTGCGCGCCGAGCGGGGGGCTCCCGTGCGCTCGACGCCGTGTCGTGCGCCTTCGCGTTCGACACACCCCGAGCAGCGCCCGACTCCCCTCGCAGCGCGGTGTGCTCGGTGCCAGGCGACGTCGGCTCGGTGCGCTGCGCGTGATGGTCTCGCGCCTTCGAGTGGGGCTCCCTCGACAGCGACGGGGGCTCGGCGGGCAGCGCCGGGTGCTCCCAACGATGAGAAATCGGCTCGGTGCGAGCCGACATCTGCTCTTTCTTGCAGATCGTCGCTTGCGTTCCTGGCGCCCAACGTGTGGGCGCGCGTGGACACCCCGACCACCGCCGTGCGACGGTCGCGCGCACCATGGCAGCAGAGCTCATCATCGAGGATCTTCAGGTCGGCACCGGCGACGAGGCCGTCGCGGGTCGCAACGTCGTCGTGCACTACACGGGCACGCTCACCGACGGTCGCAAGTTCGACTCGTCGCACGATCGCGGACAGCCCTTCTCGTTTCCGCTCGGCGCGGGGCGCGTGATCCAGGGCTGGGATCGGGGCGTCGCAGGGATGCGCGTCGGCGGCCGTCGCAAGCTCACGATCCCGTCGGAGCTCGGATACGGCGCGCGCGGCTTCTCGGGGCTCATTCCCCCCAACGCCACGCTGCTCTTCGAAGTGGAGCTGCTCGCCGTTCGTTGAGGTGTGAAGGATTCCCCGTCGCGGTCGCTCAGTGCGGCGCCGCGATGGGAGACATTCCCTGTCCGTTGGCGACGGGCGCCGTCGGGGGCGCGGCGGTCTCGCCCACGGGGCCGCCGGTGAGGTGCGAGACCTCTTCGGCGTAGCGGTCTCCGAGGCGGAGCACCGTGCGCACGACCCCGCGGAACGCGCGCCGGTCGAAGTTCGAATCGGTGTTGAGCACCGCGCCGAGACGCACCTCGCCGGAGCGCGACGACCATTCGAGCTTTCCGATGAGCATCTCCCAGTTCATCTCGGCGAAGCGGCGCCAGGCCTGGTTCGCGTTGGCCGACTCGGCGCGCAGCGTCGCGTAGTGATCGAGGTACGCGTACACGGTGTCGGTCTGGTCGTTGTACTCCAGCACCAGCGTGTACCGACGCGGCGTGGCCGTGACCTGACCCGGTGACACCTGCGCGCTCGCCACCGCGCGGCACACACCCGACGTGGCGCTCACCGCGGCGCACTGGGCCGTGAGCCCCATGGCCTGAAGCTCCGCGCGCATCTGGTTGAAGTACCGCGGGTCGGTCTGCGCCGTCGCCACCGAGGGCGCCGCCACCGCGAGCACCGAGAAGATCGCACCGAGAACGTGTCGCCTGCTCATCGCGGCCGAGGTGTTCTCACCAATGCGCCGTCGCGGTCAATCCTGCGGCATCGAGCGCGGCCGCCAGCGTCGCGCAGGCCCGCGCGGGATCGTCGCCGTCGAGCAGCGCCCGTCGCACGGCCACGCCGCGCGCGCCCGCCTGCACTGCCGCGCGCACGTCGTCGACGGTCGTGATGCCACCGAGCGCGATCACGGGCTTCGAAGCAGCGCGTGCGACGAGCGCCGCGAGCCCGTCGCGTCTGAGGGGAGCGTTCTTGCCTTCGACCGCGCCGAAGGGGCTCACCACGAGCGCGTTCGCCTCGGTCGCGCGGGTCACGCCCGTCGCGTCGTGCACGGCGACGGAGACGCGCAACGCGGGTGCGAGACGGTGCACGTCGACGGGGCGAAGTGCGCGCTCGGGGAGGTGCACCGCGTCGGCCTCGCAGCACACGGCGACGTCGACGCGATCGCCCACGACGAGCGGGCACGCGGCGCGCGCGGTGACGTCACGAAGCGCGTGGGCGAGGGCGAGGAGCGGGGCCGCGGAGTGTCCGTGCGGGCTGCGGAGCCACACCGTCGCGGGTGCTGCGGCGAGGGCTGCGGAGACGCGCGTGACGAGGGTGTCGGCTGCGCACGCGCCCACGTCGGCGCAGAGCCAGAACGGGCGCAGCGGGAAGGTCATCGCGGGGCGAGGGCGAGGCGCGCGCGCTCGGCCTGACGCGAGGTGGGAAAGCGGTCGATGAGGTAGCGCAGGGTCTCGTCGCGGGCGGCGGTGTTGCCCTGCGCGGCGAAGCGCTCGGAGAGCTGCCAGAGGGCGTCGGCGGGAGACTCCTCGCGGGCGAGCTCGGGCTGCGCGCGCGAGGGACACTGGAGCGGCGCCGCAACTCCGAGCGCGCAGAGGCAGAGCAGCGCGCGCATCGTCACTCGATGGCGAGCGTCGAGGGAGAGGCCGCGGCGGCGATGGTGCCTTCGAGGGGCGAGCTCGCGTTGGCGTACATCTTCGCGGGCATGCGTCCGGCGGTGAACGCGAGGCGTCCGGCTTCGACGGCGAGCTTCATCGCGTGGGCCATGCGAACCGGGTCCTTCGCGGCGGCGATGGCGGTGTTCATCAGCACGCCGTCGGCGCCGAGCTCCATCGCGATGGCCGCGTCGCTGGCCGTTCCAACGCCCGCGTCGACGATCACGGGGACCTTCACGGTCTCCATGAGAATGCGGAGGTTGTAGGGGTTGCGAATGCCCAGGCCCGAGCCGATGGGGGCGCCGAGGGGCATCACCGCGGGGCATCCCACGTCGACGAGCTTGCGCGCCACGATGGGGTCGTCGTTGGTGTACGGGAGCACGAAGAAGCCCTCCTTCACGAGCACCTTCGCGGCCACGACGAGGGCCTCGGTGTCGGGAAAGAGGGTCTTCGCGTCGCCGATCACTTCGAGCTTCACGAGGTCGGTGCCCGCGGCCTCGCGCGCGAGGCGCGCCGTGCGGATGGCCTCTTCCGCGGTGTAGCAGGCGGCGGTGTTGGGCAGGAGCTCCACCCCCTCGTCGCGGAGCATGCCGAGGAGCGATCCCTCGCCGGTCTCCGAGAGGTTCACGCGGCGCACGGCGACGGTGACCACGCGCGCGCCCGACGCGCGGATCGCGTCGCGACACTGGGCCACGCTCGCGTACTTGCCGGTGCCGATGAAGAGCCGCGACGAGAACGTGCGGCCGCCGATCACGAGGGTGTCATTCATCTTCGATCTGCCTTCGGTGCGTGGGGGAGGGAGCCGGTGCGCTCAGCCGCCGCCGACGAGGCGCACCACTTCGAGGGCGTCTCCGTCGGCGAGGGCTTCGGTCGCGTGGCGCGCACGTGGAACGAGTTCGAGGTTGCGCTCGACCGCCGCGGTGCCCTTCACGCCGATCGCGTCGAGCAGGTCGCGCACCGTGCTCCCCGCGGGAATCTCCCGCGCCTCGCCGTTCACCGTGACTCGCATGAGGGGACGTTCCATCGGACGCTCGGGTGCTCCTTCGCGCGACGGACTACACCACCGCGCGCCGCGCCGCGAGGGGCATCAGGTTGTTGACGGCCCGTCATGCCCCTGCGAAGGTGCCCCGCGCTCGCAAACGTCCCGTCATTCACGCCGCACGCATCGCGTGCCGCGACCGCGAAAGGAACAGCATCATGCAGGGTGGTGGAGGATATCCGCCTGGTGGGGGATGGCCCCCCGGTGGCAACAACGGTGGATGGCCTCAGCAGCCTGGGCAGCCCGATCCCAACCAGGGATACGGCCAGCCCGGCGCCTACGGGCAGCAGCCGCAGCAGGGCTACGGTCAGCCCGCGCAGCAGCCGCAGCAGGGCTACGGCCAGCCCGGTCACGCGCCCACGCAGATCGGTGGCTTCGCGGCACCGCCCCAGGGCTTCGGCGCCCCCGCGCCCGCGCCGCAGCAGCCGCAGCAGGGCTTCGGTCAGCAGCCCGCGCAGGGCGGCTTCGGTCAGCCGCAGCAGGGCTTCGGTCAGCAGCCCGCGCAGGG
>CAMFHP010000063.1 GCA_945952225.1 uncultured Myxococcaceae bacterium
CACACACACCCGAGAGGTAGCGCCATCCGAGTCCGTCGTGCTCGAAGTCGGAGCACTCGGCGAAGCTCAGGTCGCGACCCTTCAGAAACACCTTCGCCACGAACAGCACGCGCGCGAGACCGTCGCCATCGGGCGCCTGCTCGTCGAGCACGGTGAGCCCCAGGAAGCGCTGTCGTTCGGCAGCGTCGCGGAGGCTCGCGAGGCCGCGCGCTTCGGGTTGCGCGCGGTCGGGATGGTCGCGGTGCAGCGTGCGCCAGAGGTAGGCCGCGTGTCGCTTCGCGAAGGCGCTGTAGCGCGAGCGCATGAGGGCGCCCGCGGTGGGGGCCTCGCGTTCGCCGCGGTGGTAGACGCCGCAGCACTGGGCATAGCTGCGCGAGGCGCCGCAGGGGCACGGATCGGCGTGGCTCATGGTGCGGGGCGAACCTCGGGCATCGAGAAGCCCGCGGGCGTGCCGCGGAGCGCGGTGGCCGTGACCTCGTGCCAGTAGCGACGGCCCGCTTCGAAGGCCAGACGCTCGACGGGCGGGAGCGCGCGGAGGCGTCCGAGGGCCTCGGCGTTCACGCGGCGGAACACGTCGATCGCGTGCCGCCAGCGCGAGCGGGGAAAGCCCAGATGGTCGGCGTACTCGTCGCCGATGAGGTGGCGCGAGAGCGCGTAGCCGAAGGCGATGCGGGCCTCGGCGGCGTCGGTCTCGCGGCCGGGACGCGCGCCGATGCGGCCGCTCTCCATGAGCGCGCGGGCGAGGGCGCGGGCGTCGTCGTCGGGCGGGTCCTGCGTGGTCGAGAGGAGGTTCCAGAGCGCGTCGCACTCGTCGCGCGTGGCGCACAGGAGCTCTGCGTCGACGCCGAGCAGGTAGCCCGCGTAGCGCCAGAGGTGGAGAAAGTCCGAGACCTCCTGCGCCGACATCTCGTGCCCGAGTTTTTCGAGCCCCTCGACCACCACCGACGAGAACAGAAGCATCGTGCCCGCCGAGTCGGCCTGGTTGATCGGAACGCCCCACGCGTCGAGGTTCCACCGCGGCGAGCGCAGCAATCCGCGGCGCACCGAGGCGTGCATCAGCCGCACCTTCACGCATGCGCGAAAGCCGTCGCCGCGCCGTCGCATCTCGCCCGGCAACGACACCACCTCGACGAAGCGACTGGTCTCCGCAAGGCGCCGCGGAACGTCGTCGGCGAGGCGTCCGCTGAACATCAGGGGCTTGTTGCCCGCGGGGGAGCAGTACCCCGCCACGAGCGACATCGCGCCGAGCACCAGACCGCCCAGCAGGCCCGATTCGAGGAACGCGCGACCGCCGCGCTCCACGCGGCCGTGATCGACCCAGAACGGCACGTGGTCGAGCTGCGCGAAGAGCGCCCGCAGCGCGTCGGGCGCCTCGGGCACCGCGTCGATTCCCTCGCGGAGCGCGCGGTCGACGAGCGCGTCACGGGCCTCACGGGGGAGCGTCGAAAGTGAGTCGACGGCCGCGTCGGCGAGGGGATCGCCCGCGAGAAAGAACCGTCCGAATCGGTCGACGCGTTCGCCGTGGCGCAGGCGCGCGGCGTCGAGCTTCACATAGCGCGTGGGGGCCTTCATCACAGACACCATAGGGGCGCTTCAGGGCGCGTGGAACACGGTCAAAGCACCACGCGGAGACGCACCGTTCCTTCGCCCGGTTGGATGCGCAACTGGCACGCGAGGCGCACCGTCGGCGGATCACGGAACACGCCCTCGGTGAGCTGGAGCTCATCGTCGTCGGCAGGCTCACATCGCTCGATGCCCTCGGTCACCTCGACGCGGCACACCCCGCAGTTCGCATGGCGACACGCGAAGCGCAGCCCCGTCATGAAGTGCTCGTCGGCCAGGTCGACCACGCGCGCGCCGTCGGGCACGTCGAGCTCGAAGCGGGTGCGTTCGAAGACCACGCGCGGCATCGCTCAGAGCCCCGTGTCGCCGGTGCCGTCGATGCCGAAGCCCCGCTCGCTCGGCGCCTCGGGATGGATCCGCTGCGTCCACGCGCGGTCATCGCCCTCGGGCGCCATCGTGACCGTCGGCCGTCGGTACGTGTCGCGCCCGCCGCCGTCGAGAAAGAGCCCCACCGTCGGCCGCGTGAGCCGCCCCATGTCGGTGAGCGTCTCGAGCGCCGCGTTGCCGAGCGTGAGCGCCGACGCGGCCTCGTAGAGGTCATCGCCGCCCTCGTCGGCGAAGATCCCCGCGCCGTTCGCATTGCCCGCACCGAGCGCGAGGTTGGGCACGCCGTAGGTGTCGGCTTCACGTCCGAGCCCGAGGAGGATGCCCAGCGAGAAGTCGTGGCCCGCGCCGCCGGTCATGTTCTGCCGCGTGGCGTCCATGTTGTGCGTGTCGCGTCCGCCGCCGTCGACGAGGGCCGCGAACGCGAAGTGCGCCGCGCCGCCCTGCGTGTACCAGCGCCCGTCGTAGCGGTCGTCGCCGGCGCCGTCGAGGAGCAGCCCCATGCCGCCCCAGTAGCCCGTGGCCGTGCCGAAGATCGCCGAGGCGTATCGGTCGTCGCCCGCGCGATCGCGCAGGATGCCCAGGCCGCCCGACATGTTCGTGCGGTCGGCGAAGGCGTCGCCGCGGCGTCCGAAGCCCGCGCCCTGCGAGAAGCTCGCGTTGACGGTCATGTCTTGCGCCGAGGGGTAGAGCACCGGCGTGCGCTTCGCGTCGTACACGTCGCCGCCGTCGCGGTCGTAGAGCGTCGCCGCGCCCTGTACGTAGGCGAATCCCTGCGCGTAGGCCCACGCGGTGTAACGGTCGCTCCCCGCCGCGTCGACGAGGGCCGCCACGCCCGCCACGGATGCGCCCTGTCCGCCGGCTTCGAGGGTGTACTCGTCGTCGCCGCCGTCGTCGTAGAGCCCGCCCACGCCGAGCGCCGCGAAGCCCTGTGACATGCGCAGCGAGCGGTAGCGGTCGTTGCCTCCGCCGAGGTCGTAGAGCAGCGCGGTGCCGAGGCGCGCGCTCCCCTGACGGCCGGTGCGCGAGAACGAGGGCGTGGTGCTTCCTGCGCGGAGGCGTCCGTCGCGGTCGCTCGGCAGGAGCTCGGGCGTGTCGAAGGTCGAGGGCACCTCGGGGTAGCCGTACGTGTCGGCGCCCGCGAGGTCGACGAGCACGCTCACGGGCGTGGCCGCGTCGACGTTCGAAGCGACGGGCGCGGTGTACGTGTCGTCGCCGCCGAGGTCGAGCACGAGCAGCGTGCGGGCCGCGTCCGACGGGGTGTAACGGTGTGCAGCGCCGTCGCGCACGATCACACGACCGAGGGGCGTGTCGAGGTCGAGCGAGGGGCCCATCACGTTGCGCAGCGCGCTCCAGTCGATGGACTCGATGGTGCGCGCAAGGCGCAGCGACGCTTCCATGGGGAGCTGCACGTCGCCGAGGAGCATTCCGAGGTCGAAGGCCTGGGTGAAGTCCGCGCGCTCGTTCACGCTCGCCGCGGGCAGCACGAGATGCGGCGCGATGGACCACAGCCGCGCGCGCTCGCTCTCGTCCGTCGCGAAGGGCAGTCCGCGGTCGCGTGCGCGGGCGGCCTCCACGGCGGCGGACACGATGCGCGCGGTGCCCACGGTGAGCCCCGCGGGCCACGACGACACCGCGCTCGTGAGCTGCGCGCGGTCGACGGTGGCGCCGGTCTGCGCGAGCGCGTCGGCGAGGGCAGACGTGCCGTCCGACGGAGCGGGCGCGGGCGAGGGAACGGTCCATCGCGTGGTGCTCCCGTCGGTGCGGAGCGAGGCCGTGGCGGCGAGGGCGCCGGAGAGCGTCGACGACGCGGCGTCGAGCGCGGGGCCCATCGCGCGGGCCCATCGCGCGCCGTAGAGCCAGTCGCGGTGCACGCGGTCGAAGATCGGCAGGCGGAACCGATCGCGCGACACGTTCAACGGAAACGCGTCGAGGTTCGCGATGGGGAACGTGAGGTTGCAGCGCGACCATGCGGGCGTTCCCTGGGCGAGCGCGCGGTCGAGGAGCGCATCGCGCGGACCCGCCGCGCAGGCGCAGTCGTCGGGCACACAGCGCATTCCGCGGTCGCCGAGCGCGAGACAGCGCGCGCCCGCACCGCACGCCGCGTCGTCGGCGCACGCCACGGTGCAGAAGCCCCGCGTGATCGTGGCGTCGACGCCCGTCGCACATTCGAGGCCCGTGGCGCAGGCGTTCATCGCGTCGCAGGGCGCGCCGACGCCGCGCGCGTTGACAGCCTTCACGCCGCACACGTCGGGGCCGAAGCGGTCGTCGGGCACGCACGCCGTCGTGAGGGCTCCGTCGCGCGTGCGCACCGGGAGGCACCGTCGCAGCCCCTCTTCGCAGTCCGCGTCGCGCGCGCAGGGCGGCAGGCACACGACCCCGGCGCGGCCGCGCACGGCCTCGGTGCGGTTCAGGTCGGCGCACACGGAATAGCGCCCGGTGCATCCATCGGCGGGGCACGCGGTGGCGCGTCGCGAGGTGGCGGGCACACACGACTCCGTGGGCGTGCAGAGCAGGTCGCCGGTGGCGTCGTCTTCGCGGCACGTCGCGGGCACGGGCGCATCGCACGGCGCACCCGCGGAAGCGCACGCGGTCAGGCAGTGGCGCACGCCGGGCTGGTTGGTCGCGTCGAAGGGCACGCAGCGCCCGCCCGCACCGCACTCGCTGTCGTAGAGGCACGTCGAGCAGGTGCGCGGCGGCGGTGGAGGACGCAGCACGTCGGCGCTGCTCGCATCGGACGCATCGACGAGGTCGGGCGCGGCGTCGGCCACGTCGTCGGACGCGCGATCCTCGGTCGCATCGGGGCGGTCTGCGGTGGCGTCGAGGGGCGAGGGCTGCGGGGCACTCGAACACGCGAGGGCCGTCATCGCGAGGGCCGCACAGAGGCTATGAAGGCGCTTCACAGGCGCGACGATATCGCAGCGCGCGTGTCGCGGCGCAGAGACCCGGCGCGTCGTGCGCGGTGTACGTCGCGTGCCGCCTCGGCGTGAATTGCGCGACGCGGGGATTGCTTCGCACCGCGGCTCACGGGCACCCTCCCGTCGTGACCTCAGACGTCACCCCGCGACCCGATCTGGTCGCCCTCCTCGGCAGAGCCCGCGCGTGGCAGTTCGCCGTGCCCATCAGCGGCGTGGCGCTTGTCATCGTGTCGCTGTTCTCGCTCGCCTACCACGGCGAGGTGCAGCAGCAGTTTCTCGTCACCGGAGGGTTCACCGCCTTTGTGCTCACCGTGCTCGTGGTGAAGCTCACGCGGATCTATCAGCATCGCCTCGAAGGCGAGATCGCGCGGCGCGAGGCGGCGGAGCGCGCGCACACCGACCTCATCGCGCGGCTGCAGCACACGCTCGCGTTGGAGCGCGAGATCGCGGCCATGCGCGTGCGTGAAGAGAAGCTCCGCACGCTGCGGCTCACGATGTCGAAGGTGCAGCACCACCTCAACAACCTCGCGAACAACCTTCAGCTCGTGGAGGTCGAGTACGAGCACGCGCGCTCGCTCTCGCCCGAGACCCTCGACGCGCTCCACTCGGCGGTGCACGAGAGCGCCCACGAAATGTCGGCGCTCGCCGAGGTCGAAGACCCGTTCAACGAAGAGTCGTTCCGCGTGAAGGTCTGACGCCGCATCTCGGGGCGTCGGGGGGCGGCGCGTGGAGTCGAAGGTTCGGGGGGCGTCGTGGCGCGGAGTTCGTGCGCGGCGGGGCTTCCGCACGGCCGAGCTCGGCGTCTACACTGGGCGGAGATGACGGAGTGAGCGTCTCCCGACGCGAGGAGGAGGGGCGTGTGAGCGTGGAGCCCGATCGCTTCAAACCCGGTGCGCGCATCGGCCGATACCTGGTGGTCCAGGAGATCGGTCGTGGGGGCATGGGTGCGATCCATCTCGCGCGCGACACGGTGCTCCGTCGCATGGTGGCGCTGAAGGTGCTGTCGGCGAGCGGGCTCTCGCAGCGCGGCGTGCGCGAGCGCTTCGTGCGCGAGGCCCAGGCGGCGGCGAAGATCCATCACCGCAACGTGGTGGCCGTGCACGACGTGAGCGTCGGCGATCCGCCGTTCATCGTGCTGGAGTACCTCCGCGGCGAGACCCTCGACGCGCTGCTCAAGCGCGAGGCGCCGCTCTCGTTCGCGCACGCCACGGAGCTCCTGCTGCCCGTGATGTCGGCGGTGATGGCCGCGCACGACGCGGGCGTGGTGCACCGCGATCTCAAGCCCGCCAACGTGATGCTCGTCGCCGAGCGCGACGGGAGCCTCACGCCCAAGGTGCTCGACTTCGGCATCTCGAAGCTCGGTCACGTGACGCAGCGGTTTCGCGCGGCGGCGCCCACGGACCTCGACCTCACGGCCCACGACCAGTTCATGGGCACGCCGAGCTACATGCCGCCGGAGCAGCACGGCGCGCAGCACGACGTCGGCCCGTGGAGCGACGTGTACGCCCTCGCGCTGATGCTCTACCAGGCGGTCACGGGCACGCGCGCCTTCGTGGGACGCAGCGCAGAGCTCGTGCTTGCGGCGAAGGTGCGCGGCTACTTCAAGGTTCCGTCGAGCTTTCCCTACGGTGTGCCCGCCGCGCTCGACGCGTGGATGACGAAGGCCCTCGCGCCCGACCCCACGCAGCGCTTCGCGACGATGCGCGACGCGGCGCTCGCGCTTGTTCCCCTGCTCGACGCGGCCCATCGCGCGCGCTGGGAGCGCGTGTTCGAAGTGCCCGACGACGACGCGCCCACGGAGCTCACGCACGTCGCCACGGTCACGCAGTCGGCGCTCGTGACCACCGCGGGCGAGAGCGTTGATGTGCCCGTCGAGGTGTCGCAGCTCGAAGCGCTCCGCACCGACCGATCGAGCCTCGAAGTGCCCGCGCCGACGCCCGTGGTGGTTCCGCGTCGCGCGTCGGTGGTGCCCTGGATCGTGGCTGCGGCGGTCGCGCTGGCGCTCTCGTTCGGGGCGGGCGCGCTGCTCCAATCGCGGGATCCCGCGCGCCCTGCGTCGACGACCGTGCGCGCGTTGCAGGTGCCCGAGGCGCCCATCGTGGTCGCGCCCATCGCGGTGCCCGCAGCGCCCGCGCCCGCGGTGGTCGTCGAGGCCGACGTGCCCGCTGTGCCCGTGCCCGCGGAGCGCGCGTTGCCGCCTGTGCCCGCGCGTCCTGCGGTGACGCCCGTTCGTACGCGCGTGCCGACGCGCCCAGGCACGCTGCGCGGATGGGACGATCCGCTGCCCAGGAGGTCCTCGCCATGAGACGTGCGATGCCGTGGTGTCTTGCGATTCTGTTCGCCGCGCCGTCGGCACGCGCGCAGTCCGCGTGCGCTGACGCCCAGTCGCGACTCGATCGTGCGCGGCCGCTCATGTTCGGAACCGCGCCGGATTTTCCCCTCGCCGCGCGCATCCTTCGCGAGGCTTTCGCGTTGTGCCCGTCGGACCGACTGCTCGAAGCGCACTACGGCCTCGCGCTCTCGCAGAGCGACGCGCCGCTCGACGCGGAGGTGCACCTGCAACGTGTGCTGGTCGCGATGTCATCGCAGAACCTCGGGCTCACCGAACGTGAGCGCTCGTGGGTCGTCGAACGCCGCGCTGCGCTCGAAGAGTCGCTGCGACTGGTACAGGGGAGGCTCGGCAGCCTCCGCGTGGTCGTGCGCGACGGCGTGCAGGCGACGTTGGAAATCGACAACGGTTCGCGCGTCGCGCTGCCTTCCGCAGACCCGGTTCGTGTGCTCGCGGGCGATGTGACCTTCACCGTGCGCGCGCCGGGGCACGTGCCCGTCACCCGCGTCGTGCACGTCGAACACGACGACGTGACCGTGCAGGAGATCACCCTCGACGCGGAGCCTCCGCCTGCGCCCGTCGCAGCGCCCGCGCCCGTGGTGCTGCGCGTGCCCGAGGTGCTCCATCGCACGGTGCGTCCGTCGCCGATGCGCACCGCGGGATGGATCACCGCGGGCGTCGGCGCTGCGAGTCTCGTGGCGGGCGTGGGCGTGTGGATCGCGACGGCCCTCGACGCCGACCGCGTGCGCGGCGCGACGCTCTCCAGCGCAGACCCCGACCTGCGCGCGTGGGCCAACGTGTCGTACGCGATGGGAGGCGCGGGCGATCCCTGCACGAGCACCGCGGGCAGCGTCGAGGATCGCAACACCGTGCGCCAGCTCTGCGCGCAGAACGACACGATGCGCGCGTTCGCGTACGGACTCGGCATCGCGGGCCTCGCCGCCACGGCCACGGGGCTCGTGCTTGCGCTCACCTCACACGATCGAATCGAGGAGCGCCGCGAACGGCTGACGGTCTCGGTGGCGGCCACACCGACGAGCGCGGGGGCGAGCGTGGCGGTTCCGTTCTGAACGTGCTCGGGGCGAGAGGGGGAGCGCGATGATGCGACGAACGATCTGGCGGGAGGCGATGATGGTGTGGGCGCTCGGCGCGTGCGCGCTCCCCGCAGCGGCGAACCCCGGCGTTCCGCACGATGACGCCGCGGTCGATGTGGCCACCGAGGCCGTCGACGATGTGCTCCGTGACGCCTTCGCGGAGCCCGTCGACGAGGGTCCCGCGCCGCTCGTGTGCGGTGAAGGATCGGCGCGCTGCCAGGCCAACGGCGGATGTGTCTCGCTCGCGAGCGACAACCTTCACTGCGGTGCCTGCAACACCGCCTGCGCGGGCGGCACGCGCTGTCAGGACGGAGGCTGCGTTCGCACCTGTTCCGAGGGCTACGCGGAGTGTGGCGGGCGCTGCGTACGCCTCGCGGACGACAGCGCGAACTGCGGCGCATGCGGGACCGTGTGCGCCGAGGGCTTCGTGTGTCGCGACGGTGGCTGCCAGTGCCCCGCGGGGAGCGTGAACTGCGGCGGCGTGTGCGTGGATCCGCAGCGGAACGCGCTCCACTGTGGTGCGTGCGGAGTGCAATGCGGGCCCCGGCAGGCGTGCCTCGGCGGGCGGTGCGAATGCGCGTCGGGCACCGTGCGCTGCGCGTCGGGGGCGAGCTTCTACTGCACCGATGTGCTTACGGACCGGACCGCGTGCGGCGCGTGCGGGCGCGTGTGTCCTGCTGCGGCCGATCGATGCGTGAACGGCGCGTGCGTGTGCCCGCCGAACTACCGCTACTGCGAGGGGCGCAACGAGTGTCTGAACCTGAACGCGACCCCCGAGCAGCTCGCGGGGTGCGTGCCGGCGGTGACCAGCGCAGACGCGGGTGCCGACGGGGGATGACCGGAGCTCCGTGGTGCGCGTGCACGGCGCGCGGCCCAACGGGCGGAGGCTGTAGCGCCCTCGAACCTTCGCCCGTATAGTCCGCGCCCCTTTTCCGGCGACCTCCTGACGTCGCCGACCCGGAGGCACCGTGAATTCCACGCAGATTTCCGCGGCAACGGAGCTGTCTCCGCTGCCGGGCGACGCCCTTCTCGACCGTGCGGTGGACGCGCTCGACGCGGCCGCGCGCGCATCCGAGATCGGCGCGCTCCCTGCGGGAGTCGTGGCCGTGCCCGCCGAGGCCTATGCGCGCGTGGAGATTCCCCGCGTGCGTAGTTCGCTGGAGCGGGTGCTCATGGGGCGCCATCCCGAGGCGGGGCTCGACGCGCTGCTCGAGCTGGGCGCGCTCGATCTTCTGCTCCCCGAGGTGAAGGCCCTCGTGGGCTTCGGCGACGGCGAGTGGCGCCACAAGGACGTGTGGAAGCACACGAAGCAGGTGGTGCGTCAGGCCGTTCCGCGGACCGAGGTGCGCTGGGCCGCGCTGCTCCACGACATCGGCAAGGTGAAGACCCGTCGCATCGAGCCCAACGGCGAGGTGCACTTCTTCGGTCACGCCGAGGTGGGCGCGGCGATGTTCGATCGCATGCAGCGCCGCATCGCGCTCTTCAAGGGCGAAGACGCGCTCTCGAAGCAGGTGCGCTTTCTCATCCTCCACCACCTCCGCGCGAGCCAGTACGACGGCTCGTGGACCGACAGCGCCGTGCGTCGCTTCGCGAAGGAGATGGACGGCGGCCTCTGCGACCTGCTCGACCTCTCGCGCGCGGACATCACCACGAAGCGTCCCGAGCGCAAGAAGAAGGGCCTCGACGCCATCTCCGAGCTCGCCCGCCGCGTGCGCGAAATTCAGGAGATGGACGCGAAGATCCCGCCGCTCCCCAAGGGCGTGGGCACGGCCATCTCCGCGCGCTTCGGCATCGCGCCGTCGCCGCGCCTCGGCGAGCTCATGAAGCGCCTCAAGACCGAGGTCGAAGAGGGCCGCCTCGACGCCCAGCGCGAGTACTCGTACTACACCGACTGGCTCGTGGCCGAAGGGCTCGTCACGGTCTGACCTCGCCGTCCTCGCGGTGCGGTAGTGTCCGCGCCGTGCGAACCGTCACCGCCGCGCTCCCCGCGCTCGTTCTCGTCTCGGCCTGCGCCCACACGCTCCGCATTCCGCAGCCCGCACCCGGAGGCCCCGGCGACGCGCTCCCGCCGCTGCCGCCCGCGGTGATCGCCGTGCCGCTCACCGCCGACGTGCGCACGACGCTCCAGGGCCTCGACGCCGAGGTTCCCCGCGAGGTCGGCACCGACGGCGCGTTCCGCCCGATCGGACCGCTCCCCGTGTCCGTGCGCTACCGCGTGACGAGGGCGCCCTTTCGCTTCGAAGCGCGCGACGGCGTGCTGCGCGCCGAGACCGTGCTCCAGCTCTCCGCCGAGGCCTGCGCGAGCAATCCGCTGGGCGTGCCCCTGCCGCTGATCGGCAACGTGTGTCAGCCCATCGCGAGCTGCGGCGTCGGCGAAGCGCCGCGTCGCATCGTCGTGGCCACGCAGACCCGCGTGCGTCTCGACCCCTCGTGGCGCGTGATCGCCGAGACCGTGCCCGAGGCCCCGCGCGTGATCGACCGCTGCGAGCTCACGCCCTTTCGCGTTGACGTGTCGGGCTTCGTCTCGAACGTCGTGTTGCAGGAGGTCGCGCGCGCCACCGCACAGCTCGATCAGCGCATCGCCGAACGTGGCGACCTGCGACCGCTCGGCGAGCGCGTGTGGGCGGGCCTGCAAGCGTCGGTGCCTCTCGCCGATGGGTTCTCGCTCACGCTCTCGCCCGAGGCCGTGCTCGCGGCGCCCCTCACGCTCGACGAGACGACGGTGCGCACGCAGGTGGGCGTCGTCGCGCGCCCCGCGGTGGTCGCAGGAGGCGCGCGCATGAACGCTCCGACGCCGCTGCCGATGCTCACGGAGGCGCAGGTGGGCGGTGACGGATTCGCGCTCACGCTCGACGCGGCGGTGGGCTTCGAAGAGGTCACGCGCATCGCGTCGCAGGAGTTCGTGGGCCGCACGCTCGACCTCGACGGACACCGCGTGGAGGTGCGCTCGCTCCGCGCGTCGGGCTATGGGCGCGCGCTGCTCTTCGAAGTGGGCGTGCGCTTCGCCGATGGGGTGTTCGAAGGGCAGCAGGGCACGGTGCACCTCGTGGGCGTTCCCGCGTACGACGCCGCGCGCGGCGAGCTCGTGGTGCGCGACGTGGACTACACCCTCGAATCGCAGAGCGCGCTCGTCGAGGTGGGCGAGTGGTTCCTCCGCGGAGGGCTGCGCGATGCGATTGCGGCGCACGCGCGCATTCCGTTGGGAGAGCGTGTGGCGAGGCTCCGTACGGGCGCGCAGCAGGCCCTGACGCGCACGCTCGCGCAGGGCACGCGCATGGAGGGTTCGCTCGGTGCGGTGACGCCCATCGGGGCCTTCGTGACGGGCGGTGGCGTGACCGTGCGTGTGCGCGTCGAGGGCACCGCCCGCGTGGTGCAGGACGCCGACGCGCTCGGGCTCACGGGCGCGCGCCGCGCGAACGAGTGACGGCGGGCGCGGAGTCGCTTACGGTCCGCGGCCACGCATGAGCGACCCCCTCCCGCACCTCGACTACGAAGCCTTCGCGCGCGACCTCGATGCGTTGCGTGCGGAAGAACTCCAGCGCCTCGGCCCCGACGACATCGCCCACGTGCAGCGCATGGAGCGCTGGGGTCGCACCTGCGCGGCCCTCGGGTACGCCACCGCGTGGATCGCCCCCAACGTGGTCTCCGCCGCGCTCATCTCGCTGGGCGCCACCGCGCGGTGGACCATCGTCACGCACCACGCTTCGCACGGCGGCTTCGACAAGGTGCCCGACGCGCCCGCGCGCTTCACGAGCCGTGTGTTCGCGAAGGGCCGTCGTCGCCTCGTCGACTGGTTCGACTGGATGCACCCCGACGCGTGGCACTACGAGCACAACGTGCTGCACCACTATCACACCAACGAGGGCCTCGATCCCGACCTCGTGGAGCAGAACTTCGCCGCGCTCCACACCGACCGCACGCCCGTCGCGCTCCGCTACGCCGCCGCGGCCTTCTACGCCCTCACGTGGAAGTTCACCTACTACGCCCCGAACACCTGGCAGGTGCTCCAGCGCGCGCAGCGGGCCCGCGCCGAGGGGCGTCCCGTGTCCGTCGATGGCATCGCGAACCCCGATCCCCTCCTCGGCGCCTACGACCTCCGCACGCCCGAGGGACGAGGCTTCTGGCGCGCGTGTCTGCTCCCCTACGGCCTCGGTCGCTTCGTCGTCGCGCCGGCCCTCTACGCGCCGCTCGGTCCGTGGGCGGTGTTCAGCGTGTGGGCCAACTCGGTGATGGCCGAGGCGATGCACAACCTCCACGCCTTCGCGATCATCGTGCCCAACCACGCGGGCGGCGACATGCACCGTTTCGAGCGCGGCGTGAGCGACCGCGCGGAGTTCTACGTGCGCCAGGTGCTCGGCTCCGTGAACTTCAACACGGGTGGCGACGTGCGCGATTTTCTCCACGGATTTCTCAACTACCAGATCGAGCACCACCTCTGGCCCGACCTGCCGCCGAGCGCGTACCAGCGCCTGCAACCGAAGGTGAAGGCCGTGTGTGAGAAGCACGGCGTTCCCTACGTGCAGGAGCCGCTGCTCACCCGTGTGCGCAAGACGCTCGATGTGATCGTGGGGCGCGCTGCGATGCTCCGCAGCGAGACGCGGTCGAAGTCCGCGCGAAGGGCCGCCCGACGCGCGACCGACGCCGCGCCGAACTGACCCTCCGCGTCGACGTTCAGGGCAGGTTCGAGGTGGCGACGGGGCCTTCGCGGTTCGTGGTGTTCCCGTCGCCGATCTGGCCGTAGTAGCCCGCGCCCCAGCAGCGCACGGTGCCGTCGTTGAGCAGCGCGCACGAGTGGTAGTTGCCCACGGCCACGGCGCTCGTCGCGGGGATCGAGACGTCTCCGAAGCGCCGCGTGCACGCGATCGACTCGACGCCGAGCGAGCATCGGTCGGTGCCGAGCGCGCCGGTGCCGAGCTGGTACTCGTCGTTGCGTCCCGCGCAGCGAACGCCGCCCGCGGTGAGGGCCGCGCAGGTGTGGTAGCGGCCCGTCGCGAGGTGGCGCACGCCCGTGAGCTCGGGCACCGCCGCGGGCGCGTTCGCGCACTGGAACGTGTCGCTCGATCCCACCTGGCAGTTCGTCGTCGTCGCGCCGCCGAGCTGTCCGACGCCCGCCCAGCCCCAGCAGCGCACGGTGCCGTCCATGAGCAGCGCGCACGTGTGCGATCCGCCTGCGGCCACCTGCGTGACGTTGCTGAGCCCCGTGACCGCCGTGGGCGCGATGCGCGGCGCGTCCTGCGACTCGACCATGCCGTTGCCGATCTGGCCCGAGTCGTTGAGCCCCCAGCAGCGCACGGAGCCGTCCATCAGCAGCGCGCAGGTGTGGTTGCGCCCCGCGGTGATCTGCCGGACGTTGCTGAGCCCCTCGACGGCGCGCGGTCGACGCTGGCATCCCACGTCGAAGCCGTCGCCCGGATCGCACGTGGTCTCCGAGCGATCGGGCGCGAGGCCCACCTGGCCGAACTTGTTGTTGCCCCAGCAGCGCACGGTGCCGTCGGTGAGCAGCGCGCACACGTGAAACGCGCCGTAGGCCACCTGGCGCACCGCGGGGAGATCCACGCGCGCGGGCGTCGGATGCGGGCTCGTGTCGTGCGTGCCCTGACCGAGCTCGCCCACGTCGTTGACACCCCAGCACCACACGGAGCCGTCGGTCTTGAGCGCGCAGGTTCCGCCGTTGCCCACGGCCACGGAGGCCACGTTCGTGAGCGAGGGAACGTCGCGCGGCGTGTGCTCGCACGGGAGCGTCTGCGCGGGCGACGAGTCGGGCACGCGGCACCGCTGGCGGCTCTCGGCGGGCGACACGCCGAGCTGTCCGTTGTCGTTGACGCCCCAGCACCGTACGGCGCCGGTGGAGAGCGCCGCACACGAGTGCGCGAACGATCCGCCCTCGATCTGCGTGACGCGCGGCGCGCCCGCGTCGGTGCCGACGTCTCCGCCGACGTCTCCGCCGCTGTCGACGCTCGCATCGGTCACATCGGCGCTCGCGTCGGCGGGCGGCACGTCGGTGGTGGGCATCGTCGTCGCCGGGTTCGAAGACCCGCACGCGGCGAGAACGAACACCGGAACCATCAGGGCCAGTCGTGAAGCGCTACGCATGGAACGCGTAGGTTCTCGAAACGCCGCGCGCGGCGCAAGCACACGCTCAGGGCAGCGTCGGGCCGTCTTTGGGGCGCGCGCTCCGGCGGCGTCGGTGCGGGCGATCGTCGGCGGGCTCGTCGTCGTCGGGCGCAGCGGGCGCGGGGCTCACCGCGGGCGCGGTCGGCGCGACGGGTGCGGGCGAGGGTGCCACAATGGGGGCCGCGGGCGCGGGGATTGTGGACGGCGGCGCAACAATGGGCGCCGCGGCCGGACGCGCGACGACGGCCTGCACCGCGGGCACCGTCGACGCGGGGCGCGCCGCGTGGAGCGCGTCGAGCGTGAGCAGCGTGAGGGCCACGGCGCCGACGGCCATGACCGTCGCGAGCACGACCCAGAGCGTGCGGCGGGAGCGCGGCGGCGCGGCCATCGTGGGGGGCGCGGGCGGAGGCTGCGGCGCGACGTACATCGGCGCGGGCGGCGCGTAGGGCGTCGGCGCGACCCACGCGGGCGCGGGCACGGGCGGGTGCATCGGCGCGGCCATCGTCGAGAGGCGCTCGCGCGGCGGAACGCTCACGGGCGCAGGGGCGTCGGGCGTGACCGAGATGCGCGGGATCGTGGGGGCGTCGTGCGTGCGCGGCGCGTCGGGCTCCGAGGGCACGAGCGACGCGCGGAGGGCCGCGACGAGGTCGCGCGTCGAGGGCGGGATCACCGAGGTCACCGAGTCGGCGTCTTCGTCGGCGGCGTCGGCGGAGGTCTCGGCGTCGATCCACGCGGCGTAGTCTTCGCGCCAGAGGGTGCGCACGTGGTCCGAGGCGAAGGGCAGGAGCTTCGCGCCGAGCTCGCGCACCGAGGCGAAGCGGTCGCCGGGCTCGCGGGCCATCGCGCGGAGGATCACCGCGTCGAGCGCGGAGGGCACGTCGGGACGCAACGACGAGGGCGCTGGGACCTTCGCCTCGGCGATCTTGAAGAGCAGCGCGTAGAGCGTGTCGGCGTCGAAGCAACGGCGGCCGACGAGGCACTCCCACAAGATCGCGCCCACGGTGAACTGGTCGCTCCGCACGTCGATGGCCTTCGACTGCTCGGCCTGCTCGGGCGACATGTACGACGGGCTGCCGACCATCGCGTGGGCGCGGGTCATGTCGCCGCCGACGATGCCCGTGAGGTCTTTGATCACGCCGAAATCGAGGATCTTCGGCTCGACGACGCCGGGGCGCTTCGTGGCGAGAAAGATGTTCCCGGGCTTGAGGTCGCGATGCACGATGCCCTGGTCGTGCACGGCGCCGAGGGCCGACATGAGGGGCACGAAGAGGTCGGCGAGCTCGCGCACCGCGAGGGTCTTCTCGCGCGCGAGCCGGTCATGGAGCGTCTCGCCTTCGAGGAGCTCCATGGTCATGTAGTAGTGGCCCTCGTACTCGCCGACGTCGAAGACCTGGAGCACGTTGGGGTGCTCGATGGCGCCCGCGATCATCGCCTCGCGTTCGAAGCGCAGCAGGTCGTCGTCGTTCGTCGCGAGCGAGCGGTGCAACACCTTGAGCGCCATGCGCTTCGCGACGGAGCCCTTCACCACCTCGTAGACCGCGCCCGAGGCGCCATCGCCGAGCCGCCGCACGATGCGGTGGTCTCCCACCATCGTGCCCGGCGTCAGCTCGCCCTCGATGCCCTCGCTCATGCGAAACATCGTCGCATCGCGCTGCGCGCAAGGTCAACGCAGCAGCATCGCGGTGGCCCTCACGGCACGAGGAACGAGGCCGAGAACTCCGACGTCTCCGAGGGCGCCGCGACGAGGGTGGCCGTGGCCGTCACGAAGGTGCCCGGGACGAGCGGGTACGCGGGCGACGCGAAGGCCGCCAGGCCGAGGGGCTTCGCGATCACGATGGAGCCCAGGTGCGTGTGTCCGAGCGGCCCCGCGTAGGGCGTGGTGAAGTACTCGATGCGGTACGTGCCCGCAGGGCCATCGAGCGTGGCCTGGATGACGCCGCCGCCCACCGCGGTGATCACGGGAAAGTTCTGTCCGCTGTTGGCCATGGGCGCTACGTCGGCGTCGCCCGCGTCGTTGGGCGTCACGCCCGCGGCCGCGATGTCGATGCCGAGGGGCCCGAAGGCCACGTTCGCGGAGATGAAGTTGCGCGTGATCTCGGTGCCCGCCTGCGAGAGCACGCGAACGCCCGCGCCGCCATTGTTGATCACACCGCCGGTCGCGCCGAGGCCGATGAAGTTGTTGCGGATGAGGTTCGCCTGCGCGCCCGGCGTCGCCGGATCGACGAGCACCCCCGCGAGCGTGTTGCCCGAGATCACGTTGCGCTGCGCGTCGACGGCGCCGCCGATGCGCGTGTTCGTCGCCGTCGTGTGCACGCCGTTGCCCGCGTTCGCGAGGGGCGCGGTGCCCGCCACGGTGGTGCCGAGGAGGTTGCACTCCAGCGCGACGTTGGGCGCGGTGATGAGCACGCCGTCGCCGTTGAAGTTCTGGATCACCAGTCCGCGCAGCAGGCTGCCCGACGAGCCCGCGGCGAAGGAGATGCCCGCCGTCGCACCCGCGAAGGCGCCGTTGAGCGCCACCTGGAGCGCCGCGGGGGCGCCCGCCGCGAAGCACGCGCTGCCCGCCTGCGTCGACGCGTCGAGGAGCACCGTGTCGGTGATCGCCGGGAGCGGCGTGAGCGGCGAGATCACGAAGGGACCGATGCCGGGGATCGCGAAGCTGATGGTGTCGGCACCGGGCGTGGCGTTGGCGTTCGCGATGGCCGCGCGCAGCGAGCCCGGTCCCGCGTCGGCGGTGTTGAGCACCGCGAAGACGGCGGCGTGCGAGGTGGCCGCGGCGGCGGTGAGCGCGAGCGTGAGCGTGGTGCGGAGCAGTGCGGATCGCGTGGACATGGACGTTCCCTCCTCGGGGCCCGATGGGTGGGCCGAGGGGCGTCACTTCAACGCGCGTACCGGGCTGAAAAATAGAGGGATCGAGAGAAGCGAGGCGACGTTGCGCCGGGGGCGCGCTGCGCAACTGCGCCGAGTCCGCGCAGCGCGTCCGGTGCCGCGGTGACCGCTCAGCGGCAGGCGCCCATCTGGCAGCGCGTGCCCGTCGGGCAGGTGCGTCCGCAGGCGCCGCAGTTCGCGGGGTCGTTCTGGAGCGTGGAGCACACCGTTCCGCAGCGGGTCGAGCCCGTGGGGCAGGTGCACACGCCGAGCACGCAGCTCGATCCGCCCGAGCACACGTTGCCGCAGCGGCCGCAGTTGTTGTTCGCCGTGGCGACGTTCACGCACGCGCCGTTGCAGTTCGTGAAGCCCGGGTTGCAGGTGCACGCGCCCGCGGCGCAGAAGGTTCCGCCGAAGCACGCGCGCCCGCAGGCGCCGCAGTTCGCGCTGTCGAGCTGCGTGTTCGTGCACGTTCCGTCGCACTGCTGCGTGCCCGTGGGGCAGGCGGGGGTGCAGGTGCCGAGCACGCAGACCTGACCCGACCCGCAGGCGCGTCCGCAGGCGCCGCAGTTCGCGGGGTCATCGAGCAGGTTGGCGCATCCCGTGGCGCAGGGCGTACGGCCCGCCGTGCACGCGCAGAGTCCTGCCACGCACGACTGTCCGGGCAGGCACGCGCGCCCGCAGGCGCCGCAGTTCGAAGCGTTCGTGGTGAGGTTCACGCACGTACCGCTGCACGTCGTCGGCGTCGCGCCGCCGCACGCGCACGTGCCACGGAAGCACGTCTGGCCCGACCCGCAGGTGACCCCGCAGGCGCCGCAGTTCGTCGCGTCGTTCTGCGTGTTCACGCAGCGCCCGGAGCAGTTCGTCTGCCCCATGAGGCAGCTCGTGAGGCAGCGACCGAAGGTGCACACCTGGCCCGCGGCGCAGGCGTTTCCACACGCGCCGCAGTTCGTCGGGCTGTTCTGCAGCGTCACGCACACGCCGCCGCAATTCACCTGGCCCGCGGGGCACACGCAGAGGCCCGCGCGGCACACGGTTCCGCCGGTGCAGGCCACGCCGCACGCGCCGCAGTTCGCGCTGTCGGTCGCCACGCTCGTGCACGACGATCCGCAGCGGTCGGTGCCCGCGGGACACGACGTCTGGCACGTTCCCGCCGAGCACACCTGGCCCGCGGCGCACGCGCGCCCGCAGGCGCCGCAGTTGTCCGCGCGGTTCGTCGTGTCGACGCACACGCCACCGCAGAGCGACTGGCCCGCGGGACACACGCACGCACCCGCCGAGCACGTCTGGCCCGCGCCGCACGCCACGCCGCACGCGCCGCAGTTCGTCGCGCTCGAACGCAGGTCGACACACGCCGTTCCGCACGCGGTCTGCCCCGCCGCGCAGCTCAGTCGACACACGCCCGCGGAGCACACCTGACCCGCACCGCACCGCACCCCGCACGCGCCGCAGTTCGTCGCGCTGCTCCGCGGATCGACGCACGCGCCGCCGCACGCGAGGAGCCCGTCGGGGCACACGCACGCGCCGCCCGAACACACGAAGCCCGCGCCGCAGGCCGTTCCGCACGCGCCGCAGTTCGCGGCGTTGCTGCGCACGTCGACGCAGGCCGTTCCGCACGCGGTGAGTCCGCCGGTGCACGAGGTCACGCACACGCCCGACGAGCACACCTGGCCCGCCGCACACGCGCGCCCGCAGGCCCCGCAGTTCGCCACGTTCGACTGCGTGTCGACACACACGCCGCCGCAGAGCACGGGCGTCGAGGCGGCGCAGCCCATGTCGACGGGAACGTCCATCGTGACGGGCACGTCGGGGGTGACGGGCACATCCATCGTCGTCGGCACGTCGGTGGTCGTGGGGACGTCCGTCGTGACGGGCACGTCGGTGGTCGTGGGAACGTCCATCGTGACGGGCACGTCGGTGGTCGTGGGGACGTCGGTGGTCGTGGGGACGTCGGTGGTCGTGGGCACGTCAGCGGTGACCGGCCCATCGCCCGTGACCGGCGCATCGGTGGTCGTGGGGACGTCGGTGGTCGTGGGCACGTCGTCGGTGACGGGGCCATCGGTCGTCGCGGGCACGTCGTCGGTGACGGGCACGTCGTTGGTGACGGGCACGTCGGTGTTCGAGGCGTCGGGCAGCGTGAGCTCGCTCGATCCACAGCCCGCAGCGAACAGGGCCGCTGCGAGCAGTCGCAGCCAGGTAGGCGAAGTCTTCATGGGAGGCTCCTCAATGGCCTGAATGGGCGTCGCACCCATGGGGCCTTCACGCGAAGCGTCGCATGCAGCGCAAGATCCCGCGAAGAATGCGGTGGAGGCTCAGCCGCGGCGACGGCGCGCGCGCAGGGCGACGAGGGCCGCGGCGAGGAGGGGCAGCGAGGCCGGCGTGCGCGCTTCGTGACCCACGCGGCACGCGCACGACGTGTCGGGCTGCGACGTCGGAGGGCGCGCGTCGGAGGGCGTCGCGGCGTCGGTGCGCACGTCGGGGGCGCCCGCGTCGAAGGGCTGAAACATCGCCCGCACCGTGGGCCATCGCGCGGCGCAGAACGCGGCGCCCGTCGCCGTCGCAGGGCACGCAGGCGGGCCCGTGAGGCTGTCGAAGCGGAGCAGCGGGGTGATGTGCTCGCCGCCGTCGGAGGAGCGTCCGAGCGCCCAGCCCGCGGTGGTGTACGGCGCGCACACGTAGAGCGCGTCGGCGTGGAAGCGCAGGCACAGCACCTCGACGTCGCTCACGCGGGTGAAGGTGCGTCCGCCGTCGGTGGAGCGGCGCAGGCGGTCGCGCGCGTCGGGGCCGCCGACCCAGAGCGTGCGTCCGTCGTCGGAGCGCGCGAAGCCGAGCATCGAGCCCTGCGTGCGGGTGAGCTCTTCGAAGTGTGCGCCGCCGTCGGTGGAGCGGAGGAGCAGCGTTCCGCCGGGCACGCCCGCGTCGTCGCCGGGCAGCGAGGAGCGCACGTAGACCACGTCGGGGTTCGTGCGGTCGACGCCCGCGAGCCACGCGTCGCGGCCTCCGCGAAGGTCGAGGGGCACGTCGGTGAAATGGTCGCCGCCGTCGTCGGAGCGCAGGAACACCGCGCGATCTCCCACGAGCGTGACGGCCGTGACGTACACCCGTCGCGCGCCGTCGCCCGCGACCTCGATGGTGAGCGGGAGCGTGCCCGCGGCGATCGTCGCGCCCGTTACGAAGGTCGCGCCGCCGTCGGTGGAGCGCAGCACGCGGTTGGGGCCCGTGCCGTTCGAAGACACCCAGAGCACGGTGCGTCCGTCGGCGCTCGTGGTGACGTCACCGGTGAAGTCGCGCGCGGCTTCGGCGAGGCGCGGCGCCGTGCATCCGTCGAGCGTGCGCGTGAGGCCCGCGGGAATGCCCACGAAGAGCGGAACGCCCGCGTCGGCTCCGCCCCACGCGACGGGCGGATCCCACGGGGTGCCGGTGCCGTATTCGAAGAACTCTTCGCAGAGCCACGTCCACGAGGCGCCGCGGTCGCGGCTCACGATCACGCCGAAGGTTGTGCGCAGCGCGAGGTGGTCGTCGCGATCACCCGGTCCGAGGGTGACGAACTGCGCGGCGGGAAAGCGCCCGTTGGCCGACGAGGCGAGGGGGAGCGCGAGGGCGCTGAGGAGCGTGAGCGCCGTGAGGGCGGAGCGCATCGTCGCGCGAGCATGCCCCGCGCAGACCGCTCAGGTCGAGGGAACGAGTCGAAAGCGCGTGCCCGAGGTCACCGCCGTGCAGTCGGTGGCGGGCGGCGTGGCGTCGATGCGTCCGCCCGCGCAGACGGCGAGGCCGCGCGTGCCGTCGCCGCTCTCGAGGCCCACCGCGGCCCGCGTGGGGGCGCCCACGGGCTGTCCGTTGATGGTCTCGTAGAGGAAGTCCACCGAGCGGTCGGACTCGTTGTAGATCACTTCAAACGAAGCCGTTCCCGCGGTGGGTGCGCTCGTGTCGCCCGAGTAGAACTGACCGTTCTTCCACTGCACGATGAAGCGTCGCGCGGGGGCGCTGCCCACGGTGGCGACGCACACGCCGCTCGTGCCGAGCACGAGGTCGGCCCAGTACGCCGCGAGCACGCCGTTGGGCGCCGTCGTCGACGGGATCGTGCCCGCGAAGGTCATCGTCGCGTCGAAGCTCTGGAACGACACGAACCCGTTCGACGACACGTAGAGGCTCTGCCCCGCGGGCACCGGGAGCCCGAAGAACGTCATCGCGAAGGGCGAGGTCACCGTCGCGCTCTCGTCGTCGGCGCTCACGAGGATGCGCTGCATGCCGGGCAGCGTGCAGGCCTCGACGAGCGTGGCCGTCGTGGTGGTGCGCGTGTATCCGCCGCCGCTCGTGGGCACGTCGGGCGTGGTGGGCACGTCGGGCGTGGTGGGCACGTCGGGCGTGGTGGGCACGTCGACGGGCTGCGGCGTGTCGACGGGCTGCGGCGCATCGGGCGTGGTGGGCACGTCGGGCGTAGTGGCGGTGTCGGTGGGCGCGGGCGCATCGGGCGTCGCCGTCGCGTCGGGCGTCGGGGTCTCGGCGTCGGGCGAGGCGCTGTCGACCGTGGTCGCGGCGTCTTCGGGTTCGGGCGAGGGGCCGCCGCCGCCGCTGCTTCCGCGCGCGGAGCAGGCGTTGGCGGTGAGGGCGAGCAGCAGGGCGAAGTGAAGCGTGCGGCGTGTCATCGTGGCGTCCTCGGTGCGTCGGTGGGCGAAGCGTTCGAGCGGTAGCGCGGTGCGCGAAGCACCGTCAATCGCCGCGACGGCGCGCGCATCGGGGCCGCGCGGTGGAGGTCAGACCGCAGGGGCCGCCGACGTCATGGGCGCACGACGCCGTTGCCTCGCAGCGTCGCGGGGCCGTACGACGGGCCGTCACGTTCGCATCGGGGGAGGAAGGGACCGGGATGAAGAAGCAGAACGCCGACCGCGCAGCGCGCACGCCGAAGGCCGATCCGTTGAAGGTCGAGAAGCTCGTCGAGCTGCTCCTGCAGCGCGCGTGGACGTACGCCGAGCTCGAACAGCACCCGGAGCTGGAGCTCAAGCGACGGTCGTTGCAGACGTACGTGAAGCATCACCTGCCCGCGGCGGGCTACAAGCCCGAGGTGTCGACCGACGGGGTGCGCGGCGAGGTGCTGATCCGCCTTCCGACGCAGGACGCGGGCGATCGTCAGGCCGTCGACCGCGCGCTGCGGGCCCTCGCGCGCGGCATGATGGAAGGGTTCTTTCCCATCGAGGGCACGGACTTCGGGCGCCCCGTGAAGCGCAGCCCCGTGCTCGTCATCGCGAGCGGTCGTCCGGTGCTCACCGAGGCGCACCGCAAGGCCCTCATGCACTGGATCAACGCGTCGTCGTTCGACCCGCCGCGCCCGGTGCAGATCCGCTATCGCGCGCCCGGTGACACCGACGAGGGCGCGCTACGACCGCGCACCGTGTGGCCCCTCGGCGTGATCTTTCGCGACGGCCGACGGGTGTACCTCCCGGCGCTCACCGAAGACGCCACCTCGATCCGCGACCGACGCCTCTTCGCGCTCGAACGCGTGGTGCCCGGCCCGCGCGACTGCGGGGTCACGAAGGTCGACGCGCGCATCGCTCCGCCGGCGTTTCTCGTCACGCAGCGCCCCGAGCTCGCGCGCCTCGTGGAGCCCGGCTTCGGCGTCGTGCTCGCGGACTCGAAGGCCGACCGCGTGACCGTGCACGTGCGCTTCGACGCGCGCCAGGCGGGCTATGTGCGCGGCCGTCAGTGGCACCGCAAGCAGCGCGAGCGCGTGCTCGACGACGGCGCCCTCGAACTCACCTTCGGCCCCGTCGACCTGCGCGAGGCCGTGGGCTGGTGCTCGCAGTGGATCGAAGGGATCACCGTGCTCGGCGACGAGCGCCTCCGTCACGCCTACGTCGAGTCGCTCGAAAAGCGCCTCAAGACGCAGCGCGCCGTCACGCCGTCAACCCCTCGCGAGTGAGCCTGGCAACCGGTTGCCGGGCACCGTGGCAACGTGTTGCCGGGGCGTGCGAGCGGGCGTTTTCGCAGGGGTTATCTCCGGCGCCACGGAGGTCACGACGGCGATGGCGCAGCACGACGACGGGGTGTGGGAGGCGGTGTGGCGGTTGGCGCGGCAGCTCGCGGCGCGCAAGGGATGCTTCGACGCGCAGCGCTGCGACGACATCGCGCAGGAGGTGACGACGCGCGCCTGGCAGCACGGCGTCGATGCGCTGCCGAGGGCGAAGCGCACGGCGTGGGTCAAGCGCACGACGCGCAACCACATGGCCGACCTGTTGCGCGCGGGGCGGCGGCGGCGCGAGTCCCCGCTGGTCGACGCGGGGGCCACGCCGGTGGGGGCGTACGATGAGGCGTGGTTCGACGCGCGGCGCACGCTGCGGCGGGTGGACGCGGCGGCGCGCACGCTCCCGCCGAGCGAGCGTGCCGTGTACGGGGCCGTGGTGTGCGAGGGGCGCGCGATCGACGCGGTGGCCCACGAGATGGGCGTGTCGCGCGCGGTCATCGACACGCGGCTGCGACGCATGCGCGATCGCCTCGGGGCCGCGCTACCAGGCGCCCATGGGGCCGAGGTCGCGCACGGTGAAGCCCGCGCCGCGTAGCGTGGCGGCAGCGCGCGCGCTGCGATGACCGGAGCGGCAGTAGACCACCAGCGTGCGGTCGCGGGGGAGTTCCGTGAGGTGCGACGCGAGGTCGTCGACGGGCACATTGCGGGCGCCGTCGAGGTGGCCTTCGGAGAACTCCTCCGGGGTGCGCACGTCGACGAGCTGCGCGCCGGCGGCGACGAGGGAGCGGGCCTCGGCGCCGGTCACGCTCGTGGGGGTGGAGGGCCGGGCGGCGGCACCCTCGGACGCCGCGGGTTGGGTGCAGCCGGGTTCGGTCACGAGGGCGAGAAAGAGCACGGTGAGTCGTCGGATCATGGAGGGCCTCGGAGGGCGGTCGGTGGGCGCGGTGCGGGCGGTGAGAGCCCGCGCGCGGCGCGAGGGATTCACGGGCGCCGACCGGGCGGTGCGCGGTCGCGGTGCGATGTGCGCGGGGTTGGGGCACCGACGTGCGCGCGGCGAACGCGGTGTGCGCGCGACGTGGCTGAAAACAAGGGGTGTGCGCGTGGTCTGCGGCTTGCGAACTCCCCGCGGCAGGAGGGATTCGGACCATGCAGCGCACCAGTCAGAACATGCAGGTGGTCGAGGCGTTCTTCACGGCGCTCGCGGGGCGCGACCGCGACGCGGCGCTCGCGCTCTTCGACGACAACGCCTACTGGGACACGCCCTCGGGCGGGGCCTTCTCGGGACGCCTCGTGGGACGCGCGGGGCTCCAACGGCTGCTCACGCTCCTCGCGAGCGCGCGGCCCGAGGGCAACCCCGTGCACGAGCTCACGCTCCACGCCGACGGCGACCGCGTGTTCGCGGAGTTCACCTGGGCGCCCCTCGCCGACGCCGCGCCGCGCCCGCCCACGCGCAGCTTCGCGGTCTTCGAACTGCTGTTCAGCAAGATCGCCGCGGTGCGCGAGTTCGAAGCGGGACCTCCCGCGGCGCCGCGTTCGGTGTAATCCCCCCGACGATGAGCCACGGCGTCTACTCGCAGCCCCTCCGCGCGCGCCTCGGTGACGCGGGCCTCGCGCGTCTCGAAGCGCACCTCGAACGTCGGAGCGTTGCGCCGGGCGAGGCCGTGGTGCGCGAGGGCGACGCGTCGCGCGACCTGTACTTCGTGCTCTCGGGCGTGGCGAAGATCGAGCGCCGCGGCGTCGAGGTGGGCATGCTCCACGCGGGCGATCACTTCGGCGAGCTCGCGCTCATCTCGGGACGCGCGCGCGCCGCGACCATCACCGCCGACGGCGCGCTCACCGTCGCGCGGCTCTCACCCGGGCGCTTCGAAGACCTCTGCCGCGAGGATCCCGCCGTGGGCGTGGGGCTTCTGCGCGCCCTCGTCGACGCGCTCGGCGGCGAGCTCACCGCGATGACCGACAACCTCGGCACGCTGCTCCGCGAGCGCTCGCTGCCGCGCCGCGTGTCGGTCACCGTGACCTGCGACGGAGACACCCGCGCCGTGCGCACGGGCACTCCCGTCGGCGCGATGCTCCCCGCGGAGTGCGAGGGCGCGCGCGTGGTGGCCGCCCTCGTCGATCGCCGCGCGGTGTCGCTCCACGCGCCCCTCGTGGCCGACACCGTGCTCGACCCTCTCACCGACGCGCACTGGGAGGGCCAGCGCATCGTGCGCACCAGCGCGGGCCTCGCGCTCCTCGAAGCCGCCGCGCGCGCCCTCCCCGGACGCACCGTGCGCCTCGGCCCTTCGCTCGGTGTCGCGCAGCGCGTGGTGATCGACGGACCCGCCATCGACCCCGAGGCCGCCGCCCGCGCGCTCGACCATCAGCTCCGCATTCTCATGGCCGCGGATGTTCCCTTTCGCGAGGAGATCTGGGACGTCGACGAGGCCCTCGACCACTTCGCCCGCGCGGGGTGGAACGACGCCGTCGCGCTCCTCCGCGCGGCCCGCGAGCCCACGGTCACCACCGTCACCTGCGGCCGTGTGTACGTGCCCCGCATGGCGCCGCTCGTGGCCTCCACGGGCGCGGTCGAAGGCGTCTCGCTCGCGGTCGAAGACGGCACCGTGGTGCTCCGCCACGCCGACGGACCGCGCGAGCCCGCGGTCGGTGTTCGCTCGCACGAGAGCGTGCGCCCCGAGGGATACCGCGACGCCCACGACGGCATGGCCGACGAGCACGAGCGATGGCTGGCCTCCATGGGCGTCGACTCCGTGGGCGCGTTCAACGACGCGTGCGTGACGGGCCGTGTGGCCGAGATCATCCGCGTGGCCGAGGGCTTTCACGAGAAGCGCATCGGACGCCTCGCCGACGCCATCGCCGCGCGCATGCCCGCGACGCGGGTGGTGTGTGTGGCGGGGCCGTCGTCCTCGGGCAAGACGACCTTTCTCAAGCGCCTCTCGGTGCAGCTCCAGGTGATGGGGATCAACCCCGTGGGGCTCTCCCTCGACGACTACTACGTCGACCGCGCGCGCACGCCCCGCGACGCGAAGGGCGACTACGACTTCGAGGCCCTCGACGCCATCGACCTCGCGCTCCTCCAGCGTCACCTCGGCGCGATCGTGCGCGGTGAGACCGTGCGCACGGCCCGCTACGATTTTCGCGCGGGCACCAGCGATCCCGCGGGCGGACCGACGCTCTCGCTCGGGCCCCGCGATGTGCTTCTGCTGGAGGGAATCCACGGGCTCAACCCCCGGCTCCTCGCGGGCACCGGCGCCGAGGAGCACGCCTTCCGCGTGTTCATCATGCCGATGACCTCGCTGCCCTTCGACCGCCTGTGGCGCGTGAATCCCTCCGACGTGCGCCTGCTCCGACGCATCGTGCGCGACCGCCACGGACGCAACCACGACGCGGCCTCGACGATCCTCCGCTGGCCCTCGGTGCGCGAGGGGGAGCGACGGCACATCTTTCCCTTCTTCGACGAGGCCGACGCGGTGTTCGACACGTCGCTCGTGTACGAGCTCTCGGCGCTGAAGGTCTACGCCGAGCGCTACCTCCTCGAGGTGCCCACGCAGTCGCCCGCGTACACCACGGCGTTCCGACTGCGGCAGCTCATCGACCGCTTCGTGGCGATCCACGACGAGCACATTCCGCCCACGTCGATGCTCCGCGAGTTCATCGGCGCGAGCAGCTTCTCGTACTGACCTCCACGCGCGCTGCGCCCTTGCTTCGCCGCGCGCCGCGGAGGCAGTCTCCGCGCCCATGTCGTCCCCCGCAGCCGAGACCGCGACGCCGCTCCACGTGGTGGCGTTCACGTCGGGCGAGACCGTTCCGTCGAGCCGCTTTCGCGTGCGGCAGTTCGTGCCCGAGCTCCGCGCCCGCGGGGTCACCGTCGACGAGCACTGGAGCTCGCCGGGCAAGTACGACCCCGTGCCCTTCGGCATGCCGAAGTTCCTCTACGACCGCAAGCGACTCGCCTCGCGCGAGGCCCACTTCGAAGCCGCCGCGCGCGCCGACATCGTGTGGCTGGAGCGCGAGTTTCTCTTCGGTCGCCGCACGCTGGAGCACCGCGCGGGCACGGCGGCGACGCGGGTCTTCGACGTCGACGACGCGATCTTTCTGAGCGGCGAGAAGGGCTTCAGCGAGGCCATCGCGTCGGAGTGTGCGGCCGTCATCGCGGGCAACGCGTGGCTCGCGGAGCACTACCGCCCGCACGCGAAGCGCGTGTACGTGGTGCCCACCGCGGTCGATCCGTCGGTGTGGGCGGGGGGCGATCCGACGCCCGACGATCCGCGCTTCGTCGTGGGGTGGACGGGCACGTCGGCGAACTTTCAGTACCTCCTCGAAACCGAAGAGGCCCTCGCGGAGTTTCTCGGTCGCCACGCCGACGCCGTGGTGCGCGTCGTCGCCGACCGCGCGCCCGCGTGGAAGAAGCTCCCACCGCGCCAGACCGAGTTCGTGAAGTGGACCGTCGCCGACGAGCGCCTCGCCGTGCGCGGCATGGACGCGGGCCTCATGCCCCTCGCCGACGAGCCCTGGGCGAAGGGAAAGTGCGCCGCGAAGATGCTGGTCTACATGGCCGCCGCGGTGCCGCCCGTGGTGTCGCCCGTGGGGGTCAACGCCGACGTGCTCGCGCAGGGCGACGTGGGCCTCGCCGCGCGCAGCTCCGCCGAGTGGGCCGCCGCGCTCGAACGCCTCTACGCCGACCGTGAAGGGGCGCGCGCCATGGGCCTCCGTGGGCTCGATGTGGTGAACCGCGCGTACTCCGTCGCCGTGAACGCGGCTCGCATCGCGGAGATCTTCCGCGAGGTGCGTGGAGCGATCCGCCCGTGAGCGCATGGAGGGTCTCTCCCGCGCGCGCGGCGGTGCTCGCCGGTGCGGTCGCGCTGCTCGGATCGTGGGCGCTGTGGCTCCCCGGTGTGGGGAACGTCTACCGCGACGCGGCCATCGCGTTGCCTGCGGTGCTCGCGGTGGGTGCGCTCGTCGCGATGCGCGTGCGTCCGTCGGCGAAGGGGAACGATGCGCTCGGCGGCGCGGTGCTCTTTGCGGCGGCGGTGCTGCTGCTCGAAGGGGCCATCGCCGGGGCCTACGCGGGCGCGCGGTCACACGGCGCGCTCATCGGCGGACGCATTCCGTACAGCGACGCGAGCGACTACCTCGCGGGGGCCTCGCGACTGCTCCACCTCGGCGCCCTCGACGAGTGGAACAGCCGACGTCCGCTCAACGCCACGCTCTTCGCGACGCGCCTCGCCCTCGCGCGCGAGTCGGTGCTCGGGGCGCTGCATCTTCAAGCGCTGCTCCTCGCGCTCTCGTCGTGGCTCGCGGCGCGGAGCGTGTCGCGCGATTTCGGCTGGCGCGCGGGCGCCATCGTGACCGGCGGAACCCTCGTGTTCGGCAGCATCTTCGCGCCCACGACGATGAGCGAGTGCCTCGGGCTCTCGCTGGGCTCGCTCGCGTTCGCGTGCCTCTGGGGCGCGGCGCAGACGAAGCTCGAGACGCACCTCGCGGTCGGCGGCGCGCTCCTCGCGGCGGCGCTCTCGGCGCGGTCGGGACCGTTCTTCGTCTTCGTGACCCTCCTCGCGTGGGCGGCGTGGCTGCGCGCGGGCGAGGGGATGCGCGCGATGGCCCGCTCCGCCGGCGCGTTGGGCGTGGGCGTGGTGCTCGGGATGCAGATGACGAAGCTCCTGCTCGCGGTGCACCACGGCGTCGGCGCGGGCGCGCAGTCGAACTTCTCGTACACGCTCTACGGTCTCGCGTTTCGCGGTGTGGGCTGGGAGCGCGCGTGGAGCGATCACCCCGAGATCGCGGCCATGGGCGACGCGCGCGGCGCGGCGTTGATCCACCGTCTGGCCATCGAGCACATCACCTCGCACCCCGCGGACCTCGCGCTGGGCCTCTGGCGCAACGTCGAGTGCCTCGCGTTCTCGTGGACCGAGCAGCTCTCGGGCGACGCGCTCGCGCACCGTCCGTGGCTCCAGTGGGCCGTGTTCGCGGCGATGATGGGCGCGCTCGTCGTGGCCGTGCGACGTGTGTGGGTGAAGCGCGGACCGGACGCGCAGCTCTCCCTCGCCACCGCCATGCTCGCGGGCGTCGGGCTCTCGGTGCCCGTGATCTACATGGACGGTCGCGAGCGCGTCTTCGCCGCGGCCTTTCCCGGTGTGCTGGCGTTGATCGCCACGCTCGCGGGCACGCGGCGTTCGTCGGTGACCACGGGCTCGCACGACGGCGTGCGCGCACCGGCGATCGTGGGCCTCGCGCTCCTCGCGCTCTCGGTGCTCGGGCCGAAGCTCGGACGCGCCGTGACCCCCGACGACGACCGCGCGGCGGTGGTGTGTCCTGCGGGTGAGGAGGGCTTCTCCGTGCGCCTCCATCCCGGCACCGCGGCGGTGCATCTCGCGGAGGGAAGCGCGCGCCGTGACGTGTCGTTGCGTACGTTCCGCGCGGGCATCGGACGCGACCCGAACCTCGGCACCAACGGCTTCGAACGGAGCCTCGCGTCGCTCCCTGCGGGGAGCACCCTCGTGGCGGCCTTCGACGCGCAGCGCGGCGCGCTCACGTACCTTCTCTTCGACGGTGCGGTGCCCGCGGAGGGCGTGGTGCGCGGCTGCGCAGCGGTCTTCGAAAACGGGGCGCGCCCGCTGCGTCGGGTGACGTCGCGGGCGCGCTGAGAGACTTCGGTCCGAGGCGGCGCGTCGATCAGCCGCGGAGGAGCGAGAGGGCGAGCTGCGGGGCCTGGTTGGCCTGCGAGAGCACCGCCGCGCCGGCCTGCGAGAGCACCTGGTTGCGCGACATGGCCGCGGTCTCGGAGGCGATGTCGACGTCGCGGATGCGGCTCAGCGACGCGGAGAGGTTCGAGTTCATCGACTGGAGGTTCGAGACCGTCGACGAGAGTCGGTTGATCGCAGAGCCCCAGCCTTCGCGCAGGGTGCTGAGCGTGCCGATCGCGGTGTCGATCGCGCCGATCGCGGTGCGGGCGTTGGCCACCGTGTCGACCGCGGAGGAGTTCACCGCGAGCGAGGTCGAGTCGGCGCCGCCGAAGGCCACGGTGAGGCGGTCCGCGGCCGCCACGTTGTTGATGCCCACCTGGAAGGTCACGCTCGTCGCCGAGGTGCCGAGCAGGTTCTTGCCGTTGAAGGCCGTCACCGCGGTGATGCGGTCGATCTCGGCGATGTTCGCCTGGAACTCGGTGTTGAGGTTCGTCGAGTCGGCCGTGCTCAGCGTGCCGTTGGCGCCCTGCACCGCGAGCTCACGCATGCGGGTGAGGATCGAGTGGATCTGCTCCGCCGCGCCGTCGGCCGTCTGCGCCATCGAGATGCCGTCGCTCGCGTTGCGCTCGGCGACCGAGAGCGAGCGCACCTGGGCGTTCATGCTCTTCGAGATGCCGAGGCCCGCGGCGTCGTCGGCCGCGCTGTTGATGCGGAAGCCGCTGGAGAGCTTCTGGAAGTTCGACGTCAGCGCCATCTGCGTCTGGCTGAGGTGCGACTGGGCGACCATCGAGGCAACGTTCGTCTGGATGAAGAGAGACATGGCGTTTCGAGCTCCTGTGACCCTGTGAGGTGGAGGCGGTTCGACGCATCGCCCCGTGCGATCGGCGTCGCGGGGCGTGGGCCCCGACACTCCTCACGAACGGCCACCTCCCCGGGGCCTTGAATGGAAACGGACGGACGCGGTCTCTTTTCCTCGCGACGCACGACGCACGCGCGGCACGCACCTACGGCCCTGCAACGGGCGATCACCGCGCGGAGACAAGGGCGCCCTCGGGAGATTTCTCCGTGGGCGTCTCGATTGCAGACCACCCCTCCCATGCTGCCCTTTCGCCACGTGCTCGTCGCCACGGACTTCAGCACCAACGCCGCGCCCGCCGTCGACCTCGCCGTCGAGATCGCGCGGGGCTCCGACGCCGCCCTCACGCTCGTGCACGTCGCCGACGTGGCCGCGTACGCGTACAGCAGCGTGTCGATGGCCGGCGTCGACCTCCTCACCCCGATGCTCGACGCCGCGCAGGGCGAGCTCGCGAAGGCCCTCGCCGCGGTGCACACGCGCCTCCCCGACGCGAAGGCGATGCTCCGTCAGGGCGTGGCCGCCGATGAGCTCGTGCAGGCCGCCCGCGTCGCCGGCGCAGACCTCGTCGTCGTGGGCACGCACGGCCGCACGGGCATGGCCCACCTCGTCGTGGGAAGCGTCGCCGAGAAGGTCGTTCGCAACGCGCCGGTGCCCGTGCTCACGGTCCGCAGCGGCCCCCGCGGGAGCTGATCGGAGCGCGCGAATTCTGCGGTCCAGAGGGCGCCCACTCGCGGCACACGCGACGCGCCCGCAAGCCCGTTGTGCCCCGTCGTGAACGCGGGCTAAGGATGGTCTCGCCGCGACGGCGCGAGGACGCGCGCCTGCGGCACGAATGACGACCACCGGGGGAGCACCGTGATCGAGCTTCCGACGCACCGCGAGATCCTGCGCGCCTACGACGAGATGCAGACCTGCGAGGCCTGGGTGCTCGAACCCGCCTCACGCGACGAGCTCGCCGAGACGCTGCGCGCGCTCGACGCCCTCGAAGCGCCGCATCGGCTGCCGGTGCTTCCGCGCGGGCCCGGGAATGCCTTCGACGGCCAGGCGCTCCCCGCGGCGACGGGCGTGGTGATCCGGCTCACGAAGCCCGCGTTCTGTACCGTGGGTGCGATCACGCCGCGCGACGACGGATGGGCCACGGTGCACGTGGGCGCGGGGGTGACCTGGGGCGCGCTCCTCGACGCCACGCTCGCGCAGGGATGGGTGCCCGCGTCGATCGTCACCGCGAGCAGCGCCACCGTCGGCGGCACGCTCGCCGCGCACTGCCTCTCGCGCTTCTCGGCCCTCTTCGGCAAGGAGGGCGACCTCGTCGACGCCCTCGACGTGATGCTCTCCGACGGGCGTGTGCTCACCGCGCGCCCCGACGCGCCGCCGGGCTCCGACGAGGCCGAGCTCTTCGCCGCCGCGGTGGGCGGCTTCGGGCTCGTGGGCGTGATCCTCTCGGTCTCGCTGCGCCTGCGTCCCCTCGACGGCGACGCCGCGGTGCCCGTGCGCGTCGAGAGCACGGTGCGACTCCTCGAAGACCGCCCGTGGCGCGACCTCCTCGACCCCATCGCCGACACGGCATCGCGGGAGCGCGCGCGCCTCGCCGCCGCCGCCGCCGACGGAGCGCCGCCGCCCGCGGACCTCTCCGTCGCCTTCGGCACCGTGTGGTTCGAGCGCCCGCTCGACGGCGGCGTGCGCCACGAGGCGACGCTCCTCACGAGCCGCTATGTGCGCAGCGCGCATCGGCACCCGCTCCCGTTGCATCAGCCCGAGCTCGCGCTGCGGCCCTTCGTCGAGCGCGTGATGATCAACCCCCTCGTGAACGCGCTCACGCAGCGCGCGTTCTTCGAGTTCGCCCACGGCGACACGTTCCTCGATGAGCCCCACGGGTTCACGTTCTTCTTCGACGGCAACGCGCGGGCGAAGCAGAAGGCCCGCGCGCGACGCTCGCCCATCCGACTGCTCCAGCAGACCTTCGTGCTCCCCGACGCGACGGCGGCGGCCTCGATGCTCGACACCCTCGAAGCGTGCGTGGCGGCCTCCATCGCGGCGACGCCGACGCTCCTCGACGTGCTCTGGCTCCCGCGCGATCGCCACGACGTGATGCTCTCGTCGACGCGCGCCATGGAGGGCTTCGCGATCACCCTCTCGTACGAGCACGAGGCCCTCGTGAGCGCGAGCTCGCACGCGGCGTGGGCGGCGTACACCCGGCGTCTGCTGCGCTCCCTCGCGCACGTGTGCACCTGGCTCGGCGGGCGCGTGCATCTGGTGAAGTCCGTCGAGGCCAACACCGCCGACCTGCGCGCCCAGTACGGCGACGAGGCCATCGCGCGCTTCTACGCCGCGCGGCAGCGCTTCGATCCGCGCGACCTCTTTCGCAGCGCCTTCGAAGACCGCGTGCTGCGCGCCCTCGACGACGAGCTCGACCTGCACACCGACGACAGCGTCGCGCCCCCCGACGACCGCGAGGCCGTGCCCTACGCCGACGCGCGCTTCGCCCTCGCCGACATCGCCGACGACGTGTGGATCGCGATGCGCGCGCGCCTCACCCAGGCCTTCGGCGACGACCCTCGCAGCGACCGCGACGCGTACGCCTGCGCGTGGCCGCTGCGCTTCTCGGTGCGCTACGACGCGCCATCGCGAACGCTCGACGTGGCGCTCGACGAGGTTCCGCGGGGCACGACGGTCGACGCGGTGCGCGCGTCGCTCGAAGCGCTGCTCGGCGAGGTCTGACCCGGGAGTGACGCCGCGACGATGACCGCACGCACCCGCGCCGCGCCGCCTGCCCTCGACCGCTTTCGCTTCGACGCCCTCGTGGGGTCGGGCGCGTTCGGTGACGTGTACCGCGCCGTCGATCTGCGCCACGGCGGCGAGGTCGCGGTGAAGGTGATGCGGCGCTCGTCGGCGCAGGAGGTCCGGCAGTTGAAGCGCGAGTTTCGCGCGCTGTCGGGCCTCGCGCACCGCAGCCTCGTGACGCTCTACGAGCTCGTGGTGACCGGCGACGCGTGCTGCCTCGCGATGGAGTTCGTGCACGGCGTCGACCTGCTCCGCGCCCTTCGCGCGGGCCGCCCCGGCAGCCCCTCGCACGCCCGGCTCCGCGCGGTGCTCGCGCAGGTGGTCGACGCGCTCGCGACGCTCCACGCGGCGGGCAAGCTCCATCGCGACATGAAGCCCTCGAACGTGCTCGTCACCGCCGAGGACCGCGCCGTCGTGCTGGATTTCGGCTTCGCCCGCGAGCTCGCCCCCTCGGGCTCGTGGAGCCTCGACGACGGCCTCGGCACCGTCGCGTACATGTCTCCCGAGCAGGCCTACGGGCTCCCGCTCACCGAGGCGAGCGACTGGTACAGCTTCGGCGTCACGCTCTACGAGGTGCTCACCGGCGCGCTCCCCTTCACGGGCAACGCGATGTCGGTGCTCTACCAGAAGAACGCAGGCGACGCGCCCGACCCCGCGGCCCTCGCGCCCGGCGCGCCCGACGACCTCCTCGCGCTGTGCCGACGGCTCCTCGCGCGCGAACCCTCCGCGCGTCCGCGGGCCCACGAGGTGCTCGCCACCTTCGGCGTCGCGATGCCTCCGACCGTGCGCCTCGACGACGCCTCGGACCCGGTGAGCCTGCTCGACCGCGAAGACGCCATGCACGCGCTCGGCACCGCGGCGCGGCGCGCGCTCGACCGACGCACGCAGGTGGTCTCCATCGCGGGGCCGTCGGGCATCGGCAAGACCGCGCTCGTGGAGCACCACCTCGACGCGCTCCTGCGCACCGGCGCGTTCTACGTGCTGCGCGGGCGCTGCTGGGAGTTCGAGTCCGTGCCCTACAAGGCCCTCGACGGCGTGGTCGACACGGTGGTGCGCCGCGTGAAGCGCAACGACGACCCCTCGCTCGACGCGTCGCTCGAACGGGCCGTCCCCTCGCTCTCGATGCTGTTCACGGCCTTCGAGGCGCTCCACGACCGCGTGTCGGCGGGCGCTGTGTCCGCGCCGCCGGGCGACCCCCGCGAGCTCCGACGCCGCGCCGCCGCCGACCTGCGCGCGCTGCTCCACGCGCTCGCCACGCCGCGCGTGCCCGTGCTCGCCCTCGACGACGTGCAGTGGGCCGACGCCGACTCCGCGGAGCTGCTCACCGAGCTGTTGCGCGCGCCGAGCGTCGAGGCGCTGCTGGTGATCGTCACGCACCGCGACGATGGTTCCGCCTCTCCGTGCGTGCGCGCCGCGCTCGATCCGTCGCTGCCCGCGGAGCCCACGCGGATCACCCTCGGTCCGCTGGGGGAGCGTGCGTCGGAGCAGCTCGCCGCACGCTTCGCGGGCGACCACGACGGACTCGCGGCGCGCATCGCGCGGGGCGCGCGGGGCAATCCCTTCTTCGTGCGCGAGCTCGCGCGACACGCGGTGACCTCGCGCGAAGAGGCCCCCGACGACCTCGATGCGCTCGTGCGGGCCCGCGTCGCGCGACTGCCCGTGGCGCCGCGGAGGCTCGTGCAGGTCGTGTCGCTCGCGGGCGCCGCCGTGCCCACCGCCGTGGCCCTCCGCGCGGCGGGAATCGCCGAGGGAAACGCGGCGCTCCGCGCGCTCCGCGACGCGTGGCTCGTGCGCACGTCGGGGGATGAAGCCTCGACGCTGGTGCCCTTTCACGACCGGGTGCGCGAGGCCGTGGCCGCGAGCGTCGAGCCCACGATGGCCCGCGAGCTCCACACCGCGCTCGCCGACGCGTGGGAGCGCGAGGGAGACGCCGACCACGAGGTGCTCCTGCGCCATCGACAGGCCGCGGGCGACACACGCCGCGCCGCCGTGCACGCCGCGCAGGCCGCCGCACGGGCCCGCGCCGCGCTGGCCTTCGACCACGCCGTCACGCTCTACCGCACGGCCCTCTCGCTCGGTGAGGCCCGCGGTGAGGCGCGCGCCGAGCTCCTCGAAGGGCTCGGTCACGCGCTCATCGGCGTGGGCCGCGGACGCGACGCCGCCGACGCGCTCCGGGCTGCGGCCGAGGGCGCATCGCCCACACGCTCGCTCGCGCGCCGACGGCTCGCCGTGGAGCACCTCCTCTGCGCGGGCTACCTCGACGAGGGCATGGCCGTCGCGCGGGGCGTGCTCGCCGACGTGGGCGTCGAGCTGCCGCCGCGAGGACCCGCCGCCGTCGTGGCCCTCCTCGCCCAGCGCGCGCGCCTGCGCCTCCGCGGAACGTCGTTTCGCCCGCGCACCGCCGCCGCGTGTGATCCCGACACGCTCGCGCGCATCGACGCGTGCTGGGCCCTCGCGACGGGCCTCGGCATGTTCGACGTGGCGCGCGCGGCGGCGCTCCAGGCCCGCGGTCTGCGCCTCGCCCTCGACGCGGGCGACACCTACCGCGTGGCCCGCGCGCTCGCGATGGAGGGCGCCTTCTACGCCGCCGACGGACTCGCCGGGGCCGACCGCGCCCGCGCGCTCCTCGACGCGGCGCGTGCCCTCGCGCGCGAGCTCGATCATCCGCACGCGGTCGCGCTCACCGCCGTGATGACGGGCACCACGGCCTGGCTCGAAGGCCGCTGGCGCGACGCCGCGGTCACCCTCGAAGGCGCCCTCGACGCGCTCGCCACGCGCTGCGCGGGCGCGGTGTGGGAGCGCAACACGGCCACGGTGTTTCTCTTCGACGCGTGGGTGTACCTCGGCGAGTTCGGGGCGCTCCTCGACCGCGCGCCGCGGATGCGCGCCGACGCCGAGGCCCGCGGCGATCGCTACGCGCTCACGGTCTCGCACCTGCGCTTCGAGTGTGTGGCCGCGATGGTGACCGACACCCCCGAGCGCGCCGACGAGGGGCTCTCGCGCGTGGGGCTCTGGTCCGCCGCGGGCTTCTTCTCGATGCACCTCATCGAGATGCACGAGCGCGCCGAGGTGGCGATGTACCGCGGCGAAGGACGCGCCGCGTGGCAGGGCCTCGTCGCGCGCTGGCCCGACCTCGAACGCTCGATGTTGCTGCGCGTGCAGGCGTTCCAGATCCAGATGCGCTTCGTGCGAGGACGCGCCGCGCTCGCGGCGGCCCGTGACGGCGCGCCCGACGGAGCCGCGCTGCGTGCGGTGGCGGCCGACGACGCGGCGCGCATGCTCGACGAGCGCACGCCGTGGGGAGACGCGCTCGCGGCGGTGCTTCAGGCGGCGATCCTCGCGCAGACCGGGGCCTTTGAAGCGGCCGCGCGGGGCTTCGAACGCGCCGTGACGCTGCTCGAACGCACCGAGATGACCCTGCACGCCGCCGCTGCCCGTCGCGCGTGGGGAGCCCTCGTGGGCGGCGCCTCGGGACGCGCCCTCGTCGACGCCGCCGACGCCTCGATGCGTGCACAGCGCGTGGTGGCCCCCGAGCGCTTCGCGCAGATGCTCTGCCCCGCGCGCCCGCTCTGAGCGATCGTCGACGCGCACGACGAACGCGCCGCACGCACGCGCTTCTCGCTTCGCCCTCCGGCGCGCGCCGTCGCCACGGAATCTCCACGGGGCACATGCCGTGCTCCACGGCGCGGCCATGAAGGCACCGCACCTCGATCCCCACGCGCTGGAGGCGATGCGCGACGACCACCGCGCGTTCGAAGACCTCTTCGAGACCGTTCGCTCGCAGCTCGACACGGGCGACAAGTCCATCGCCGACGCGGGCTGGAGCACCCTCGAACGCAGGCTCACCGAGCACCTCGCGCTCGAAGAACGCGACCTCTTTCCGCGGTACCACTCCGTCGACCCGATCGCGGTGAACGCGCTGCTCGCCGACCACGCGCGCTTTCGCGAGCTGCTCACCGAGCTCGGGCTCGCGCTCGAACTGGGCGCGCTCCCCGACGCGCACGCCGACGAGTTCTTCGCGCTGCTGAAGTCTCACGCGGCCCGCGAAGACGAAGCCTTCGCGCGCTGGATCCCCGCCGCCTGACGGTGCGCTACGGTTGCGCCGATGCGTGACCTCGCCGCTTCGCTTCCCCTCGTGCTGCTCACGGCCCTCGGCACCGCCGCGGTGACCGCCACACTCACCGCACGACCGACGGCGCCCGCGACGGTGGTCACCACCACGGTGCGCCCCACGCCCGACGTGCTCCGCGCGGTGCGCGCGCTCTCGCGTCTTGAAACGGTCTCGTTCCACATGGAGCGCGTGGTCGATCTTCGCGAGACGCAGTCGCGGGCCTTCGGCATGGTCGAAGCCGAAGACGCCATCCTGCTCGTGGCCGCGGCCGACGTGATCGCGGGTGTCGACCTCGATGCGATGCGCGACGGCGATGTCTCCGTCGAGGCCGCGCGGCGCCGCGTGACCTTCACGCTCCCGCACGCGACGGTGCTGAGCTCGCACCTCGACACCTCGCGGACCTTCGTGCACACGCGCAACACCGACCTCCTCGCGCGCCGTCAGGAGCAGCTCGAATCGCGCGCCCGTGCGGAGGCCGAGCGCTCGCTCGGTGCGGCCGCGGTGGAGGCGGGCATCCTCGCGCGTGCGGAGGAGGGCGCCACGCGCACGCTCACGGGACTCGCGCGTGCGATGGGCTTCGACGCCGAGGTGCGCTTCCGCTGAGCGCGTTCGACGCTTGAATCACCGGGAGCGCGGGGCCACGATGCGCGCCCATGAGAGCAGGGATCGGGCTTCTCCTCGCGCTCGTCGCGCTCGCGGCGTGCAACACCACGGCGACGGCGCAGACGGGCCCGGTGGTGGTGAACGGCGCGCCGAACAGCACCACGATGGCCACGGTGCAGGGCAACACCGCGTCGGCCGAGGGGGCGCGTCCGACGACGACGATCACCGCGCCCGTGGCCCTCGCGCCGGGCTCCAACGCCGCTACGGGGAACCTCTCGTCCATCTCCGCACCCGTCGCCGACGCGGGCGCCGACGCGCGATGAGCGCACGGGCGGCGGTGCTCCTCGTGGGGCTCGCGACGGCGTGTCGTCCGAGCGCGGTCGCGACGACGGGCACCACCACCGTGCGCGTGACGACGGGCACCGACGCGCCCTCGCAGCTCGCGATCGAGCCCGTGCCCGAGGCGCCCCTCGAAGCGCTCCGGGAGCATGTGCGGACGCGCTGCGCGAGCGGCGAGATGCTCGACGGCGTGGACGTGTCATCGGGCGACCTCTCCGTCGGCGATGCGCGCGACACGCGGGTGCGCTGGCTTCGGTTGCACTGCGTCGAGGTGTCGATCGAGGGCGCATCGCTGCGCTTCGGCGCGTCGCGCACCACCCCGTGGCGCACGATGGAGCGCGGCTGCGCGCAGTCGGCTCCCGAGCGCTTCGAAACGCTGCGGTGTGCGGAGCGATCGGTGGTGGTCGACGCGTCGCTCGACTACGCAGAGCCCGCGCGAACGCCGCGGCGCGGATTGCGACGGCTGACGCTCCACTGCGCGAACGTGATGCTGCGACGCACGGCGCGGGGGGCCGAGCTGTGGGGCGAAGAGAGCGGCAACCTCGCGAGCGGACGCGGCGCCGACGACCTCACGGGAGAGGTCGCGTGCGGCGGCGTGGGGGCCGACGAGGGGCGCGTGGTGAGCGTGCCCACGGGCTTCGCGTTCGTGCCCGAAGCGGGTGACGACGTGGTGCGCTGCGCGGTCGGTCCGCTGTGCTCCGCGGTGTCGCTCGTGCGGTGAACCGCGCGCCGCAGAGCGCAGCGGGGATGGCGCCCCGGGCGAAGGCTCTTCCACTGGGACCTCCATGGGCGAGGCCCCGCATCGGGGCCTTGCGCGCACGGCGGTGGGACTCATTGCGCGGCGCTCACCGGGGCGGTGTCAGAGCGTGCTCCACCTGAACGTCACGGCTCCTCGGGGAGCGCGCGTTGTGACGGCGCGCACCGGGGAGGACGAGACGTGACGACACGATCAACAGGATTCGGAGCGCTCCTGCGCGCGGCATCGCTCATGGCGGCCGTGCTCGCGTGCAGTGCAGGCGGCTACGGCGGCGGTGGCGGTGGTGGCGAGCCTCCGCGAGACGGCGCACCCGCGTGTTCGGGCGCGCAGCAGAACTGCGCGGGCGCGTGCGTCGACCTCGCGCGGAACGCGTCGCACTGCGGCGCGTGCGGGGCGGCGTGCGGAGCGGGACAACGGTGCGAGGAGGGCGTGTGCATCGACGGGTGCCCGGCGCCGCGCGCGACCTGCGAGGGCGTGTGCGCCGACCTCCAGAGCGATGCCCGCAACTGCGCGGCGTGCGGGCGCGCGTGCGGGGTGGGTGAGTCGTGCGTCGCGGGGGCGTGTGTCGGAAGCGCGACGCCCGATGCGAGCGCGCCACCCGATGCGAGCGCATCGCCCGACGGGAGCGTCGATGCGTCGACGATGGGCGCGTGTGTTCCCCTCGCGATCGGATCGGCGCTCGGTGACGCGGTGGCCGTGGGCACCACCCTCGGACGCGCCGACACGCACACGCCGCCCGACGGATGCTCCGACACCGTGTCGACCCCATCGCCCGACATGGTCTGGCGATGGACCGCACCCACGTCGGGCGCGTTCACCTTCGACACGCGCGGGTCGACCTACGACACGCTGCTCACGGTTCGCGTCGGCGGATGCGCGGGCACTGCGCTCGCCTGCAACGACGACCTCGGCGACGGCGGACAGCAGTCGTCGGTGACCGTGGCCCTCACCGCGGGGCAGGTCGTGGTCGTCGCGCTCGATGGCTACCGCGGCGCCGCGGGATCGTATCGGTTGAACATCCACGGCGACGGGGCGCCCGATGCGGCGGTGCCCGATGTGCCCGCGGTCGATCCGTGCGGCGGCGTGACCATCGACGGACGCTGCGTGAGCGCGAGCGTGGGCGAGTACTGCTCGGTTCCGCTCGAAGGAGACGGCGTGGCGACGCTGCGGCGCTTCACGTGTCCGAGCGGAGAGCGCTGTACGTTGAGCATCGACGGCGTGGCGACCTGTGAGCCCACGGGGCCGTGCCGCGAGGGCGCCATCGAGTGTGTGGGGGCGACGGCGATCCGCACGTGCACGGGCGGCGCGTGGCGCACGCAGAGCTGCGCGCGAACGTGTGTGGTGTCGCCGGTGGGAGACTTCTGCGCCGCCGATGTGCCGGTGCGCACGATCACGGGACGCGTGGCCTACGACGCGCGCGGACCCAACAGCACCACCGCCCCGACGGATTGGAGCGCGACGAGCTTTCGCGCATGGGCGCAGGGCTTTCTGATGCTCTCGGGGCGCTTCACCGCGAGCGGCTCGAACCAGCTCTACGACGCGACCTTCACGTCGCTCGGAACCGTCGATGGCGGCACCTACACGCTGCGTGTGCCGACGGCACCCACGGCAGACGACCGGGTCATCGTGATGGCCGTCGCGGCCGACGAGCAGGGCAACCTGAAGTACGTCGTCGCGAATCCGCGCTTCGCGACGCCTGGTGAGCAGGACTACCAGTTGGCGCCCACCAATCCCGTCGCGTGGGGGTGGACGTGGAACACCACAACGCTCGTACCGGGCGGCACCCTGGTGATCACCGAGGCGATGGGATCGGGCGCGGCGCGCATCTACGACTACCTGCGCTACGCGTACGCCTTCGCGCGCAACCAGTTTGGACGCGACGGACTGAAGCTCGTCGTGTGGTTCCAGCCAGGCACGTCGTGGAGCTGCGGCGCGTGCATGTGGCAGAGCAACATCCGTCTGTTCGGCACGGAGACGTCTGCGGGCGAGCAGTTCGCGACGCAGGGCTTTCTCAGCGGCTCCTCGTCGCAGGGATACTGGTCCGATGCGGTCACCGCCCACGAGCTCGGTCACTGGGTGATGGACAGCTACAGCGCGCCGCCGAGCGAGGCGGGGCGGCACATTCTCGGCGGGCGGGTGTACCCGGGCATGGCGTGGTCCGAGGGCTTCGCGACGTGGTTCAGCAGCGACGTGCGATCGAGCTCGCTCTACTACGACAAGCAGGACGGGGCGTTCTTCTGGTTCGACATCGGCGCGCGGCGGTACGGCGCGACTGCGACACCGACGTGGGTGCGTCCCGTGGCGAGCGAGGGGCTCGAACAGCGCATCGACGAGAACGAGGTCTCCGCCATGATGTGGGGCCTCCGTGGCGCCACCGGCGAGAACTCACCCGCGATGTACCGCGCGCTCGCGTCGGGACACATGCAGGGTCCGACCTTCGCGCGCGGCTATCGCGCCTGGGAGTGGAGCCGCATCGACGGCATGGGAACGCCCCTCGGTGCCGTTCGATCGTCACGTCCCGCACCGCACTTCGCCGACTTCCTCGATGCGCTCGTGTGCAACGGATTCCGCCCGTCGACGGTCGACGCGGTGACGCAGCCGACGCGCTTCTACCCCTACCCGAGCGCCTCGCCGCGCTGCTTCTGAACGCACGGAGAACACCCATGAACGCTCGCATCCGTTCGCTGCTTCTCGCGCTCCCGCTCGTGGCCTGCGCCGCATCTCGAAGCGCGCCGTCGCCCGCTCCCACGCCCGCCGCCGTCGCGCAGTCTGCGACGCCCGAGGAGCACCTTCGCGCGCCCGTGCGACTCACGTGGGAGACGCTCCAGCGCGACGACCACCACGCCGTGCTCCGCGCGCACATCGCGTGGACCTCGCCGATCGAGCTTCCGCTCACGCTGACCGTGACGCTGCCCGCGGGCGTACGGCTGACGCGCGGTTCCCCGACGCTCACGCTCCAGGGCTTCGCGCAGCGCCCCACGCAGACCGTCGACCACGAGCTCGCCTGGGATCGCACGCCCGACACCGACGCGACGCTGTCCCTCGACGGCGCGTCCGAGGCGATGGGAGTTCACGCGACGGCGATGTTCCGCTTCGGGCGCCCGGAGCCCGTGGCACCGCAGCCGACGCCCGCGGGGCCCGCCGTGGTGGTGGGCGGACGCAACTTCGGCAGCGCGGTGCCCGCCACGCCATGAGCACGAATGCACTGACGTGGGGCGCATCCCACAGCCCGCCGCCGCTCAGCGCGCAGGATGGCGCGTGTCGAGATCCTCGATGACCGCGGCGGTCTCGTTCACGGTGCGCTGCGAGATCATCGGCTCGCTGTTGAACCACCCGAACGCGCGCAGCGACGAGGCCTGCTCGCCGGCCGTTCCGCGCACGGTGAGGTCGAAGCGCGCGTTGGTGTAGCGCTCCGTCGCGAACTGCTCGGCCACAAGACCGTGCGTGCGCGCCGCCTCGCCGAGCACGTAGGTCGACACGTGGCAGCCCGCGCACGGAAGCTCATCGGGCACGTACCGCAGCGGGTTCTCGACGCGGTAGAGCGAGGCCACCGCCGCGCGACGACGCTCCTCGGTGGCCATCGCCGACGTGGCCGCGCTCAGCACCGCGTTGTGGTTCTCGGGCGTCGTGCCCACGGGCGCGAAGTCGTAGCGAAAGCCCGCCTCCTCCTCGGTGTGGATCACGCGCTGGTTGCCCATGCCCACGCCCACGATTGTCATGGCCTCGAAGGCGTTCATCGCGTTGCGCTCCAGGCCGCCGAAGAACCACACCTCCGTCGCCGGGGGCGCGCGGAGAAAGAAGGTCACGCGCTGGAGACGCTCCTCGCCGAGGTGGCGCAGCACGAGCTCGCGGAGGGCCGTTCCCCACGCGCCGTCGATGCCCTGTGTGGTGAGCGCGCGGTTCACCTCCAGCGGTCCATCGGTGAGGCCCGGCGCGAGCGCGCGCATGCGACGGAGCGACTGCACCACGTCGTCCATCTCCGCGGGCGTGAGGCGGTAGAAGAGGTGCAGCGCCGAGTCGCGCGCGAGGTTCGTGCGCATCGGCTGCATCACGAGACGGACCTGCGGATAGCAGCTCGTGTGCGGTCCGCCGCATCCGTCGACGCGCAGCGAGAGCACGCGCATGCGGTCGTACGCGATGGCGTCGGCGGGCACCACGGGGAAGCCCGGGATGCGATCGAACACCGCGCGCGGCAGCAGCACGCCGTGGGCGGCCATGTCCGTGGGGCGCAGGTAGCCCGGCGCCTCCTGCGTGGCGGGCGAAGGAAAGAGCACCGATACGTCGTTGAGACCGAGCGTGGGCGGCGGACGCGCGGGCGTCGTGTCGACGGCGACGTCCGCGGGCGTCACGTCGGCGTCGGCGGTCACCGCACCATCGCGGGATGCATCGAGTCCTCCATCGGCCACGGGCGCTGCGCTCTCGCCGCATCCGAGGGTTCCGAAGAGCAGGGCGAGCGCGAGGGCCGCGGGCGAACGCTTCGACGTGTGCATGGCGGTGGCGTTATCGCGGCGGTGCGAGGCCCCGGTCAAGCGCGCCGCATGAGACCCGCCGTCGCAGCGTGGGGAACTCCCTCGACGCTTCATCGCGCGACGACGCGCGGGGCTGCGGTATACGCAACGCCCCTCCGCGCGCATGGATGATTCGCTCGCCGTCTTCTGCGCCTTCGGCAACTTCGCCTTCGCGGCCTTCGTGCTGCTCACGGCGCTCGTGGCGCTCGCCGTGTCGTCGATCACGCGTCGTACCTGGCGTGTGCGCGCCGTGTCGTCGCTGCTCGCGGCGCTCGCGGTGGGCGCGGCGCTCGTCGTGTCGGGCGGCCTCGCGATGCGTTCGGTGGGGGACCCGCTGCGCGACGTGGAGCGCGTCGACGCGCGCACCTTCACCACGCGCCGTCGTTGGACGAACGCGCAGGGATGGCAGTTGCGACGGGCCTCGATGAGCCCGCTCCATCGCGGCGCGGTGAAGGCGCTGCTCGATGCGCCCGCGCGGGTGGAGGCGAGCTTTCCACCCGCCGATGAGCGCACGCTCGCTGCGGTGCGTGCCTGGGCCCGCGCCCACGGACGCTGCGACCTCGACGTGCGTCTCGACCGCGCGCTCGGCGACTTCGAACGCGCGCGCTCGGCCCATTGCGAGACGCCCGAAGGCCTCCGCGCGGCGTCGGAAGCGGCCTTCGCGATGGGCGATGTCGACGGCGCCTTCGCGCGCATCGCCCCCGTGCGATCGACGGTGCACGACGGGTGGGACGTGCGGCTCCTCGCGCTGCGCGCGCACCCGACGATGGCCGACCTCGACGCGGAGCCCGCGACGCCCGCCCACGAGGCGACCTTGTGGCGCTGCGTGCGCGAGCGGCTCCGTCAGCGCGCGCTCGGTGACCGCGACGCGACGGTGTGGGACGCGATGCTGACGAGCGACGTTCCCCAGTGTCGGATGCTCGCGGCCACGGCGCCTGCGCGGCGCGATGCGATGGCGCTGCGGGCGATCACGCGGCTCCCGCCGACGGCACAACGGACGTGGCGTGCTGCGCTGGCCTCGTCACGAGCGCTCATCGCCGTGAGCGGAAGGGTCGAGGCCGTGCCGTGCCTCTCGCGCAGGGTTCCGACGCCCGATGCGGCGTGGCTCGCGCGGTATCCGAGCTTCGCCGAGGAGATGCTGCGCGCGGTGTCGCACGAGGGATGCGCGTTCGCGGTGGATCGACTGTGGTTCCCCGCGATGCGAGCGCGCGCGTGGGCCGCGTGGGGAGACCCGGTGCGCGGCGACATGGCGCCCTTCGAAGACCTCATCGTGGGCTGGCAGCTCGTCGACAACGACTGGGAGAAGATGCGCACGCTCTGGGACTCGCGGTACACGCGGCGCCGTCGTTCGGCGTTGGAGCGCGCGTTCCGCGAGTCGCTGTTGCCCGTGTCGTCGTGGGCGGTCGCGCGGCTCGACGCGCAGTGGGCGGCGGGCAACGCATGGCCCATGGGCTTCTCGTGGATGTCGGTGCAACGCATGCTCGACGAGCTCCCCGCGCGCCGCGGGTGGGACCACGAGGCGGTGCTGCGCTCGCACGACATTCCGCACTACGCGATCGACACCGCGCGACGGTGGGACCTCGACGTGGTTCGTGTGCCCGCGCACAACCCGATCCTCGATGCGTGGGTCGACTACTGGCGCACGGGCTCGTACGCGCCGGCCCACGATGCGCCCGCGTGGTTCCACGACGCGTCGATGCGCGCGGTGGTCGAGGCGGCGCGCGAGGGCGAGGCGCGCGAGGTGTTGCGCGCGCTGGGTGACGCGACGATTCCGCACGCGGAGCAGCTCGCGGTGGTGGCGTACCGCACGCGCGGCGACACGGCGGTGTTCGAAGCGTGGCTCCGTCGCGCGTGGGGATCGTTCGATGCGAGCGCGGCGCCCCTCGCGACGTGGGAGGAGGCGCTCCAGACGCTGCGCACGTGCGCGATGCGTCTGCGGCTGCCGGTGCTGCGCGGAGAGGTCGAAGCGGCGCTCGTGCGGGTCCGCGCGATGCGCGCGCAGGCCGACGGGATGGTGCTCGCGGTGCTCGATGGTCCGCGCCCCGCGCCGCCGCCGCCCGACGAGGACGACGAGTGAGGGCTACGTGTGCGTTTCGGGATCCGGCGCCTTCGCGGCGTCGAGGGGGCCGAGCGTCTGGTTGAGGAAGCGCCCGATGTGCGGTTCCTCCAACGCCTTCGCGAGGATCGACGCGAGGTCCTCGCGGTCGTGGGCAAAGAACACGCGGTTCGAGAATCCGATCTGGATCGGGTACACGCGCGCCTCGGGCACGAACGCGCAGAGCCTCTCGCTGGCGCCGCGCGTGACGATGGAGAGCGTATCGCCCGCCGCCACCCGCTCGGCGAGAGAACCCGTCGGCAGCACGCGCGGGAGGCCCGTGCCGTGGCGGTAGAGCGCGAAGGTGCCGGGCGAGGTGTCGGCGTTGATCGCGGCCTCCAGCTCGGCGAGCACGTCGAGCATCTCCTCGCGGTTGCGCTCGGCATCGATGGCGGCGCGTCGGGCGTTGCGGGCCGCGTTCACAAAGGCCTGTCGTTGGTTCATCGGGTCGCCTCCGGCGCAATGTACTCCAGCCGCAACGACACCGGCAGGTGGTCGAAGGACCCCCCAAGTGCTGCGCCCTTCGGGCCTCGGAGCACGTCGTGGTGCCACACGCCGCTGCGCGCCTCGTCGAGCGTCCATGCGGTCGACGTGAGCAGCGCGGGCGCGACGATCACCTGATCGACGGTGCGCCACGTTCGGTATCGGCCGTCGCGGTAGCGCAGCGTGCCCGCGCGCCTCCCCGCGTTCATGTGGGGCTCGAAGGGAGGCTCTGCTGCGAGCCAGCGCCACGCGAGGTTGTAGAGCGACGCGTCGCGGTTGGTGCCACGCACGACGTCGCGGTCGGGTGTGGCGAGGAGCGCGTCGGTCAACGCGTCGTCGTACGGGGTAGTGGCTAAGTCTGAGCGCGGGTGGTGAGGTCTGCGCGCGTTGCCCGCGCAGTGGTGAAGTTTGCTCCCGCCCGCCCTCTCGCCGCGCATAGCACCGTCTCACCGCGGCACACGTCCGCTCCTCCATCCCACGCGCCATTCGTGACGTAGCCTGTCACCGACCGCTCGCGCCAGAGAACGAAGCCCACCCTCGGCGCCGTACGACCCACACAGTCCATCGCGCGTGCACCGATCCTCTCCAACGACGGCGGGTGATGGTTTGCGCAAAACGCTTTATTTTAAGGTGTTTTAGATGGACTGCGAGAGGGGATCGGATACACTGGTCGCAGGTTTAGTAGGGCCTCACCCGCGGCTGGTACCCGCGGGCGAGGCTGGCAACAACCGGCAGGGGTGGGCCTGCGCGGAGTCGCGCAAACCCACCGTAGGCACCCCGCGGCAGAAAGGCAACGGCGATGAACGTGCTCCCGATGGGCGAGCGCGTAAGGGTGGTGTCTGCCCTCGTGGACGGATGCTCTCTGCGCGCTACGGGACGGATGACGGGGGTCTCTCGGCGCACCGTCACGGATCTTCTGCTGCGGGTCGGCGAGGGGTGTCGCAGGGTCCTCGACGAGAGGATGAGAGAGCTGCACTGCGATGTGCTGGAGCTCGACGAGGTGTCGTCGTTCGTGGGCTGCAAGGAGGCACACCGCGACGAGGATCACCCCGACGAGTACGGGGACCAGTACACATGGGTCGCCCTCGACGCGCGGACGAAGATCGTCCCGTGCTTCCGCGTGGACAAGCGCACGGCGGCTTCGGCCAACGAGTTCGCCGCCGACCTCCGCGGGCGCGTGCTCGGCGCCCCGCAGATCACGACCGACGGCTTCAAGCCCTACATCGAGGCCATCGAGGCGGCGTTCGGAACGCGCGTGAACTACGCGCAAATCCTGAAGACGTACCAGAGCGACGAGGCCGGGGGCGCGAGCCGCGACGACGTGAGGTACTCGCGCGGTCGCGTCGTGCGCTCAGTGAAGCGCGTGGTCACGGGCACGCCCAACGAGGCCGACGTGAGCACCTTGTACGTCGAGCGATCGAACCTCACCAAGCGCATGAGCCAGCGCCGGTTCACGCGGCTCACCAACGCTTTCTCCACGAAGCTCGACAACCTTCGCGCCGCGGTCGCGCTGTACTTCGGCTACTACAACTTCTGCCGCGTGCATCTCACGCTGCGTGTGACGCCCGCGATGGAGGCCGGGATCACGGATCACGTCTGGTCGGGACCGTTCCAGCGGCTGCCTGAAGTTGCGTAGAGGCACGCTGCGCGCAGACG
>CAMFHP010000064.1 GCA_945952225.1 uncultured Myxococcaceae bacterium
GGCCATCGCAATGGGGGTGCGCGGGCCATCGCAATGGGGGTGCGCGGGCCATCGCGATGGGGGTGCGCGGGCCATCGCGATAGGGGGGCGGAGGGCTACTTCGTGGGGGCGGGCGCCGTGCGGGGGCGCGAGCGGGTGACGCGGCCGCGGTAGTAGTCGTTGACCGGCGCCATCGCCGAACGGAGCGCGGGGTTCACCGCGGCGTTGGCGTTGCCGATGGCGTAGGCGGGCGTGGTCACCGAGCGCGTGAGCTCGCCGAGACGCAGCGCGAGATCCGCCGCGCGGCGGTGCGCGACGGCCAGCTCGTCGACGAGCGGAACGAGCGCCTCCAGCAGCTCCAGGGCGTGGCGCGCGGGGGCGGTCTCCACGCGGTCGGGGTCGCGGCCGTGGTCCTTGGCGGCGAGGGAGGCGAACACCGCCGCGTGCGCGTCGATCACGTCGAGCATCGTGTGCAGGGCGGGCATCTCGTCGGTGAGGATGCGTCCGTTGGTGACCGCGCGCTCCTCGCGGTTCATGTCCGCCGTCGCGGGCAGCGCGTCGGACTCCTTCTTCACCACGCGGCGGTACTGCGCGAACAGCGCGGCCGTCTGCTCGCGGTTCCCCTGCACCAGCTCGGTCACGTCGGCCACGCGCGGCGCGTCGACCTCGCGCTTCGTCTTGCCCGTGCTCTTCGTCTTGCCCGCGCTCTTCGTCTTCTTCGTTGTCATCGTCGTGTCTCCCCGTTGCGCGCGGCCGAACCGACGGCCACGGCACTTCACACGCTGCCCGACCGCTTCGCGCGCTGTCAACCCACACCGCGACCGCGCTTGACGCCCCGACGCCCCGTGGTGCAACGCTGCGCGCCGTGGACCCGCTGCTGCTCTCGTCTGCCGTCGCTCTGGCCCGTCGCATCCGCGCCCGCGAGGTGAGCGCCCGCGAGGTGGTCGACGCGCACATCCGCCATGCCGAGCGCGTGAACCCGCAGCTCCACGCCATCGTGCGCGACCGCTTCGAAGACGCGCGCCGCGAGGCCGACGCGGCCGATGCGCGACTCGTCCGCGGTGACGAGGACCTTCCCCCGTTTCTCGGTGTGCCCTGCACGATCAAGGAGTCGTTCGCGCTCACGGGAATGCCCTGGACCGCGGGGCTCGTCGCACGCGCGGGCACCGTGGCCACGCACGACGCGCCCACGGTCGCGCGGCTCCGTGCAGCGGGCATGATCCCCCTCGGTGTGACCAACACCTCCGAGCTCTGCATGTGGATGGAGAGCACGAACCAGCTCTACGGCCGCACGGGATCGGCCTACGACCCCGCGCGCACCGCGGGCGGAAGCTCCGGCGGTGAGGGGGCCATCGTGGGCGCGGGCGCGTCGCCCCTGGGGCTCGGTGCCGACATCGGCGGATCGATCCGCATGCCGGCGTTCTTCAACGGCGTCTTCGGACACAAGCCCACGCCGGGGCTCGTGCCCAACGCGGGGCAGTTTCCCAACGCGGAGAACGACGCGCAGAAGATGCTCGGCAGCGGCCCCCTCGCACGGCGCGCGGAGGACCTCTTCGCTGCGTTGAAGGTGCTCGCGGGCCCGCATCCCGACGACGCCCACACCCACGCGATGGACCTCCACGACCCCGGCACCGTCGACCTCCGCGGGGTCACGGTCTTCGACGTGCGCGGCGCGACGAGCCTCGGTCCGCGCTCCGTCGATGGACGCCTCCTCGACGCGCAATCACGGGCCGCGCGGGCGCTCGAACGCCGTGGTGCGCGGGTGCGCGAGGTCGACCTTCCGGTGCTCCGCGAGGCCGTGCAGCTCTGGGCCGCCGCGATGGACGCCGCCGCCGACACCCCCTACGCGATGATGCTCGGCAACGGCACCACGCTGCGCCTGCGCGACGTGCTCCGTGAGATCCCCGCGTCGCTCCGCGGACGCTCGCGCTACACGCTCCCCTCGCTGGGATTGTGCGTGCTCGAACGCGTGACGAAGAGCCTCCCCGTCGACATGGAGAAGGTGCTCGCCCACACGCAGCGCGCCCGCGAGGAGCTCCACACGATGCTCGGCGACCGCGGCGTGATGCTGTACCCCTCGCACACGCGCGTGGCACCGCTGCACGGCGCGCCGCTCTTCTGGCCCGTGCAGTGGGGCTACACCGCGGCCTTCAACGTGATGCACGTGCCGGTCACGCAGGTTCCCCTCGGGCTCACCCCCGACGGACTTCCGCTGGGGGTTCAGGTCGTGGGCGCGCCGCGCTGCGACCACGTCACCCTGCGCGTCGCCACGGAGCTCGAAGACCTCTTCGGCGGATGGGTTCCGCCGCCGCGCTGGGTGTGACCGCGCGGGGGTTCCCGCATTGCGCTTGAACCGTCGCGCGCTTCGGGCGATGGCGGGTTCATGCGCATCGTTCTCGCGTCGACGTCGCGGTACCGCCGCGAGCTTGTGTCACGGCTTCCGCTGGCCATCGAGTCGATGGCGCCGCCCTACGACGAAGACGTCGACAAGGCCCGCTTCGCGCATCTTCCGGTGCCCGAGCTGGTGACCCTGCTCGCGAAGGGAAAGGCCGCGAGCCTCGCCGCGCTGCACCCCGACGCGCTGGTGATCGGCTCGGACCAGATGGGCGAACTCGACGGACGCCGCCTCGGCAAGCCGCACACCGTCGAGGCCGCGTGCGCGCAGCTCGAAGGCATGGCGGGACGCGTCCACCGGCTCCACACGGCGCTGGTGGTGCACCACGGCGCGAGCGGATGCGTGGAGCACGTGGTCGACACGCACGAACTCGCGATGCGCGCGCTCACCGCCGACGAGATCGCGCGCTACGTGGCGCTCGACAACCCCGTCGACTGCGCGGGCTCGTACCGGGTGGAGTCCCTCGGCGTGGCGCTCTTCGAACGCATCACGGGCGATGATTTCACCGCGGTGGTGGGCCTTCCCCTGACGAAGCTCGTGACGCTGCTCGCGCGCTTCGGCGTGCGCCCCCTCGCGTGAGCGTGCGACGATCCGGCTCATGGAGAACGTCGACGGTGACGGCCGGTGTGCAGACGACGACGTGGTGCCGTGGGATCGGCGCGTGCTCGCGGTGATGCCTCTCGGGGTCGACGTGACGCAGCTGCGCGAGAACCTCAAGCGCACGCCGACGGAGCGCCTCGAACGTATGCTCGAACTGGTGGCCTTCATCGAGGCGACGGGAGGGATCGCGCGTGTTCGCGCCGCGAAGGGTCGTTGAGGCGCTCGGTGACGCGCAGGTCGCCTACGTGGTGCTCGGCGGAATCGCGATGACGCTCCATGGATCGACGCGCGCGACGTTCGACTTCGACCTCTGCTACGAGCGCAGCCGCGAGAACCTCCGGCGACTCGCGCAGGCGTTGGGACCGTTGAAGCCGCGGCTGCGCGACTTTCCTCCCGAGCTTTCGTTCTTCTTCGATGAGCAGACCCTGCGATCAGGGCTCAACTTCACGCTTCGATGCGACGCAGGGGATGTCGACCTCCTCGGCGAGGTGCCCGGTCTCGGCCAGTACCCGGAAGCGCTCGAAGCATCGATGGAGGTCACGCTCTTCGAACGGCCCGTGCGAATCCTCACGCTCGACGGACTCGAACGCTGCAAGCGCGCAGCGGGGCGCGCCAAGGATCTCCTGGACCTGGAGACGATCTCGGTGCTGCGTCGCGAGTTCGACGAGGGCTGACAATGCGCCCCCTCGCGTGAGCGTCACTCCGCGGCGGGCGTCTCGCGCGACTGCGCCGCGAGGGCCTGCGCCAGCGCCCGCTGCGCGCGTCGCACCACCAGCGTGAGCAGCACCGCCGTCGCCACCACCGCGCCCGCGAACTTCGCGATCGTGCGCGGATCGGTGAGCGAGCCGCCCTGCTCCATGAGCTCCGTCGCGTCGCGCACGAGCGAGCCCACGTAGACCTGGCCGCTCACCGCGGGGATCAATCCCACGAAGGTCGCGAAGGCGAAGTCGCGGAGCGGCAGCGAGGTCGCTCCCAGCGCGTAGTGGAGGAAGTTCTGGGGCATCACCGGCGTGACGCGAAGCAGCGTCGCGATGCGTCGGCCGTCGTGACGCACGATGGCGTCGATGGTGCGAAAGCGGGGATGCTCGCGCAGCGCAGCGCCCATGGAGGTCTTCGCGAAACGCCTTCCCAGAAGGGCTGCGACGAGGGCGCCGAGGGTGATCGAGGGGAGCGCCGCGAGGGCGCCGAGGGGCATGCCGTAGGCGTAGCCCGCGAGCGCCGAGAGGATCCAGAGCGGGATCGTGAGCACGCTGCCGAGGGCCGCGACCACGACGTAGAGCGCGAGCGCCGCAGGGCTTCCCGTACGCATGAACGCAGCGAGGGAGAACACCGCCGCGCGAACAGATGGCACTTGCGTGAGGGCCAGCGGAGCGGCGAGCATCGCGCCGAGCAGCGCCACTCGGGCGAAGGTACGGAGTCGGGTGGAGCGCATCGTCAACGCGTGCCGCGCACGGGGCGGCAACGGTCGCCCACCGCGCGGCGGGTTTCAACGGAGGTCATCGGTTCCATGCGGAATTCCAACGGGGTGAGGGCGCTCGCGACGGCGGCGCTGGTGGTCGGGGCGGCGATGCCGTCGTCGGCGTGGGCGTTCGGCATCGAGCTCCCGGAGAACGGCGCTGCGGCCTTCGGTCGTGGCGGCGCCTTCGTGGCGCGCGCGAGCGACCCCTCCGCGGTGATGCACAACGTCGCGGGCATCGCGGCGCTTCCCGGCCTCCAGGTCACCCTCTCGTCGAACGTCGGGCGCTTCAGCCATTGCTTCCAGCGCACGGGCAACTACGAGTCTCCGCGCGATGGCGCCGCGGTGCGCGCCGAGGGCACGGTCTTCGATCCGGGCAACGGCAGCGATCCCCTCTACCAGAGCGGCAACGTTCCGTACCCCGAGGTCTGCAACAACGCGGGCGTGGCGCTCGCGCCGATGATCCTCGGCACGTACCGCATCAACCGCATGTTCACCCTGGGCTTCGGCGCCTTCGCGCCGTCGACCACGGGCTCGGGTCAGGTCTACGACGACACGGTCACCGCGCGCGACTCGGTCACGGGACAGTCGTTCCAGGCGCCGTCGCCCGCGCGCAACCTGCTCTTCAGCAAGAACCTCCTCGTGCTGCACCCGGTGATCGCCCTCGCGGTGCAGCCGCTCCCGTGGCTGCGCTTCGGCATCGGCATCGAGCCCTCGTTCGCGCGCTTTCAGTTCGGCCTCCACGTGAACGCCGACGCGAGCGCGCCGCAGTCGCCCGCCTCCGACGTGCGCATCAACCTCGACGCGTCGGCCTTCTTCCTCGCGGGCAGCCTCTCGACGCAGATCCTCCCGACGCGCTTCCTCTCGTTCGGCGCGCAGTTTCACTACAACTTCCCCATCGACGGATCGGGCACGGCGAACAACGTCGCGCTGCCCTACACCCGCGCGCCCAACGGCAACATCGCGAGCACGTTCACCATCGACAGCATGAAGGTGAACCTCCCGTGGACGCTCCGCGCGGGCCTTCGCTACAACCACCCGCGCGCCGGGGCCGAGCACTTTCAGAACGACGGCTCGGGCCTCTACGACCCGATGGTGCACGACGTCTTCGACATCGAAGCGATGTTCACCTACGAGGCCACGAGCAACCTCGCGCAGACCGACCTCGCGAACACGGGCAACATCCAGATCGACCCGTCGGGCACGTCGGTGCCTGCGCCGCGCGCCATCTCCATCCGTTCGGCCCTCAGCGACGTCGCGGGCTTCCGCCTCGGCGGCGACTGGAACGTCATTCCCGGCACCCTCGCGATCCGCGCGGGCGGCTCGTACGAGACGGGCGGCGCGTCGCCCGTGGCCACGTCGATCCACCTCCCGGCCTACGCGGGCGGCACCGTCAACGCGGGCGTCGCCTACCGCTGGAACTGGCTCACGGTGAACCTCTCCTACGGCCACTACTTCTTCCAGACCTTCGACGCCTCGACGGGCCAGCGCGCGATCACCATTCCGTCGGCGCCGGTGCCCAACCCCGCGAACCCGCCGGCGGGCTACACCCCCGAGGGCCAGATCGATCCCGCGACGGGCTGCACCGGCACGCGCGGCGCGCAGGCGTGCACCATCAACCGCGGCGTCTACACGGCCACGATGAACTCGGTCTCGCTCCAGCTCACCGCCCGCTTCTGATCCCTCGCACGGCGCCGCGCCCCCCGCGCGGCCGCCGCACGCTCCCCATCACACCGCTCACGCCGCGTCGCAGGCCCCTGCGTCGTCGAGGTTGCCCGTGGCCCACCACGCCGCGGTGCGCGCGGAGCGTTCGAAGGCCAGCTCGGCCTCGGCCAGCAGGTCGAGCTCGCGGTCGCTGATGAGGTAGCGGTTGCCGGTGTGCGAGAGCCCTTCGTCGTGCGCGTTGTCGTTCATGGTGTTGGGTTCCTTTCGGTGACGCGACTCTGCGCCGTGCCCATCGCCGACGAGAAAATCGCGACGTGCCCCTGGGGACATTCTCCGTCACCCGCACCACGGCACCGTGCGCTGCACCCGAGGTGCGCGCGGCGGCATCGGAGGGCGACGGTTCCCCTGGCGGGAGAGCTGTAGTAGCGAGGGCGACGAGATGAGCACCGACATCGGACAGCGGAAGCGTGACCACCTGGATCTCTGCGCGACGGGCCCCGTGGGCTTTCGCGATCGCACGACGCTGCTCGAGTGCGTGAAGCTGGTGCACGACGGCCTGCCGGAGCTCTCGCTCGACGACCTCGACACGTCGGTGACGGTGCTCGGTCGCACGCTCCGCGCGCCCATCGTGATCGCGGCGATGACGGGTGGCACCGACGACGCTGCGACGGTGAACCGCACGCTCGCCGAGATCGCCGAGAAGCGCGGCTACGGCTTCGGACTCGGCAGCCAGCGCGCGATGCACCGCCGCGCCGAGGTCGCGTGGACCTACGCCGTGCGAGAGGCCGCGCCGACCACGCTGGTGCTCGGCAACGTGGGCATGGTGCAGGCGCGCGAGATGGGCGTCGACGCGCTGCGGGCCCTCGCGACCGACGTGGGCGCCGACGCGCTGTGCGTGCACCTCAACCCCGCGATGGAGCTCGTGCAGCCCGGCGGCGACCGTGATTTTCGCGGAGGGGTTCCGCTGTTCGAGCGCCTCGTGGGCGAGCTCGGCGTGCCCGTGGTCGCGAAGGAGACGGGCAACGGCATCGGGCTCGCGGCGGCGCGAAAGCTCCGTGCTGCGGGTGTTCGTCATGTCGATGTGTCGGGCGCCGGCGGCACGTCGTGGGTGGGCGTCGAGACGCTGCGGGCTGAGGGCGCTGCGAAGCGGCTCGGCGAGGCGCTGTGGGACTGGGGCGTGCCCACGGCGGCGAGCGTGGCGCTGACGGTGCCCCTGGGCTTCGAGACGGTGATCGCGACGGGCGGCGTGCAGACGGGCAGCGACGTGGCGCGGGCGATCGCGCTCGGGGCCACGGTGTGCGGCATCGCGCGGCCCACGCTCAAGGCGCTGCGCGAAGGCGGACGCGAGGGCGCCGAGGCCTACCTCGACGGCGTCGAGCAGGAACTCCGCGCGATCATGCTGCTCACGGGATCGGCCAACGTGGCGGCGCTCCGTCGTGCGCCGCGCGTGATCGTGGGCGAGCTCGCGCAGTGGACCTCGCAGCTCGCGTGAGCGGTGTGCGTGCGGGTCTCAACGCGCGACCCTCGCGGCGTATTGCGTAGGCCGCGACGCACTTGACCCGCGGTGGCGACGCACACAGGTTGCGCGGCGCCATGAGAGTGCTGCTGCTGATCCTCACGAACCTCGCCGTCACGATGGTGCTCGGCGCGGTGTTCTTCGCGCTCGAAGTGTCGGGCGTGCTCCCGCCGGGACAGTGGTCGTCGCTGTTCGTCTACGCGCTGATCTTCGGCTTCGGCGGGTCGTTCCTCTCGCTGCTGCTGTCGAAGACGATGGCGAAGTGGACGATGCGCGTGCACGTCATCGAGCAGCCGCGCAGCGAGGCCGAGCACTGGCTCGTCGAGACCGTACGCCGCCTCTCGCAGCGCGCGGGCATCGACATGCCCGAGGTGGGCATCTACGACTCGCCAGACCCCAACGCCTTCGCCACGGGATGGAACCGCGACAGCGCCCTCGTCGCGGTGAGCACGGGCCTCTTCGACGTGATGTCGCGCGACCAGGTCGAGGCGGTGCTCGGCCACGAGGTGTCGCATGCGGCCAACGGCGACATGGTGACGCTCACGCTGCTCCAGGGCGTGCTCAACACCTTCGTGATCTTCGTGTCGCGCGTGGTGGGCGCGGTGGTCGACGCGGCGCTCTCGCGCGGTGACGACGAGGGACGCGGGCACCGCAGCACGGGCATCGGCTACGGGCTCACGGTGATGCTCGCGCAGATGCTCCTCGGGCTCGGCGCGTCGATGGTGGTGGCGTGGTTCAGCCGGTACCGCGAGTTCCGCGCGGACGCGGGCGGCGCGCAGCTCACGTCGCCGCACTCGATGGCGGGCGCGCTCCAGTCGTTGCGTCGCGTGCAGGAGAGCGCGGACCTCCCGCAGAGCATGGCGGCCTTCGGCATTCACGGCGGCGGCATCGCGCGCCTCTTCGCGTCGCACCCGCCCCTCGAAGAGCGCATCGCGCGGCTCATGAATCCGCAGCGCCCCGGCTGACCGTCTCGCCGCGCAACACCGCGCGTCCTTCGCCCGCCTCGCAAATGTGTCCGCGAGAGCGTGCGCCCCCTTCGCGTATCATCGCGCCGAGGAGCGTCACGCCACGATGAACACCCGCTGTCTCCGCCCCGCCACGACCCTGCTCGCCCTGCTCGTCTCGCAGGGCCTCGCGTGCCGCCGCAACGAACCCCGCGAGACGCCGCGCGTGCAGCCCGGACCCAACGCGCTCACCACGCCGAACGCCGCGCAGGGCAGCGGTCCCGTGCGCGCCGTGGGCCTCGTCGAGGGACGCGTGAAGCCGCCCGCCGACAAGCAGCACGACGACGCCGAGCGCTACCGCGTGCGCCCCGAGTGGTACCCCACGGGACAGCCGCAGAACCCGTATCCCGCGGGCGTGATGATCCCCATCAATCCGCCCACGCCGGGCATGCAGCCCATCCAGACGCCCACGGGGATGCAGCCCATTCCGGGCCCCGGCATGCAGCCGTACCCGTCGATGCAGCCCATTCCGCCGCCCGGCTCCAACGGGATGCCGTCGATGCAGCCGATGCCTTCGCAGCCGGGAATGCCGTCGATGCAGCCGATGCCCTCGCAGCCGGGAATGCCGTCGATGCAGCCGATGCCCTCGCAGCCGGGAATGCCCTCGATGCAGCCCATGCCTTCGCAACCCGGCATGCCGTCGATGCAGCCGATGCCCGGTCAGCCCGGCGTGGCGCAGCCCGCGCAGAACGGCGCGGCCTCGCAGGTGTTCAACGGCACGCTCGGACCCGATGGAACGCGCGACCGTGAGGGGCGCTTCGAACGCGAGCACGCGGTCACGCTGCGCCGTGGACAGCGCGTGATCGTCGGTCTCCAGAGCGCGGCCTTCGACACGTTGCTGCGCGTGCAGCCGCCTGCGGGCGAGGCGATGGAGAACGACGACATCGCGCAGAACGACCTGAACTCGCGCCTCGATTTCACGGCGCCCATCGATGGTCGCTACCGCATCGTGGTGACGTCGTATCAGCCCAACAGCACGGGCCCGTACACGGTGAACGTGACCGCGGGCGAGCCCGGGCAGGGGATGGTCGTCGTCGGTGGCAACGGCGCCGCCACGCCGCCCGACACGCAGCTCGGCGCGGGCGGAACCATGGCGCCCAACACGCCGGTGAACGAGTACCTCTCGCCGGCGGATCCGTCGTCGGGCGGACGCTACGTGCGCGCGTATCGCCTTCAGGGCACGCAGGGCGCGATGCTGCAACTGCGCCTCGAATCGTCGGCCTTCGACACCACGCTCGCCCTCGTGTCGCCGAGCGGACAGCGCTGGAACAACGACGACACCACGCCGCAGGACACCAACAGCACGATCCAGGTGACGCTGCCCGAGTCGGGCATCTACCGCGTCGAGGTGTCGTCGTATCGGCAGGGAGCCACGGGGCCCTTCACGCTCACGGGCCGCGCGTCGGAGGCGCCGCGCGTCGGCGCGGGCGGTGTGCCCACGGGCAACGTCGCGGGCCGTCAGGGCGCGGGCAACATGTACGGCGTGTTCGTGGGCATCACGGACTACGGCTCGCGCGGCAACCTCTACGGCTGCGCCGACGACGCGCGTCAGCTCGCGCAGGCCTACCTCAACGCGCACCTCGGCGCGGCCTCGCAGTTCGTGGTGCTCACCGACGCCGAGGCCACCACCGGGGCCGTGCGCCAGGCCTTCGCGCAGATGGCGCAGCGCGTGGGACCCAACGACGTGTTCATGTTCTTTCACTCGGGCCACGGCAACCGCGTGCCCTCGGGCGATCGCGCGGCGGACCCCGACGGCTTCGTCGAGTCGATCGTGCTGCGCGACGGCGAGATCACCTCGCACCAGATGGCCGCGATGTTCGACACGGTGCGCGCCGACGTGAACATGCTCGCGCTCGACAGCTGCTTCTCCGGCGGCTTCGAACGCGCGTTCAACAACGCGCCCAACCGCTTCGGGATGTACAGCTCCGAGGAGGACGTGCTCTCGCAGGTCGCGCAGCGGTTTCAGGCCGGCGGATACCTCTCGTACTTTCTGCGCCGCGGCGTGACCGAGGGCGACACGAACCACGACGGATCGCTGCGCGCGGGCGAGCTCTCGCAGTACCTCATCGATCAGTACGCCCAGAACCGTCAGAGCATGCAGACCGAAGACGGCTCCGGCGTGAACACCTGGCAGAACGTGCGGATCAACCGCGCGGGCGTGGCCGTGAACGATCAGCTCTGGCGCTTCCCCATCGGGCAGCAGACCTTCGCCGCGCGCTGAGATCCTCGCGCGTCTCCGCTCACACGTAGGGCAGTTCGAAGGTTCCGCGGGCCACGGACGCGCAGGCGCCGCCGACGCGCGGGGTCTGATCGTGCGTGGCCCACACGTCGATCGCCGCGGGGCGTGCGAGGTGCTCGCCCTGACGGATCGAGAGCACCCCCGGCTGCGTGTCTCCATCGAGCAGAAGGCGCTGCGCGACGAGGCCTGCGAGCGGTCCCGACGCGGGCCGCTCCTCGGGCGCGAAGAGTCGCTGACGGGTGACCCTTCCGCCGGTGCCGTCGTCGCGCGATCCCTCGTACACGGCCACCGCGCACGGGAGCTGCGCGAGCGCCTTCGTGTCGGGTGTCACCGCATCGACGTCATCGACACGCGCGAGGAGCACGGTGATCCCGTTGGACCCTTCGAAGACCTCACCGCGCACGGCGACACCGAGCGCCGCCGCGACCGCTCCGTGGTCGACCGCGCGAAAGCTCGCCGCGCCCTGCACCATCACGCAGCGCGAGACGAAGCCGCCCTCGCGCTCGATGAACACGTCGACGTCGCCCGAGGCGGTCTTGAAGCGCAGGTGACCGAGCGGTGTGGAGCGACCGATGACGTAGGCCGCACCGACCGCCGTGTGGCCCACGTCGGCGCGCTCTTCGAAGGGCGTGAAGACGCGGAGCGAGGCCGATCCGCGCTCCGTCGAGGGCGTCACGAAGGCCGTCTCGGCGAGGTTCAGCTCGCGCGCGAGCTGCTGCATCGTCGGCGCAGGGAGCGGCGCCGAGAGCGTGAACACCGCGAGGGGCGCGCCCGACAGCGGACGCTCGGTGAACACATCGAGGAGCGAGTAGTTGAGCTTGCGCATGGCCCCGGAGCGATGCCGGAGCGAACGCGTGCGGTCAACGATGGAGCGCGAGGAACGCGGAGGTCAGAGCGATTCGATCGCGGCCGAGGTGCAGCCCGTGGGGGCCGTGAGGGGGTTGCAGCGCGAGGGCGTTCCACCGGGAATGCTCATCCAGTTGGTGACGCCCGGCGCCGACGCGGGGAAGTCGGTGCTGTTGATGTGACCGCCCACGGGCAGGAGCTGCCGCGGATCCTGCGGGGTCATGAGCTCGCGGTCTGTGGCCGTCCAGCCCGTGAGGCGCACGATCATGCGGGCCGCGAGCGCCGCGTTGATCTCCGCGGTGCGCGTCGGGTTGTTGATGATCGCGATGCCCGCGAAGGGATCGGTCGGCGCCGAGTCGACGAAGGCCACGCGGCCGTTGAGGTCGGCGTTGTTGTGCGTGTACGCCGTGCGAAAGGCCCCGCTGTCGTCGAAGTAGAAGAGCACGCGCCCGCGCGTCGCGCCGAGCGTGGGCCACCCCCGCGTGCGAAGGGCCTCGGCGAGCGTCGGAGAGGTTCCGCGCACGTCGTCGGGCCGCACGAGCAGGTCGTCGGAGAACACCGCGTGCACCTCGCGCTCGAACGACGCGATGCGCGCGTCGAGGTCCGCGGCGGCGATGGCGTCCTTGGGCTCGATGTGGAGAAAGAGCGTGTGGTGCGAGGGATGCGCGTCGCTCCACGTGCGCACGGTCTGGAGGCAGTCGGTGAACCACCGGCACGTGCTCAGCGCGTCGATGATGGGCAGGTGATAGACCTCCCAGCGTCCGCACGCGGCGTTCCAGTGGATGTCGAGTTCGAGCCCGCGGACGCCCTGCTCCTGGAGCTGCGTGTTGAGCGGCGCGTGCGCGTAGTCCCAGTCGGGCACCGGCGCCGTGGGGCGCAGGTGATAGCTGTTGTGCGTGCCCTTGAGCTGGATGTGATTGAGCCGCAGCACCGAATCCATCGGGCCCGCGGTGGGCATCACCGTGCGGGCCGCGGGCGTGCCGAGGGCCGCGGGGCACATGGGCGAGGCGTCGACGACATCGGCGCCCGCATCGGAGGCCGCGGGGGTCGGGGTCGAGCTGCACGCGCACACCGCGAGGGCGGCGGCGACGACGAGGTTGCGCATGGCCGCGATGCTCGCACAGATGCGCCGCGTTCTGGTGGCCTCCACGCGCCCCGTGATAGCCCTCGCGGGCCGATGGGGCGTCGATGACGAAGGTCCACCTCATTCACTGGAACGACGACGAGCTCGCCGCGCGCGTGACCCGTCTCGAACGCGCGGGCTTCACGGTCAGCACCGCGCCCTCGAAGAGCCTCGTGTCGAGCATCCGTGCGGCGGCCCCCGAGGTGCTCGTCGTCGACCTCTCACGGCTGCCCGCGCAGGGCGTGGCCATCGCCGCAATGATCCGTCAGACGAAGTGGGGACGCGCGCTCCCGGTGGTCTTCGTCGACGGCGCGCCCGAGAAGGTCGAACGCGCGCGCACGGTGCTCCCCGACGCGACGTACACGGCCTGGGCGAAGGTGAAATCCGCCGTGCGCGAGGCCCTCGCCGCGCCCGCTGCGAAGCCCGTGGTGCCGAAGCGCCTCTTCGCCGCGTCGACGGTGCCCCTCGCGAAGAAGCTCGCGATCCGACCGGACACCACCGTGGTGCTTCTCGACGCGCCGGGGAGCTTCGAAGACCAGCTCGGCGAGCTGCCCGAGGGCGTGACCCTCCGCGACCGCGGACGCGGCGACCTCGTGGTGTGGTTCCTCCGCGCGGCCGAAGACCTGGAGCGCGACATCGAGCGGGTGTTCGAACAGGCAGGCGCGAGCCCCGTGTGGATGGCCTGGCGCAAGCGCACCGCCGACCCGACGAGCGAGCTCACTTCGAACCTCGTGCTCGACGTGGGAAGGGCCATGGGGCGCGTCGACTCGAAGGTGTGCGCCATCGACGACGTGTGGTCCGCGATGATGTTCTGCGTGCCCGCCGCGAAGGCCCCGAAGCGCGCCCCGCGGGGCTGAGCGTTTCGCGCGCGCCCTCGCGACGGATGCGTCTATCCTCGCGCGCCATGTCGCAACCGAGACGTCTCCGCGCGCGCGCCGCGGGCCTCGCGCTGGGCCTCGCGCTCGGCGCCTTCGCGCCCGCCGCCGTCGCGCAGGTGCTCCCGCACGAGCCCGCCGTCGACCGCCTGCCCAACGGGCTCACGGTGGTCACGATCCCCTACGACTCGCCCGGCATCGTGGCGTACTTCACCCTCGTGCGAACGGGGGCGCGCGACGAGGTCGAGGCCGGTCACTCGGGCTTCGCGCACCTCTTCGAACACATGATGTTCCGCGGCACGCGGGCGCTCCCGGCGCACGAGTACGAGCACCGGATGCAGCACCTCGGCGCCGACAACAACGCCTTCACCACCGAGGATTTCACGCTCTACACCGTGACCGTTCCCACGGGCGGCGTGGGCGATCTCATCGGCATCGAGGCCGATCGCTTTCGCAACCTCTTCTACGCGCAGCAGGCCTTTCAGACCGAGACCCGCGCGGTGCTCGGCGAGTACAACAAGAACGCCGCGTCGCCCGTGCACCAGATGTGGGAGTCGCTCAGCGAGCTCGCCTTCGGGCGTCACACGTACGGCCACACGACCATGGGCTACCTCGCCGACATCCAGGCGATGCCCCGCTACTACGTGTATTCGCAGCAGTTCTTTCGGCGCTTCTACACCCCCGACAACTGCACCGTGATCGCCGCGGGCGACGTCGACCGCGCCGCGCTCCTCGCGCAGGTGACCGCGCAGTACGGCGCGTGGCAGGGCCGACGCGCGACGCCCGTGATCCCCGCGGAGCCCGAGCAGACCGCGCCGCGCAGCCGCGCCCTCGCGTGGCAGGGAACGTCGCCGCCGCGCGCGCTCGTGGGCTATCGCATCCCCGCGTTCTCGCTCGACACGGCCGACAGCGCGGCCCTCGAAGTGGTGCACGCGCTGGCCTTCAGCGAGTCGTCGGACCTCTACCAGCGCCTCGTGGTGCGAGAGTCGAAGCTCCTCGGGCTCGAGAGCTGGGCCGGGGATTTTCACCGCGACCCGGGCCTCTTCGTCGTCGAGGCCACGCTCGGCGAGGGCATCACACACGACGAGGTGATCGCCGCCGTCGACGCCGAGCTCGCGAAGGTCGCGCGCGGAGAGGTTCCCGCCGCGCGCATCGCCGATGTGATCTCGCACCTGCGCTACCGGCTGCCGCTCTCCGTCGAGACGCCCTCGGACGCGGCGCAGACCGTCGCGCGCTTCATGGCCCTCACCGGCGACGCGATGGCCTACCAGCGCTACCACGACCGGCTCACGAGCGTGACCGCCGACGACGTGGCCCGCGTGGCCCGCACGTACCTCACCGCCGCGCGCCGCAACGTCGTCACCCTGTCGCCTGCTGCGAGCGCGCCCGCGGGCGCCGTTCCCGCGAGCCCCAATCGCCCCGCGCCGCGCCTCCGGAGGACGCCGTGAACTTCATGAAGCACTTCTCGATCGCCCTCGCGCCGATCGTGCTCGCGGCGTGCTCGTCGTCGCCGCGTCCCGAGGCCGTCACCGCGCCGCGCACCGACCCCGGGAGCAACGCCATCATGGCCGCGCCGACACCCGCGCGCGCGCCGCTGCGTCTCGTAGAGCAGCGCAACGAGGCCTCGACGCGCGTGGGCTTCCGCATCGTGCTCCAGGGCGGAAGCGCCGACGATCCCGCGGGCCGCGAAGGTCTCACGCGGCTCATGGCGCGGCTCATGGTCGAGGGCGGCACGCAGGCCCTCACCTACGAGGAGCTCACGCGCAGGCTCTTTCCCATGGCCGCGCGGATCCACCTGCAGATCGACCGCGACCACACGGTGATCACCGGCGAGGCGCACCGCGACCACGCGACGGTGTTCTACGCGCTGCTCCGTGACGTGCTGCTCACGCCGCGCTTCGGCGACGACGACTTTCGCCGCGTGAAGACGCAGAGCCTCGCCGACCTGCGCCTCGACCTCCGCGGATCGAGCGACGAGACCCTCGGCAAGGAGGTGCTCCAGTCGCTCGTGTACGCGAACCATCCGTACGGCCATCCGCCGGTGGGCACCGAGCGCGGCCTCGACGCGATCACCCTCGACGAGGTGCGCGCGCACTACCGCGCCCTCTTCTGCACCGAGCGCCTCACCGTGGGCCTCTCGGGGAGCTATCCCGCGGCCCTCGCCGACACCGTGCGCAGCGACCTCGCGACGCTCGCCGAGCACTGCCAGGCACCCGTCGCGGCGCCCGCCGTCGAACGTCCCCACGGGCTCCACGTGGTGATCGTCGACAAGCCCGCGTCGTCGAGCACGGCGATCTCGTTCGGCACGCCGGTGACGGTCACGCGCAACGACGACGACTTCGCGGGCGTGCAGCTCGCGACGAACTACCTCGGGCTCCACCGTCAGAGCGTCGGCGTGCTGTACCAGTCGATCCGCGAGGCGCGCGGGCTCAACTACGGCGACTACGCCTACGCCGAGCATTTCGAGCAGGAGGAGGGCACGCGCTTTCCGCGGCCCAACGTGCTCCGTCGGCAGCAGTACATGAGCGTGTGGCTGCGTCCGGTGCCGTCGCGCAACGCGCACTTCGCGCTGCGTGCGGCGATGCGCGCGCTCGATCGCACGGTGCGCGAGGGTGTTCCTGCGGCGGATCTCGACCGCGTGCGGGGCTTTCTCGAAGGCTACGTAGGGCTCTACACGCAGACCGAGAGCGCGCGCCTCGGGTACGCCATCGACGACGTGCTCACGGGCCACGCCGCGGGCGGATGGACCGCACGCACCCGCGCCGCCGCGGCTGCGCTCACGCCCGAGACCGTGCGCGCGTCGGTGCAGCGCCACCTCACCGCGCAGGATCTCTGGGTGGCCATCATCGCCCCCAACGCGCAGGCGCTCGCGCAGGCCATCGGCACCAACGCGCCGTCGCCCATCACCTACGACAGCCCGAAGCCCCCCGAGGTGCTCGCCGAGGATCGCGAGATCAGCACCTACGCCCTGCCCGTGCGCCCCGACGACGTGCGCGTCGTGCCGCTGGCCGAGGTGTTCCGCTAGTCGCCGCGGCGCGGGCAACGTTCCCTTCCCATCACTCCTCGACGGGCGCACCCGATGATCGACCGCCACGACCCCCGCACGCTGCGACTCGCGGGCGCGCTCGCCCTCGCCGCGCTCGTCGCGATCACCTTCGGTCCTGCGCTCGCGGGAGGCTTCGTGTGGGACGACCACACGCTCCTCGCCGACAACCTCTACGCCCACTCGCTCGCGTGGCTGCCGCGCCTGTGGACGCACTCGTTCTGGGACACCTCCTCGCGCGGCGTCGAGGTGCTCGCGGTGCAGTACTACCGACCGGTCGTCTCCACCGCGTACGCGCTGCTGTGGCAGCTCGGCGGAGGGTCTCCCCGCGCGTACCACCTCGCGAACCTCGCGCTCCACACGGCCAACGCCTGGCTCGGCGTGCGATGGCTCCGCGCGCGCGTGCCCGATGCGCCGATGGCCTCGCTCGCGGCGTGCGGCGCGCTCCTCGCGGTGCATCCCACGCGGGCCGAGAGCGTCGCGTGGATCTCGGGCAGCCCCGACCTCTGGCTCACACTCTTCGTGCTCCTCGCCGCGCTCACGAAGACCCCTGCGCGCACGGCCCTCTTCGCGGCGCTCGCCCTGTGCGCCAAGGAGAACGCCGTGGCGCTCCCCGCGCTCCTCGCCGTCGACGCGTGGGCCCGGGGTGATGCCACCGAACGTCGCGCCGAACTCCGTCGTGCCCTCGCGGCCGCCGTGGCCGTGACGGTGGTGTTCGCGTGGCGCCTCGTGTGGGTTCCGCTCACGGCGGGTGTCGGCGCCGTGCCCGCGCCCTTCGCCCATCGCATCGCGCGGGTGCTCGCGTCGCTCGGTCTCCTCGTGTCGCGCGTGGGGTGGCCCCATCCCCTCGGCTTCGGCTTCGCGGAGCTTCCCTTCGACACCCACGGGCTCCTCGAACTGCCCGCGTGGAGCGTCGCGCTCGGCGCGCTCACGGCGCTCGCATCCCTCGCGCTTGCGGGGATTGCGTGGCGTCGTCCGTCGGCGCGCGTGTGGTGTGCCGATGCGTCGTGGGCGCTGCTTCCCGTGGTGCCCGCGCTCAACGTCGTGCCGCGACAGATGGCCGACCTCGTGAGCGACCGCATGGTCTACACCGCGATGCTCGGCGTGGCCGCGCTGCTGCTCCGCGCGACGACGACCTCGCGTGCGAAGCAGCCCGTGGGGGCCATGGTGCTCGCGGTGCCCGTGCTCGCGGGAATGCTCGTCGCACGCGCCCACGCGGCGGATTTTGTCGACGACGCGTCGATGTGGCGCCACGAGGCGCAGGCCTTCGCCGACCACCCGCGCGGTCTCATCTCGCTCGCGCAACTGGAGGTTGCACGCGGACGCTACGCCGCCGCGCTCCCGCTCATCGGTCGGGGCCTCGAAGCCGCGACGCGGGCCCACTCGCGCGACGGTCAGGTCGACCTCTCGATGCTCGCCGCGAAGGTCACGCTGCTGCGCATGCCCGAGGGGGACCAGGCGGGGCTCCGCAACGTGCGCGACTTCTACGATGCCGCGGTCGATCCGACGTTGCGTCCCGCGCGGCTCGATGCGGGCGGGCTGCACCTCACGCTCCAGATGCGTCCGGGCGAGCCCGAGGTGCTTCGCGCGCTGCCCGATTCGTGGCTGCATCCGCGCGCGCTCGCGGCCCTTCGCACGCAGGATTTCGTCGACGCCGCGCGCCGCTTCGAGTCCCTCACGCGCGCCGCGCCCACCGACGTCGACGCGCACCTCGGACTCGCACGCGCCCTCGCCGCGCAGCGCCGCTGGACCGACGCGCTCGCGGCCGCCGACCGCGCCGCCCGACTCTCGTCCGCGGGGGGCTCTCTTCGCAGCGCGCTCGACGCCGAACCCTGCGTGCGTGTGCGCACCGGGGTGATCGATGAAACGGCTGCGGCGCAGTGCTTCGCGCGCCTCTCGCTCTGGGAGCTCGCGCGCAACACGGCCCGCGCGCTGGGACGTCCCGCGCCCACGCCCGCGCTCGTCGAGGTGATGCTCGACTGCGACCTGGGCGAGGGGCTGATCGCGCGGGCCACGGAGCGCGTGGCGCGCGACGGGCAGCGCTTTCCCGATCACGCCGCGCGGTGGCAGGCCCGTGTGCGATCCGCGGCCGACGCGCAGCGGCGGTAGAACCCCATCGCGTCGTTGTGTTCGCGCGCCGATTCGCGCACCGTGCCGCGTACCATGCGCATGCACGCCAACGCGCTCCCGCTCGCCCTCACGCTCTCGCTCGCGGCCACGGCCGCCGCGCCCTCTGCCTTCGCGCAGAACGACCCTGTCGGCACGGCCTTCGGCGCCGCGCAGAACCTCGCCAACGGGGTGCTCGGCAACAGCCCCCAGCAGGGCGCCGCACCCGCCTCGTCGCGCGCCTCACGCCGCAGTCGCACGCGCAACGGAGGCCTCGGCACGGCGCTCCCCGCGAACGCGCCGCGCACGCTCCTCGTGACCACGGCCGACGGGTACATGAACCTCCCGCTCGAGACCTTTCAGTCGATGCGCAGCCTGCATCCGCCGCCCTTCGATTGGAGCGCCGACGGATGCAGCTTCGGCGAGGTCAGCGGCCCCTTCCGCGACGCGTTCAACCGCGCGTGCAACCGCCACGATTTCGGCTACCGGAACTACGGCGGCACGGGCCTCGCGCTCGACCGCACCGAGGCGCGTCGCACGCGCGTCGACGATCGACTCCGCGACGACCTCAACGGCCTCTGCCGCGGGGAGTTCCACGGGCTGATGGAGACGCCGTGTCTGGCCGCGGCGCAGGCGGTCTACGGCGCCGCGCGCTCGATGGGGAGCTCGTGGTTCATGTCGGGATCGGGGCGTCCTCCGTCGCTGCCGACGCCTTCGGTGCCGGGCTTCAACAACGGCGCGACGCAGGGGCCGGTGCCGGGGCTTCCCGTTCCGCAGCTCCCGACGCAGGGCGCGGGGCAGGGCGTGCCGATGCCGGGCCTTCCCGTGCCGGGACTCTCGCAGGGCGCCAACCCCGCGCAGGTGCTCACGGCGCCCGCGCAGGTGCTCACCGGCGGTCGCTGATCTTCTGACAACCGCTGCGCCGCGCGTGCGCAGCCGATGCCCCTCCCATCGAGTCCCACCGAGTTCCGACAACCCGCGCGCGCTGCGCGGGAACGTGTTCCCTGAAAAGGGTCGCGTGATACCGTCCCGCCGCCTGCGATGGACCCCACGATCTACGCCTACTACGAGCGTCTGCGCGCCAACCCCGACGACGCGGAGGCCCTCGCGTTCCTCTGGGACTACTACGCCTCGCGCGGAGAGTTTCAGCAGCTCGCAACGCTGGCCGAACAGATCGCAGGACGCCGTCAGGAGCCCTCGTCGTCGGCGGACCTCGCGTACCGCGCGGGCGAGATCTGGGCGAAGAACGTGGGCCGTCCCGACAAGGCCGTGGCCTGCTACAAGCGCGCGTTCGAACTCGACCCGTCGCAGGTGCAGGCCCTCGAAGCGGCCTTCCAGATCTACGTGCAGATCGGGAACCTTCGCGCCGCCGCGCCGCTGCTCGAACGGGTGCTCGGTGCGATCAGCGACCCGCTGTTGCGACTGCCGCGCCTCCGCGACGCCGCGAGCGTGTACGCGCAGGCGGGAGACACCGCCCGTCGCATCGCGTGCCTCGAAGAGCTCTACGCGATGTCGCCCGACGACTGGGACGTGATGCGCGACCTCGCCGAGGCCCTCATCGCGCGCTCGCAGTCGCCGCAGGCGCAGCCCGACGACGCGCCGCGCGCGGCCAACCTTCTCGGTGCGCTCTCGCAGGCCATGGGGCTCGAACACGGGCTCGCCTTCGCCGAGATCGCGCTCGACACGTATCCCGGCGACGAGATGGCCTACCAGGTGGTGCACGAGGCCTACACGGCCACGGGCCGCGCCGAAGAGCTCGCCGTGCGGCAGATCGCGTTCGTCACGACGAATCCGACGAGCCCGTACACCCCGTCGATCCGCCGCGCGCTTGCGGACATGTACGCGGCCGTGGGGCAGGTCGAAGACGCGATCACGTGCCTCGAACCGCTCGTGGGCGATGACCCTTCGCTCGCGCGTCAGCTCGCGACGCTCTACCGCCAGGCCGGACGCGTCGACGACCTCGCGAACCTGCTCGATCAGCTCGCGCCCTCGGCCGATCCCGCGCAGCGCCTTCAGGACATGAAGGACCTCGCGGCGCTCCAGGGCGCGCAGGGCGATCGCGCGTCGATGCTCGCGACGATGCGCGCGGTGCTCGAACAGAACCCCACGGACCCCGACGCGCTCACGCTCGTCGAAGACGACCTCCGCGCGCGCGGCGAGTTCGCAGAGCTCCGCGAGCTGCTCGCCAACGTGGTGCGCACGCCCGGCTGTCCGCCCGACGTGCGCATCCCGAAGCTGCGCGAGCTCGGGCGCGTGAACGCCGAACAGCTCGACGACGTGGAGTCGGCGATCGAGGCGTGGCGCGAGGTGGTGGAGACCATTCCCACCGACGTCGAGGCGATGCGCGCGCTCGGTGAACTCCTCGAACGCGCGGGCCAGTGGGAGGCCGTGGCCGACGTGCTCGGTCAGCTCGCCGACCTGGTGAGCGAGGTCGACGAGCGCCGCGTGGTGCTCGCGCGCCTCGCCGACGTGCACCGCGACCGCCGCGAAGACCCGCACGCCGAGGCCGCCATCGTCGCGATGCTCTGGGAGCTCAACCCCGACGACGACGACGTGGCCATGCGGCTCGCGCGCGCCCGTCGCGATGCGGGCGATGCCGTGGGTGCGGCCGACGTGATGGCCCTGCGCGTCGAGTCGGCGACGCCCGCGAACCTCACCGCGCGACAGGCCGAACTGGGCGCCGCGCGTGAGCACGCGGGGCAGCTCTCCGAGGCCATCGAGGCGTGGCGCGCGGTGGTGTCGCGCGATCCCGAGCACCCCGAGGGGTGGGCCACGCTCGAACGGCTCCTCGTGCGCAACGGCGAACACTCCGTGCTCTACGCGATGCTCGTGAACCGCGCCGAGGCGCTGCCCGAGGGAGCCGAGCGTGCGGCGCTCCACGCGCGTGCGGCCGACGCGGCGCGGGCCACGGGAGACACGGCCACGGCGCTCACCGAGGCCGAGCGCGCGGTGCGCATGGCGCCCGACGACGACTCGCTCGCGGGCGCGCTGATGAACGCGCTCGAAGCGTCGGGGCAGCGCGATCGGCTGCTCACGTTCGTGCGCGAGCGCTCGTCGCGGCTCGGAGACTCCGAGGCGTGCGTGGAGCTTCTCCGTCGCGCGGCGCGCGTGGTGGGCCTCTCCGACGCGACGGCCGCGGCCGACGTGTGGCAGCAGGTGCGCGACGTGTCGAAGCGCGCGGGCCTCGGCGACGACTCCGAGGCGCTCGACGCGCTCATGGGACTCGCGGAGCTCAAGGGCGACCCCGAGGCGCTCGCGGCGCTCTTCGTCGAGGCCGCGGCGGCCGCCCGGGATGGCGAGGCGAAGCGCGAGATTCTCAAGCGTCGCGCGGTGCTCCTCGCGACGGAGCTCGGGCGGCTGGGGGAGGGCGTCGAGGCGCTCGCCGAGGCTGCGCGCGCGTACGGCGCCGACCACGCGGAGACGTGGGCCACGCTCGAAGCGATGGCGACCGATGCGCAGCGCTTCGACCTCGCGACCGAGGCCATCGAGCGCCTCGTCGACCTCACGCCCGACGATGAAGACGCGCGGGCGGCCCACGCGGCGCGGCTCGTGGCGATGGTCGAGTCCGAGGTGAAGACGCCCGCGGCGCTGCTCCACGCGCTCGAGGTGCAACACCGCGCAGACCCGGGCGACCTCGGGGTGATCCAGCGCCTCGCGGACCTCTGCGAGGCCGAGGGACGCACCGTCGACGCCGTGCGCTACCTCGAAGAACTCCTCGAAATCGAGGGCGACGACGACGAGATCTCGAAGCTCGCGCAGCGCATCGCGCACCTCTCCGACGAGAAGAACAACGACCCGCAGCGCGCGTGGGACGTGCTCCTCGGGCCGGTCAAGACCGGCGACGTGGCCTGCGTCGAGATGCTCATGGCGCTCGCCGACCGCCACGGATTCCACGCCGCCGCGGTGCCCGTGCTCGCCGAGCTCGCGGGCCGTGTGACCGACCGCGACGGCCGCGCGATGCTCTGGCGCGACGTGGCCCGACGCCGCGAGGATCACCTCGGCGACCGCGAGGGCGCGTTCGAAGCCTGGGCCAACGCCGCCACCGCGCGGGGCACCGCCGACGACCTCGCGCACCTCGACGCGCTCGCGCCGCACGTGAAGCGCCCGCAGCGCGTGGCCGAGGCCTACAAGTCCGCGCTCGACGGATGCACCGACCCCACGACGGCCCACGAGATCGCGATGCGCGGCGTGGGGAGCATCGAGGCGGGCGGCGGTCGTGCGCAGGCCTTCGAGTTCGCGCTCGCGGCCCTCGCGCGGGCCCCGGCCGACGACGACGTGCTCGACGCCGTGGTGCGCCTCGTGCCGTCGCCCAAGCGCTACGGCGACCTCTTCGTGGCCTTCGACCGTCGCAAGAAGGCCGCGCAGTCCGACGGCGAGCGCTTCGGCATCACGCTGCGCGCGGCGGAGACCGCGGGCGGCGCGCTCGGCGATCGCGAGACGGCGTTTCAGTACGTCGACCAGGCCATCGGGCAGGCCGTGGGCCGCAAGGAGCCCGACGAGGAGATGCTCGCGCGCGTCGAGAACGCGTGCATCCAGGCCGACCAGCGGCGCCCCGAGGTGGGCATGGTCTCGGGCCTCGTCGAGCGCTACGCGCAGCTCGCGGAAGATGCCTCGGAAGACAACCCCCGCGTGGCCGCCGTGATGCTCCGTCGCGCCGGTGCGCTCTGCGAGCACGAGCTCGCGCTCGCCGACCACGCGCTGGGGCTCTACACCCGCGCGGTCACCGTGTGGCCCGACGACGTGCGCGGCGCTGCGGCGCTCGAAGACGCGGCCCTCCGTGCGGAGCGCATCGCCGACGTGGTGGCGCTCTACAAGCGCGTGATCGACGAGGCCTACGAGGCCCGCGTGGCGCGCATCTACACGGGCCGTCGCGCGTCGCTCCTCGCCGATCGCCTCGGCCGCGTCGACGAGGCCATCGAGGCCTACCAGCGCCTCGTGGAACTCTCTCCCCGTGACCTCGACGTGATCCGCGCGCTGCAATCGCTGCTCGAACGGCACGGCCGCTGGCAGCCGCTGCTCATGGCCCTCGAACGCGAGCTCGACGCGGGCGGCGATCGCGCGGGCGTGCTCCGTCGCATGGCCGCCGTGTGGGAGACGCGGCTGCGCAACGTGTTCGAGGCCCGCGACATCTGGCGCAAGGTGCTCAAGCTCGCGCCCGGTGACGACGAGGCGAAGGCCGCGCTCGAACGCCTGGAGCGTCGCCCGACCATCGTCGAGGCCGACCTCATGGCGCTCGAATCGCCCGCGGAACCCGCCGCCGTCGAAACCGTCGACGCGGTGGAGTCCGTCGACGCGGTGGAGTCCGTCGACGCCGTGGAGCCCGTCGAGCACGACGCGCCCGCGGTGTCGGTCGACAGCGAGGCGACGCAGGCCTTCGACGCCTCGCAGTACGACCTCCGCAACTACGCGCAGCCCGCGTACGAAGCGCAGCCCGCATACGACGCGCAGCCCGCATACGACGCGCAGCCCGCGTACGAAGCGCAGCCCGCGTACGAAGCGCAGCCCGCATACGAAGCACAGCCCGCGTACGAAGCGCAGCCCGCATACGAAGCGCAGCCCGCATACGAAGCGCAGCCCGCGATGGCGACGGTGCCGCCGCCGCACGAGGCGGGAGAGGTCGTCGACGTGCACGTGCCCCAGGTCGCGGCGCCGGTGTTCCATGCGCAGCCGTCGGCGTCGGCGAGCTTCCTCGACACGCCCGAGGTGTCGGCGGAGTTCGTGGGCGACGAGTCGTCGATGGAGCCCGTGTGGCCCGCGGCCCCTGCGTACGAGGCCTCCGAGGCCGCCACGCCGGTGCCGCCCGCGCCCACGCCGTCGATGCCGCCGCCCTTTCCGACGGGCGCCGTGGCGCCTGCGGGCGACGCGTTCGATGCGCTCTCCGAGCTCAGCGCGAGCGATGCCGAAGAGATCGACGCGCACGAGGTCGTCACGCACGACGAAGACGACGACGTGGCCTCGCTCGATGACCTCGCGGCCCTCGTGTCGGTGCCCACGCCGCCGCGTCCGTCGCGCTGACCGGCCACACGGAACCCCTTTCCAGACGGCGTTTCCCGCACGACCAGACGCGCGCGTCCGGGGACGGTGTGTGCGTCCGTCGGTTCCGTGACCACCTGTGCGATTCGTGTATGGTCTCGCGTCATGCGAGCCCCTCTCCGGTGGTGGATGGCCACGGCGCTGCTTGCGATGTCGTCCTCGTCGTGGGCGCAGGTCGCGCCCGTGGCCGGTGGCGACGACGCATCCGTGCCCGCGTGGTGGAACCTCAACGACAGCGACGCCGTCCTCGAACGGATGCAGCAGGCCGCGATGGGCAACCCCCAGTCGGCGGCGCGCACCATCTCCGCGGCGTTGCTCCACGGCGTCGAGCCGCGCGTCGCCGCGTACGGGCTCCACGCGCTCGCGGGCCTCGCGCGCCCCGAGGGATCGCTCGCGGTGCAGCGCTTTCTCGAACACCGTCGCCCGACGCTCCGCCGTCACGCGATCGCCGCGGCCGTGGCCATCGGCGGATCTCCCCTCGCACGCGCCGTCGAAGCGCGCGTCGGTGACCCCGATCCCACGGTGCGCGCCGACGCCGCCATGGCCCTCGGCGACATGAACGAACGCGCCTCGCTCACCACGCTCTTCACCGCGCTCGACCGCGAACTCGGCGCGTCGCTGCGGCCCGAGGGAACGCCCCTCATCCGCGGGTGCACGCACTCCATCGCGCGCCTCGGCAGCGCCGACGACGTGGAGCGCCTCGTGGGCTACCTCCGTCGCGCGCCCCTCGCGTCGATGACCGAGGCCTTCGAGATCGCCCTCTCGCGCGACAACCTCCCCGAGTCCCTCAAGGCCCGCATCGTGAACACCGTGGGCAGCCTCGCGACCGGCGAGGCGCGCACCTTTCTGCTCGGCGCCGTCGAGCGCTACCGCGGACGCCCCGCACCGTGGCTCGACCTCGCCCGCACGAGCGCGCAACGCATCCAGGTGCCCGGAGGTGGAACGTGATCCGTCAGACCCTCGGCCTCGCGGCGCTCCTCACGCTCGGCGCGTGCGCCACCTCGAACGGCGGCGCCTTCGGCCTCGCATACCCGTCGGCCAACACCACCGACATCGCCTCGCTCGAAGCGCGTGTGCGCGAGCATCGACCCGCGGTCACGCCCGCCGTGGCCGTGGTGGTTCCGCCCGCGCCCGCCCGTGGATTCACGGTGTTCTCGCTTCCCGATGGGCGCCGTCTCGGACAGATCGGCGTGACGATCGTGGGCCGTCCCGTGATCGCCGGTGACCTCGTGCTCGCGCGCTCGCCGGGCTCCATCGTCGCGTGGACCTTCGACGGCACCGAGCGCTGGCGCGTGCCCGACCGCGGCTTCTCGCTCGTGGGCGCTTCGCAGGACAACGGCCGCGTCGCGATCACCCTCGGCGGCGCGGGCGTCACCCGTCGCAACGGCGCGCTCCTCGTCGTCGACGCGGTGTCGGGCGCCTCGCGCTTGCAGCGTCCCGAGGCCCACGCGTTCGGCGCGCCGCTCCTCGTGGGCGATGACCTCTTCGTGCCCTGGGACGGTCAGAACCTCTCGGTCTTCGACCCCGACCGCGGCGACGAGCGTCTGCGCATCCGCTCGCGCGACGACGTCTTCGGCTTCGTGCGACGCGAGGGCGACGCGGTGTTCACCGGCGCCCGTGCGCTCTACCGCGTGGAGCCTTCGCTCGGTGATGCCCGGCCCGCACCGTCGGCCCGCGCGACGCTCTCGCGCGATGGGCTCCCCGGCGCGCCGCCCTTCATGAACGACCCCTACGTCACGCTCAACGCGGGCCTCGATGCGCGCGAGCGTGTGCGGCTCGCGTGGCGTCCCGAGGGCAACGCGCAGGGCGCGGGCTTCGCGCACAACACCGCGTACGCGCTCTTTCATCGCGACGTGTTCGCCCTCGATGCGAGCACCGGCGCGGTGAAGTGGGCCTACGTGCATCCCGCCGACATCGCGGGTCTCGAAGTGGCGCGCGATGGCGTCGCGATCGTGGATGAGAACGGGCGCTCGGCCTTTCTGCACCACGAGAACGGTCGCGTGACCTGGCGCGCGGAGCTCGACACGCCGGCCGCGCAGGTGGTGATGCAGCTCCCCACGGAGTACGCGCCGACGGGCGCACCCGCCGACGAGCCCACGCGCTCGCTCGTCGAGGGCCTGCTCCTCGCCGCGGGCGGAACGGACACGCGCCTCATGCCCGCGCAGCTCTTCGCGGTGCGCGCGCTCACGTCGCTCGACACGCCCGAGGCCACGCACGCGCTGGTGACGGTGCTCACCCGTCGGCAGTATCCGCAGGAGCTCCGCGCCGCGGCGGGCGAGGCGATCACCCATCGCACCAACGGCACCGAGGCCATGCTCGAAGCGCTCGGCGCCCACCACGACTACGTGCGCGACGTCGACACGCCGCCCGTCGGAATGCTCGCGCGCGGACTCGCCGCGGCCCATGAGCGACGCGCCGTGCCCGCGCTCCTCGCGCACCTCAACGACCCCGCGACGCCCGCGACCGACCTGCCCGCGGTGGTCTCGGCGCTGCGCGAGCTCGGTGACCCCGCGAGCGTGGCCCCGCTGCTCGATTTTCTGCGGCTCTACCACGCCGACCGCGGCGCGCTCCCCGACGTGGGCGGCGGCGAGATGCTCGACGATCGTCACGTGGGCGACCAGGACTCCATCGACGCCGCGCTCGAACAGGCCGCGCTCGCGATCGGTGCGCTCGGGGGACCTGCCGAGCGTCGCGCGCTCACGCAGATCGCCGAGCATCCCGGCGTGTCGGGCGTCGTGCGCGCCGCGGCGGAACGCGCTGCGAACGGTGACACCCGCGCTGCTTCCAACGGGAGCGGCAACGGGACCGGCGAGCAGGGGAGCGCCATCGACATGCGCTTCAGCGTGCCCGCGCGCGTGAACGCCGAGCAGATGGAGGCCGCGTTCATCGCCGTGCGCGGACCGCTGCTCGAATGCCTCCGCAACGCGACCTCGCGACCGGCCACGGTGCGCATTCAGTTCCGCTACGACAGCGCGGGCACGATCACGCGGCCCGTGGTGAACCCCGCGGCCTTTCAGGGCTGCATGGCGCCCATCGTCGAGGGCGTGCGCCTCCCCGAGAACACCGCGGGGCGCGACATCGGAACGTACGTGCTCACGACCTTCCCCTGAGCCCCCACGCGACGCACACTCCCTGCGCGCAGCGTCATCGTGGCGCCGCGCATGGAGCGATGTGCCATGAGCGAGACCCGAGCCCCCGACGCCCCCGAGACGCAGCCCGCCGAGCCCACGGCGACCGAAGAGTTTCGCGAGGGCATCACCCATCTCCTCACCGCGGCGCGCAAGGTCGCGAGCCAGGTGGAGCCCCAGGTGAACCGCTCCCTCGAAGACGCGGAGCAGGCCCTTCAGCGCCTCGGGCGCGAGGGCGAGGCCGCCGTGGGAGACGTCACCCGCGAGGTGGCCTCCTTCGCCGCACGCCTCGCCGAGAAGCTCCGCGACGTGGCCGACCGCGCCGATCGCACGGGCCGCACCGATCGCACGCCGCCCGACGGCCAGGGCTGAGAGAACTGCACTATCGCGCCGCGATGCGATCGCGGTAGAACGCCGCCGCTCCCTTCATCCCACTGGAGAATGTGACGTGTACAAGAAAGTCATCGTCGGCATCGATTTCTCCGACAAGTCCGAGCGCGCGGTGCACGCGGCGCTGAAGATGGCGAAGTCGACCCAGGGCACCGTGGTGCTCCTTCACGCGCTCGCCCACACCGCCGAGGAGGCCCAGAAGGTCCAGCCCGGCAGCGAAGCCTCCGCGCGTCATGCCGTCGAAGCGCGCCTCCGCGGCGAGGCCGAGCAGCTCTCGAAGCACCACGGCCAGCACGTCGACTACGGCGTCGTCGTGGGCCCCGCGGCGCACGAGATCGTCGAGTACGTGAAGAAGTGGGGCGGCGACGTGATCGTCGTGGCCTCGGAGTCGCGCAAGGGCATCGACCGCCTCCTCCTCGGCAGCGTCGCCGAGAAGCTCGTCGCGACCTCGCCCGTGCCCGTGCTCGTCGTCGGCCCCGCGGCCCACTGATCCCTTCGCACCACGCTCGCTACGCAGCCCGCTCGATGAGCCGCGCGTCGTCGTGGCGGTGATTGCCCACGCGGCGATCCACCGCCCACGCTTCGAGCACGTCGTCGGGACACGCGCGCAGCAGCCCGTGGAGCCCGTCGGGATCGCTCCCCGCATCGAGCCATCGCGCGGCGCCGTTCGCGCCGAGCACCACGGGCATGCGGTCGTGCACGCGCGCCGCCATCGCGTTGGGCGCGCAGGTGAGCACCGCGCAGGTGCGCACATCTTCGCCGGTCACCGTGTCGATCCAGCGCTCCCAGAGCCCCGCCAGCGCGAGCACCTGACCGCGCGCGCCATGGAACCACCACGGCACCCGCGCCCCCGCCTCGGCGCGCCACTCGTACCAGCCCGTCACGAGCACCAGGCACCGACGGCGACGGAACGCCTCTCGAAACGCCGGACGCTCGGCCACGGTCTCGGCCCTCGCCTGCACGCACCGCGCGGCCATCTCGCGGTCCTTCGACCACGCGGGAATGAGCCCCCAGCGCAGGGTGCGCAGCACGCGCCGTCCGTCGCGCGCGCCGACGACGAGGAGGTCCTGCGTGGGCGCGAGGTTGTAGCTGGGCTTCCACACCAGCGACGGCTCGACGGAGGCGTCGAAGCTGCGCGCGTTGGTGTCGAGGTCTTTGTGGTTCGTGATGCGACCGCACATCGCGACCCGCATGGTGGCAGCCTCGGCACGCGCTCCGCGAACTCGTGGCAGCGCGCGCGGCACCCGCCTCTGGAGCTCTCGCGATGCACGATCCGTCGCCATCGCGCGTAGAGTCGCCGCCGACCATGCGCCACGCCACGCTCGCCCTTCCGCTCCTCGTTCTCGCCGCGTGCTCCTCGAACCCCACGCCCGCGGTCTCCGACGATGTGCCCGACGCATCCGTCGAAGACCGCGCGGCGCCCGACGTCGCCATGCCCTCCGACGACGTGCCCTCCGACGGGTCTTCGTCGGTCGACGCCGTGACCGATGCGTCCGACGACGCCCGCGCTGACGTCGCGTTCGATGCGTCACGCGATGCCTCCCTCGATGCGAGCGCCGACGTCGCGTTCGATGCGTCGCGCGATGCGTCGCCCGACACCGTGATCGTGCCCGATGCATCGCCCGACATGATGAGCGTTGATGCGATGAGCGCCGATGCGATGGGCGCCGATGCGACAAGCGTCGACGTACTCGCGGTCGATGCGACGACCGACACGCCCACCGTCGATGCGTCCGTGGGCGCGTGCCGTGTGGCGTGGCACGCGGCGCTGCCGAACCTTGCGCGCGGCACCCCTTCGCTCGCAGTCGACACGGGCGGAGTCGCGTGGGCCGTGTGGTTCGATTCGAGCAGTCAGGTCAACGCCACCCGTCTCGACCTCGCAGGGCCCGCGGGCGCGTGGCGGAGCAGCGTGCGCACCGTCGATCTGCCGACACATCCGGGCTTCGCGACCTGGGAGGGCGACGTGTTGCGTGTGGCGACGCGGTCGTTCCTCTCGCCCCAGGCGGCGGCCTTCTCGGCCACCGGCGCGGTTCGCACGACGCCCTCGGATCTCGTGATGGGCAACGGCATCGAGCGCGGCCCGTGGATCGTGCGCGCGAACGATGGAGCGTGGGTGTTCTGGCGTCGTCCTGCCATGGGCGCGGTCGCGGGTGCGCTGACCGGTGTGGCGCTCGACGCGTCGGGGGCGGTGCGCGGTGCGCCGATCTCGGTGGTCGCCGACGTGAGCCCCTCGGCGATCGCATGGGATGGCACGGCCTTCGTGGCGGCCTCCGTCGACGCGGGCAACACCGTGCAGCTCACGCGCTTCAGCACCACGGGCGCGACGCTCGCGACGGCCACGGTGCCTGGAACGTCACCGCGCATCACGCAGGTCTCCCTCGCGGTCACCGCCACGGGCCTCGACCTCGCCGCGTCGGACCTCTACCGCGCGTGGACCACCTCGGCCTCGCGCGACCTCGCCACCGTCGCGCCCTGGCGTCAGGCCATCGCGTACGCGAACAACACCGAGTGGGCGACGATCGCGGTCTCGGGCGCGCGCCGCGCGGTGGCCTGGGCCGACACGCGCTATGCGAACTCCACGGGCACGATCCGCTTCGCGCGCCTCGACGCAGCGGGTGTCGCGGTCACCCCCGCGCTCGACGTGTACGCGGTGTTCCCCGCGTCGCCCTTCGGCACCGACGTGCGCATCGAGGCCGTTGGCGCGTCGTCGTGGGTGCTCGCGTGGCGCTCGCTTCCGACGGCCACGAGCGCGCAGCTCGAAGGCCACGTGGCCCGCGTGGAGTGCCCCGCCTCGCCGTGACGCCGCGGTGACGACGGGTGCCGCTTTCTTGTCTCGACGCGCCCACCCGGCACACCCTCGCAGGCCGTTCATGCGTTCTTCTGCCGCCGCTTCGTGGTTCGCGCTCACGCTCCTGGGCGCGGCGTGTTCGTCTCCGCAGACCGCGCCCGTCGCGTCACCACCGCCGCCGCCATCCCCCGCGCAGGTCGCCGATGCCGCCGTCGCACCGGTCGCCGACGCCGCGCCCGTCGAGGCCGCGCCCGATGCGTCGGAGACTTCCGACGCGTCCGTGGTGGAGGCCGCGCCCGAAGTGGTGGCGCCCGCAGCCCCCGAGGTGCACGTGCGGCGCTACCTCGGACGCCCCGAAGAAGAGTGGCTCCGCGAGATGGCCACGCGCCCCGTCGTGCGGGTGATGGAGCGCTTTCACAGCACGCTCTTCGTGTTCCACCTCGACCTCGGCGACGGCATCGAGGTGAGCTTTCAGCCCGAGCGTCCGGGGCAGGAGAGCTTCTGGAAGCGCGAGGTCGTGTCGTGGCACCTGGCGCGTCTCCTCGGCATCGAGAACCGCGTGCCGCCGACGGTGGGACGGCGCGTTCCGTTGAGCGCCTTCGGACGTTGGGCGCGCGGCGCCGAGCTCGTGGCCGACCGTCACGGCATGGTGCTCGGCTCGGCGAGCGCGTGGGTGCCGGTGCTCCGTGGCGCGAACCTCCACCGCGGCCCCGCACGGCAGGAGTGGGTGCGCTGGATGAACCCCGCGAACCCCATTCCCGAAGCGAGTCGCGAGCGCGCGCGGCAGACCACCGAGGTGCTCGTCTTCGACTACCTCGCCGCCAACTACGACCGCTGGAACTGCTGCAACATCGCCGTCGACGAGCACGACGACCTCGTGTTCCGCGACAACGATGCGGGCTGGGCGCCGAGCATCATCAACAACGTCATGTCGCCCGACGTGATCCGTCGCATGCCGCGCTACCTCTGGGAGGCCGTGCAGCGACTCACCGCCGACGAGATCCGCGCGTCGGTGCAGAACGATCCCATGGCGCGCGAGATGAACCTCGTGCCCTCGTCGGTGTGGCAGGGCTACGAGGCCCGTCGCCAGGCGCTCATCGCCAACGTGCGCCGGGCCATCGCGCGCCACGGCGAGCAGAACGTCATCCTCTGGCCCTGACCGTCACTGACACCGCAGCGGACGCGGCCCCGGCAGCGCAAAGCGCGGGTGCTGCGGGTCGTACCAGCGCGTGTCGCTTCCGCGGATCGTGCCCAGCGCGCCGAGCTGTGTCGCCACCGCGTCGCGCAGCGTGGGAGAGGCCACGATGGCGTCGTCGGTGAGGGGCACGGCGAGGTGTCGCGCGAAGGATCCCTGCGCGAGGTAGTCGTTCGTCGCGACGGTGAGCACGGCGTCGTCGGCGAGCACACCTCCGTTCTCGCGGGTCACGGTCGCGACGGGGTGATCGCCCTCGCAGCGCACGGCCACGCGCACGCCCGACACGCCGAGCGCGCCGCCCTCGCTGCTCGCGTTGCGGGCCAGCACCGCGCGGAGCTCCGAAGCCCGCATGCGCACGGTCACCAGTCGGTTGTCGAAGGGCAGCACGTTGTAGAGGCGGCCGTAATCCACCGGGCCTTCGCGGAGGTCGGTGCGCACGCCGCCCGCGTTCATGAGGGCCACGTCGGCGCCGGGCGACGCCGCGCGCACGAGGTCGGCGACGAGGTTCGTGAGCGCCGACTCGTCGCGGTAGTGGTTGCGCACGGTGCCTTCGACCGTCGCGTGGAGCGGGCGATCCTGCACGGTGCGGGCGTTGGCGATCGCGGGGGCCACGGCGTCGGCGATGGCGCGGTCGGCGGTGACGGGGGCGCCCTCGTAGTCCGCAGGCTCGCAGCGCGCGGGGTCGGGCTCGTCGCGTCCGTGCGATCCGCACACGTCGTGGGGGGCGAAGACGTGCCGGTCGAGCACGCGGCCTGTGGCGGTGTCGACGGTGAGATCCACGCGGCCGAAGGCGCGCCCGTTCGCGTACGACTCGATCACCGGAATGCCGTGCACCACATGGGCGACCGCGCGGTGCGTGTGGCCCGCGACGATGGCGTCGACGGCGCCCTCGGGGAGCGCGTTGGCCACCTCGAAGATCTCCTCGTGGGCGTCGCACGAGTCGAGCGCGTGGGGGTTCTCGAAGTTGCGGCACGCGCCGCCCGCATGGGCCAGCACGATCACGGCCTGCGCGCCCTCGCGGCGCAGTCGTTCGGCGCGCGCGCGGATGGTCTCGGCCAGCGGGCGCATCGCGAGGCCGCGGAAGTTCACGGAGAGCGTGGTGTGCGGCGTCGACTCGGTGCTCACGCCGATGACCCCGACGCGCACGCCCGCGACGGTGAGCGTCACGTCGGGGCGCACGTTCTCCCACGACACGTTGGCGCCGCCGTCGGACTCGACGATGTTCGCCGTGAGAAACGGATAGCGCGCCTCGCGGGCCCTCGCGCGAAGGGCGCCGCGCGGGTCGTCGCCGGGGTTGCGCGCGAAGGTGGCCTCGCCCGCGGGGCCGTAGTCGAACTCGTGGTTGCCGATGGTCACGGCGTCGTAGCGGAGGGCGTTGTAGGCCCGCACGACCGCCGCGCCCTCTTCGAGGTTCGACTCCAGCGTGCCCTGGAACATGTCGCCGCCGTCGACGAGCAGCACCGCGCCGTCGCGGGCCCGCGCGGCCCGGAGGTTGTTCACGTGACCCGCGAGCCAGGGGAGCATCGCGAGCCTGCCGTGGAGGTCGTTGGTGCCCACGACGGAGATCACGACGCGGGCGGGACGCGGCGGCGTTGCGGGTCCGGCGTGTTGCGCGGTGCAGGCGGTGGCGGCGGCGAGCGAGAGGGCGAAGGCGAGGGGAGAGCGCACGGCGCGGAGACTAACCGCGGCCGCGTCGGCGAAGCGATGGCGGGTGTGTGTCCGCGGTGGAGCGAGGCCGCGGAGCACGACGGCGACCGCCGCGGCGCGTCAGGGGGCATCGCAGAGGCGAGGGGTTCTGCGGTATACGCACGGCCTTCACGATGGCGACGAACGCAACCGCATCCGCGCGCTCGCACCTCGACTGGCTCGAGGACGAGGCGATCTACATCCTCCGCGAGGTGGCCGGGCAGTGCAGCAACCCGGTGCTGCTGTTCTCCGGCGGCAAGGACTCGATCTGCCTGCTGCGCCTCGCAGAGAAGGCCTTTCGACCGGGGAGGTTTCCCTTTCCGCTCCTGCACATCGACACGGGGCACAACTACGCCGAGGTCACCGACTTTCGCGACCGTCGCGCCGCGGAGCTCGGCGAGCGGCTGATCGTTCGCTCCGTCGAAGACTCGATGAAGCGCGGCACGGTGGTGCTCAAGACCCCGACGGAGTCGCGCAACAAGCACCAGTCGGTGACCCTGCTCGAAGCGATCGAAGAGTTCGGCTTCGACTGCTGCATCGGCGGCGCGCGACGCGACGAGGAGAAGGCCCGCGCGAAGGAGCGGATCATGAGCTTCCGCGACGAGTTCGGGCAGTGGGACCCCAAGAACCAGCGCCCCGAGCTCTGGGACCTCTACAACGCGCGGGTCTTCAAGGGAGAGAACATCCGCGCGTTCCCCATCTCGAACTGGACCGAGCTCGACGTGTGGCAATACATCGAGCGCGAGGGCCTGGCGCTTCCGTCGATCTACTTCGCGCACACGCGCCCGGTGGTGCGCCGCGGCGGTGCGCTCGTGCCCGTGACGCCGCTCACGCCGCCGCGCGACGGAGACGCGGTGGTCGACCTGTCGGTGCGCTTCCGCACGGTGGGCGACATCACGTGCACGGCGCCGGTGGAGAGCGACGCCGACACGGTGGCCAAGATCGTGGCCGAGACCGCCGCGACGACGATCACCGAGCGCGGCGCCACGCGCCTCGACGACCAGACCTCCGAAGCCTCGATGGAACAGCGCAAGAAGGAAGGGTACTTCTGATGTCGCCCGCCCCCGAAGACCGCGGCCTGCTGCGCCTCACCACCTGCGGCAGCGTCGACGACGGCAAGAGCACGCTCATCGGTCGGCTGCTCTTCGACACGCGCTCGATCCTCGTCGACACGCTGAGCGCCATCGAGCGCACGTCGCAGAAGCGCGGGCTCTCCGCGGTCGATCTCTCGCTCCTCACCGACGGCCTCGTGGCCGAGCGCGAGCAGGGGATCACCATCGACGTCGCGTACCGTTACTTCTCGACGGGCACGCGCAAGTTCATCATCGCCGACGCGCCGGGGCACGAGCAGTACACGCGCAACATGGTGACCGCGGCGTCGACCGCGGACCTCGCGGTGATCCTCGTCGACGCGCGCAAGGGCGTGCTCCCGCAGACGCGCCGTCACTCGTACATCGCGAAGCTCATGGGCATCCGGCACATCGTGGTGGCCGTGAACAAGATGGACCTCGTCGCCTACGACCGCGCGGTCTTCGAGCGCATCACCGCGGAGTACCGCGCCTTCGCCGACGCGGCGGGGCTGCGCGACGTGGTGTTCATTCCGATGTCGGCGCTCGACGGCGACATGGTGGTCGACCGCGGCGAGGCGATGCCCTGGTACGCGGGTCCGACGCTGCTCGACGTGCTCCACGCGACGCCTGCGATGCAGGGCGAGGCCGTCGATCGTCCGCTGCGGTTTCCGGTGCAGTACGTGTGTCGCGTGCACGACGCGGGGCTCGCGGAGAACGCCGTCGTCGACGCGTCGCGCGCGGGGGCGGGCTACCGCGGGTTCATGGGCCGTGTGGCCTCGGGCGAGGTGCGTCCCGGCGATGCGGTGCGGGTGCTCCCGTCGGGCCGCGAGACGCGGGTGAAATCCGTGGAGCTCATGGGCCAGGCCCTCGACCGCGCGGTGGTGCAGCAGTCGGTGACGATCGTGCTCGACGAGGAGGTCGACATCTCGCGCGGCGACATGATCGTGCGGGCCGACGGCGCGCCCGAGGCCACGAAGCAGCTCGACGCGATGGTGTGCTGGCTCTCGGAGACTCCGCTCGACCGCGCGCGCAAGTACGTGGTGCGCCACACGACGCGCGAGACGAAGGCCGCGGTGGCGTCGATCGAGTACCGCATCGACATCCACACGGCGGGCGAGACCCCGGCCACCGAGCTGCGCATGAACGACATCGCGCGCGTGCGCTTCAAGCTCGCGCAGCCGGTGTTCGCCGATGCGTACACCGCGTGCCGCGCGACGGGCGCGTTCATCGTGATCGACGAGAGCACGAACAACACCGTGGGCGCGGGCATGGTGCTGTAGCGGAAGGCTTCGAACGGGCCGCGCCGAATACGCGACGCGTATTCCCGAATACGGGACGCGTATGCGTGGCGGTATGCTGCGGACTCTCCGACGCGCGCGATGAAAGACGACCGCACCGTTCCGCACGATCCGCAGGTACCGAAGCCGCCCGCCGCGCAGGGAGCGTGGCGCATCGTCGAGATCTCCGAGCGCCGCGTGGTGACGCACGCGCTCCCCGCACGAGGCGCCGTGACGCTCGGGCGCTCCGCCGATGCGGGGATCACCGTCGACGACCCGAAGGTCTCGCGCCTCCACGCGACGATCACCGTGGGCGACACGCTCTCGCTCACCGACCTCGGAAGCAGCAACGGAACCCGCGTGCGCGATCAGGCCCTCGCGTCGGGTGAGACCGTCGCGCTCCATGCGGGCGATCACATCGACCTCGGTGCGACGCTCCTCGTGCTTCAGTGCAGCGCGCAGGCGGGTGCGCCGCTCGACGCGTGGGCTCCCGTCTCGCGCGAGGCGCCCGCGGGGATGCGCGACGACGTGCTCCTCGAAGCGCCCGCGATGGTGCAGCTCCGACGGCTCGTCGAACGCATCGCGCCCGGGGTGATCAACGTGCTCCTGCTTGGCGAGACCGGCGTCGGCAAGGAGGTCTTCGCCGAGATGGTGCACCGCCGCTCGCGGCGCGCATCGGGGCCCTTCGTGCGCATCCACGGCGCGGCGCTCAACGAGAGCCTCTGGGAGAGCGAGCTCTTCGGCCACGAGCGCGGCGCGTTCACGGGGGCCAGCGAGGCGCGCGCGGGGCTCCTCGAAGCGGCGCAGGGCGGCACGGTCTTCATCGACGAGGTGGGTGAACTTCCGCCGTCGCTCCAGGTGAAGCTGCTGCGCGTGATCGAGGAGCGGCGCGTGACGCGTGTGGGCTCGACGCGTCCGCGCGATCTCGATGTGCGCTTCGTGTCCGCGACCCATCGAGACCTCGAACGCGAGGTGGCCGAGGGGCGCTTTCGGCAGGATCTCTACTTCCGCCTCAACGGCATCGCGCTGCACATTCCGCCGCTGCGGGCGCGCGTGTCGGAGATCGAAGGGCTCGCGCGGCTCTTTCTCTCCGAAGCGTGTCGTCGCTCGGGGCTCGATGGCGAGCCCGTGCTCTCGGCCGAGGCCCTCGACGCGCTGCGCGCCCACCCATGGCCCGGCAACCTCCGCGAGCTCCGCAACCTCATGGAGCGCGCCGCCCTGCTCTGCGCCGACGGTGTCATCACCCCCGAGCACCTGGCCTTCGACGGTGCGCGGGTGACCGTGCCCGCGGGGCCTCCGAGCACGGCGCCGACGCCCGATGCGCGCGCGCTCCGTGACGACCTCGCGGCGATGGAGAAGCAGCGCATCCTCGACGCGCTCGCGCGCTGCAACGGCAACCAGACGCAGGCCGCGGCGATGCTCCAGATGGCGCGCCGCACGCTCGTGACCCGACTCGGCGAGTACGGCCTCACGCGCCCGCGCCGCTGACCGACGCTCACCAGGGAACGGCCGTGACCCCTGCGCCCTGTGACGGCGCCTCGGGCACGCGTCCCCAGCACACGGCCCGTCCGTCGAGGGCGAGCGCACACGCGAGGTCGCCCGAGGCCACCACCCGCGATGCGCGCAGGGGCGTGCCTTCGAAGCGGATCTCCATCGGCTCGTCGGCGGTCGTCGCGAGCGTGCCGAGCTGCTGCGCGCCGCCCTCTCCCCAGCAGCGCACCGCGCCGTTGCTGCGCGCGACGAGGCACCCGAAGGTGCGTCCGAGCGCGAGGTGGTCGACGTCGGTCGCGACGAGCCGCGGCTGATGGAGCCGCGCACCGGGCGCGACGACGCCCGTGAGGTGATGCGTCGGGTCTCCCCAGCAACGGAGCGCGCCGCTGTCGTCGACCGCACACGCGCTGCGCCCGCTCAGCGCGATCTGTCGCACGCCCGTGAGCGAGAGCATCGCGGCCACACCGCGCGGATCGCCGGGCACGCCGACGGCGCCGTCGACGACGCCGCTTTGTGTGGCGTTCGACCCCCAGCAGTACACGCTGCGGTCTGCGGTCGTGCGCGCGCAGGCCACGCGGTCGCCGACCGAGACCTCGGCCACGTCGACGAGCAGCGTGGGCGACACGGTGGGATCTCCCCGTCGGATCGCATCGTTCGCCGAGGGCGCCATCACCGTCGCGCCGCCCGCCGTCGCGTCGCCGGTCACGCCCGCCGCGCGCTCGCCCCAGCACTGCACGGCGCCTGCGGTGGTGCTCACGAGGCATCCGTTGAGGTCGCCGATCGAGGCTGCAACGGCGTCGCGCACGGGGCCGAAGCTTCCACCCGGAAGGAGCCGTTGCACGGCGGTGGGCGCGGTCATCGGCGCGAGCCCCGTGGCGAGTCGGCTGTGCTCGTTGTCGCCCCACGCGGTGAGCGGATCGCGCGCGCCGTCGACCGACGCCCAGAACAACGTCGCCGTCACCGACGCCGCACCCTGCACGCGGATCACCCCCGTGAGCTCGGGCGCGGGCAGCGCGCGGTGCATCGAATCGGGCCGCGGAGGGTACGGTCCGTCGCGTCCAGGCGCGCGCCACACGTACCAGGGAACGGTCGGGGCTCCCTCGACGCGGAGGTACACCGCGCCCTGCGCCACCGCGATCGACGACACCGGGCGGCACACGCCCTCGACGCAGGCCGCGGCGCACACGACGCCACAACGGCCGCAGTTGCGCGCGTCGTGGAGAAGGTCGGCGCCCGCGCAGGTCACGGCGGGCACGTCGACGGAGGCATCGCCGGACGCATCGTTGGACACGTCGACGGATGCATCGGCGCGGGGGACGCAGGCCATCCATCCGTGTGGCGAGACGACGACGCAGCGCGCGTCGGCGTCGCAGTGCGCGTCGCGGGTGCAGGGCTGCACGCAGAGGTTGTGCGTGGGCTCGCAGCGCAGCGGCGCGGGACACGGCGTGTGGTCGTCGCAGGCGGGCAGCGGCGCGTCGCGCGTGGTGCAGCCAGGGCCCGCGGAGAGGAGCGTCAGCGCGAGGGCGAGGCGACGCATCAGAAGCTCCATGTGAGCGCGGCGCGTGTGGGCGTGAGCGAGGCGCGGGGGGCGCGGTCGTAGCGGCGTCCGTCGTCGGCGGAGGCGAGCACCCACACGCCGGCCACGAGGCTCGCGAGGCCGAGCACGCCGAAGCCCGCGCCGACCGCGATGTGGAGCGTCGCATCGGGCGGCAAGGCCGTGGCCGCGTAGGTCTGGAGCGGGCCGAGGCACTCGTCGCCACCGCAGCCCGAAGCGCCCGGCGTGGCGAGCTGCGCGCGGGCGTGGTTGAAGCGCGCGGCGGCGTCGGCGTCCTGCGCGAACCACGCGGCGCCCACGGAGGCTCCGGCGAGCACGAAGGCGCTGCCCGCGAGCGCGAGGGACCATCCGATGCGACGGGTCGCGCGCACGGAGCCGAGGTACTCCGCGCGCCACGCGGGCGTCGGCGAGAGCTGCACGTCGAGCTCGGTGGTCTGCCCCGCGGGGAGCGTCACGGCGCGCGTCTCGGAGAGAAAATGCTCTCGCGTCACGCGGAGCGTGTGCGGTCCTGGCGGGAGCGGGAGCGTCCCGTCGAGGGGCACGCGGCGGCCGTCGAGGGAGGCCAGCGCGCCGGGCTCGCTCACCCGCACGAGGAGCTGCGCGGCGCGGGTGAGATCGGGGTGCGCATCCCACGGGAGTGACACGTCGACGGACGCGCCGAGACCGCGCGCGACGACCTCGGTCACCACGGGGGTGTACCCCAGACGCGAGACCTCGACGCGGTGGTGCCCTTCGGTGACCACGATGCCCGACGCGACGGGCGTGGTGGCCACGACCGCGCCGTCGACGCGCACCTCGGCGCCCTCCACATCGCAGCGGACGTGGAGCGTCGAGCCCTGCGGATCGAGGGGATCGCGCAGCTCGCTCTCGTGCTCTCCCACCACGTGCACGAGTGTCTCGCGCGCGTGGTAGCCCGGCGCCGAGAGCGCCACGCGGTGCGGACCAGCCGTGACCCGCAGCCCTGCGCGCGCACGCTCCCGCGGCTGCTCGATGCCGTCGACGGCCACGGCGAGGCCCTCGTGGGGAACGGACACCCGCAACGTTCCCGTGCGCGCTTCGAGTCGCGCGCGGGCCTCGGCGATCTCGGCGCTCCGCGCGGCGCGCAACGACTCGGGGCTCTGCGCTTCGAAGCGTTCGAGCGCGTCGAGGGCCTCGGCGAAGGCGCCCATGGCCTCCCAGGTCGCGGCGATGTTGAACAGCACCGCGGGGTTGCGCGTGAGCTCCCACACCCGTTCGAACTCGCTCAGCGCCGGTGCGAACGCGCCCTCGTCGACGAGCGACACCGCGTGACGAAAGCGCCGACGCGCCTCGTCGCCCACACGTCCGCTGCGGTGACGGTGCGGCTGCGCCGACGCGCGCGGAGCCCCCGCGACGAGCATCAGCGCGAGCAACGTCGCGAGGCGCGGTCTCACGGGAGCTCGCGGATGAGGTTCATGCGCAGTCCGCGTGGTGCGGTCGCGCGGGGCATCGGTGCGGGGGGCGCGGCGATCGGGGGATGCACCGGCGGAGAGACCGTGACGGGCCGCAGGGGCGCCGTGCGGGCGGCGGGACGTGCCGTGGGGAGCGACACCGCGGGGCGGATCTCCGGGGGCGTTGCAGGGGCCGTGGAGGGCGTCTGCGACGGCGGTGCGAGACGGGCGGTGGGCATCGCGCGGAGTGCGAGCGCGAGGAGGGCCACCGCGGACACGGCGACGAGGGCGACGGGGCGCGGCGACGAGGGCGCATCGAGGGCCCGCGCGAAGGCGCGCACCGAGGGGAAGCGGCGCGCGGGATCGGTCGCGAGGGCGCGCATCACGGCGCGGGCCATGGGGGCGGGGAGGTCGCGACGTCGGTGGGTGATGGGCACCGGCGCGTCGTGGATGCGCGCGGCGTAGAGGGCGCCGCGTGTCGTGGCGTCGTGCGGGAGGTCGCCCGTGAGCGATTCGTAGAGCACCACGGCGAGGCTGTACTGGTCGCTGGCGGCGGTGATCGCACGGTCGCCGCGGGCCTGCTCGGGCGACATGTACGCGGGCGTTCCCGGGGTGTCGCCGAGCTCGGTGAGGGCGAGGCCGTCGTCGCTGCGCGCGATGCCAAAATCGAGGAGCACCGCCCGGGTGCTCTCGCCCTCGCGGTGGAGCATCACGTTGTGCGGTTTGACGTCGCGGTGCACGAAGCCCGCGTCGTGCACGGCCGCGAGCGCGTCGGCGAGGGGGCCGAGGAGCGCGAGGGCTTCCGCAGGTGCGAGGGGGCCGTCGCGGTCGAGACGCGCGCGGAGGGTCTCGCCGGTGAGGAGTTCCATCGCGAGGTAGGGGCGACCGCGGTGGTGCCCGCAGTCGTGCACGGCGACCACGTGCGGATGGCGCACGGACTGGAGCGCGCGGGCCTCGCGTAGAAAGCGCATCGCGACGGAGGGATCGTCGCCGAACTCCGGGCGCATGAGCTTCAGCGCGACGGGCCGACGGAGCGCGACGTGCTCGGCACGGAAGACGTCTCCCATGCCGCCGCGGTCGAGGTGCGCGACGAGGCGAAAGCGTCCGTCGATGAGGTCGCCCTCCGAGGGCGCGGCGTGCGTCGCAGGGGCGCGCTGCGTGTCGTCGCCCGGCTGCGTGGGCGCGTCTCGGAGGGCAGAAGAAGACACAGCGTACGGCGACCTGAACACTCCGTGTTGTCGGGTGTCAAGCGCGCCCACGGGTCACGGCCCGGCGGGCGGATCGTTCACCATGATCGCGCCTTCGGCGACCTCGTAGCCGCCCGTGTAGAACGACACCGCGCGCAGCCAGTACGTGCCGACCGGCAGCGCGCTCGGGTTCACACCCACGGTGAACGTCGTCGAGCCGGTGACCGTGAAGGGCAGCGCGATGGCGCCGAACATCCGAGGGGCGCCCGTCATCGGCGCCGAGGTCATCTGCGAGCCGTACACACCGACGCAGGTGGTGGTCTGCGTGAAGTGCGTCGGGTCCGTCGCGGTGAAGGTCAGCGTGTTCGTCGGTCCGCCGGTCCAGAGGCCGGGGCCGGTGACCACGCCGTTGAGTACCGTCGTCACGGGGACGTGCGGGCGTACGGCGAGCAGCGCCGCGCAGTCTGACACCGACGCCTGCGATGCCTGCGCGGGGTCATCGCCCGCGCCCACACAGCCCGCCATCGACGCGAGCGCCACCATCACGAACGAGACCTTGAAGCCCTTCATACGCGCATTCCTCCCGTGGTCCGCGCGGACTCGCGCGGTGGGAGACGGAGTGCAGCGCATGTGCCGCGTGGTGCGTGGCGCGCAATCGCGAAGTGCGAGAGAGACGTTGCGCGGAATCGGCGCAACGCTGCGCGGGGTCGGCGCAGATCAGCGCTCGGCGCGCGCGCCGCACGACCGACACTCGACCTCGTAGTCGGGCATCGGGTTGCGGCAGTACGCGCAGAGCTTCTGTCCGGGCAGCGTGGCGGCGTCGAGCGCCGTGAGCAGCGGACCCGCTTCGCCGCCGAGCGCGGGCGCGGGAAAGGCCAGCTCGGCCCCGGCGAGCGATCCGCGCGGGAGCCCCATGAGCGTCTGGAGGAGCTGCGCGACGGCCGTTCCGTTCGAGTAGTCGACGGGGGCGTTCATGGGCACGTTGAGGTGCAGGCGCAGCGCGATGAGCGTGCCGTCGGGGTCGACGTCGACGGGCAGGCGCACGTGCGTGATGGGCACCTGCGGCGCGGCCCACACGTACGCGTGCGTGGCCACGCCGACGCCGCGCGCGAGACCGCGACACGCCTCGCGGGCCTGGTCTTCGGGCGAGAGGTGGGCGCCGCGCGAGGCTTCGAGGGTCATGCGAATCGCGGGACCGAAATCGCTGTTGAAGCGCAGCACGAGGTCGACCACGCGGGCGGGCTGCCAGTTGCTCATCGACGGTGTCTCCTTGCGGTGGGAAGGGGAGAGTTCGGTGCGCTCAGTGGCTCACGGGGAGCCACACGCGGAGGCTCGAACGTGCGCCCTCGCGGCCGGTCTCGATGGTGCCGCCGAAGGCCTCGCTCACGAGCCCGATGACGTAGAGCCCAAGACCTCGCGAGTAGCGTCCGTCGGTCTGGAACTTGATCGCCACCTGAGCCTCGCGCGTGAAGTGGCGCTCGTACGGTCCCCACGCGGGCCCCGCGTCGAGCACGGTGACCGCCGCGCGGTCGTCGCGACGTTCGAGGCGCACGGTCACCGACCCCCGACGACGCGTGTGCTGCACGGCGTTGAGGATCATGTTCTGCACCATCAGTTCGAGCAGCGCGACGTCGGCCAGCACGCGCGCGTTCTCGCTCGACTCCAGCGAGAGCGCGATCTCGGAGCTCGCCGCCGACGAGGCGCAGCGCTCCATGGCGGTCTCGGTCACCGCGAGGAGCGAGAGCGGCGAGCGGGGGAGCACCACGCCCACCGTGGTCTCAAGCCGCGCGACGGCGACCATGTTGTCGATGAGCCGAAGGAGCACCTCGGCCGACGAGCGGATGTCGCCCGCGGTCTCGCGCGTCTCCTGCTCCGAAGGGCGGAACGAGTCGTCGAGGAACGACGCGTTCGCCAGGATGGCCTGAAGCGGGTTCCGCATGTCGTGGGCGAGGAGCTGCGCGAGCTCTTCCTGGATCTGGAGCCAGGCCGAGAGCGGCGCGTCGGGCGGTGCGGAGGGGCTCACGTTCGCCGCGAAGCTACGGCAGTCGGCCGTCGCCGCGCAATCGCGCGTTACGCACGGAGGAAGGGGTTCGACCGTCGCTCGCGGCCCACCGTCGTCGCGCGGTCGTGACCCGTGATCACCACGGTCTCGTCGGGCAGCGAGAGCAGTCGGTTGCGAATCGAGCGGAGGATCTGTCCGTGGTCACCGCCCCAGAGGTCCGTGCGTCCGATGCTGCCCGCGAAGAGCGTGTCGCCCGCGAAGACCACCTCTTCCGCATCGGTCTTGCAGCGGAAGCACACGCTCCCCGGCGTGTGTCCCGGCGTGTGGATCACCTCCAGCGAGAGCGCGCCCGCGGTGAGCACCTCGCCGTCGCGAAGGAACGCGTCGAGCTCCGCGCGCGGCGGCGTGGGCACGCCGATCATCTGCCCCTGCACGTGGAGCATCTCGTAGAGAAACAGGTCTCCCTCGTGGATGCGCGCCGCGGCGCCGGTGGCCTGTTGCACCGCCGACGTCGCGCCCACGTGGTCGATGTGCGTGTGCGTGTGAACGAGGGCCTTCACGGTCACGCCGCGCGCCGTGAGCCTGCGCAGAATGCCCGGCGCGTCTCCTCCGGGGTCGACCACGATGGCCTCCTTCGACACGTCGTCGATGAGCACGGAGCAGTTGCAGCCGAGGGGCGGGACCGCGAAGGTTTCGACGTGGATCATCGGGAGGGCGGGAGCTATACCGCGGCCCCGAGGTGAGCTCCATGCACGAACATGACAGGCGACAGGTCGACGGGGCGGCAGTGCGCGAGGCGGCGGTGGTCCACGGCGATGCGCTGCGCGAGAAGGCCGTGGCGTTCGCGCGCGCCGTCGGTGCCCGCGCGGTGGGCGATGCGGTGGAGCCCGTGACGACACCGACGCCCGAGACGCGCGTGGCCTCCGCGGAGACCGTCGTCGCAGGCACCCCCGAAACGCAACGCGCGCCGGAGGAGTCCCCCGACGCGCGCTCGACCGAGACCGCGGCCGTCTGAGCGGCCCGCGCGGTCAGTTCTTCTTCGTCTTCGCCGCGGGCTTCGCGGCCTCTTCGTCCTCACCCACGTCGATGTCTTCGAGCGCGATCTTGCCCGCGCGAACGCCGCTCGCGGGCGCCTCCTCGGGCTGATCGCCGCCGTCATCGAGCTCCACGAAGGTCGCGTAGATCGTCGCCACCATCGGCGCGAAGAGAAGCGGCACGTGCGCCATCGGCGTGCCCGACGCCACGTCGGGGAGCGCCATCGGGATTCCGGGCAGCACGCGCTGACCGAGCGCGTAGAGCCCGACGCCCACGACCACGCCGAAGATGGCCTTCAGCACCCCGGCGATCCACGCGCCGGGCTTCCACGGCGCGCGGCCCGAGAGCCCGCCGGCCACCGCGCCGACGCCCGCGTAGAGCGGGTAGTTCGTCCATTCCGTGATCGTGTGTGCGCCGAGTGCGAAGTGGAGGAGCGCGCCGACCGCGCCGCCGATGAAGAGACCCTTGAGGATGCCGAGGAGGAGGCGCTTGCCCATGGTCGTAGGAGGCGAAGCTGCCACGATGGGTTGCGCGCGGCAACCGCCGTTCGCACTCGCAAAACCGCTTGTTTCTCTGGGGAAGACGCGGGCGTCACGGCGCGTTGGCGCGACGCCCTTCGTGCGGGGGATCAGTAGCCGTTCGTGGGCACGAGCTGCGCGTGCAGGTTGCCCGCGGCGTCGGTTCCATCGATGCGGAGCGCGAAGAGCTGCGCCACCTGGAGGCTTCCATCGGCGCCGGTGCCGACCTCGCCGATGCCCACGATGCGGGCCTGTCCGTCGCCGAGCCGTCCGGTCTCGATGACCAGCGGACGCGTGGTGAGAATGCGCGTCGCCGCCTCGTGCTGCGGGAGCCATCCCTCCTGCGTGCCAAGCGACGAGAGCTTCGCGAGACCCGCCGCGCCCGTCGGGGCTGCGACCGCGATCATCGAGCCCTCGGCGCCGGTGGTGAGGCCCGCCACGAAGGCCTTCGCCGTCGCGCCGTTCGCCTCGCCGTAGACCACCCGCCCCGCGTGGATCGAGAGGGCCACCGACACGGCGGCCTCCCAGTCTCCGTCGGCGCGGATCGAGAGCGCATCGCGGCGCGCGCGTCCGAGCTCGTCGCGGTCTTCGACGGCCACCGCGAGGTCGCTCGCGGGGAGCGAGGCGATGAGCGACGAGAGCACGTTCGTGCGGCCCGACCCGCGCGGACCGACCACGATCACGTTGCGACGTCCGCCGAGCGCGTTCGAGAGCGCGCCGAGGGCCTGCGGCGGGAGCGCGCCGCGGGCGCCGAGGTCGTTGAGGTTCAGCGCGCGGACGTTGCGTTCGATCTGCACCACCGCGCCCGCGTGGGCCAGGGGGCCGAACACCGCGATGACGCGCGTTCCATCGGCGAGGGTCGCGTGCACCGCGTTGCGTCCCGCGCGGTCGATGCCGTGCGCACGGAGCAGGCGCTCCACACACTCGGCGGCGGCCGACGGCGACGAGAACCAGTGCGAGCCCACGTTCCGCTGACCGTTGCGCACGGTCGAGACGCGGCCCACGTGGTCGACGGTGGCCGAGGCGATCTCGGCGTCTTCGAAGACCGCTTCGAGCGCACCGAATCCCGCGAGCTCCGCGAGCGCTTCCCGCGCCAGACGGTCGTGCGAGGTGCCTGCGGGGAGCGGGTTCACCGTGCGCGCGGCCTGCTCGATCGCAGCCTTCGCGCGACCTCGCGAGGCGTCGTCACCCGGCGTCACATCGACACCGCGGGCGCGGGCCGCGCGAATCACCGAGGCCAGCGCGTCGGCGTGCTCGTCGCCGGAGCGCACTTCCGCGAGGGGCTGCGACGCACGCGCGGGGGCGGGCGGTGCCGCGGGCGCGGGCGCGGCGCGAACCTGCGGGGCAGGTGCGGGCTCGGCG
>CAMFHP010000065.1 GCA_945952225.1 uncultured Myxococcaceae bacterium
GCCCGCGGCCCCGGGTGCCCGCCCCGCGCCGCCGCCGCCGCCCAACGTGCGACGCGCGCAGCCCGTGGCCGTCGACGAAGACGAGCAGCCCACGCACATCGCCTCGGGCGCCATTCTCAAGGCCCCGGCCGACGAAGAGGCCGCGCACTGGCGCGAGGTCTACGAGCAGTTTCTGGCGTGCAAGCGCGAGTGCAACGAGCCCATCGAGAACCTCACGTTCGAGAAGTTCTCGGCCACGCTCGCGAAGCACAAAGAACAGCTCGTCGCGAAGACCGCGTGCCGCACGGTGCGCTTCCAGGTCTACGTGAAGGACGGCAAGGCCACGCTCAAGGCCACGCCCGTTCGCTGAGCGCGCGCGTCGCTCTCGCCCTCGCGCTCTCCCTCCCTCCCTCCCTCACTCGTTGCGTTCGAAGGTCAGCGAGGCTTCGGCTTCGAAGGGCTCGCCCGGTCCCACCGCGGGCACCGCCGTGCCCATCGTGGCGATGCAGCTCGCGAGCATCGGCGCCTGCGGATCGCGCACGCGCACCTGCACCACGCGCCCCTCGCCATCGACGGAGAGGCCCACGGAGAGCCGCCGCGAGGGCGTGGTGGGGTCGCGGTAGAGCTGACGCGTCCAGCAGCGCCGCACGCCCTCTGCACGCAGCACACGTTGGAGCGCCATGGCCCTTCGCTCCGAGAGCGGCAGACGCGGCGCGGGCGCGGGATGCAACACGGTGCGCGCGCTCGAAGGACGGCGCGCGTTGCGAAGGTCGTGGGCGCTCACAGAGAGAGGCATCGCGAACGAGGCCAGGGACAGAAGGGTGCAGACGAGCGCGCAGAGGGCAGACGTGGCCCGGCGCGCGCGGTGGGTGCGCGGGTGCATGAGGGTGCTCCGTGGTGTGGGTCGAGGGGCGATGCGCGTGATGCGCGACGCGGCGGCGCCGTCGGACCGTGAGCAATCCACGGAGGTCGAGGGTCGCGCGTCGTCTCCGTCGTGCGTGCGAGGTGCGCACACGCCGGGGCCATCGGTGACGTGCTTGTTGCGCTGGGAGAAGCGCGCGTTCATGCGCGTGCGGCGCCTTGACGACGCGGTGCGCCACGGGTCACAACGCGGTTCCCTCATGAGCACCGCGACCCATCCCCACACGAGCAGCGGCATCAAGGTGCTGCTGTTGGAGAACATCCACACCTCGGCGCACGCGCTCTTCAAGGAGCACGGCTGCGAGGTCGAGGCGCTCACGGGCGCGCTCTCCGAAGACGCGCTGTGCGAGAAGCTCCGCGGCGTGCACGTGCTCGGCATCCGCAGCAAGACGCAGGTGACCGCGAAGGTGCTCGACGCCGCGAAGGATCTGCTCACCCTCGGGTGCTTCTGCATCGGCACGAACCAGGTCGACCTGCGCGCGGCGAAGCTCACGGGCACATCGGTCTTCAACGCGCCCTTCAGCAACACGCGCAGCGTGGCGGAGATGATCCTCGCCGAGGTGGTGATGCTCGCGCGTCAGCTCGGAGATCGCGTGCGCGAGGTGCACGCGGGCCAGTGGCGCAAGGTGTCGGCGGGGTGCTTCGAGGTGCGCGGCAAGACGCTGGGCATCGTGGGCTACGGACACATCGGATCGCAGGTGGGCGTGCTCGCCGAGGCCTTCGGCATGCGCGTGGTCTTCTACGACATCGCGACGAAGCTCCCGATGGGCAACAACCGCCCGTGCGACTCGCTCGCCGAGCTCCTCGCCGAGTCGGATTTCGTGACCCTCCACGTGCCCGCCACGACGCAGACGCATCGCATGGTAGGCCCCGCGGAGATCGCCGCGATGAAGCCCGGCGCGTACCTCCTCAACGCGAGCCGCGGAACGGTGGTGCAGATCCCCGCGCTCGCCGACGCGCTCCGTGGCGGGCACCTCGCGGGCGCCGCGATCGACGTGTACCCCGAGGAGCCCGAGACCAACTCCGACGGCTTCGCCACCGAGCTCCGCGGGCTCTCGAACGTGATCCTCACGCCGCACATCGGCGGCTCCACGATGGAGGCCCAGGCCGCCATCGGCCGCGAGGTCGCCACGAGTTTGTTGAAGTACATCAACGCCGGGTCCACCGCGGGGTCGGTGAACTTCCCCGAGGTCGAGCCCGCGCTGATTCCCGGCACCCACCGCGTGCTCAACGCGCACCGCAACGTGCCCGGCGTGCTCCGTGACATCAACCGCATCGTCTCCGACGTGGGCGCGAACATCCTCGGTCAGGTGCTCGCGACCGACGCCGACATCGGCTACCTCGTGATGGACATCGAGCGCGAAGTCAGCGACGCCGTGAGCACTGCGATGGCCGCGCTCCCCACGAACCTCCGCACGCGCGTCCTGTACTGATCGCCCACAACAGAAGGGGCGCCACGCGAACGCAGCGCCCCTTCGTCCATCCCCGACCGACCCGTCGAACTACCGACGGCGACGGCGCATCGCCACCAACGCGCCCACGAGCGCGAGGCCCCACACACCGCGCCCCGAAGCGCCGCCCGACGAGCCCGTACGGCAGCCGCAGCCCTGCGTGTCTCCGCCCGCCACCACGAGCCCGCCCGTGTCGGTCACGGGCCCCGAGTCGAACACCGTGGGCACGTCGCGCACGCCCGCATCGCGCACGCCCGAATCGACCACCACGCCCGTGTCGACGGCCGCGTCGCGCACGCCCGCGTCGGTCACCACCGGCGCGAAGCAGCGTCCGCCCATGCACACGCCGCCGCCGGGGCACACGGCGCCCGCACACGAATCCATGCAGCGACCGCCCATGCAGTACGACCCCTGCGGGCACGTCACGCTCGCGCAGTCGAGGGCGCGGCACGTCCCGTCGGTGGTGCACGTCTCGCTCGCGCCGCAACGACGGCACGGGCAGCGCGTCTGGCACACGCCGTCGACGCACACCTGGTCGCGGTCGCACGTGAGGCCCGCGCAGCGGTCGACGCAGCGGTCCTGGCGGCACACCTGACCGTAGGGACACACGACGCCCTCGCACTGGGCGCGGCACGTTCCGTTGCGGCACACCGAGCCCGCGGCGCAGGTGACGGTCAGGCAGTTGTTCTCGATGCAGCTCCCGCGCGGGGTGCAGGTGAAGCCGGGGAGGCATCCGAGCTCGACCTCGCAGCGGTCGACGCACGACCCGCGGTCGCAGATCTGTCGCGGCGGACACAGCGAATCGCCCTCGTCGACGGTGCCGTTGCAGTCGTTGTCGACGCCGTCGCACACCTCGGGCACCGGCGTGACCGTCGAGACGCACGTGAGCTCTGCGTTGCGACACTGCCGCGAGCCCTGCGCGCATGCCCCCATGGCGCCGGGCACCGTGCACGCGTCGCCGCCGCCCGAGCACGTGAGGTTGTCGACGAGCACGATGAGGTCGTTGAAGTCGTTGTCGTTGCCGCGAACGATGTCTTCCCACGCGAAGTAGAAGCCGCCCGGGGTCACGCGGCTGTCGTAGATGAGCGCGTAGAAGAAGCCCGGCACCTCGGTGGGCTGGTACCGACGCTCCGTGTAGTAGGTGTATTCCTGCACGTGGTTGCGCAGAAAGAAGCCGATTTCGCCGCCCGTGTAGCGGCGGTCGGAGCCGATGTCGAGGCTCGCCGTGAAGCCCACGCCACCCGACGCCGCGGGGGAGCTCATGCCCGCTTCGGGCACGATGGTGTAGCGCTCGGACTCGGGCGGCGGCGTGGTGCGACCCGCCACGACGTTGTACCAACCGAACGACGAGGTGTGCCCCGCGCTGCGGGCCATCACGCGGAACGAGATGCGGCACCCCGGGCGGAAGGTCTGCGGGTCGGGCCGCGCGTTCGCCTGGGCGTTGAAGGGCGTGAGGGGCGGCGTGAGGTTGGTCTCGCCGAGGCGACCGAGGATGTCGGCCACGCTGGGTCCGTCGTCGCTCGTGCGGGTGGGGATCACCGTGCCGTCGGGCTGGCGCACCTGCGCGGAGACCGCGGGCGCGAGCGAGAGGAGCGAGAGGGCGATCGGGAGCGCGAACGAAGCGAAGCGCGGAATCTTCATGGCCGGGCTTTGAGCACTAGGAAAGATCGCGGCCCTTGGGAAGTTCGAAGCCTCGTTTTTTACGGCAACGGAAAGGGTCAGAGCATCTGCATCGGGTCGACGTCGATGGCCATGCGCACGCCGTCGCGGGCGTGGGCTTCGATGAACTCCACGAGGCGCTGGAGCACGCGGCGCAGCGGCGGACGCTCGGTGGCGCGCAGCATGGTCTGCATGCGAAAGCGCCCGCGGATGCGCTCGATGGGCGAGGGCGTCGGACCGAGCACCTTCACCGTGCCCGCGGAGACCTCGGCCAGCGCGCGGAGTTCGGCGTCGACGCGCTGACACGCTTCACGGAGCTGCGCCTCGTCGGGGGCGTCGCACTTGAGGGCCGCGATGCGACCGAAGGGTGGATATCCCAGCTCGCGGCGTGCGGCGATCTCGTCGGCGAAGAAGCCCTCGTAGTCGTGGGTCTTCGCGCGCATCAGCACCGGGTGTTCGGGCTGGTAGGTCTGGATGATCACGTGACCGGGGAGCTCGCGGCGACCGGCGCGTCCGGCGACCTGCGAGAGGAGCTGGAAGGTGCGCTCCGCCGCGCGAAAATCGGGGAACGCGAGGGCCCCGTCGGCGTTGATGACCCCGACGAGGGTGACGCGCGCGATGTCGTGTCCCTTGGTGACCATCTGCGTGCCCACGAGCACGTCGAGGTCGCCGCGACGGAGCTTGTCGAGCACCTCTTCCGAGCCCATTCCGCTGGCCACGTCGCGGTCGAGGCGGCCGATGCGCGCGCGCGGAAACGAGTTGATGAGCGACGTTTCGAGCTTCTCGGTGCCCACGCCGATGAGGTCGAGCTCGGTGCATCCACACACGATGCACGCGTTGGCGAAGGGCACGTTGAAGTCGCAGTAGTGACAGCGCAGCGATCCCTCGCGGCGGTGCATCACCAGCGCGACGCTGCACGACGGACACTCGATCGCGCCGTCACACTTCGCGCAGCGGACGCTCGGCGCGAAGCCGCGGCGGTTGAGAAACAGAATGGCCTGCTCGCCGCGCTTGAGCGTCGCGTCGAGGGCGCGCACCAGCGGGAGCGAGAGCATCTCGTGGCCCGTGGGACCGCGCGGTCCCATGCGACGGAGGTCGATGATGTCGATGGAGGGCATCGGCGCGCTCGTCGCGCGGTTCGGCAGGTGGAGCAGTCGGTAGCGCCCCTCCTGCGCGGCCTGGTAGCTCTCGACGGAGGGCGTGGCGCTGCCGAGCACACACGTCACGCCGAGGCGGTGCGCGCGCAGCAGCGCGAGGTCGCGGCCGTGGTAGCGAAAGTGGTCGTCCTGCTTGAACGACGGGTCGTGCTCCTCGTCGACGATGATGAGCCCGAGGTTGCGCACCGGCGCGAAGATGGCGCTGCGCGCGCCGATGGCCACGCGGCACTCCCCGCGGTGCAGCTTCTTCCACATCGCGTGGCGGTCTTCGTTCTTGAGCCCCGAGTGGAGCACCGCGAGGTTGTCGCCGAAGCGCGCGCGGTAGCGGTTCACGAGCTGCGGCGTGAGCGCGATCTCGGGGAGCATGAGCAAGGCGCCGAGGCCCTGTTTTTCCGCGGCCTCCATCGCGCGGAGGTACACCTCGGTCTTGCCCGATCCCGTGACGCCGTAGAGCATGAACGTGGCGCGCTCGTGGTGGGTCACCGCCGTGGCGATCGCGTCGACCGCGTCGCGCTGCGGGGGCGTGAGCTCGGGGGGCGTGTCGCGGGGCACCGGCGCGCCGAAGAAGGGATCGTCGGGCACCTCGCGCACTTCGAGGGTCACGATCCCGCGCGTGCACATCGCATTGACCACATCGCGCGCGGTCTTGAGCTGCTGACGGAGCTCGGTCATCGAGACCTCGCCGCGCGACGCGAGGATCGCGTGCACCTGCGCCTGACGGTCTCCGCGGAGCTTCGGGGTGTTGCCCGCCGCGGGGCTGAGCTTCACGTAGGTCTCTTCGTGCACGCGCTGCCAGCGGGCCTTGAGCTGCGCGCGACGCTTCGAAGCGCTGCCCGTCGCGATCGCGCCCGGCGTGCCCGCCACGCTGGGGTCTTCACCGCGGCGATGCTCCACCGCGGGGGCCGCCGTGCGGAGCACCTCGCCGATGGGGTGGAGGTAGTACTCCGCGGCCTCGCGCAGAAAGCGCAGGAGGTCATCGGGAAACACCGGCTCGGCTTCGAGGAGGTGAAAGATGGGCTTGATCGCGTGCACGGGCACCGACGCGGGCGCGCGCTCCGACGTGGCGAGCACGTAGCCCACCATGCGCTTGCCGTGAACAGGCACGATCACCCGCACGCCCGGCCCCACGTGCTTCGCCATGCCCGCAGGCACCGCGTACGTGAGCGCACCCCGAAGAGGCAGCGGAACCGCCACGTCGCAGAAGAGGCTCGGCGTCGCCGCGGGCTCTACGGCGAACAGTTCCGGTTGACGGAGGCTCATGGTGCGGTGTTGTACCTCCGCCGCGCGCGCGCGTGAAACATCCGGTGGACAGGGTATGTCCGCGCAGGAAGGTGCCCGTTGGACGTGTCGATCTGGAGTGAGGGCGCCCCCGAGGGCGTTCGTGGATTGCGCTTCGAATGTGCGTCGTGGGCGCTGAGCCCCGACGACCGCTGGCTCGCGTGGAGCGACGTGTACGCCGACGAGGCCGCGCAGACGGCGGTGTACTGCGCCGAGGTCGAGACCGGGCGCGTGGTGTTCGAGAAGCGCGGCGGGCCGGTGAAATCCATCGCGTTCACGGGGCCCGAGCAGCTCCTCGTGGTGCGCGAGCAGACGAAGCTCATGGCGCGCGCGGTGCTCCACGCGGTGCCCGACGGCGGGGTCATCGCGACGGCGCAGATGCCCTCGCTGCCGGGCCTCCGTTGTCGCGTGGAGTGCGCTGCCACGGGCTCGCGCGTGCTCGTGGCGCCGGTGCGCTGGCATGGGCTCTCGCGCGAGCGCTCGCCGAGCCGACGCCTCGCGTACGTGCTCGCCGCCGACACGCTCGACGTGCTCACCGCGTGGGACCCCGACGAGACCGACGCGCTCCCGCGACTGCCCGAGGTGCGCAGCGCCGTGGCCACGCTCGCGCCCGATGGAGACCAGCTCGTCGCGTGGCTCTCCTCTCCCGCGATCCGCGAGGGCGCGGCGCCCGAGATGGGCACGGTGATCTCCCACGACTGGTCGACGGGTCGCGACGTGCGACGGGTGCGCGCGGGACGCAGGGTCGACGCGATCCGATGGCTCGGTCCGCACACGCTCGCGCTTCGAAGCGCCGAAGGAGACGAGCTCGCACACCGCGGCGACCTCGACCTCGTCGACCTGCACCACGGCGAGGTGATCGTCTCGACCGACGGCGCCCCCGACAGCGATTGGATGGGCGGACGCAGCACCCTCGACCTGCACCCCGACCGCGACCGCCTCCTCGTCACGGGACGCGCCTCCACGGGCGCTGCGGGCGCGAAGGCGTGGTCGGGACTCGTGCGCGAGGTGCTCCCTGCGACGGGCGCGCTCTCGTCGTCGCGTGCGGTGTCGACGCAGCCCGCGGTGGCCCTCGGCGCGGCGTGGCTCCCGGCGCACGTGGGCGGCCTCGCGCTGCTGCGCGCGCGCACCACGAAGGAGGCCGAGCTTCTGCGACTCCCGACGTTCACCGCCGAACCCGACGCGCGCATGGCCGTCGCCCTCGACGGACGCAAACCCTCGCACGGCGCGCTGCAACGGAGCCCCGGCGAGACGCTCCTCGTGGTCACCCATCGCGTGGAGCCCACGGCGCCGCCCGGCGCGAAGAAGCGCTCCACGGTCTCGCGCATCGTCGACGGCCCGCTGTGGGCCACGCGCGTCACGCTGATCGACGCGACGGCCCTTCGCTGACCGATCCCCGCGTACGCACCGCAGCCCGCACGCGAGGATCTCCCTCCAGCGCGCGCTGCTCCGCGAGGGCCTCGGAGCGCGTCGGGGTCATGGCCCGCGTCCACGCCGCGCGACGCCACGCGAGCTCCGCCGCCCCGATGCCCAGCGAGGTCAGCGCGAGCCGCCACGCGCCCATGCGCAGCGCCGTCGAGAGCGCATCACCGAGGCCCGCGACGGTGCGCAGCGAGCCGTCGATCCACAGCGCGCTCCACAACGTGTGGAGAGCCACCGCGCTCAACGAGAGCGCCCACAGCGCGTCGATCCACGGAGAGGCTCCGTCGTCGGCGCGGGCCGTGGAACCGGGCCACGCGACGCGCGCGCCGGTCTGCGCCACATGGGCGAACACCATCGCGAGGAGCGACGCGCCCAGCGGAAATGCCGATGCGCGAAGGGTGACAGACAATGTCTCGACGAGAGAGACGGTCACCGCGGGATCGGGGCTCGTCGCGGCGTCGAGGGCGTGGCGAAACAGCGTGTGGAACGCAGCGCGCGCGCCGTCGAGGGCGACAGAGGTAGTGGCCAGCGCGAGCGACACCGACGCCGCCACCGTGAGCCGCGGCGCGTGCGGAAACCTCCCCTGCGCGAGCGCCCTGCGAACGCGCTCGGGCGAGGGATCGCTCAACGCCCCTCGGCGGCCAGACCGAAGGACTCGCGCTGTCGCTCGTCGCCGTTGTGATTGAGCTGCCAGTACGGGAGACGCGCCGTGCGGATCAGTCGCGCGTCGTCGCCGTCGGAGCCGTGCCACGCGAGCACGCGGCGGTCGCCCTCGCGCTCGACGTCGAAGGTGCGCACGTAGTCGCCGTAGCGGAGTTCGAAGCGGGTGACGGGCACGCCGTCGAGGGTGGACTCGGCGCGGGTGATCGTCGCGTCGACGGGGCGCAGCGGACGGTGCGCGCGGCGGATGTTCCAGAGCGAGGGAACGATCGCGCCGTGCCACGGAGCGCCGTGCGCGAAGGGCCCGTCGAGCTCGCGGAGCTGGAGGAGCAGCGCGTCTTCGTAGAGGGCGCCCGCGGGGGTGGGCACGTCTTCGCGGGTCTCTCCCTCGCTGGCGAAGTACGACATCACCTGCGAGGCGAAGCGGTCGTCACCGGGCCACACGGCGTGAAAGACGTGGCCGCACCACTCCTGCACCGAGAGGCTGATCTTCACGGGCGCGAAGGGCTCGTCGCGCCATCGGTCGACGGGCGCGAACACGCTCGTGAGCACCGAGTACGGGTACACGCCGGTCTGGAACTTCAGCGACGCGTTGAGCTTCAGCACCCCGACGCGATCGTCGCCGCGCACGTCGTCGTCTTTGATCCACGTGCGGCGGTTCATGGGCTCGGTGACGTAGAGCAGCATCACCTCGGCGGGCCGCAGCTCGCCGTAGCGGTTGACCGTCGCGCGGTAGCCCGACATCTCCGCGCGCCCGTCGCTCCAGCGCTGCGTGAAGGCCGCGCCCGCCGTCGCCCGCGGCCGCGCAGGAAACGTCGGAAACCGCTGCGTCTCATGGGCCGCGCGCGCATCGACCGTCGGCGCCGCGGGCCGCGCGCAGCCCGCCATCGCGAGCACGATCACCGCCCCGAGGTGGGCCATGCGCTCGGTGTTTTTCACAGCCCCCGCCTCGCCTCGCGCGCCGCGTGTTCGAGCCGCGTCACGGTCTCCTTCGCGTCGCACGCTCCGCCGTTCTGCTCGCACCATGCACGCACCCCCGAGGCCCGCATCGCATCGGCCACGGCGCTCACCGTCGCCCCCGCCCGCGGGTTGCGGAACCAGTCTTCATCGTGCTGCGCGCGGAGCGTCGCCACCACGCGCGCCTCGGCCCTCGCGCCCGCCGCAGAGGCCCCCGCGGCGCGTCCCCAGAAGCCTCCGTCGTCGAACACACGCGCGGCGATCCACGGGCCGTGCGACGTGGGCGGCGAGGCCCTCCACGCGCGTCGGAGCTCGTCGTGCACGCGCACCGCCGCCTCGGGTCTGCGCGCGAGCACGTGAGACGCGATGTGCGCGCGGGCCACATCGAAGCGCACCCGCAACAGCTCATGGTGCACCGCTTCGAGCATTACGGCCTCGCGGGCCGCCGCGTCGAGCCCCGCCTCGCGCTGGAGAAAGTGCCGTTCGAGCAGCATCCGTCGACCCATCGCGTGGGCCACGCCGTCGACGCTACGGTCACACCCGCGCCGCACGCCCGCGAAGGGACCGCGCGCGCCGCACTGCACCGTCGCGACGTGCATCGCGCCGAGCACGTCACCGAGGCCCCAGAGCGACTGCGAGGGCCTCCCCGACACCCGCGTGCGCACGCCGGGATCGAGCGTGAACACCCACACCCCGCGCGCCGCCGTGGCCGCGGGTGCGAGGTCGTCGTCGATGCCACGGAGCGCGCCGTCGAGGCCCGCGCGCTCGCCCATGCGTGCGCCCAGCGACGACCACGTGGCCGAGGGAATCGCCGCGCGCGCAGACGTTCCCACGAGCGTGCGGAGGCGGTCGGACCAGGTGAGCCGATCGGGGTCGAGCTCGTGCCGTCGGCACACCCACGCGTCGAGCTCGCGAAAGAGGTCTTCCGTTCCGTCGAAGAGGTCGTCGTGCGCGTCGTCACCGTGCGCGAGGGCCGCGCGCAGCGAAGGATCGAGCGCATCGCAGAGCGATCGGGTGGCGTCGATCACGGCGCGCGACGGGGCGCGCATCGTGGGCACCTCGTTCTCGACGGCGTCGGCGAGGGCCTCGCGGCGCGCGCGGTTCCCATCGGCGATCGAGAGGCTCTCGACGAGTTCGAGCGACACGCGCTGCCCCTCGGCGCGGAGCACGGCGGGGTTGGCGCGCATCGCGTCGCGCAGGGCGCGCACGGGCCTGCGACGGTGCACCGCGAGGGCGGCCTCGGCGAAGAGCGCCGCGCGCCACGGATCGACGGCAGCGACCGCGTTGGCGCTCGTGAGCAGCATGGCGCCGTCGGGCCACGGAGGGGTCTGTTCCGGCGGGGCGAGGTCGTGGATCCACACGCGCTGCGCGGCCGCGTCGAGCTGCATCACCTGCACGGCGGCGAGCTCGCGGGCCTCGTACGACGTCTCGGTTCTCATCGCGAAGAGACCTCCGCGCTCACGTCTGGGGGCCGAGCGTCGCGAGCTTGCGCTTGCGCGTGGGAACGACGCCCGAGGCTTCGAACGCGCGCTTGTAATCCGCGAAGCGTCCGCCGGCGCGCACGGCGTCGTACACGGCGAGTCCGGCCTTCTCGCCGCCCTGCGCGAGCACCCATTCGACCCAGGCCCAGCGCGCGCTCGTGGGGCGCACGTCGGCGCGTCCGCGGAGCCCGCGACGGAGCCGGTCGAGGCGCTGCTCCACCACCTCGATGCCCGCGAAGGGCTGGAGGTCGAGGGGCGTCTTTCGCTTGGAGACAAAGGGCGCGATGCCGAGGGCCACGGGCGCGGTCTGCGAGAGCTTCGTGACGAAGGTCACGCACTCGTCGATGTCGTCGTCGGTCTCCGAGGGCAGTCCCACCATGAGGTAGAGCTTGAGGGTCTGCATCGCGTGGGCGCGCACGAGCTCGGCGGCGCGTTCGAGGTGCTTCTCCTTCGCGTGGCGTTCGAGGCTCATGCGAAGGCGCTCGCTGGGCCCGTCCATCGCGGTGGTGAGCGTGCGGTAGCCGCCGCGCTTGAGGGCCGCGACGAAGCGGTCGTTGAGGCGATCGGGGCGCAGCGACGAGAGGCCCACGCCGAGCCCGCGGTCGGCGAGCGTGTTCACGATGTCGACGATGCGGGGGTGGTCGCTCACGGCGGCGCCCACGAGGCCCACCTTGCGCACGTCGTCGGGAATGCGCGCGAAGATGCGCTCCATGGGCACGAGGCGCATGCCGCCGTTGGTCGAGCGGCGCATCACGCAGTAGGTGCAACCGCGCGAGCACCCGCGCTCGGTCTCGACGAGAAACATGTCGGAGAGCTCGGTGTCGGGCGTCACGATCTGCGCGTACGCGGGGAGCTTCGACTCCACGTCGACGGCGGCCACGGAGGGCAGCGTCTCGCCGTGGAGGGCGGGCACCCAGACGTGTTCGAGGTCGGCGAGGGCGCGGAGGCGCGCGTCGTGGTCGCGGTGTTCCACGAGCACATCGACCACGCGGTGAATGAGCTCCTCGGCCTCGCCGATGATCACCGCGTCGGCATAGGCGCAGAGGGGAACGGGGTTCGAAAACGTGAGCGGTCCGCCCATGAGAATGAACGGGTGACGCCCGCCCGCGCGGTCGGCGCGCAGCGGCGGAATGCCCGCGAGTTCGAGGGTCTCGATGAGGCTCCCGAGCTCGTTCTCGTAGGCCACGGAGAGCGCCACGAGGGGAAAATCTCCGACGGGCCTCCCCGACTCGTAGGAGAGCACGGTCTCGCGGAGCCGCCGGGCCTCGGCGAAATCATCGGGCGCGAAGGCCCGCTCGGCGACGGTGTCCTCGCGTCCGTTGAGCTCGCGGTAGATGGTCTGATAGCCCAGCGACGACATGCCGACGCTGTAGGGCGATGGGTAGAGCAGCGCGACGCGCACGGGCGCGTCTTTGAAGATGGTTCCGCGCTCGCGCGAGAGCCGCTGGCGGATGGTGTCTCGGAGGGTCGTCAAGAGGGCGCGGAGTATCGTGGCGAGCCCCGCGATGCGCAACGGGCGCCGGGCGTGGAGGTTGCGCACCGTTCCACACGGCATCTTTGTGGCGCGCGGGGCCCGTGATACCGCTTGTCGCATGCGATCTCCGTCGTCGACCTGGCTCCGCGGCGCGCTCCTCGCGCTCGTGTCTGCGCTGGCCGCGTGCAGCGCCGATCCCCCTCCCTCCAACACGGCATCGTGCACGCCCGCCTGTCGCGACGGCTTCACCTGCGTCGCGGGCACCTGCGTCTCGGCCTGCAACCCCGCGTGCGGCACGGGCGAGACCTGCGTCGTGCGAAGCAGCACGGCGACCTGCGAGCGCGGCACCGCCGACGCGTCGACCGACGACGTGAGCGACGCGACCGCGCCCACCGACACCACCGTTCCCACCGACACCACGGCGCCGACCGACAGCGCGCAGCCCACCGACACCGCGGCGCCCACAGACACGGCAACGCCGACGGACACCACCGCGCCCACCGACACCGCCGCGCCCACCGACGTGCCCATGCGCGCGCCCTGCGGAATGACCGGTCAGGCGTGCTGCAACAACGCGTGCCTCGGCAACAACATCTGCAACAGCGCGCAGCGCTGCGAGGCCTACACCCCCGAGGCCGGCGAGTGCAGCTCGTCGTCGACCTGTCCCACCGGGCAGATCTGCGCGCGGACCGACTGCGCGGGCGGCACGCGCGTCTGCCAGAAGTGCGTGGCGGCGCCCACCGGCGGACTCGCAGCGGGCGCGGCGTGTGATGGAACCGTGCCCTGCGGCGTGGGCATCTGCGCGAACAGCCTGTGCACCGCGACCTGCGCGCCGGGCAGCGCGGGCGACACGTACTGTCGGAGCTTCGACGCGCAGACCGCGTGCGGCGAGCTCTCGCCCACGTACGTCACCATCGACGGCGGACGCGGCCCCCTCGTGACCCTGGGCGCGTGCCTGCGCACCTGTCGCCGCGACGCCGACTGCCCGTCGAGCACCCGCTGCGGCATGGGCTACCAGCGCGTGGCCGACACGCTCCTCACGAGCTGCCGCAGGCCCTTCGGGCGACTCGCAGCGGGCGCGGCGTGCCCGGTGTCGCCGACGTCGAGCACCGATGCGATGCAGTACTGCGAGAGCGGTCAGTGCTTCGCCCCCGCGGGCGCCACCACGGGCAACTGCTCGGCGTTCTGCGCCACCGACGCCGACTGCCCGAGCGCCCTGCCCCGATGCCGCGACATCGACTTCTACCGTCCGAGCATGATCGGAACGGTGCCGATTCGCATGTGCGACCGCTGACCCTCTGCGCGCGACGCACACCGCGCCCGCTGTCAAGCATTCTCTCGCAACCGACGCGGTGATCGTGGTATGCGCGTCGTCCCGCGCGATGACGCATCACACCCATCGCGCGTCACGCACTCTCCCGCCGGCGGAACCCGCTCCCGTGCGCCTACTGCCCTCCCGACACCCCGCCCGGCCCCTACAAGACATCTCCTCACGGAGCTGACATCGAGATGGATCAGGATTTCGGGATCAACCAGGCCTTCGTCGAAGAACTCCTCCTGCGCTACCAGGAGAACCGCTCCACGGTGAGCGAGTCGTGGTCGCGCTACTTCGACGGCGCGAACGGCCACGCCAACGGCCACGCCGCACACGACGCCCTCCCCGCGAGCGCCGCGAGCGACACCCGCGCCGACCTCGCCCAGCGCGTCGAGCACGCGATCCACGCCTTCCGCCTCCGCGGTCACCTCTGGGCCCAGCTCGACCCGCTCGGGCTCGCGCAGCTTCCGCCCAACGAGCTCACGCCCGCGCACTTCGGCATCGCCGACGCGGACCTCGACACCGTGGTGCCCGCGGGCGACCTCGCGGGCGCGCCGCAGGCCACCGTGCGCGAGATCTTCGCGCGCCTCGCGGAGACCTACTGTCGCACCATCGGCGTCGAGTTCGCCCACATCGAAGACGCCGCCGAGCGCACCTGGCTCCAGCAGCGCATGGAGGCCACTTCGAACCGCCTCGCGCTCAGCGCCGACGAGCAGCTCTACATCCTCCGCAGGCTCATCGACGCCGAGATCTTCGAGCAGTTTCTCCACACGAACTTCCTCGGCAAGAAGCGCTTCTCCCTCGAAGGCGGCGAGGCGCTCATCCCCCTGATGGACCTCATCCTCGACCGCGCGGGCGAGCTCGGGGTCGAAGAGACGGTCATCGGCATGGCCCACCGCGGCCGCCTGAACGTGCTCTGCAACATCATGGGCAAGGCGCCGAAAGACATCTTCGCCCACTTCTTCGACGCGCACCCCGAGCTCAACAAGGGCCGCGGCGACGTGAAGTATCACCTCGGGTACTCCAGCGATCGCCCCGTGCCCGGCGGCCGCTCGATGCACCTCTCGCTGGCCTTCAACCCCTCGCACCTCGAGTTCGTGAACCCCGTGGTCACGGGCCGCGTGCGCGCCAAGCAGGATCGCATCGGCGACACCGCCCGCAAGCGCGTGATGCCCCTGCTCATTCACGGCGACGCGGCGTTCATGGGTCAGGGCGTCGTGGCCGAGACGCTGAACCTCATGGCCCTCGAGGGCTACGCCACCGGCGGCACGCTGCACATCGTCGTGAACAACCAGGTGGGCTTCACCACCAACTACGACGACTCGCGCTCGACCCGCTACGCCACCGACCTCTCGCGGATGCTCAACATCCCGATCTTTCACGTGAACGGCGAAGACCCCGAGGCCGTGGCCCAGGTCGCGCGCCTCGCCGCGGAGTACCGCCAGGCCTTCGGGCGCGACGTGGTGATCGACCTCTACTGCTTCCGCAAGTGGGGCCACAACGAGGGCGACCAGCCGCGCTTCACGCAGCCCGTGATGTACGCCACGATCGACCGCAAGCCCTCGGTGCGCGCCACGTACGTGCAGCAGCTCATCGCGCGCGGACAGGTCTCGCAGCCCCAGGTCGACGCCCTCGCCTCGACGCGCAAGGAGGCCCTCGAAGCCGTGTACGCCGACACGAAGGCCACGAAGCCCGTGCCCGGCGCCTCGGCCCTCGCGGGGCTCTGGTCGAAGTACACGGGCGGCGCCGACGCGTCGGTGCCCGAGGCGCCCACCGCGGTGCCGACGGAGAAGCTCAGGTCGCTGCTCACCACGCTCACCGAGGTGCCCGCGGGCTTCAACGTGAACGCCGAGCTCGATCAGAAGGTGCTCGCGCCGCGGCGTCAGCGCATCGACGGGAGCATTCCCCTCGACTGGGGCACGGCGGAGAGCCTCGCGTTCGCCACGCTCGTCGACGAGGGCTTCACCGTGCGCATCAGCGGCCAGGACGCGCGCCGCGGAACCTTCTCGCACCGCCACGCCGTGTGGACCGACGTGAAGACCGCCGCGCGCTTCACGCCCTTCAGCCGCCTCGGTGACGGCCGCGCGCGCTTCGAAGTGTGGGACTCGCCCCTCTCGGAGACGGGCGTGCTCGGGTTCGACTACGGCTACTCCCTCGACCGCCCCGACGGGCTGGTGATCTGGGAGGGCCAGTTCGGCGACTTCGCCAACGGCGCGCAGGTCATCATCGATCAGTTCGTGTCGTCGTCGGAAGACAAGTGGAACCGCCTCAGCGGCATCACGCTGCTGCTGCCCCACGGCTTCGAGGGTCAGGGCCCCGAGCACTCCTCCGCGCGTGTGGAGCGCTTCCTCCAGCTCTGCGCGGAGGACAACATGGTGGTCGCCAACCCGACGACGCCCGCGCAGATCTTCCACCTCCTGCGCCGTCAGGTGGTGCGCCCGATCCGCAAGCCCCTCGTGGTGATGACCCCCAAGAGCCACCTGCGCTCGAAGGAAGCCGTCTCGTCGCTCGACGAGCTCGCGAACGGGTCGTTCCAGCGGATCATCCCCGACACGGCGGTCGATCCCGCGACCGCGCGCAAGGTGATCCTCTGCGCGGGCAAGGTGTACTGGGATCTCCTCCGCGCGCGCACCGAGAAGGGCATCACCGACGTGGCCCTCGTGCGCATCGAGCAGCTCTATCCCCTCTCGAAAGAAGAGCTCACGCGCACCCTCGCCCCCTACCGCGACGGCACCCCCCTCGTGTGGGCGCAGGAAGACCCGTGGAACATGGGCGCCTGGTACTTCATGTCCGCGCGCCTCCCGGTGCTCGTGGGCTCGCGTCTCCCGCTGTCGTGCGTGGCCCGCGACGAGAGCGCCTCGCCCGCCACGGGCTCCGAGGCCAGCCACAAGATCGAACAGAACGAGCTCGTCGAGCGCGCGCTCGCGTGATCTCCCCGGTCGCGCCCCGCGGCCAACGTTCCACTCCCTCTCGAAGCCCTCGCGTGTGATCCGCGCTACCGCGGCCGTGCGCGCTGTTGTTAGATCAGCGCTCCCATGAGGGTGCTTCTCGTCGACGACCTCGAACCGCGCGCGCGGTCCATGGGCGACGCGCTCGCCGATCGGGGACACAGCGTGCGATGCCTCACGCTCCCCGACGACGCGCGCCGCGCCGCCTCCGACGGAACGTGGGACGTGCTCCTCGTCGCCCCCCTCGCGGGCCACGACCACACGGCCGTGTGCGCCTCACTCCGATCCGCGGCGGCCGAGGCCTTCGTGCTCGCGATGATCGACGACGCGCGCTTCGAAGAGGTCGAGTCGCTCCTCGATGCGGGCGTCGACGACTGCTACCGACTGCCCTGGGACGCCCGGCGCTTTCGCGCGCGACTGCGGGTGGTCGAGCGCACCATCGAGCAGCGCGCGCGCCTCGTGGAAGCGCAGCGCAGCGTGCGGGAGGGAGAGGCCACGCGCACCTCGCTCCAGACGCGCCTCATGCTCGCCGACCGGCTCGTGAGCGTCGGAACGCTCGCCGCGGGCGTGGCCCACGAGATCAACAACCCGCTCATGTACGTGATCGCGAACCTGGAGTTCGTGAGCCGCGCGCTGGGCACCGCCGACGGGGCCTCCACCGACGAGAAGCGCGCGCGCCTGCTCCGTGCGATGGCGCAGGCCCGCGAGGGCGCCGACCGCGTGACCCAGATCGTGCGCGGGCTCCGTACGTTCTCGCGCGGCGACGAAGACCGCCGCGGACCGGTCTCCGTGGTCGACGTGATCGAGTCGAGCCTCGCCATGGCGTGGAACGAGATCCGTCACCGTGCGCGGCTCGTGCGGGCCTTCGGGGCCGTGGCGCTCGTCGAGGCCAACGAGGCGCGGCTCGGTCAGGTGTTCCTGAACCTCCTCGTGAACGCGGCGCAGGCGATCCCCGAGGGCCACGTCGACCGCCACGAGATCCGTGTATCCGCATGGAACGATGGATCGCACGTCGTCGTCGAAGTGCGCGACACGGGCGACGGCATCGCGCCCGAGATCCAGGGGCGCATCTTCGATCCGTTCTTCACCACGAAGCCCGTGGGCGAGGGCACGGGGCTCGGTCTCTCCATCTGCCACGGCATCGTGACGGGCCTCGGCGGAGAGATCACCGTCGAGAGCGCGCAGGGCGTCGGAAGCACCTTCCGCGTGTCGCTCCCCGCCTCCGTGGCGCCGCGCGCGCCGCAGCGGTACTCGGTTCCGCCCGCACCGCCGGGGGCCCGCGCGAAGGTGCTCATCGTCGACGACGAGCCGAGCCTCCGCAGCTCGCTCGCGCAGATTCTCGCGACGGAGCACGAGGTGAGCGCCGAGGCCACGGGGCAGGGCGTGCTCGCGCGCATGCGCGGCGGCGAGCGCTTCGACGTGATCCTCTGCGACCTGCTCATGCCCGAGATGTCGGGCGTCGACCTCTTTCAGGCCATCGAGGCCGAGTTCCCCGAGCAGCGGGCGCGCGTGGTGTTTCTCACCGGCGGGGCCTTCACGCCGCGCACGCAGGAGTTCCTCTCGCGCGTGCCCAACCCCCGCCTCGAAAAGCCCTTCGACATCGACGACCTGCTGGTGCTGATCCGCAAGGTGATGCGGTAGAACCGCACGCATCCCCGCGATGGCCCTCTCCGACGACCTGCGCGCCGCGCTCCTCGCCGCGCTCCCCGCCGACACCCTCACCTTCGACCCCGCCGACCTCGCCGAGTACGGCCGCGACTGGACGAAGGTCTACGCCCCCGCCCCCTGCGCCGTGGCCCTTCCGCGCAGCACCGACGAGGTCTCGCGCCTCCTCGCGCTCTGCGACCGCCTCGGGGTCAAGGTCGTGCCCTCGGGCGGCCGCACGGGCCTCGCAGGCGGCGCCGTGGCCCGCGACAACGAGCTCGTGCTCTCCCTCTCTCGCATGCGCGCCATGGGCCCCGTCGACCCCGTCGCGATGACCGTGCACGTCGAGGCCGGCGCCGTCACCGAGGCCGTGCACCAGCACTGCGCCGCGCAGGGGCTCACCTGGCCCGTCGACTTCGCCTCGAAGGGGTCGAGCCACGTGGGCGGCAACATCGCCACCAACGCGGGCGGCGTGAAGGTGATCCGCTATGGGCTCACGCGGCAGTGGGTGCTCGGGCTCGTGGTGGTGACCGCGAAGGGCGAGGTGCTGCGGCTCAACGGCGCGCTCGAAAAGAACAACACGGGCCTCGACCTGCGCCAGCTCTTCATCGGCACCGAGGGGACGCTCGGCGTGATCACCGAGGCCACGCTGAAGCTCACGCGCTTGCCCGGTCCGTCGCGGGTGCTGCTGCTCGGAGTGAGCGACCTCGCGGCGGTGCTCGCGCTCTTTCGCGCGGCGCGTCGCGGGCCCTTCACGCTCAGCGCGTACGAGTTCTTCACCGACCGGTGCCTCGCGCGCGTGCAGCGGCATCGCAAGCTCCGCGCGCCCTTCGACACGGCGTGCTCGCACTACGTGCTCATGGAGGTCGAGGCGCACGACGAGGGCGCGGTGGAAGCATGGGCCGCGTCGCTCTTCGAAGAGGGGCTCGCCCTCGACGGAACCATGTCGCAGGACGGCTCGCAGGCCGCCGCGCTCTGGGCCCTGCGCGAGGGAATCTCCGAGAGCCTCTCGGCCACGGGCATGCCCCACAAGAACGACGTGGCGCTCCCGATCGCAGAGCTCGAAGGCTTCTGCGCGCGCTACGACGAGGTGTTCGCGGCGCGCTATCCGGGCTGGGAGATCTGCACCTTCGGACACATCGGCGACGGCAACCTGCACCTCAACGTGATGAAGCCCGACGCGATGGGGCGCGACGAGTTCCTCGCGAAGACCCACGAGGCCGACCGCGAGCTCTTCGAACTCGTGCGCGCGCACCGCGGGAGCGTCTCCGCCGAGCACGGCATCGGGCTGCTCAAGAAGCCCTGGCTCTCGTACTCGCGCAGCCCCGAAGAGATCGCGCTGCTCCGCGCGGTGAAGCGCGCGCTCGATCCGCACAACACGCTCAACCCCGGCAAGATCTTCGACGCGGAGTGACGGGCCTCTCCAAACGGAGAGGGCCGCCGACCCGCGCTGGATCGACGGCCCTGTTCGTGAGGGTGCGTGCGTGAACGGTCAGCGCACGAAGGGCGAGAGGTACGCCCACGCGGCGGTCATGAAGCCCGGCACGATGGAGTGGTTGCCGTTCCAGAGCGTGACGCGGTGGGGAATGCCCCGCGCCGTCATGCGCGCGTCGAGGGTGCAGGTGTAATAGACCGACACCGTGGGGTCCTGCGCGGCGTGCCAGAGGAAGCCCGGACGCCCGCCCGTCGTGGGCAGCGCGATGGGCTTGTCGGTGCCGCTGCACGCGCAGTAGCCCGGCTCCGTCGAGAGGGTTCCGCACGCGAGCGTGCTGCCCGTGAACGCGCAGTCGGCGCGGGTGGCGCAGGTCACGAGTCCCGCGTTGCTCTCGGCGAAGCCCGCGATGCGATCGCGCAGCACCACCGAGGCCTGGAGCGCCATGAACCCGCCGTTCGAGAAGCCCACCACGTACACGCGGTTCGGGTCGGTGTTGAACACCCGCTGCGCCTCGACGATGAGCGCGCGCGTGAGCAGCAGGTCGGGGTTCGTGTCGGGGTTCGTGTTGTACGCCGTCTCCCAGTAGACCGCGCCACCCGCGGGGCGGTTGAAGTCTCCGTGCGCCGCGTCCTGGTAGCGAGCGTTGGGGGCGAGCACCACCACGCCGTTCGTCGTCGCGAAGTTCGCCGCGTCGATGCCCTGGAGCATGAGCTGCCCGTCGAGGTCGACGCCGTGGTACGCGATCACGAGCGGCGGGCGCGCGGGGCGCGTCGCGGGCACGTACGACCACACCGTGCGGGCCGTGCCGCCGACGGTGATCGTCGAGGTCACCTGCGCGTTTGTCATCGACGACAGCGCGCCCGTGTAGGCCACCGGATCGGGCGCGAGCGGCGGCGCGTCGGAGGTGCCCGCGTCGACCGTGCCCGGCGGCGTGCAGGGCACGTAGCCCGCGAGGCGGTAGCAGTCGTTGTCGCGATCGCAGTAGCAGTTCGCTTCGCCCGGCCAGCACCAGCGGATGTGCCCCGAGCTCACGCCGATGGGGTTGCCCCGCGCGCTGATCGTCACGGCCTCGGGGCACACCCCCGCCGGCGTCGTCGCGTCCGTCGCAGCATCGGCCGCAGCGTCTCGTGCCGCGTCCGTCACGCCCGTGTCGGTCACGCCCGTGTCGGTCGCACCCGTGTCGGTCGCGCCCGCATCCGTCGCGGGGAGCGGCGTGCACGCGACGTAGCCCGCCTGCGCGTAGCAGTCGTTGTCGCGGTCGCAGTAGCAGTTCGCTTCGCCCGGCCAGCAGTAGCGGACGTAGTTCGAAGTCACGCCGATGGGCTCGCCGCGGGCGCTCGTGCGCACGGCCTCGGGGCAGTAGCCCACCGCGTCGCGGGACGCATCGGCGCTCGCGTCGAGGGCGCTGTCGAGGGAGGCGTCGGTCACGTCGCGCGCGACATCGGAGGACGCATCCGTCGCGCTGTCGACGCTCGCATCGGTGACGTCGCGGGCGGCATCGGTCGCGCTGTCGGCGGCGGCGTCGGCGCCCGCATCGGCGGGAGGCGGCGTGCACGCGACGTAGCCCGCCTGCGCGTAGCAGTCGTTGTCGCGGTCGCAGTAGCAGTTCGCTTCGCCCGGCCAGCAGTAGCGGACGTGGTTCGACACGAGCCCGATGGGCTCGCCGCGCGAGCTGATGCGCACCCCTTCGGGACACACCGAGGCCCCCGAACGCGACACACGCACGTCTTCGTCGCCCGTGGTGCACGACGCCAGAAGCGCGGCCCCGAGGATCCACCAGCCGCGTCCCACACGCCCCGGGTTGCGCACCATTCGTCTATGCCTCCGGGGCGAGACCCTTAATCGGGTTTTCAGAACCCCACAAGCTTCCGACAGGTGACTTCGTACCCGTTACTCGCGGACCCCGATGTAACGGGCCATGGGCGTCCGGGAAAGCAGGAGAACGCCCGCCCAGGACGACAGGTACACGAGGAGAAAGAGCACGACCTGCGTGCCGAGGCGCAGCCACGGGTCGTGGAGGTACTCCGCGATGTGCTCGTTGAAGTAGAGGGGCGGCACGCCGAGGGCCCGCGCGGCGAGCACCTTGAAGACCCGCGCCACGAGGGCGAACGAGATCGGGTGCAGGAGGTAGATGCCGAAGGTCTGCTGCCGCACGTTCATCGCGCGCGGTTCGAGGCGTCCCTGCACCTTGAAGATCAGCGCGAAGATCGCGAAGGAGTAGGCGACGTTGCTGAGTCGCAGGGTGCTGAGGTAGTCGAACTCGGCGCCGTAGCGCACGGCGAGGGTGCGCGCTTCGAACATCGAGAGCGCGTAGGTCACCACGGCGAAGACCGTGAGCGTGGCCCACGAGCGCGCGGCCACGAAGGCCCGCACCGCCGCGAGGTTTCGACGGAGCTGATACCCGAGCCACAGGAACACGATGAAGCCCGCGAAGGCCGTGTTGTGGCGCGTGTCGCTCCACCAGCGGGTGTAGAGGTTCAAGCCGTACGAGACCGACGCGACGCCGAGCGCGAGGCCGAACCAGCGCGCGTTGAGCCAGCGGCGGAACATCAAGAGCGTCGCCAGCGACAGCAGGATGTTCGGCACGAACCAGTACGCGCTGGAGATCACCGTGTTCGAGAGGTGGTACCCGAAGGAGCGCATCGCCGCGCCGCGCGCGAGCCAGTCGAGGGCCAGCGACATCACGAGGTACACGCTCGACCACACGGCCCACGGCGCGAAGGTGGTGCTCAACCGACGGCGCATGTACGTGAGCGGCGTCTGCTCTTCGAGGCGATCGCCGAGCAGAAAGCCCGAGATCAGGAAGAAGCACACCGTCGCGAACTTGAGCGCCTGGTCGAGCGCCACGTTGAGGTAGCCCGTCGTCCAGTCGATGCTGAGCACCTCGGCGTGGATCGTGACGATCCCGATCATCGAGATGAAGCGCACGTTCGTGACGAAGCTGTAGTCGGCCTTCGACTTCGCCTTCGCGGGCGCAGACACCGCCTCGGGTTGGGGCACATTGTCTGCCCCTGCGGCAGGGAGTTCGGCGGTCAGCGGCGCGCGCTCGGTGGTCGACGACATGGGTCGCCCACCATAGGAGCGCAGCGCGATTGAAGGGGTCAAGTTCCGGTCGCCGATCACCCATTCGCAGTGCGTGATGGGTGCGCGGCGCGTCGGTGGGGAGGCGCTACGCGAGGGGCGTGACGGCCACCACGAGGGCGTCGCCGTCGACGTCGAAGCGCTCGACGTGGGCGCCCTCGGGAGACTCCACGAAGCGGATCGTGGAGAGGGTCTCGTCTTGCAGCCACGCGAGGCGCTTCGAAGCCGCGTCGAGGAGCTCTCCGCCCACCGACACGTCGAGGGCCACGCGCTGGTCGAGGCGCACGCGGGCCATCTTGCGCGCCATCTGGATGCGCCGACGCACCTCGCGGGCGAGGCCCTCTTCGCGCTGCTCGGGCGACACCGTGGGATCGAGCGCCACGGCCACCGTCGGGTGCGCCTGGAGCACGGCCCCGGCCTCGCGCGGCGCGCGGCGGATCTCCACGTCGTCGAGGGTGATCGACTCGTTCGCGAGGGTGATCGACTCGCCCGCTTCGAGCGACTGGATCTGCTCCGCGGAGAGCTTCTCCACGAGGCCCGCGACCTCCTTCATCTTCTTGCCGAGGCGCGCGCCGAGCTTCTTGAAGTTGGCCTTCGCCGAGAGGGTCATCCACGCGCGCTCGTCGGCGCTCCACGCCACCGACTGCACGTTGAGCTCGTCGGCGAGGTAGGCCGCGAGCGGTCGCATCGCGTCGAGCACGGCCCCGTCGTGGTGCACCACGGTGAGCGTGCGCAGCGGGATGCGTCCCTTCACGGCGATCTGCTCGCGGAGGTTGCGCCCCATGAGCACGGCCTGTTCGAGCCGCGCGACGGCGCCTTCGAGCGCGGGGTCACGGAGCGTCTCGTCGGCCTGCGGGTACGACTCCAGGTGCACGCTCGTGCGCGCGCCCTCGACGCCGCGCGAGAGGTTGCGGTGCATGACCTCGGCGAGAAAGGGCGTGAAGGGCGCCATGAGCTTCGCCGTGGTGAGCAGCACGTGGTGGAGCGTCTCGAACGCGAGGCGCTTGTCCTCGGGCATTCCATCGGCCCAGAAGTGCCGACGGTTGAACCGGATGTACGTGTTCGTGAGCCCCTCGATGAACGAGAGCAGACCGGGCACCACGTTGTAGAGCCGGTAGGCCTCCATCTCGCGGTTCGTGTCAGCGATGAGGGTGTTGAGCTTCGAGAGCACCCAGCGGTCGAGCACGTTCTCGCTCGCACGCGCGTCACCCCGCGGCGCGAATCCATCGAGCGAGGCGTAGCTCACGTAGAACGAGTAGGCGTTCCACCAGCGCAGGAGGATGCGCCGCACCACGTCGCGCACGCCCTTGTCGCTGAAGCGGAGCTCCTGCGCGCGCACCACCGGCGAGTCGATGAGATAGAGCCGCAGCGCGTCGGCCCCGTGCTGCTCGATGAGCTCGTTGGGGTCGGGGTAGTTGCGCTTGCTCTTCGACATCTTCTGCCCGTCGTCGGCGAGCACGAGCCCGTTCACGACCACGTTCTTGAAGGGCGCCTTGTCGAAGAGCGCCGCGCCGAGAACCATCAGCGTGTAGAACCACCCGCGCGTCTGATCGAGCCCCTCGGCGATGTAGTTCGCGGGGAACGACTGCTCGAACACCTCGACGTTCGTGCGCGGATATCCGTGCTGCGCGTAGGGCATCGAGCCCGATTCGAACCAGCAGTCGAGCACCGGCTCGATGCGCTTGAGCGGCGACTTCCCCGTGGGCGACGGGATCTCGAGCTTGTCGATGAAGTGCGTGTGCAGGTCGGTGACCTTCGCGCCGGTGAGTCGCTCCAGCTCTTCGATGGAGCCCACGCACACGACCTCGCCCTCGGCGTTGCGCCACACGGGCAGGGGCGTTCCCCAGAAGCGGTTGCGCGAGATGGCCCAGTCGCGGGCGCCCGCGAGCCAGTTGCCGAAGCGCCCGTCGCGCAGATGGTCGGGCACCCAGCGCGTGGTGGCGTTGGCGGCCACGACGCGCTCGCGGATCGACTCGACGGAGACGAACCAGCTCTTCACCGCGCGGTAGATCAGCGGCGTGCCCGAGCGGTAGCAGAACGGATAGCTGTGCGTGAGCGTGTCGTGGCGGAACAGCACCCCCTTCGCCTTGAGCGCGGCGATCACCACGGGGTCGGCCTCCTTGGGGAGGCGGCCTTCGAGGTCGGGACACTCCGCGGTGAAGCGCCCGTCGTCGTCGAGGGGGTTCGCGAGGCCGAGCTTGTTCGCCTTGCCCGCGCGGTAGTCGTCTTCGCCGAAGGCCGGCGCGATGTGCACCACGCCCGTGCCCGCGTCGAGGGTCACGTGGTCCGAGTGGATCACCCGGAACGCCCCCTCCCCCGCGCGCCCTTCGAAGTACGCGAAGAGGGGCTTGTAGCGCAGGCCCACGAGCGCCTCGCCCTTCACGGTCTCGATCACCGACGCGTCGTGCTTCGGCTTGCCGTGGTGAAAGAGCTGCTCCCAGAGCGCCGCCGCGAGGATGTACCGACGCCCCGTGGTGCGGTCGTCGAGCTTCACGTAGTCGTGGTCGCGGTGCACCGCGAGGCCGAGGTTCGACGGGAGCGTCCACGGGGTGGTCGTCCACGCGAGCACGAAGGTGTCGGGCTCCTCCGCGAGTTCGAAGGCCACGGTGAGCGCGGGGTCTTGCACGTCGCGGTAGTCGAGCCCCGCTTCGAAGTTCGACAGCGCCGTGGAGATGCCCACGGAGTACGGCACCACCTTGTGGTCTTCGTAGATGAGCCCCTTGTCCCAGAGCTGCCGGAACACCCACCACACGCTCTCCATGAACGTGGGGTCCATGGTGAAGTAGGCGTTCTCCATGTCGACCCAGCGGCCGATGCGGCGCACGGTGTGTTTCCACTCCGACGTGTAGCGCTTCACGATGCCGCGGCACGCTTCGTTGTAGGTGTCGACGCCGAGCGCGAGCACCTGCTTGCGGTCGCTCACCTTGAGCTGCTTGTTGATCTCCTGCTCGACGGGCAGACCGTGGCAGTCCCACCCGAAGCGACGCTCGACGTGGTACCCGCGCATGGTCCAGTAGCGCGGAACGATGTCCTTCAAGATCCCCGCGAGCAGGTGGCCGTAGTGGGGCAGTCCCGTCGCGAAGGGAGGGCCGTCGTAGAAGCTGTAACGGGGCGCGCTGCGCGTGGCCTCCAGCGTGGCTTCGAAGGTCCTCTCGGCGTCCCACCACGAGAGCACGGTGCGCTCCTGGGCGGGGAGGTTCACGTCGGCGGAGACGGGCTCGTAACGCGAGGCGGTCGTGGCGTCGGTGCTCATAAAAATGGAGGCGGAGGGTGCGACGCGCGCGGCCACACGGTCAAGGCGCGAGTCGACGGCCAACGCCTCGCGCGGAGCGTCGGTACAATGCCCCCATGAAGCGCACTCAACAGTGCCCCAAGTGTTCGGGGCGACGGCTCTGGGTGGTCTCTCCGTGGCGCGTGCCCGCGGAGTACGCGGGCGGTGAGACCGCGCCCCTCGCGTTCAACGTGAGCGCCGAGGGCTTTCTCGGCATGCCGAAGTACAACGCCGTCGGCGCCCTCGAACTCTGGACCTGCGAGGCCTGCGGCTACAGCGAGTTCTGGGCGACGGGCGCGCGCGAGCTCCGCGAAGACCCCTCGCGCGGCATCTCGCTCGTCGACAGCACGGTGAAGGGCGCCGGGCCCTTCCGATGAGCCCGCGCCTTCGCACGCTCCTCGCCGCCGCCGCGGGCCTCGGCGCCGCCGCATGCTTCGCCGTCGACGTGCACACGGGACCGTGGTGGTTCCCCGTGGGCGCGCTCGGTCTCGCGGCGGTGTTCGCGCACGTTCCCCACCTCGGTGCGCAGCTCGCGGCGCGCGGGTTCTGGTGGTCGAACCTCGTGCTCGGGGTGCTGTTCTGCGTGTTCGACAGCGGCACGCAGCGCACGGCCTCCTTCGGGCTCACCACGGGCGCCGCCGTCGCGCTCCTCCTCGCCCCTGCGAGCGCGCTTCAAGAAGCAGCCGCGCGTGCGAAGTACCGCCCGGGACTCTCGCCCCTCACGTTGCAGCTCCTCATGGTGCTCGCGATCGCCGACGCCGAGACCCTCGGACTCTTCGCCGTCGCGAGCGCGCACGACCGTAGCGCACCCTACGAAACCCTGGTGTACGCCCTCGGCGCCGCGGGCTTTCTCGCGGGCTTCGTGGGGCTCTACCGCCTCGCGCTCTGGGGCGTGCTCGCCTCGTGGGTGACGGCCGCGGCGGTGCTCACCGCGGTGCTCGCAGGATTCGGCTTCGACCGCGACCTCCGCACGGCCCTCGCGCTGCTCTCGACGCTCCAACTCGTGGCGCCGCTGCCCATGCTCGTCGCGCTCGTTCGCAGGCGCCCGCCGCGGCCCGCACGGGTGCCGCGCGCGTGGCTCTCGACCGCCGCCGTGCTGTTCGTGTGGAGCGTCGCGATGATCTCCCTCGCGCGTCACCCCGCGGCGGCGTCGTACCACCCGGCCATCGCGGTGCCCGCTTCCGAAGTTCCGCACTGATCGCACGCGCTCCGACGCTCCCACGACCGCGCGTCGTGACGGTAGAGTCACCGCGATGAACGCCACGCTCCGCAACGCGCTCGCGGGCCTCGGCGCCCTCGCGGGGGCGGCCGCGCTCCTGACCCTCCCGCACCTCGGACCGCTCTGGATCCCCCTCGTCACGCTCGTCGTCTCCGCGGCCCTCGCGCTGGCCCCGCAGCTCGGCGCGCAGCTCGCCGCGCGCAGCGTGTGGTGGTCGACGCTCCTGCTCGGCGTCGTGCTCTGCGCGGGTCCCCACGTCGACGCGCACTGCGCCGCGCTCGCGCTCACCACGGGCTGCGCCCTCGCGCTGCTCACCGCCGACCGATCGTCGATGCGCGAGGCCGCGACGCGCGCGGGCCTCGTCGCACAACACGGCGTCTCGACGCTCCAGCTCCTGATGGTGCTCACGCTCGCCGACGCGCAGACCTTCGCGGTGTTCCTCGCCGATGCGAACCCGGGCGACCTCGCCTCGCCCTACACGCGCTTCTTCCTCGCGGGCGTGCTGGGTTTCACCGCGGCCTTCGTGGGCCTCTCACGCCGCAAGGGGTGGGGCGTCGCCGCCTCGATGACCACCGCCGCGGGCCTCCTCGCGTGGGCGCTCGCCACGCACCGCGACGCGCAGGAGTCCGCGGTCGTCGCCCTCTTCGCGCTCCTCGCGCTGCAGCTCGTGGCGCCCGTTCCCATGCTCGTCGCCGCGGCGCTCCGACGTCCGCTGCCCGCGCTCCCGGCGCGCCTTCGCACGCGACTCTCGACCGCCGCGGTGGTCGCCATGTGGCTCCTCGGCGCACTCGCCGCGCACAGCACGTCTGCGTCGCGCTGACCTCCGCAACCTCAACGCGCTCGATGGGGCCCATCGGTGCGCCCGATCCGCACCCGCTGCACGGAGAGAGTGCCATTCGTGCCGCACTGCGGCTATTGTCCCCGCCCGCTTTCACTTGCGAGGGGAACATCACGATGAACCAGCCGATCTCTGACAAGCCGGGCCTCACGCGCCGCGAACTCCTGACCGTCGGCGCCGCCGTGGTGGCCGTGGCCGCCTGCGGTGACGACGGCAGCAGCACGCCCGCCGACGCCGCGACCGTGACCGACAGCGCCGTGCAGCCTGACAGCGCCGTGCAGCCCGACGCGGCCGCCGACAGCGCCGTGCAGCCCGACGCCGCGCGGACCGACAGCGCCACGCCCACCGACGCCACGCAGACCGACAGCGCCACGCCCACCGACGCCACGCAGACCGACAGCGCCACGCCCGCCGATGCGGCCGCCGATGCGAGCACGGGCACCGATGCGAGCACCGGCACCGACGCGGCCGCCGACAGCGCCACCACGCCCGATGCGACCCCCGATGCGGCCGTCGCGTGTCCGCCCGCGGGCGCCACGATGCTCGGCGCGCTCAGCGCGTTCGCCGTGGGGAGCTGGCGCAACGTGAAGGCCGCCAACGTGATCGTCGGAAGGGACTCGCGCGGCCTCTTCGCCTACAGCGCGCGCTGCACGCACTCGGGATGCACCGTGCCCGCGCCCGCGTCGTCGACGGCGGGCTCGACCTGCCCCTGCCACGGCTCGCGCTACAACGCCGATGGCATGGTCACCGGCGGCCCCGCGGCGCGCTCTCTCGACAACTACGAGGTGATCGTGTGCGGCGGCAACGTGTACCTGAACATGGCGCGCACCGTCGCCGTGGGAACGCGCGCCGCCGTCTCCTGATCGCCCGCGGATTCAGCCGTTCCGCGGCTGCGGACGAAGATCCACCCCGCCCGGTCTTGTCGTAAATCTGTCAACTCCACGCAGGTCGTGTATGGGAGTGCTCCGAGGCTACGGAGGCCCATGACACAGCCGCTCTTCTCGCGTGGTGAGCTCGTCGCGTCGCAGTTCGAAGTGCGTGAACTGCTGGGCGCCGGAAGCATGGGACAGGTGTTCGACGCCCACGATGTCGCGCTCAACCGCCGCGTGGCCCTCAAGGCCGCGCACCCGCGCCACGACCGCGCGCTGCTGCGTCAGGAGGCGCAGGGAATCGCCGCCGTGCGACACCCCGGCGTGCCTGCGATCTACGCGATCGGCGAGCACCGCGGCGTGGCCTTCTTCGCGATGGAGCGCCTCTTCGGCGAGACCCTCGAAGCGCGCATCGAGGCGATGCAGATGGAGGGCGACCTCTTCGCCGTCACCGACGCGATCGACCTGCTCACGCGCCTCGCCGACACGCTCGCGGCCGTGCACGCCGCGGGCATCGCGCACCGTGACGTGAAGCCCGCCAACGTGATGCTCACCGTCGGAGACCGCGTGGTGCTCACGGACTTCGGCATCGTGGCGCAGGAGCGTGCGGTGAGCGCCCGCGCGCCCCTCGTCGGCACGCTGGAGTACACCGCGCCCGAGGTGATCCGCGGCGCCATGGAGCCGGGCAACGCGTTCCTCACCGACGTGTATGCGTTCGGGGTGATGGCGTACGAGCTCGTGGCCGGTCGCAGACCCTTCGAAGCCGAGACCTCCGCGGAGCTTCTCGATCTGCACCTCCACGCGATGCCCGATCCCCTCTCCGACCTGCGCGACGACGTGCCGCCGCTCTTCGAAGCCCTCCTCCGCGAGCTTCTGGAGAAGGATCCCCACGACCGTCCGCACTCCATGACCTCGGTGCTCCGCCGCCTGCGCGACCCCGCGATGCGCTCGCTCACGGCCACGCGAAGCTCGCCCCCCGAGGGCGTGCGCATCACGCTCCCGCCGCCCGCGTTCCGCCGCGCGCGGTGACGTACTCTGTCAGTTGCACGTGCCCGGGTGACAGCCCTCGCCGTCGCCCGCGGCGCGCGCCGACAGACGGAAGTTCCCCGTGAGATCACACGCCCAGAACGCAGGCGAGGGCGTGGCGCCCGGGGCCACGTTGCGGTGCATCCCGCACTCGCACGCGCCATCGCGGCGCTCGTAACAGATCTCCACGTCGGCGGCGCGCGTGCAGTCGTTGCGAACGCGCACCTCCACGCTGTCGGGCGATCCCCCGCAGTGGTCGCCGCGCGAGGCGTAGGTGACCGTCACGCACGCGTCGAGGTTGGCGCACGCGGGCGCGAGGCTCGCACCACCGCACTGCGATTCCGACGGCGCGCACACGCGACCGCCGCCCATGAGGTCGCGGCAGCAGGTGCCCGCGCAGTCGCCATCCATGGAGCACGGCGACGCGCAACGGTTGCCCGCGGGAGACTGCACGCACGCGTCGCCGTTCGCGCACGGAGGCTCGCACAGCGCCCCGGCCACCATGCCCTGCAAACAGCGGAAGCCCATCGTCGGCGCGCACACGGTAAGTCGCTGCGACGACGCGCTGGCGCCCACGGTGGCGCAGCATCCCGAGGCGCAGGCCGCGTTGGTGTCGCACGCGGGGGCGCAGTGAACGCCCGCCGTTCCCCAGTCGACGCACGCGGTGTTCACGGGGCATAGCTCGGTGCCGCAGCGGATCATGTTGGGCGGCGCGCCCGTGGCCCACGACACGTCGAGGCACACCGAGGTGCGCGACGTGTCGGCGAGCGCGAGGCAGCGGGGATTGCCCGCGATGCCGGGCGGACAGGGCATTCCCGGTGTGCACGTGGGGCCGCAGCGGCAGTCGTTGTCGTCGCGGCACACGCGGATCATCCCCGCGGGACACGGAACAACCTCATCGCCCGAGACGCACGCCACCCCGCACGAGAGCAGCGCGAACACGAGCGCGAAGTGACGTGGGGAGAGCACCAAAGCCGCGGGAGGTTACTCCACCCATCGGGCGCGTCACGCGCGGTGAGATTTCCGCCGGGAGAAGGCGTCGGGGCGGCGCGTGTTCGCGCTGGAGTTGCGGTCGCGAGGGCTGTTAACGTGACGCCGTTCTCGGGGTGGCTGTAGGCTCCGCACCCTTCACACCATTTGGAGCGGTTGGTGTTCAGCAAGTACTACCAGAGCGAGCTCAGCTACCTGCGTGAACTGGGGCGTGAGTTCGGTCGCGCCTACCCCGCCGTCGCAGGTCTGCTGGCCGAACGCAGCGGCGACCCCGACGTCGAGCGACTGCTGGAGGGCTTCTCGTTCCTCACGGCGCGCGTGCGCGAGCGCCTCGACGACGACGTCCCCGAGATCATCCACACGCTCTCGGATCTGCTGCTGCCTCACTACCTCCGCACGCTGCCCGCGTGCTCGGTGGTGGAGTTCACGCCCGTCGCCGGCGCCCTCCGCACGCGGCAGAAGATCGCCCGCGGCACCGAGCTCGCGGCCTCGCCCGCCGAGGGCACGGCGTGTCGCTTCCGCACGACCTCCGACGTCGATCTTCTCCCCGTCACGCTGCAAGACGTGGTGCTCGATCAGTCGAAGCCCTCGCAGCCCGCGATCCGGCTTCAGCTCCAGACCCACGAGGCCGGGCGCGCGGCGGTGTTCCACCCCGACGGCATCCGGATCTTTCTCCACGGCGACGCGGGCATGAGCTCGATGCTCTTCCTGTGGCTGTCGCACTACTGCCGCAACGTGAGCGTGCGCGGGCTCTCCGCGGGTTCGAAGGGCGTCGACATCGGCCGCCGCGCGATCCGCTCCGTGGGCTTCGACCCCGAGAACGCGCTGCTCCCGTGGCCGAAGTTCGCGCCCGGCGGATACCGTCTTCTCCAAGAGTATTTCACCCTCCCGTCGAAGTTTTATTTCTTCGACATCCGCGGCCTCGATGCCTTCGCCGCACGCGCCGAAGACCGCTTCGAGATCGTGCTGCATTTCGAGCGTCCGCCGCCGCTGCCCGCGCAGCTCGACAAGAACGCGGTGAAGCTCCACTGCTCGCCGGTGATCAACCTCTTCGCGACCGATGCCGACCCCATCAAGGTCGACCCGAACGCGCACGAGTACCTGATCCGCGCCTCCGAGATCGACCCCCGGCACATGGAGATCTACTCCATGGACCGCGTGACGGGACTCCAGGCCGGGCGCACCGACCGCAAGGAGTACCGACCGTTCTTCGACTTCCTCCACGCGCTGTCGCCCGAAGACGTGCCGGCCTACTACCGCCTGCGCCGCTCGACCTCGCCCCTCGACGACGGCATCGACACCTGGCTCTCGATCCACACGCCCCGCGACGTGCCGAACAACCCCGTGGAAGAGACCCTCTCCATCGAGGTGACGGTGACCAACCGCGCGCTGCCCGCGCAGCTCCGTCTGGGTGACATCTCCGTGCCCGCGCCGGGCTCGCCGCCCTTCGCGCGCTTCAAGAACATCGCGCCCGTGTCGGTGCCCGTGCGCCCGCCCTTCGGCAAGGCGCTCCACTGGCGGCTCGTGTCGCACCTCGCGCTGAACTACCGCTCCCTCGCCGATGCCGAGGCGCTGCGCTCCGTGCTCGATCTCTACAACTTCCAGGCGGCCGTCGACCGCCAGGCGGGGCGCGCGAACCGGCTCCGCATCGAGGCCATCCGTTCGGTGGGCACGCGGCCCGTCGAGCGGCTGGTGAAGGGCGTGCCCGTGCGCGGCATCGGCACGACGATCGAACTCGACGAGCAGGGCTTCGCGGGCGAAGGAGACCTCTACCTCTTCGCCTCCGTGGTCGACGAGGTGCTCGCAGCACACGCGGGCCTCAACACCTTCAGCGAGCTCAAGGCCAAGGCCCATCCCTCCCAGGCGGAATACCAGTGGACGGCGAAGAGCGGACGACAGACGATCCTGTGACGCCGAGCGTCGCGGCGCTCCTCGCGGCGCCGCAGCGTGTGGGGTTCTACCGCGCCGTCGAGCTGCTCGAACGGGCGACGCCGCATGCGATCCGCATCGGCGAGGTGGGGCCCGTGGGGCGCGAGGCGATTCGCTTCCGTCACGACCCGTCGCTGGCCTTCAGCGCGAGCGACGTGACGGGCATCTCGGTCCGCAAGCGCAAGTCCGACGAGGTCGCTGCGGGCGCAGCGCCCGAGCCCTACTACGAGGTCACCACGACCTTCCTCGGGCTCACGGGCACGGTGTCGCCGCTGCCCGCGTACTTCGCCGAAGACGTGCTCCACGAGGACGGCGACCACCCCGCGCAGCGCCAGTTCCTCGATCTGTTCCACCACCGGGTGCTCTCGCTCTTCTACCGCGCGCACCAGAAGTACTCGTTCCTCACGGACTACACGTCCGACTCGCGCGACCCGTGGTCTCGCCGATCGCTCTGCCTCGCGGGCTTCGACGGCTACGGCGATCGCCTCCCGGTCGGTCTGCCCATTCCGCAGCTCCTGCGCCTCGCGCCCCTCCTCGCGCGGCGCGCGCGCACCGCCGACGGACTTGTGGCCGTGCTCTCCGACACCCTCGCGAAGGTGCTCAACGGCGCGCCCGTCTCCGTCGACCAGTTCGTGGGCCGCTGGGTGAGCATCGAGGAGCGCCAGCTCCTGCGCCTCGGCGTGGCGAACACCACGCTCGGTGAAGACGCCACCGTGGGGCGCAAGGTCTTCGATCGCGGAGGCAAGTTCCGCGTGATCCTCGGTCCCATGCGCCGCAAGGCCTTCGAAGACCTCCAGCCCGGCAAGCCCGGTCTCGAGCTCCTTCGCGAGGTGGTGACCCTCTACGTCCGCGACCCGCTGGAGTTCGACGTGGAGCTCATCCTCGCGCCCGGCGAGGCCCCTTCGATGCGCCTCGGAGGCTCTCCGAAGGACGCGTCGCGTCTTGGTTACGACTCGTGGCTTACCGTCGGCGCCGACCGCGAGGTGCACATGATCGTGCAGGTGCCGCAGGCGACTTCATCGACTGCGAAGGAGCCCGAAGGCTCCGACGCGAAGGCAACCACCTAGGAGGGGCGATAGCTCATGGCCCGGCTCGTTGAACCGAAGACGATCATTCGTCGACTGACCCCCACTGCGTACAAGTCCCTCGAAGGCGCGGTCGCGCGTGCGGGCAATGCTCGCGCGTACGAGGTGACGGTGGAGCACATGCTCCTCGAGCTGGCCGAGAAGGAGGACGGCGACATCGCGCGCATCCTCCATCAGTACGACCAGGACCGGGGCAAGCTCGTGGCGCGGCTCCAGAAGGTGCTCGACCGCATGCGGTCGGGCAACGCGGGCAAGCCCATGTTCTCCGAGAGCCTCTTCCAGTGGTTCGAAGAGGCGTGGACGGTGGCCTCGCTGGAGACCGACGCGAACAAGCTCCGCACGGGCGCGCTGGTCTACCAGTTCATCGTGAACCCCGCGCGCTACTCCGCGGAGACCTTCCCCGAGCTCGAATCCATTCCGCGCGACGCGCTCAAGCGCGAGCTCGCCGACCTCGTGGCCCCCTCCAAGGAATCGCTCGAAGTCGGCTCGGCCTCGTCGGGCACCACGCAGTCGTCGGGCGGCGCGCAGGGCGCTCCCGCAGGCGCGCAGGGCCCCACCGCGGGCGCCGAGAACCTCCAGCGCTTCACCGAGAACCTCACGCAGAAGGCCCGCGACGGAAAGATCGACCCGGTCTTCGGCCGCCACACCGAGATCCGTCAGCTCGTCGACATTCTCTCCCGCCGCCGCAAGAACAACCCGATCATCGTGGGCGATCCCGGCACGGGCAAGAGCGCCCTCGCCGAGGGCCTCGCGCTCGAAATCGTGGCGGGCAACGTGCCCGAGCACCTCCGCAACGTCGAGCTCCTGAGCCTCGACCTCGGCGCGCTCCAGGCCGGCGCCGGCGTGAAGGGCGAGTTCGAGAACCGCCTCAAGAACGTGATCTCCGAGGTGAAGGGCTCGCCCAAGCCCATCGTGCTCTTCATCGACGAGGCGCACACGATCATCGGCGCGGGCGGCCAGCAGGGCGGCTCCGACGCGGCGAACCTGCTCAAGCCCGCCCTCGCGCGCGGCGAGCTCCGCACCATCGCGGCCACCACCTGGTCGGAGTACAAGAAGTACTTCGAAAAAGACCCCGCGCTGGCGCGTCGCTTCCAGCCCGTGGCCGTCGACGAGCCCTCGGAGGAGAACGCGATCCTCATGCTCCGCGGCCTGCGCCCGGTGTTCGAGAAGGCCCACAACCTCACGATCCGCGACGAGGCCATCGTGGCCGCGGTGAAGCTCTCGAACCGCTTCATCTCGGGCCGCCTGCTGCCCGACAAGGCCGTCGACCTGCTCGACACGGCCACCGCGCGCGTGAAGATCAACCTCGACGCGAAGCCCGAAGACCTCGTGAACTTCGAGGTCGCCCTCGCCGCCGCGCAGCGCGAGAAGGACGCCCTCGACCGCGACGTCGCCTCGGGCTTCAAGATCGATCAGGAGCACTACGAGAAGCTCGTCGCGAAGATCGAGAAGACCAAGGTCGAGATCGAGGACATCACCGCGCGCTGGTCGAAGGAGCGCGACGCGGTGAAGGTGGTTCGTGAGGCCCGCGCGAAGGTGCAGGCGCTCAAGGCCGACGACAAGAGCGACGAGGCCGAGGCCGCGCGCAAGGCCCTCACCGACTCGATCGAGGCCTACGAGGCGGTGAAGAACAAGCCCGCCCTCGTGTCGGCCGACGTCGACCCCGACACCATCGCCCGCATCATCGAGAACTGGACGGGCATCCCCGTCAGCAAGATGCAGAAGGACGACGTCGCGGTGCTCCTCTCGCTGGAGGACAAGCTCCGCGAGCGCGTGCGCGGTCAGGACCACGCCATGAAGATCGTCGCGGAGACCATCCGCGCGTCGCAGGCGGGCGTGTCGAACCCGAACCAGCCCGTGGGCGTGCTGCTCTTCGTCGGTCCGTCGGGCGTCGGCAAGACCGAGACGGCCGTGGCCCTCGCCGATGCCATGTACGGCGGCGAGCGCTTCATGACCGTGATCAACATGTCGGAGTTCCAGGAGCAGGCCGCGCTGTCGCGACTCATCGGCGCGTCGGCGGGCTACGTGGGCTACGGCGAGGGCGGCGTGCTCACCGAGGCCGTGCGCCAGCGGCCCTACTCCGTGGTGCTCCTCGACGAGTGCGAGAAGGCCGACGTCAACATCATGAACCTCTTCTACCAGGTGTTCGACAAGGGCACCTGCGCCGACGGAGAGGGCCGCACGATCAACTTCCGCAACACGATCATCATCCTCACGTCGAACCTCGCGACCGATGCGATCGTGAAGCTCTACGACCGCGATGAGCCGCCGCCCATCGAAGAGGTCGTCTCGCAGATCCGCCCGGTGCTCTCGAAGCACTTCAAGCCCGCGCTCCTCGCGCGCATGACGATCATCCCGTACGCGCCCATCTCGCGGACGATCATGCGCGAGATCACGCAGATGCGTCTCAAGGGCCTCGCGAAGCGGCTCTACACGAGCCACAAGGTCGACACGAACTTCGCCCCCGAGCTCATCGACGAGGTCACCCGCCGCTGCACCGAGTCCGAGACCGGCGCCCGCAACGTGGAGCACATCCTCCGCGGGTCGCTCATCCCCGCGGTCTCGCGCGTGATCCTCGAGCGCATGGCCGAAGGCCCGCTGCCGCGCCACCTCGACATCGCCCTCGCCCCCGACGGCGGCTGGCGCATCGAGTTCCAGGAAGCCTGATCGCAGCGCCCCACGGTCCACCGGGCGTCACGTCGCACGACGTCGGCGCCCGGCGCGCACCGTCTCCCCTCTCCCCGCGCGTCGCCCGTCTCCGATCCTTCCAACGACCCCACGAAAAGGCCGTGCACTCGCGGTCGGTCCCCTGATAACGTCGCGCGTCCGCGTGGGCAGTGACTCTGTCTCACGCGGCGTCGCAGGGGAGCCGTGCGCCGCGACGATCCGCAGCGCCCGCCGCGCCTCCCCAGAAGGAACCGCCGCCTCCGATGCTCGCCCTCCTGGTACGCGTAGACAGCCTCGATGACGGCTCATCGCGGACGTACACGTTCACCAGGTCGCCGGTGCGCATCGGGCGCAACCCCCTGAACGACCTCGCCATCGCGCGGCCCTTCGTGTCGCAGTGGCACGCCGTCGTGCAGTTCGACGACCACGGCGCGGCCTTCTACGACCTCGGGTCCACCAACGGCACGTCGTGCAACGGGCAGCGCCTCGCGAAGAACGCGCCCGTCAATCTCACGGGGCAGGAAGACATCCGCATCGGCGCCGTGCGGATCATGTTCTCGCGGGCGACGGTCTCCGAGTCCATGGCCGCGCAGCAGCGGTTGAGCATGGTGCCCGGCGGCGATCCCGGCGTGGGCGAGAGCACCATGATGGCCGATGGGCTCATGGGGCATCCGTCGCTCTCCGAGGGCGGTTCCTCGACCCTGATGATCGACAGCGCGGCCATTCTCGCGAGCATCGCGAACGGCGGCGCCACGGTGTCGGCCCCGCGCGGTGGAGCCTCGCCCAACGCGGGCGGAGGCGCTTCGACGGCGGCCGCGCAGCTCGGTCCCGCGCGCGCGCAGATTCTCGCGCTCGGCCCGCGGGTGACGGCCTACCGCCAGGCGTGGAACGACCTCTACGCGGCCCTCTACGGTGTGCTTCAGCAGACGCCGCAGCACCTCGTGCCCGCGGCGATCGAAGTCTTTCTCGCGCAGTTTCCCGACACGGCGAACGAGCCGCAGATGCAGGCCCTCGCGCAGTCGCAGGGCGTGGCGCTCCCCGCGGGCACGGCCGGCGGCGCGGGCACGCAGCTCATCGCGCGTCTCGCGCAGGCGCTCCTCCCGACGAAGCAGGCGCCCACCACGCCCGCGGAGATGGAGGGCTTCCTGGTGCGCATCCTCACGTCGCTCGATGCGTTCGCGACGGCCTTCGTGGGGCTCCGTCAGGGCCACGAGCAGTTCGAAGCGGAGATGGTCGGTGGAACGCGCCGCAGCGCCACGCCGACGCCCATCGAAGAGGCCACCGATCCGCGCGCCGTGCTGGCCTACCTTCTCGACTGGGACGCGCAGGACGCCCAGGCCCGCACGCACAACCTCACGAGCGAGTACGCCGAGATCATGACCCACCAGGTGGCCCTGCTCAGCGGGCTCATGGAGGGCGTGCGACGGCTCCTCGCAGACCGCCTCTCGCCCGAGCGCCTCTCGCGCGCCGCGGAAGAGAAATCCACGGGGTTCTGGCAGGTGTGGCCCTTCAAATCAGGGCTCTACTGGCGCCAGTACCTCAAGGAGCACGACGACCTCTCTGAAGACAAGGAGCTCACCACGGCGGTCTTCGGAAAGGTCTTTGCGCGCGCCTACGCACGCGCCCTCGGTGAAAACTTCGCCGAGGCCAATCCGAGACGTATAGGGTCGGGCGGCCACGGCTGAACCGCCGATCGCGCATATCCATCCGGGGAGAGACTGAGGGTTCCATGAGTGAGCATCCGAGCGCGTGGGGTCGACTGCTGGGCGTGAGCGCCGGCGTGGCGCTGACGATCGGAGCGGTCGCTGCGGCCTGCTCCAGCAGCAACAACCAGCAGCGTCCGCAGGCGCCGCTTCCCATTCCCGCCCTGTGTTCCATCGAGGCGCCGCGCGCGGTCGCGGGCGCGGTGCCTGCGCTCCGCTACGACCAGTGGGCGCGGCTGCTGCTCCGTGACTACGCCCCGGGCTTCGCCGCCGCCAACGCGCGCGACTGCACCGGCCAGCCCGTCGAGTGGCGCGAGTTCCGTGGCAACTGCGCGGAGTACTGCGACGAGCCCACGAACCAGCAGCGCCCCGAGTCGCAGCGCTGCACCACGCCCGTGACCGACGTGGTGCCCCAGCGCACCATCGACGACGACTCGGTCATCGTCTCGCGCATCGGCGGCAACCTGCGGCTCGTGTGGGTGATCACCGATCGGTTCTCGAACGGCGAGGCCGTGGGCCCCGTGGCGCTCACCGAGTTCACCGGCGATCAGCGCGTGGTGGTGCGCGCCATCGGCACCGTGCGGAACTATCCCAAGCGCGCGCGCATGCGGCTCGACACCGTGGGCGAGCGCCGGGTGCTCGTGCACGAGGGCGAGATCTGCGACAACGACGACGACCGCTCGACGTGTCGACGTGCTGCGCGGCTCATGCTGCTGCGGTCGACGGGTGAGGGCGGCGCGCGCTTCCTCCCCGAGGTGCTGCGGAGCATTCGCGGGCGGTGCTACGGCCCTGCGCGCTTCGAGTTCCAGCGCGATTCGAACGCGACGCTCGACTCGGGGTGGCGCCGCACGTTCCAGCTCGCGACGGCCATCCAGGTGCGCCAGGACGGCATCCAGGTGCACGAGACCGTGACCGTGCAGGACCGCGACCCCTCGCGCCCCGACGATCCCCCGCGCCCCTACCGCCGCGCCAGCCAGGACCGCGCGGTGTACGTGCAGGGCAACACCTTCGTCTCGTCCGATCCGTCGCTCTGGAGCCGCGTGCTGGCCCAGGAGGCGCGCGTCGATCGCATCCGTGACGCGGGCGCGCCCCGTGATGCCTCGGCCGACGGCGACGTGCCCGACGCGGGCGACGACTTCCGCGGCGACTACATCGACGGCGGGATCTGACCGCGTCTGCGCGCCTTCGCGCGACGCACCGCGTCCCCCGCGCCACGACCCTCCACCGCATTTCCTCCCCCTCGCTCCCGCTCACGCGATCACCTCACGGAGACTCATCGATGGAAGCAACGGAACAGAAGACCGCCGCGGCCGTCCGCTGGCTCGTCGCAGGCGCCTTCAGCGCGTCGCCCTCGGGCCGCCGCATGCGCCTCGGCGCCACCGAGCTCGCGCAGGCCCTCGAAGCCGCGAAGGTCGTCGCGAAGGCCACCGTCGAAGACCGCCTCGGCGCCGACAAGACGCGCACCTTCGAGGTGAGCTTCCCCACGTTCAAGTCCATGCAGACCAGCGAGGTCGTGGCCACGGTGCCCACGCTCAAGGCGCTCACCGCGCTCGCCGCGTCGCTCGGACACACCGACCCCACGAAGCGCCCCGCCCCCGACGCCTCCATCGCGCAGATCGTCGAGCTCGTGGGCGACGGACGCCTCGCCGCCGCCGTGCGCGCGAAGCTCGGTGTCGCAAAGCCCGCGGCCGCCCCCGAGAGCGGCGCCGCGCCGTCGGCCCCCGCGCAGGGTGGCGGCCTCTCCGTCGACGACCTGCTCGGCGGAGGCACCGCGCCCACGCCCGTCGCGGCCCCCACGGCCTCGTCGGCCATCGGGAGCTTCCTCAAGGCCGTGCGCGAGCCCTCGGCGCCCGTCACGGCACCCTCGGCGGGACGCGCCGCGCGCGACCTCATCGAGTCCGAGGTGTTCGCCACCGCGGTCGACATTCTCAAGGAGCCCGGAGTCACCGCCCTGGAGAGCGCGTGGCGCGGCGTGAAGCTGCTCATCGACGCGTGCCCCGCGGGCTCGGGCATGGCCGTCGACGTGTTCGACGTGAACCCCGGCGACGCGCTCGACGCCGTGCGCGAGGAGCTCAATGCGAGCGAGGGCGACGAGTTCCCCGACGCGGTGTTCGTGCATGACCTTCTCGACACGGTCGAGGGCGTGAGCGCGTGGGCCAACCTCGGGGCTGACTACGAAGTGCCCGTGATCGCGGGCGTGAGCCATCGGTTCTTCCGCGTGCCCGAGGCCTCGGGCATCACCGCGCGCCTCGACGACGAAGACGGCGGACTCCCCGCGGAGTGGAAGGCCCTGCGCGTCGACGAGGCCTCGCGCTGGCTCTCCGTGGTGTCGAACCGCGTGGTGCTCCGCATGGAGGGCACCGGCGCCAACAAGCGCGTGGTGTTCGGCTCGCCCGTCATGGCCCTCGCGGCGATGCTCGCGGCCAGCTACCACCGCACCGGCGCCTACGCGCAGGTCGTGGGCGAGAACGTCTCCATGCCCTCGCCCGGCTCGTGGGAGCTCCCCGCCGGACGCGACGCGGGGATGCTCGTGCCCACCGAGGTCTTCTACTCCGCGGCCGCGCAGGTCTCGCTGGCGCGCCTCGGCATCATCGGGTTTGGCAGCCGCCGCAACTCGGCCAACCTGGTGCTCAAGACCGTTCCCACGGTGCGCGAGGGCGAAGACCTCGTGCCGCTGCCCGCGCAGCTCCTCACGGGACGCATCGTGCGCTTCGCCCGCTGGGTGCTCGCGCAGCTCCCGCCGCAGTCGCCCGAGCCCGATGTGAAGCTGCTCTTCGAACAGGCCGCGTCGGTGTTCCTCTTCCCCGCGGCGGCCGAGGCCGCGAAGCTCGAAGCGCAGGTGATCACCGACAAGCAGGGCGCGCGCAGCGTGGTGCTCCAGGTGTCGGCCCATCCCTCCCTCGCGGGCATTCCCTTCCACCTCGCGTTCTCGCTCCCGCTGGCCGACTGAGCCGCGGTTCTCTCCCTCTCTCCGTCCGCCCGTGACCGACACGCTCGACTGGTACCGCGCGCACGCCGACGCGTTCGCGGCGCAGTCCCTCGACGTCGACCTCGCGCACCTCCACGCGCCCTTTCTCGCGCTGCTCCCACCGCAGTCCCACGTCCTCGACCTCGGATGCGGCGGCGGCCGTGACACCGCCGTCTTCCTCGCCGCCGGACACACGGTCACCGCGATGGATCCCTCCCCCGAGCTCGCGGCCCTCACGGCCCGTCGCCTCGCCCTCGACGTGACCGTCGCGCCCGCGCAATCGCTCGACGTCTGCGCGCGCTTCGACGGCGTGTGGGCCTGCGCGTCGCTGCTCCACGTTCCCCTCGCCGAGACCGACGACGTGTGGCGACGCATCGCGCGGGCGCTCGTGCCCGGCGGGGTGGTCTACGCGTCGTACAAGCTCGGCGCCGGGGAGCGCACCGTCGACGGACGCTTCTTTCTCGACCGCGACGAGGCCTCGCTGCGCGCCACGCTCACCCGCGCCTCGCTCACGCCGCTGCGCCTCTGGGAGACCGCCGACGCGCGCCCCGAACGCGCCCACGAGCGGTGGATCAACGCCCTCGCGCGGCGCTGAACATCCGTCACCCGAAAACTTGCGCCGTGCTTCGCGGGTGATGCATTCCCTCGCCCATGCCCATCCTCCTCGGTCTCGGAGTCCTCGTCGGCGTGTTGGTGTTCGTCGTGAACGCGCGGCCCGCCCGGTTTCGCATCACGCGCGCGCGCACCATCGCGGCCTCGCCCGCCACGCTGCACGCGCTGATCGACAGCTTTCGCGCGTGGAGCGCGTGGTCGCCGTGGGAGAAGCTCGATCCCGCGATGCAGCGCACGTACAGCGGCCCCGAGGCGGGCGTCGGCGCGCACTACGCGTGGGAGGGCAAGAAGTCTGGCGCGGGCAACATGACGATCACCGAGAGCCTGCCCGGCGAGCGCGTCGTGCTCGACCTGCATTTTCTCAAGCCCTTCCCCGCGCAGAACAAGACCACGTTCACCCTCGAAGCCGAAGGCGCCTCGACGCGCGTGACGTGGACCATGGAGGGCACCAACACCTTCATGGGCAAGCTCTTCGGCCTCGTCGCCAACATGGACAAGCTGGTCGGCAAGGACTTCGAAGCGGGCCTCGCGGCGATGGAGACCGCGGCCACGAAGGCGGCGTGAGATGCGCGTCGGCGACGTCTCCACGACGAACTACGTCGACACGTTCATCGCGGTGGCGCCCGACAGCCGCGCGCTCGCCGCCACGGAGCCACCTCTCGGCAAGGCTCCCTCCATCGCGCGTCGCACCTTCGAGCGCATCCGTCACGCGCCGTACCGCTTCACCTCCGACGACGTGATCTTCGGCGTGTGGGCCGATCGCAACGACGTGCCCGAGACCGAACGCGAGGCCGCGCGCGCGCAGTTCTTCTCGAAGGGACAGCCGTGCCTCCGCTGCTCCGACCTGCCGAAGAAGTACGGCTGGGGCGTGCACTGCGACGCCCTCGGTCGTGTGGCGCTCGTGGCCGTCGAGAGCGAGGCCTACGCGGCCTTCGCGCGCGGCGAGGGCGTGGCGAAGGTCGTTCCCGCGATGCGCTCCGCGCGCTGAACCTCTCCGCTCACGGCGCGGTGTGAACGCGCCGCGCCCAGTACACCACCCCCGGAACCGGATGACCGGGCCACGCCACGAGCGCTCCCGTCTGCCACGGGCGCCGCGTCGTGAGTTCGAGCGCGTGCTGCGCGCCGGGCGTGAAGCGCGCGCCCGAGAGTTCAGGGCAGCTCACGGCGACGAAGAGTTCCTGCGCGACCGCGACGTCTCCGCGCGTGACGGACCGCACGCGGTACCGCATGGGCACGATGAAATGCACGATGCCGCAATGGGGCATCGAAGGTCCTGCTTCGACGAGCTCGGCGACCACCGCGATGGGCGACACGGGACGCCGCTGCGCAGACGTAGCCGCGGTCATGAGCGTGAGCGCGAGGGCGAGGGCGAAGAGGGGTGCGGCTCTCATCGGGGATGATTCTCTCTCTCGTGCTCACGGTGGATGCGTCCATGGGCAGCAAAGGGGGAACGTCCCTGACGGGACTTGCGATGCGATGTCGCCCTCGCGGCGCGTGGCTCATGGTGTGTTTCCGATCGTGTGCATGGGGCTGCGTACGGAGCAGCGTGCTCCCGGTGAATGAATTCACCGGCAGCAAGGGGAAAGTCCCTGACGGGACTCGCGATCCTGCGTCGCCTTCGCGGCGCGTGGCCTGGGTGTGTTTCCGATCGTGCGAATGGGCCTGCGTGCGGAGCAGCGAGAGCGATCGTGCAAGTGAGCCCCGCGTGCTTCTGGTGAATGAAGCGCGAGTCCCGCAAGGGACTTTCCCCTTTGCTGCCGGTGAATTCATTCACCGGGAGCACGCACGCTACGCTCGTCGCGATGCAGCTCACCGGGAGCACGCACGCTACGCTCGTCGCGATGCAGCTCCTCTTCGTGTGCAGCCGCAACCGTCGTCGCAGCCTCACCGCGGAGCACCGCTTCGACGGCCACGACGGACACCGCGCGCGCTCTGCGGGCACCTCCGAGTCGGCGCGCGTGCGGGTCACCGCGGGCATGCTCCGTCAGGCCGACGTGGTCTTCGTGATGGAGAAGCGCCACCTCGCGCAGCTCCGCGCGCGCTTCGGCGATCTGCTCGATGGGGTGCGCGTGGTGTGTCTGCACATCGCCGACGAGTACGAGTACGGCGACGAGGGGCTCACCGCGCTCCTCGACGCGCGCGTCACGCCGCATCTGGAGACGGCGTCCGACGACGACGAGCCGTGACCGTCACCCGATGCGACGGCACTCGGCGTGGCCGTCCTGCGAGCGGTAGAAGGCCGCGACGAGGCCGTGCCCCACGAGGGCCGTGAGCGCTTCGAAGGTGCGACGGCGCGCGCCGCCGGGCGTGGCGCCGCTGCGGCTGTCGGGCGAGCTCGCGTGGCTCACGAAGACGTTGAACGCCACGATGGCGCCGTCGGAACGGAGCACGGTGATTCCATCCGAGGAGAGCATTCCCCGGAGCAGTGCGCGGAGGGCCTGGAGCGACGCGCGCGTGGTGCTGTCGGCGTGCGCGCGGTACGCGGCGATGACGGCGCCCACGTCGACGGGCTCGGGCAGGAACACCCCGTCTTGAAAGAGCGCCTCGGCGCGCGTGTGGGCGGGCACGACGACGAGGAGCGTTCCGTGCGAGGCGCGCACCACGTCGAGGAGCACGCGACGGTAGAAGACGTAGAGGTCGTTGCGGCGCGCGGGATCGCAGTCGCGCGTGACGCCCGTGAGCAGCTCGCGCGAGACCACGCCGGGCGGCGCGCCGTCGGTGCGGGCGCCCGAGAGGTACACGTAGCGCGAGGGTCCGACGCCGCCGCGCAGTTCGACCACGTCGTCGGCGACGCGCACCACGCCCACGGCGCGGAGCTTCGGGTCGTCGGTGCGACGGAGCACTTCGAGCGGCGTCTCGCGGAGCACGAAGTCATCGGTGCGAAACACGCCGTAGCGCAGCCCGCCGTCGTGGCGTTCGAAGTAGGCCGACCATCCGCCCTGGGCGAGGGGCGCGCAGGTCTTGAGGGCGCGTCGCACGGTGTCGGGGCTCTCGGGACCGTGTCCGAGCGCGAGCGCATCGGCGCCGTCGACGTGCGTGAGCAGCGCGTCGAGGTCGTCGCAGAGGAACACCAGCGGATAGAGCGCCGTGCCCTCCTCGCGGTAGTGCCCGAGGCCCACGACGATCTCGCCGAGCGCCTCCGCGGTGGGGCGCGAGGCCATGGCCTGCTCGTCGAGAAACGCGTCCACCGCCTCCGTGAGCATCGTGCGGAAGCTCACCACCGTCGCGTGCTTGCCCATGGCGCCATCCGTGATGCGCCGCACGGCCCGAAAGCACAAACAAAGAGCGCAGCACACGCGCACCACGGCGCGAGAGGCGAGGAAGTTCGCACCGACCCACGTCACGGCCGCGCGGTGTCGGCGTCTGCGCAGGGGTTTCTGCGACGCCATCGCGCTGCAAGGGCCTTCGCTCCGACGGAATGCCGTCCCCACGAGACGGTGACGCGTTCCCCTGGGAAGAAACCCCGTCACCGCGCCATGGTGCCCCGTTCCCCTGGGAAGAAACTCCGTCACCATGACAATGCGCCCCGCTCCCTCGGGAAGAAACCCCGTCACCATGCCATTGCAACGCGTTCCCCTGGGGGTGCGAGATGTAGGTGTGGCCCGGTACGGACGGGTTGTCGAAGCCCCCTTGCCCTCCGTCTCCCTCCTCGTGCAGACAGGAACGGTGGGCGCGCAGTGCGCTCACGGGGAACGAAGGGGAATCATCGATGCCATCGAAGCTGGTTGTGGCCCACGAGAAGCTCACGGGAGAGATCACGGCGGCGTACCGCACACACGGACCCGCGCTGGTGGAGGCGGTTCACACGGTCACGCGCGCGAAGCATCCGGCGTCGAAGGTCGACGTGAAGCCGCTGCTCGACCACGCGCTGTCGGCCTCGACGGAGGCCCTCGACACGCTCCTCGCCCGCGATGCCGAGTACCAGATCGAGCTGGGTGACGACGCGGCGCCGCGGCAGGCGCGCGACGTGGCGGCGGCGGAACTCTACGCGGTGCTGGTGCAGCTCAAGGCGAGCACGGCGTCGCTGTTCGGCGCGACGTGGGTGACGAAGCTGACCTTTCCGAACGTGGTGCCGTCGGATCCGGCCCACGTGAAGCGCGCGGCGGAGCAGGTGCTCCACGCGCTGGAGACGCACAGGCTCCCGCCGCCGCAGATTCCGGGCGTGGCGCGCATCGACGCGAAGGCGTGGAAGGACTCGCTCCAGACCCCGCTGACCGCGCTGGAGAAGGCGCTCACGGCGGTGAAGACCGAAGAGAACGAGGCGCTGGCGGCGCGTGCGAAGCGCGACGCGGCGCTCACGGCGCTCATCGCGGCCAACGTCGACGCGGCCCAGCTCGCGCTGGTGCTCGCGCGCATCGG
>CAMFHP010000066.1 GCA_945952225.1 uncultured Myxococcaceae bacterium
CGTCCGCGCCGTGCCCGCACCGCGACGCCCGCCCGCGCCGCGACGCGCGCCGCCGCCCCCTCCCCCGCCGCCCGCGCAGTTCGAAGACCCGGAGTCGGCCACGCAGCGCCCGCGTCCCACGGGCCCCGATCCCTTCAGCGACCCCGCGCCTCCGCCCGATGCGCCCGTCGAGACCGCGCCTCCGAGCGAGCCCGCGGAGACTTCCGACGACGCCCGCGCGCACCCCGTCGTCGACGTCGAGCTTCAGTACCGACTCTTCTCGCGCACGCTCACCTGGGACGACGACACGTCGCGTTCGTTTCGCCCCTACGACCTCTCGGCGGCCTCGGCGGCGCGCGTGGTCGGCGAGGTGTACCCGCTGCGTCTCGTGACCGACGGCGCGCTCTCGCACCTCGGGGTCACGGCCTCGTTCGGGCGGGCCTTTGCGCTGGCCTCGTCGGACTCCGCGGGACGCCAGTTCGACACGACGACCTACGACCTCTCCGTGGGCCTGCGCTACCGGCTCCCGCTGCGCGCGTCGCTGCCCGACCTCGGCGTCGCCGTCGCATGGACGCGGCAGGTGTTCTACGTGCGCGCCTCGGAGACCCTCGCGCTCGCAGGCGTGCCCGACCTCGTCTACGACGGCGTGCGGGCGGCCCTCTCGGCGCGCATCCCCGTGGTGTGGCGACTCTCGCTGCGCGTCGAGGGCGGGTTCACGGTGGTGTACGCGACGGGCGAGCTCAACGACGCGTTTCTCCCGCACGCCTCGACGCTCGCGTTCGATGGCAACGTGACCCTCGCGCTCCGCGTGTGGCGCGGACTCGAAGCGCGGCTCGGCTTCGACGCGCGCTCCTATGCGATCTCCGCGAACCGCGAGCCCGGCGACCGCTACGCCGTGACGGGCGCGACGGACACCTGGCTCGCAGGCACCGCGGGCCTCGCCTGGCGCCACTGAGCTCAGCCCGCGCGCACCCGCGCCGCGGCCGCGCGCACCGCGGCATCGACAAGATCCACGGACTCCACCGCGCCGTAGCGCATGGCCGCGTAGCGCACGAGGGCGTCGTGGGCCTCGCGGCGCGCGTCGTCGGAGAGGCCGCTCTGCTCCACGCGCTGCGCGTAGCGTTCGAGGGTCTCGGCCGGGTCTCGCGGAACGCCCGCGCGAGAGAGCGCGCCGGTGAGCTCATCGAGGCACGGGAGCGCGCCCTCGATCACGTCGCGCGCGAGGCCATCGTCGTCGCGGGCGTTGCGGGCCTTCCACGCGCGCCAGGAGAGCCACGCGACGAGCAGCACGCCCGCGGCCCCGAGCAGCACCGTGGAGCCCTCGGCCGCCGCCCACGCGCGCAGCGCCGCGAAGCGCAGCGCGAGGTAGTCACCCGCGGCGCGCCACCACGCGCCCCGGTGCGGTTCGTTGAACGGAATGGCCCCCGCGGGCGTGGCGTCGAGCGTGTGCCACGCGCCATCGAACCAGGCCTCGACCCACGCGTGGGCGTTCTTCTCGCGCACGACCGCGTAGCCGCCAAACGGGTTGCGCTCGCCGACGCGGTAGCCGCCGACGACGCGCGCGGGCACGCCCGAGGCGCGGAGCAACAACGCGAGGGTCGACGCGAAGTACTCGCAATGTCCCTCGCGGTGGCGCGTGAGAAAATCGACGACGGGGTCGACGCCGCGGTCGCGCGCGAAGCGCAGGGCGTAGCGGGCGTGGTGACGGAGCCCGTCGCGCAGGGCCTCGGCGCGGGCCGCGTCGGTGGCGGCGGCGACGGTCCATCGGGCGACGAAGGGCGCGAGCGTGGGGCGCAGCGCGGGCGGAACCTCGGTGTCGTAGGGACCGGGCGCTGCGGGTGCGAGGGCGCCGGGCTCGCCGCGCTCGACGGTGTACACGCGCACGTTCTCGCCGCGGGCCACACGCACCGTGCCCAGCCGATCGCGACGCACGGCGCCCGACGGGGTGGAGAGGGTGTGCGCGTCGAGGGGGACGAAGTACCACCCGGCGATGCCTCCGAGGCGCTCGATGCGCACGGCGTCGCGGGTGCGCGGTGCGGTCGGTGCGGTGGGCACCACGGTCTGCGCGCGGAGCGTGGAGTTGCGCCATCGGCCGCGCTCATAGCGGTCGTAGGCGGTGCCGCGGAGGTACGAGGGCGCGGGGCCGTACACGCGCAGCACGAGCTCCTCGGAGAGGTTCATCGCGCGGAGCTCTCCGAGTTCGAGCCACGGAGAGAAGCCGCTGCTCGTGGGGTCGTCGGAGCCGTGCATGTACCGCGCGACGAGGTAGTCGTGGAGCCGCGGGAGCCCCTGCGAAGACCCCGCGGAGAACGCCAGCGTGCCTGCCACGATGGCCCCCGCGACGCCCCACGTTCCGCGCGAGAGATGCCGCAGCGAGGGACGCGCCGGATCGCGCACGCGCGCCGCGCCGAGGGCCGCCACGAGAAAGGCCCACGCGAGCGCCGTGTAGAGCGCGTGGAGCCGCGCGTAGCCCGCGAAGAGCACCGCGAGCGAGCCGAAGCCCAGCGTCGCGCGCGCCCCCCACGCGGGGTCGACCATGAGCAGCCGCGACGCGCTCGCGAGCACGGCCCACGAGGCCGCCACACACCACGCGCCCGAGAGGTGCGTCTCACCGGGAACCTCGCGGGTGAAGGGCAATGCGACGACGAGCGCGGGCAGCAGCGAGAGGCCCGCGGCGATGTGTTGCGACTCGTCGGTGGCGCGGATGCGCGGGCCCACGGCGATGGCCGCGAGCACCATCACGGCGAGCCCCACGGCGTGCTCCGGTGACTGCGTGGCGGCGATCACCAGCGCCGCGGAGAGCACCACGGGGAGCGCGTAGAGGAGCCGCGCGGAGAGCGTCCACGGAGAGGGCATCAGAGCACCAGCCGATCGCCGCGGAGCACGGCCAGCGAGGGGACGTTGACGGCCCGCGGATCGTCGGGCGACGGCGCCTCGCGGTCGACCACCACGAAGGCCCGCACCCCCACGCCCGCGGCCTGCACGCGGTCGAGGAGCGAGGTGCGCGAAGGGTCCCAGCGGCACGACACCACCACCGCCGACGAGAGGCGCGACGCGAAGGGTCCGATGGCCGCCACGACGGCGTCGGCGTCGAACGACGACTCGGGCTCTGCGCACGCGAGAAGATCGAGCGTCGCGTCGAGGGAGGCGCGGCCCGGCGTGAGCTCGTGGGCGCGCATGCCGAGCACGAGAAGATCCACGAGCGCGTCTTCGCGCGAGAGGGCCGACACGAGGCCCGCGGCGAGCGACACCGCGGCTTCGAACGCGTCGGGCTCCACGTCACGCGCGTCGGTGTCGAGCACCACGGCCACGCGGCGAAAGAACTCCTGCTGGTACTCGCGCACCACGGGCTCGCCGAGGCGCGCCCAGCTCCGCGCGTGGAGGTCGCGCACGGGGTCGCCCGCCCGATACGGACGCACGCCGCGGAGGTCCATGGACTCGCCGTGATGAAGCACACGCGCGACGCCGCCGGGCTGGTGCCGCTGACCGAGCGGGGTCTCCACACGCTCGACGCGGGCCACGCGGGGCACCACCACGAAGCGACACCCGGAGCCCGTCACCGACGGACCCAACGCGAGCCCGAAGGGCACCATCGCCGCAGCGCGAAAGCGGTCGAGGTGGTGCTCTCCGCGCGCAGAGAACCGTGCGGTCAACGACACGCTCGCGCGCCCTTCGGCAGGGAGTTCCGCGAGGCCCACGTCTTCCATGGTCCAGCGGCCGTCCCAGGTGAGAAAGGGTCCGATCACCCGCACCGCGTGGTGCGCGCGCGACGAGGGGTTGCGCAGGGTGATGGTGAACTGCACGTCTTCGCCCGCCACGACGCGCGGCGGCAGCGCCACGTCGAGGGTCACATCGCGCATGGCGAACGCCCGCGCCGCGAGGAGCGAGAGCGCCTGCACCGCGGTGAGCGGCGCCCAGAAGAGGTGACCGTCGAAGCCCTGCACGTCGAGGCTCGCCGCGCCCGTGAGGATCGAGAGCATCAGCACGAGCTGCCCGTCGCGCGTGAGGGCCTCGTAGAAGTGCCCGAGCGGACGCAGCGCGCGGCCGAGGCGGGTGTTGCGCCAGCGCTCGCGGTCCGCGGCCTGCGTAGGGATGAGAATGTGATTGAGCCGCGCGAAGTTGACCTTCACCGCCGCCTCCCGGTCACACCGGCACCTCGACGCGCTTCACGATGGCGCGCACCAGGTCTTCGTCGCGCGTGCCGCCGTAGCGGGCCTTCGGGGTGAGCACCAGGCGATGCGCGAGCACGGCGCACGCGAGGTCCTGCACGTCGTCGGGGGTGGCGTAGGCGCGGCCCGCGAGAAGGGCCCGCGACTGCACCGCGCGAAAGTACGCGAGCGCGCCGCGCGGAGAGACCCCCAGCGCCACGTCGGGGTGATCGCGCGTGGCCTCGACCACCCGGAGGAGATAGCGCGCCACGTTCTCGCGCACGTCGACCTCGCGCACCGCGGACTGCAACGCCGAGAGGGCGGGACCGTCGGCGAGGGGCTCCACCGCGTCGAGGGGGTCGGCGCGACGGCGCGCGAGGAGCATCGCGAGGGCCGCGTCCTGCGAGGGATAGCCCACGGAGAGCCGCAGCACGAAGCGGTCGAGCTGCGCCTCGGGGAGCGGAAACGTGCCCTGCGACTCCACGGGGTTCTGCGTGGCGAGCACGAAGAAGGGACGCGGCAGCGCGTGGGTCACGCCGTCGACGGTCACCTGCCCCTCGTTCATCGCTTCGAGCAGCGCCGACTGCGTGCGCGGCGACGCGCGGTTGATCTCATCGGCGAGGAGCACGTTCGTGAACACCGGCCCGCGGTGAAACGAGAACGTGCCGTCGCGGGGGTCGAGCACCTGCGCGCCGAGGATGTCCGTGGGCAGAAGGTCGGGCGTGAACTGCACCCGCGTGCACTGCACTTGAAACACCCGCGCGAGCGTGCGGGCCAGCGTGGTCTTGCCCACGCCGGGCACGTCTTCGAGGAGCACGTGACCGCCCGACAGCACCCCGAGCAGCAGCCGTTCGACCGCGTCGGGGCGGCCCGAGATCACCGACGAGAGAGAGCGACGGATCGACGCGAGGAGCTCGGCGTGGGACACACACACCTGCGGGGCGAGAGAACGAGAGGAGACGTCACGGCGCGACGGCGCTCGGCCACGCTACCGCAGGAGGCCGTCCGCCGAGAACGTCCGTCGCACGGAGGTCCCTTCCCCGATGCGCGCGTCGGTCACCGAAGCGCCGGTGCGTAGCGGTCGTCGAGGGTCACCGCGGGCTCGCGCGCGTCGGCCCGATCGGTCGGGTTGATGCCGCAGTAGGCCACGTCTTTCAGGTGCCGCCAGCGCCCCGCGCGGTCGTCTTCGTCGTCGCGCACCGGCGTGGTGCAGTGCACACATCCGATGGTGCGATAGCCGTACGCGTGCAGGGGATTCACCACCACGTCGCCGTGCGCTCGCACATACGCATCGAGCTGCGCGGCGGTGAGGTTCGCGAAGGGGTGCACCCGCAGCGCGCCCATGACCTCGTCGAGGTCGACCACGCGCACCCGCGAGCGCGCGCCGCCCTCGTCGCGACGCAACGATCCCACGAGCGCGTCGTAGCGCCCGCGCGCCGTGTGGAGCGGATCGCTCTTGCGCAGCTCGCAGCACCGCGCCTGCCCGTCGGGCGTGAGCCACAGCGGGCCCTCGTCGCGGGTCTGCTCGGCCACCGTGCGCGCGGGGTGGAGCGAGATCACCGAGAGCCTGCGGTGCGTGCGCGCGAGCTCGTCGCGCGTGGCGAGCGTCTCGGGGTGGAGCGCGCCCGTGTCGACGAAGAGCACATCGAAGCCGAGGCCCGCGCGGTCGGCCATGTGACAGAGCGCCGTGCCCGCGCGCTGCATCGACGAGAGGAGCGCGGCGCGGCGGCCGAAGGTCTCCCACGTCCAGCGCAGCACGGCGTCGGGGGTGAGGGCGTCGAGGCGTTCGTTGAGCGGGTCGAGGTCGCGGCGGGTGAGCTCCATCGGGCCGACGGTTCTAGTACACCGCGCGCCTCCGTCGCGAGGGCCGTGACCGCGATCCGCATGGGCGACGGCGCGGCCAATGGGAATCCCCGGGCGCCCTATCGCCACCGCCAAGATCGTGCGACGCTCCGGTGTTCCTCGCGCACAGGGTCCACGATGAAACCTCGCCGTCCTCCGACTCCCGCGCCCCGCACACTCTCGGCCGCGCCCGCTCCCTCGCTGCGTCAGCCCCGCGCGGCCCAGGCGAGCACGAGCATTCCGTCGCTCGTCGCGCTCCTCGCCACCGGGGCCTTCGCGCCCGCGTGCGAGTCTCCCCAGTGCGGCACCACACGCGCCGACGAGCTCGACGCGCACGGCACCCGCTCGCTCCACGCCGCGCAGAACGGACAGGCCGCCGAGGCCCTTCGCCAGGTGGGCGTCGCGCTCGGCGTGGTCTCGCACCGCAGCACCACGATCGACACGCCGCAGTCCGTGGCCGGCGCTGCGCCTGCGCTCACCACCGTGCCCACGCAGGTCGAGCTTCCGCGCCAGTCGCTCGGTGACAGCGTGGCCGTGACGCCCAATCCTCCCGACGCGCCCAACACGCCGACGAACACCGTCGCGAGCCCGCACACGCGCCGCACGCCTCGCACGCAGATCACGGCGCCCGAACCTCCGCATCCCCTCGGCGGCGCGCCGATGCCCGTCGGGCCCACGCCTCCTCCGCCTCCTCCGCCTCCACCGCCGCCGCCCGATCCCATTCCCCCGCCCGGCGCACCGCCGATGGTGCAACCCGCGCCCGTCGCGCCCACCACGCCGCCCATGCAGACCCGCGGCGGACGCGCGTCGCTCTCGCCCCTGCCCCAGACCCACGCCACGACCACCCGCCGCGCGTAGGAGCACCCTCCCCGATGGCCGACCGCATCCCCCGCCGCCCCGCGCCCCGCACGCTCTCTGCGCAGCCTCCCGCGCCGCTTCGTACGCCGCAGCCTGCGTCGGTCGTCTCCGTGCGCCTCCCCACGCTCGCGGCCCTTCTCGCAGGCGGCGCGCTCGTGCCCGGATGTTACGACCCCGAGTGCGCCTCGACGCGCGCGGGCGAGCTCGACGCCCACGGGCGCGAGGCCCTCCGCGAAGCCTCGAACGGACGCGCCGCCGACACGCTGCGCGAGCTCGGTGTGGCCATGGGCGTGGTCGCACACCGCAGCACCGCGCCGCGCATGCAGAGCCCCGGAGAGGCCCCGTCGATCACCACGATGCCCCCCGTGCCCGAGCCTCCGATGCAGCCCTCGGGTGGCATCATGCCCGTCGATCCCACGCCCCCCGTCGCCACGCCGCCCCCCGAGCACCTCACGACCACGCCGCGCGGCGGAGGCGGTGCGGTGCGCCCGGTGTCTCCGACGCACGAGCCCCGCATTCTCGCGCCCGGTCGTCGGGCCCGCGTCACGCCCGCGCCGCCCGAGGCCCCGACCCGCTCCGATGTTGACGGCGGAATGCGCGCCGTGACCCCGACTCCGATCCCGCGCTGAACCGCACGAAGCCCGCGCACGCGCGGTGTGACCGTTGACACCGCGCACGGAGCACGGCACGACCCGCGGCCGTGTCGAACGCACCTCCCCTCACCGCCATGAACGGACTGCTCACGCGCACCCCCGACGGGTGGCGCTGGCGCGACGGAAGCCCCGAGCCCCGCGTCCGTGACCTGCGCCCCATCGAGGCGTTCCAGTTTCCGCGGGTGTTCTACCCCGACCCCGAGCGTCCGGGCGGACGGGTGCGCTGGGTGTCGATCCCCGTGCGCGCGCTCGACGAGGAGCCCGACCTCGACGTGATGGTGCGCGCCGCGGGCCCGCTCGCGCGCAACTCCGAGCACGACGCCGGACGCATCGAGGTGCGCGAAGACCACTTCGACGCCTGGGCCACGGAGACCGTCATCGGCGTGATGTGGGAGCCCGAGCACGAGGCCGAGCTCTTCGCCCTCGCGCAGTCGTTTCAACGGGGTGCGCGGTGAGCGCGCGGCACTGGCTCTTTCTCCGCGGGCTCTCGCGCGAGGCGCGGCACTGGCTGCCCTTTCCCGAGCGCTTCGAAGCGGCGCTGCCGGGACACACCGTGCACCTCCTCGACCTGCCCGGCGCGGGCACGGAGCACACGCGCGACTGCCCGCTCCGCATGGCCGACCTCGTGGCCGACGTGCGCGCCCGATGGCGCCCGCTCCGCGACGCGCACCCCGGCCCGTGGAACCTCCTCGGCATCTCGCTCGGCGGCATGGTGACCCTGCAATGGGCCCATGATTTCCCGTCGGATTTCGAACGCGCCGTGGTGATCAACACCAGCGCCGGCGACCTCTCGCCCCCGTGGCACCGCATGGATCTCTCCGTGCTCCCCAACGTGGCGCGCGCGCTCCGCGACACCGACGACGTGCGCCGCGAGCGCACCATCCTCGCGACCACGACGCGCATGGCCCGCGACCTCGACGCCGTGGCCTCGCGCTGGGCCGACTACCACCGCGAGCGCCCCATGCGCCGCGCCAACGTGCTCCGCCAGCTCGCCGCCGCCTCGCGCTGGCGCTCGCCCGCGCGCATCGACGTTCCGCTCCTCGTGCTGCGCGCCGCGGCCGACCCGCTCGCGCGTCCGGTGTGTGGCGAGCGCATCGCGGCGAAGTACGGCGCCGAGAGCGCGCTCCACCCGAGCGCGGGCCACGACCTTCCCCTCGACGATCCGCAGTGGGTCATCGACCGCGTGGCCTCCTTCGCGGGCTGATGCTCTCGATGCCGTCGAGAGACGCGTCGGTCGTGCTCTCCGTCGCCCTCACGCTCGTGGCCTGTGCGAGCGCGCCACCGCCCGAACCCGCGCTGTGTCCCGCGCCCTCACGGCCTCGGTCTGCGCCCGTGCGCGCGCGTCGTCGCGTGCGTATCGCGCGGGTGGTACCCGGTGCCCATGGCGGGGTGCTCGTGCCCGAGAGCGCCGTGACGCTCGACCCGACGGGCGTCGTGGTGTTCGTCGTCGAGCACGGCCGCGCGCGGCGACGCACGGTGAGTCCCGCGGCGCGCGAAGACGGACGCGCGCGCATCGAGGGCGTGCGTGAGGGAGAGCGCGTGCTCGTCGATCCGCGAGGCCTCTACGACGGCGAGGCGGTCGACGCACCGGAGTGAAGCGGTGCCCGTGCACGATCCAACGCGCACACCCGATCCACACCTCGCGCGGCCGCTCAATCCTTCACGCACTGGAGCAGCGTGATCGTCGGAAACGCGGGCTCCGCCTCGCCGCTCGTGAGCGTCGCGTTGTACGTGCCGTTGCCCGCATAGCCGCCGCCGCAACAGCCCGAGAGCAGCGCGATGCCGTGCGAGCGCGTCGTGGTGCTCACCATGGTCGTGTGCGTGTGCCGCGCGGCCTCCACCGTGTGCAGCGGGAGCCCTCCCCACGTCGCGCCCTGCGTGCCGCCTTCGGGCGTTCCCACGAGCACGCGGCCCGTGGTGCCCGGCGCCTGCGAGAAGCCCGCGGGGCACCGCTCGCCCGCGAAGAACGTGAGCATGCCCGACGGCAGCGGGCGCGCGTACGAGCGCGCCTCGGCCACCTTGCGACACACCATGAGCTGCACGTACGGCACGTTCGCCGACGCGGGCGCCGAGTCCACCGCGAACGACACCGAACCCGACGGACCGAGCCCGTTGTTTCCCCCGCCGTTCGCGCCCACGTAGCGCACCTCGGGGAAGCCGAACGATCCCATCACGCGATGCGTGTGCACCGGGTCTTCGCCGTTGCGCAGCGCCACCCCGCGCACCGCGCCACCGGCCGCCGCCGCGGGCACCACCGTGCGCCCATCCGCGGGCATGTACGCGGCCCATCCCTCGGGGCACGCGCCCGCCGTGAAGAACATCACCGCGCCCGACGGAAGGCTGTCTCCCATCGGTCCCGCGTCGACCTGCGCGCCCGCGTCCGAGGCCACGTCGCGCACCTCGTCGCGCACGTCGAACACCTCGAACGCATCCGTCGCCGCATCGTTCGCATCGAGCGCCACGGCCCCGTCCGCGCCGCTGTCGAACACGTCGCGCGCGGTCGCCGTGTCGACGCTCACGTCGAGCATCGCAGCCACGTCATCGCCCGTGTCGACCGTGGCGTCGGGGGGCTCCATCATCGCGCCGCTCTCACCCGTGGCGCACGCCGCGAGGAGCGCACACGCAAGCATCCAGCGCGCGCGCATCACTGCTTCACACACGCGCGGAGCTGCATGAACGGCAGGCCCGAAGGCGCCGCCGCGAGCGTTCCGCTGAAGGGTTGATCGCCGGACTCGGCGCCCTGACGGTTCGTTCCGTCGGCCGCCGCGATGGCCCGCGCGGGGAGCTGGTACGTGCCGCTCACCGCGTGCGTGTGCGTGCGGTTCTCGCGGTCCGTGAGCGGAGATCCCACGGTGCGTCCCACGGTGGCGCCGTCGGTCACGGCCACCACCACGCGGCCCTGCACCGCGGTGGCGGGCGCCCATCCCATGGGGCACGCCGCGCCGCTCGCGAAGAACGCCACGGCCCCACGCGGAACCCCGTCGTCGTCGCTGCCGCCGCCCTGCGCGGAGCCCATCGACCAGAACGCTGCGGTGAGCGCCGCGGTTCCCGCGAGCACCCACGGCCACACACCGCGCCATGACGTCTTCGAGCGCATACCGTGGGGCGCACGTATCGCCCCCGCGGACGCGCTGTCAACGTCGCGCGGAGCCGCAACGCACGACCCGGCGCGTCACACCTTTGCGACGGCCGGCGGACCGATCTCGTCGGCCAGCTCCGTGAGGTAGAACATCACGTCGAGCCAGCCATCTTCGTTGTCGTGCACGACGAGTGCGCAGCGGCCCTCGTCGAGCCACGCGACGGCGCTCTCGGCCTCGCCCAGAAACACCGCGGTGCCGTCGCCCATCTCGCCCTTCAGCACGAAGGGCAGCGAGGCGTGGAGCACCTTGAAGAGATCTTCGTCGTCGCGCGAGCACGAGAAGAGCGTGGCGATCTCCATCTTGGCGCGCGCGTCGGGAATGTCACCGAGCCCCTCGGCCACGAAGGCCGCGATGACTTCGAGCGCGGCGAAGTAGTTGCGATCGGACTCTTCGATCCACGCCTGTTCGAGGCGCAACAGCACGCCCGCCATGCCGCGCGAGGGCTCCATCAGGAGTTCCAACTTCGCCGACCGGGGGATGCGCTCGAAGCCGAAGTGACGCCGCGCGATGCGTCCCACGGGCGGCGCCGCGCGATCGAGGTCGAGGCCGTAGCGACGACCGAAGGGCGTGGTCTCGATCTCGACGGTCTTGAAGCCCACCACGCCGCTGCGGTCTCCCTTGCGGAAGGTCACCTGCGTGAAGAGCATCGCCGAGAGGTCGAAGGCCGCCGCCTGCGTGGCGATGCCCACGAAGAGACGCCCGCTGCGGTCGTTGCGAACCACCAGCGTCGCGCCGCGGTTCATCACCTGCTGCGAGGCCTCCTCGCGACGACCGAGAAACACCTCCGTCGCCGCGCCGACACCGTCCTTCGGCAGGAACGGAAAGCGCTCCAGCACCGACTGGAACGTACCCGCCTTGAGCAGCTCGTACGACACCGCGAGGAGGTTGCCGAGCGCGCCGTGGTCGGCCTTCTCGATGCGTCCCATGGCGTCGGCGAGAAAGGCCGCGTAGGCCACGACGGCGCCCGGCGCGATGGCGCGATCGCCGAGCACGCGACGGTCGAACCACAGCGCCGCCACCTCGACGGAGCCCTTCGCGTTGAGCAGAAGCTCAAGCTCCATCGTCGAGACGAGCTTCGAGCGGTAGAGCCGACGCGCGAGGCCCTGGAGCCGCGGGTCGCGGGGGCCGTCGCCGGGGTCGACGCACTCCAGCGCGTGGGCGCGCGCGAAGGCCGTGGCCTCCACCTCGGCGGGGGTGTGATCGAGAAGGTTTCCGCGGGGCTCCGTGCTCATCGCGCGGGAGGGTCGTCGATCGCGCGGGGCGGCGTCAACGCCGCTGTTTCACCGCCAACGCCTGCCAGAAATTGGCCCCGCCGCACACACCGGGGATAGGTACGGCGCAGGAGGAACGACCACCTTGGATATCAACAAGATCATCGCCAAGCTGCCCTCGGGTTTTGTCGACGAGGCCGCGGGCATGAACGGTGACCAGCTCCGCGCGGAGATCATCAAGGCCGAGACCTCGCTCCGTGAGGTCGACATCGCGCAGAAGGCCGACGAGAAGCTCGCCGGCGCCCGCGACATCGTGAAGGACATCGTCGGCGGCTACAACGACGCCAAGAAGGCCCAGCGCGCCAAGATCGCCTACACGCTCCACGTGCTCGAAGAGCGCGGCGAGCTCGGCACCGGCGAGTTCGCGCCCGACGAAGACCTCGCCACGGGCCCGGGCATCGCGAAGAGCGACAAGAAGAACCCCGCGGGCAACCGCAAGGGCCGCGCGGCCTGACTGCGTCGCGCGTCGGAGAGCGTTCCTCTCCGCGCGCGCCATGCTCACGAGGCGTCGACCGCCGCGCTCGCGCTCCCTCCGACGGAGGGGAGTGCGGAGCGCGAGGCAGTCGGCGCCTCGGGCGTTTCGAAGGGTGCGGTCAGTCGTCTCCGCGGGGCGCGGGACGTCCCCCGGCGGCGTTCTGGAGCCGCGCGAGGATGCCGGGCTTCGTGCGCACGACGAAGCGCGCGCCCACCTCGTCGTAGTCCTCGCTCACGACGCGCGCGTCGCGGTGCACGTCGGCGATCACACCCTTCGCGCCGTAGGGAACCACCACCTCGCCCTCGACCATGTCCTTCTCGAAGAAGGCCAGAATCTCGCTGCGCGTGTGGGCCACGTCGTCGGGCTCGCGCGTCGAGATGAGCAGCGCATCGGGAAAGCGCGCGAGGGCGTCGTCGCGCTGCGCATCGGTCATGCGGTCGCGCTTGTTGAACACCAGCCGCGAGGGGATGTCGTCGGCGGCGATCTCCGCGAGCACCTCGCGGGTCACGGCGAGCTGCTGGGGCCAGTCGGGGTCCGAGCCGTCGACCACGTGGAGCAGCAGCGAGGCCTCGCGCGCCTCATCGAGCGTCGAGCGGAACGACGCCACGAGGTCGTGCGGGAGCTTCTTGATGAAGCCCACCGTGTCGCTCACGAGCACGCGCGGATGGCTCTCGGGCACGAGCGCGCGCACCGTCGTGTCGAGCGTCGCGAAGAGCTTGTCGGCCACGTAGACCTCGCTCCCCGTGAGCGCGCGCATGAGCGACGACTTGCCCGCGTTGGTGTAGCCCACGAGCGCCACGCGAAACTGCTCGTGGCGGCGCGTGCGGCGCGTGCCCTGCTGCGAGGCGATCGCGTCGAGCTCGCGGCGCAGTTCGGCCATGCGGTCACGGATCTTGCGTCGGTCGAGTTCGAGCGCGCTCTCGCCCGCGCCTTTGCCTCCCACGCCGCCGCGCACGCGGTCACCGCCCGAGGCGCCCTCGCGGAGCCGCGGGGCCACGTAGCCGAGGCGGGCGAGTTCGACCTGGAGCCGCGCTTCACGGCTGCGCGCGTGGCGATGAAAGATCTCGAGGATCACCGAGGTGCGGTCGAGCACGTCGCCGCCGGTGGCGCGTTCGAGGTTGCGGAGCTGCGTGGGCGTGAGCTCGTGGTCGACGACCACCACGGTGGCGTCACCGCGGGCCTCGCCGTCGAGGGTGCCCTGGTCTTCGTCGTCGGCGATGCCGTCGAGGGGCGCGGTGACACCCTCGGGCTCGTCGTCGGACTTCTTGCCCTTTCGCGGCGGAACGTTCGACGGAACGATGCCCGTGCCGCCGGTGAAGCGCGCCAGGTCGAGGAGCTTGCCCTCGCCGAGCACCGCCGCCGCGGAGAGGCTCGAACGCTTCTGGGTCACGCGCCCGGCGACGTCGTAGCCGAGGGTGTTCACGAGGCGTCCCAGCTCGTTGAGCGAGAGCGTGATGTCGTCGGCGGTCATGCCCGGGAGCTGGACGCCCACGAGCACCGCGCGGGGCTTCGGTTCGGTACGGGTCTGCATGCGAGGGGCACGGCGTATAGCGCGCGGGGGGCGAAAATGCACCGACGGCCGCGCCGCGAATCTCTCGGGCGGAACGCGCATCGCACCTCGTCGGTTCTGCACCGCGGTACTACAGAGCGACAGATCACGGAGCGCACGCCATGACCGACCCGCCGCCCAACAACACCGTCCGCGTGTCACGGATCTTCCCGACGGTGCGGCCGCTGCGCGCGTACTTCGCGCACCGCAGCGACCCGTTGACCAACCTCTTTCTCGTGCTGCCCCTGTTCATCGTCTACCACGTGGGGGTCGTGTCGCAGATCGAGGTGCTCCCCGACGGGCGCTACCAGTGGGTGGGCAACGGGGTGGACTTTCTCACGGGCACCGCGCTCTCCCTGGCCCACGGAAACGTGCTGGTCTACGCGGCCGGCGCGGTGGTGGTGACCCTGGTGCTCACGGCGCTGATCCTCGTGGCGCGGCGGCGCTCGGGGGTGCACCCGCGGCTCTTTCTCCCGCTGCTGGCCGAGAGCGCGGTCTACGCGGTGCTCACCGCGGGGATCATCGGCTACGTCATCGACGCGGTGGGACTCGGGGCCCTCGACGGCAAGAGCTTCGTCTCGCAGGTGATCTCCTCGAGCGGCGCGGGGCTCCACGAGGAGCTGGTGTTCCGCATGGGGCTGCTGCACGGCGGCGCGTACCTGCTCGAACGCCGCGGCGCGCGCCCGTGGATGGCCTGGGGCTCGCTCGGTCTCGTGACCTCGCTGCTCTTCAGCGCGGTTCACTACGTGGGACCGCTGGGCGACAACTTCTCCCTCGCGAGCTTCGGGTTCCGCTTTCTGCTCGGCGTGGTCTTCGCGGCGATCTACCGCTTCCGCGGCTTCGCCGTCGCCGCGTGGACGCACACGCTCTACGACGTTCTGTACTTCGTGCTGAAGGCGTTCTGACAGGCGCTGCGCCCCCGACACCCCCTACCCCGGCCCGTCCCCGACCCAGGGTCCCGGCCAACGTCCGCAGGCGGCGAGTTCGACGCGCACTTCGACCCGAGCCGATGCGTTCAAGCGGAGCAACGCCACGGTGACCCGCCCCACGCTCGTGCGCGGCATGACGAGCCCTCCCCTCACCTCGAAGTGATCGCTCCAGACGTCGCGTCGCGGGTGGTACAGGGCGACGATGGCGCCGCCGTCTGGATCCACAGACGCGAGGTCAGAGCCCTTGCATCGGTTGCATTCGAGACAGGCGAGCGCGAGGTTGGCGCTCTCCGTCAGGCCGCCGTGTTTCAGGGCGACGATGTGATCCGGCTCGTGCGGAAAGAACGCGTCTTCCTCCGCGAGCCGACAGTACTCACAGCACACATTCGCACGCGCCCGCACCTCGCGACGCAGAGCCGCAGAGACGTGCGCGACGCTCACCCGACGATCCTGCGCGCGCGGGCCTTCACCAGTTGCATGAGCCGTTCGAGCTCGACGAAGCGGTCGAGTTCAGCGCGCTCCTCGTCGCTCGACGTGCCGTCGCGATGACGTTCGAGAAGGTCGCGCACCCGATCGACGGACTCCTGCGAGGGGTGGAACGACAGCACCGACGGCGCGCCGCCTCCCCGCGCAAACAGGTCGATGATCTCGTCATAGCTCCGCTGCGCTGCGCTCATGGAAGCTGGGAGCCTATCACCGATGCGAACTCACGATCAGGCCCCCCACCCTCACGCGCTCGCCGACACGGCGCCCCGCAGACGCCACGCGCGCGCCGCCACCGCGAGCGCGAGGGCCGCGCTGAGGCCCTGAAGCACACTCGCCACCGCGGGCCGATACCACCCCGACGAGAGCATCAGGAACGGCGGAAACGGCGCCACCAGACGCACGCCCACGGCGAGCGTGAGGGCCAGCGCGCGGAACGTGATGAACCGCTCGCTGCGGCCGCCCATCGCGACGAGCGGAACCCCGAGGTGCACCACCGCGAGCGCCGCGTAGGAGCCCCGCACGCCGTGGCTGTCGCGCGCGTAGAGGAACGTGAAGTTCCACACGACGTAGGCCGCAAGCCAGAGCGCGCCCAGGGGGTAGCGCAACGCGCGACGAGCACCTTCTGTGGCCGTGTCGATCGTGCCCGGTCGCGCCTGCGTGAGCACCAGGAGCAGACCCGCGGCGGCGTTGATCCATCCGCCCTGCGCGGCCTCGGCCACCACCGCTTCGAGGATGTTCGCCGCGAGGATCGCGAAGCCCGCGGCGCGCCCCGCGGGGTGCTCGGTCAGGCGGGTGACCTTCGCGCCCTGCACGTACGCAGCGCCGATCGACACAGCGAACATCTTGAGCAGCGAGAACACCGAGGCCTGGTCGGCGCCCGTCGAGCGGAACATCACCGCGAGGGGCGCCACGACGAGAAAGCCCACGACGCTCACCGCGGGCGGAAGCCGGTCGACGAGGGTGACGAACGCGAGGGTGACCAGCGAGGCCACGACGATCCAGACGACGACGGACATCGGGGGAGAGGCTCCGGGTCAGCGCGGGGAACGGGCGCCCGAACGGCGCCGTCGCTGCGCCGCGACGCGCAGGCAGTACCACCAGTTGGCGGCGGTGAGCGGACAGAGGCACGCGAGCGAGTCGCCCTCGCCCTGCCCCGCGTTGCGCGCGCGGTAGTAGCGCACCGCAGGACCGAGCGTGGGGTGGTCGAGCACGGCGGGCTCGTCGTCGACGACACCCTCGCGGTAGCGCGAAGCACCATGGCGACGGAGCACGCCCGCGGAGGCGTCCCAGGTCGAGGGCTCGGCGCGTCGCATCGCGGCGTCGAGGAGCGCGCGCGGATGCGCCGGCGTGTCCTCTTCGCGGCGGGGCCAGTAGGCGCGGTAGTTCCGCACGAGGAGCAGGTAGCTCGTGTACGTCGACGCGGTGAAGAGCCAGTAGATCGGGCGCAGCGGGTGACGCAGCCGCGCGCGGAGAAAATATCGGAAGCCCACGCGCTGGATCACGTTCGTGCCCCGGTGCGCGGGATCGATGGCCGCCCAGTTCGTGTAGAGCAGGGTTTCCGTTCCGTGGCCCACGTCGACCTCGATCACGTCGACGGCGCCGAAGGCCACGAGCGATCCGTCGCGGGCGCGTCCGAGAAAGACCTCGCCGGTGCGCGCGAGCTTGTCTTCGAAGTCGCCGCGGTTGCGCTGCACCGAGCGCGAGAAGAGGTTCCAGATCACCTCGCGCTCGTCGGCCGTGAGGTCCGCCGCGCGCTGGTACGTCACGCGGAGCTGCGGCCCCGAGAGGGCGCGCGCATAGGCCCCCGCGAACACGTAGCCCATGAGCACCGAGGGGAGCACCGCGCGCAGGATCTCGGGCGTTCCCATCGTGAGGTGCACGCACACGTGCATCACCGCGGTCACCGACGCGGCCACGAGCGTGGCGACGAGCGCGCGATGACGGCGCGGCGGCAGGGCGGCATGCACGGCCTCGAGTAGCGTTCCGATGATCAGCGTGCTCACCGCGCTGCTCGCGCCCTGTGTGAGCCCCGCGCGGAGGGCCATGTCGACGCCGTGCGCGCGGTTGGCCCACGCGGCCCATCCGCCATAGAGCGCGGCGGCGGCGAGCACGGTGAGCGAGACGCGCGCAACGGCCTGCCAGGTGGGCGCGCGCGCGGCGGTTGCGGTCGAAGGTTCGGCGTGTGCGTGCGCGGGCGCAGCGGAGGTCGCGTCGTCGATCACGGGCGATCGCGACGCCACCGCGCCCGCCGTGCGATCGGCGGAGGGGAGCATCGGAGGCGCGGACTTAGAGCACGCGCACCGCGGCGACGACAAGCGTGCGGTGCCGTGCGCGAAGACCGGGCGCGACGATGCCGAAACGGAGACATCGGACGCGACGCGGCGATGCGTGGCGTCCACGGGCGAGGGTCGAGCGTCGGCGCGACGTGAATGAAACGCCTCGCGCTCGCCACCCACGGCACCGCCGTGTATGGGTCTCGCATTTCACGAGACGCACGGTCACGTCGGAGGGAATCGCCATGAAATACGTTCGTTTCGCCTCGCTACGAGGGGGCCTTGCCGTCTGCGCCGCGGCGCTCTCGGCCTGCGCCCCCGCCACCACCGACGAGCCCACGGCCTCGGTGTCGCAGGGCATCTCGGTGTCTGCGGAGATCCGCCTCGATGAGGGATCGCAGACGACGCCCGTGGGCACCTATCCCGTGCCGCCGCACATGGTCGCCGTGCGCGACGGGTGGGCCTTCGCGGCGGTGGGCTTCCACCCGATGACGGGCAGCGTGCCGTACCCGACGCATCTGTTCCGTCTGCGTCCGGACCTGACGCCCATCGATCCGGGCGGTCGATGGCTCGACTACAACGTGCCGGTCGCCTCGGTCGGCGCGCCCTTCACCGAGATCGTCGACGACGGGGCGGGCGGCGCGTGGGTGGCCTCGGGCCAGGCGCTCTCGCACATGCGCGCCGACGGCACCCTCGACCCCACGGTGCGCATCCCCTCGACGATCGTCACCTTCGCGCGCGACGGGGCCGACCTTCTCGTTCTCGGGTCGAACGGAGACACCGCCCCGTACGGCCTCCACCGCATCCGAAGCGATGGCACGTTCGTCACGCCCCCGATCGCGACGTTCGCGCGACCGGTCTACCAGATCAACACGCGCATCACGCCCACGGCGTCGGGCGTGCTCGTCACGTGGCAGCAGTCGGTGGGCTCGTCGTGGGCGCAGTCGGTGTTCTACCTGCGCGTCGCACGCGACGGCAGACTGCTCGACCCCGCGGAGGGTGTTCCTGTGACCGCGGTGGCGGCGGATCGGCAGTACCCCGACGTGGCCACCGACGGCACGCGATGGTTCCTCACGTGGACGGCGATGGCGGGGAGCGGCTCGCGGTTGCCCGGCGTGTACTGGACGATCCTCGACGCCGACGGCAACACCGTGGGCGCGCCGGTGAACTACGCGGGCGCGGGCACCTCCAGCGGCGTGGGCTGGAACGGAAGCCATTTTCTTCTCGCGTGGCGTGACGGCGCCAACGCCCGCAGCGTGCGCGTGACCGCCGCGGGCTCCGTCGTCGACGCGACCCCCACGAGCTGGAACGTGTACCGCGAAGGCCGCGTCACGGTGCGCGCGTCGGGCTCGGAGTTCCTCGTCGCGTCGGAGCTCGGCAACGTGTGGGCGCAGCGCGTGTCGGCGACGAACACGCTCGTCGGTCCGACCTCGCTCATCCTCGGATACGACTTTCAGACCGACTCGCCGCACGTGTGCTTCGACGGCACGAACTTCCGCGCCCGCTGGCGCGCCGAGCACCGCATGTCGACCACCGCGAACCTCTGGGAAGAGGAACGCACCGCGCGCTTCTCTCCCCTCGGCGCGCGCATCGACGCCACGGCCACGGCGCTCCCGACGCTCACGACGCCCTTCTACGGCGAGGGCAGCTACGCGGCCCGGGCGGCGTGTCGACCCGATGCGATGATCTCCTTCGGCCACAACGTGGTGACCACCACCGCGGCGGGTGTGGTGACGGGCGGCGTGCGCGCGTTCAACCCCGCGCAGAGCACTCCGATGGACTCCGTCGCGACGCCCTACGGATTCATGACGCTCGTGCGACGCAGCACGGGCCTCGCGGCGTGGCGCATCGCACCGACGGGCGAACCCCTCGACCCGCTCCCGATCGACCTGTCGGGCTCGCGCATCTCGCGCCTCGTGAGCGATCGCACCGGCCAGCTCGGCATCGCGGTGTCGGAGTTCGACATGCCCGGCTGCAACGCCTTCATCACGCGCATCACGAACGAGGGCGACGTGCTCGACCCCGTGGGTCGCACGCTCTCGTGGCCGACGCCGCCGGACCACTGCCCGCTCTCCAGCAGCAGCATCGCGGCCGCGTCGGACGGCACGCAGCACATGATCGCGTGGGTGTACGGCACGCTGGGCGGCGCCTGCGGCGCGATGTACTGCATGTCGTTCTACTGGGCGCGGATCTCACCGTCGGGCGCGCTGCTCGACACGACGCCGCGCACCATCTCGCTGCCCCAGATCCGCTCGGTGCCCGGCCTCACGTGGGACGGCCGCACCTGGAATCTCTTCTGGGTCGACAACGCGACGCGTCCGCACGTGCGCGTGCTGCGCTTGCAGCGTGACGGAACGCTGTACGACACGACGCCCCTCGACCTCGGCGTCTTCGACGACGCGACCACCTTCGTGCGTCCGTCGTCGTCGACGAACGGCACCACCGCGATGGTGTACTCGCACCTCGACGACCGCTCGGGCTCGTTCCGCGGCTTCGCGCGCGTGTTCGTGAACGACGCGCCCGTGCCCGATGGCGGCACGCTCGACGCGGGCTCCGACGCGACGGTGATGGACGCTGCGAGTGACGCGCGCACCGACACGGGCGCGGTCGACAGCGGCGTCGATGCGCGCACCGACACGGGCGCGGTCGACAGCGGCGTCGACGTGCGCACCGACACGGGCGCGGTCGACAGCGGCGTCGATGCGGTGGTCGCCGTCGACGTGATGGGCATGGCCGACGCGGGCACCGACGTGCGCACGGACTCGGGGGCCGATGCGGGCAGTGTCGATGCGGGCAGTGTCGATGCGGGCAGCGTCGATGCGGGCAGCGTCGATGCGGGCAGCGTCGATGCGGGCAGCGTCGATGCGGGCAGTGTCGATGCGGGCACCGACATGGCGAGCGCGGATGCGGACTCCGATGCGAGCGCCGACGCAGCCAGCGTCGATGCGTCGCGCGACGGAAGCGCGGACGCGGCGCGTGACGGCGCCGTCGCCGATGCTGCACGTGACGTCGCGGTCACCGACAGCGGCGTGACCGATGGCGCGGTGGTCGATGCGGGCGCACCTCCGCCCGCGGACGACGGCGGCTGCAGCGCCTCACCGCGCGCGTCCCACACGAACGGCGTGGGCCTCGCGGGCGCCGTGGTGATGCTCTCGATGGCGCGTCGCCGTCGCCGTCGCCGCAACGCGAACTGAGCTTCGAAACGGCGCCGCCGCGCCAGCGCAGTGCGCGGACGCGGCGGTGTCGGGGCGGGCCTCGACGCGACGGGATCGCGAGCTACACAGGCCAGACGCGGTCGCGCACGAGGGCGTCGAAGACGTGCTGGAGCGCGTCGGCATCGCTCTGCGCGAGGGTGCTCCTGCGGACGTCATCGAGCGGCACCGAGAGCGCCTGACACAGGCCCACGATCGACACGCGAAGTGTCTCCGCACGCCCCTCGGCGTGTCCCTCCGCGCGCCCCTCGGCGCGGAGGGCGGCGTCTTCCATGCGTCGTACGACACGCGCGTTGGCGCGGAGGCGTGCGGACTCGCGCGCAACGGGGTCGTCGGACACAGCCTGCAGCGCCTGACGGGCCTTTTCGAGCACAGGGTTCTCCATGGCCACGACTGCGAGTTCCTCGTCGGTGCGTGCCGCGAAGAAGCGGCTCCAGCGGATCAAGTCTATCTCCTCGATGCGCTCCCGTGCAGTGGCCTGCGCGATCTTGGGGAGCTCGATGACGTGCACCGCGAGGGCGTCGCTGAAGCGCTCGTGGTCGTGAACTTCGAGCACGTGAAAGGTCGAGTGCAGGCGCGCTCCGCGCAGCTCGCGGTAGTCGAGAAAGAGCACCGAGATCACCGGCCGGAGCGCGTCGTACTCGTCACCGCGTTCGAGCTCCGAGCCGTAGAGCCGCGCCCAGTAGTAGAGCGCGCGTTCGCGAAACGCCGGGCGCTTGTCGGACTGCATCTCGACGTCGAAGCGCGTGCCGTCGGCGAGCTGCACGTGCAGGTCGAGCACCACGCTGCGATCGAGCGCGTCGGCCGACGGGATCTCGGGGTTCCGAACCTCGACGCGCGCGAGCGGAGAAGGCGGACGGATCACCGCCGTCAACAAGGAGACCAGTAGTTCGTGGCTCTCGGGGCGCTGCGTCAGCAGCATCTTGAAGACCACATCGAGCGTCGGATCGAGCGTTGTGCGAGTGCCCATCCGACGACCCTATCACGCGATCTGCGCGCTCGAATTCCGTGCGAGCGCCCTTCGAAACGGCGCCGCCGCGCCAGCGCAGTGCGCGGACGCGGCGGTGTCGGGCGCGCGGTCGCGCGGACGATCAGACGTCGTAGTAGAGGTAGTACTCGTAGGGCACGGGGCGCAGGCGCACGGGGTCGCTCTCGCGCTCGCGCTTGTAGTCGATCCAGGTCTCGATGAGGTCCTTCGTGAACACGTCGCCCTGGAGGAGGAACTCGTGGTCCTTCTCGAGGTTCTCGAGGGCCTCGCCGAGCGAGCCCGACACCTGCGGCACCTGCGAGGCCTCCTCGGGCGAGAGCGAGTAGATGTCCTTGTCGAGGGCGTCGCCGGGATGGATCTTCTTCTGGATGCCGTCGAGGCCCGCCATCGTGAGTGCCGCGAAGGCGAGGTACGGGTTGCACGACGGGTCGGGGAAGCGAACCTCGATGCGCTTCGCCTTCGGCGACGACGAGAACATCGGGATGCGGATCGACGCGCTGCGGTTGCGCGACGAGTACGCGAGGTTCACCGGGGCTTCGTAGCCGGGCACGAGACGGCGGTAGCTGTTCGTCGTCGGGTTGGTGATCGCGTTGAGGGCCTTGGCGTGCTTGAGCACGCCGCCGATGTAGTACATCGCCATCTCGCTCATGCCCGCGTAGCCGGGGCCGGCGAAGAGGGGGTTGCCGCCCTTCCAGAGCGACTGGTGGCAGTGCATGCCCGAGCCGTTGTCGCCATACATGGGCTTCGGCATGAACGTGGCGGTCTTGCCGTGGCGCGCGGCGACGTTCTTCACCACGTACTTGAACCACAGGGTCTTGTCGGCCATGCGCACCAGCGAGTCGAACTTCATGTCGATCTCACACTGGCCCGCCGTGGCGACCTCGTGGTGGCTCGTCTCCACCTCGATGCCCACCGCTTCGAGCGTCTGGCACATCTCGGTGCGCAGATCCATCAGCGTGTCGTGGGGGGCCACGGGGAAGTAGCCCTCCTTGCTGCGGATCGTGTAGGCGCGGTTGCCGTTGGGCATCACCTTGCCCGAGTTCCACGGCGCCTCGGCGGAGTCGATGGCGAAGAAGCTGTTGTGCGGCTTCACGTCGTAGCGCACGTCGTCGAAGACGAAGAACTCGGCCTCGGGGCCCACGAAGATCGTGTCGGCGAGGCCCGTCGAGCGGACGTACTGCTCGACCTTGCGCGCGATGAAGCGGGGATCGCGGGCGTAGGGCTCGCGGGTGATCGGGTCGACCACGTGGCAGAGCAGGCTCAGCGTGGGCTGCGCCATGAAGGGATCCATCACGCCGGTGGACGCGTCGGGCAGCAGGAGCATGTCCGACTCGTTGATGGCCTTCCATCCGCGGATCGAGCTGCCGTCGAAGCCGAAGCCGTCTTCGAAGGCGTCTTCGGTGAGGCGGTGGAAGGGCACGCTCGTGTGCTGCCACTGACCGATGAGGTCGCAGAACTTGAGGTCCACCATCACGGCGCCGTGGCGGCGACCGAGCTCGATCACTTCAGCAACCTTCGTCGTAGTCATTCGAACGGTCTCCTTGCGTTGTCGAACGTGGCCCTCACCCGTCGCGCGCCCCGGTGGGGCACCGCGTCGGCGGCCGTGTTGAGAATCGGTTGTTGTGTGCGCGTCCGCGTCGCTCAGATGGCGTCGCGCCCGCGCTCTCCGGTGCGAATGCGCACGGCCTCTTCGATGGGGATCACGAAGATCTTCCCGTCTCCGATGCGACCGGTGCGCGCGCTGCGCTCGATGGCGTCGATGACCGGGTTCACCATCTCGTCGGCGACCACGACCTCGATCTTCACCTTCGGCACGAAGTCCACCACGTAGGAACTCCCGCGGTAGACCTCCTTCTTGCCCCCGGTGCGGCCGAAGCCCTTCACCTCGGTGACGGTCATGCCCTGCACGCCCACCTCGGCGAGCGCGTCCTTCACCTCGTCGAGCTTGAACGGCTTGATGATCGCTTCGATGCGCTTCATGGCGGGCGCCCTTCTACCCCCGCGCCGTGTAAACGCGCAGTAAACGTCGCGCAAAGCCCTCGGCGCACGGCGCCCGCACGCGGCGAACGTCAGGGCTTCGCGGCGCGCCGACGGCTCGCGGGCGTGGCGGCCACGGGCTCGTCGTCGCCCTCGAAGCTCTCGTCGTCGGCGCCGCCGAGGAGCATCCGCACGTCGTCGGCCGAGAGGCCCTTGAGCGCGCCCGCGTCGCCCGACACCACGGCGTCGGCGAGCTCGCGCTTGCGTCCCTTGAGGGCCACGATCTTCTCTTCGACGGTGCCCTTCGCGAGCAGGCGGTAGACGGTCACCGCGCGGGTCTGTCCGATGCGGTGCGCGCGGTCGGTGGCCTGGTCTTCGACGGCGGGGTTCCACCACGGGTCGCAGTGGATCACCGTGTCGGCGCCGGTGAGGTTGAGCCCCGTTCCACCGGCCTTGAGCGAGATGAGAAAGAGCGGCGCGTCGCCGTCTTGAAAGCGCCGCACCACGGCCTCGCGGTCGCGCGTGCGGCCGTCGAGGTACTCGTACGCGATGCCCAGGGTGTCGAGGTCTTCGCGCCAGAGCGTGAGCAGCTCGACGAACTGCGAGAACACCAGCGCGCGTCGCCCCTCGGCCGCGAGCGACTTCACCAGGTCGAGAAAGGCCTCGCGCTTCGCGCTCGATGCGGCGAGCGCGGCGTCGTCGACGAGGCGCGGATCGCAGGCCATCTGACGCAGCCGCAGCAGCGCCGTGAGGATGGAGATTCCCGCGCGCGCGATGCCCTGCTCGGCGATCTTCTTCTCGACGTCGGAGAGCACCGCGGCGGAGAGCGCGTCGTACATGCGACGCTGGCGCGCGGTGAGGGCGACGGTCTGGTCGATCTCCTGCTTGGGCGGCAGGTCGTGGAGCACGTCGCGCTTCGTGCGACGCAGGAGGAAGGGCCGCACGAGCGCGCGGAGCCGGTGCGCCGCGGGGCCCCGCGGGTCGTGGCTGATGGGGGTCTCGTAGCGCGCGGCGAAATCCTTCGCGGTGCCGAGCATGCCGGGGTTGCAGAACTCGAAGAGCGACCAGAGCTCGCCGAGGTGGTTCTCGACGGGCGTGCCGCTGAGGGCGAGGCGACGGTCGGCCACGAGGTCGCGGGCGGCCTGCGCGGTGACGGCGCCGGCGTTCTTGATGTGCTGCGCCTCGTCGAGGATCGCGCATCGAAAATGGATGCCCGCGAGGAGCGCAATGTCCCTTCGCAGCAGGGCGTACGTGGTCACCACGAGGTCGGCGGCGCGGAGGGGAGCGGGATCTTTTTCGCGGTCGATGCCGTGGTAGAGGTGCACGCGCAGGTCGGGGGTGAAGCGCGCGGCCTCGCGCACCCAGTTCGAAGCCACCGAGGTGGGGCACACGACGAGTGACGGGGCGGCGCCGTCGCGCTCCTTCCAGTGCTGTAGGAGCGTGAGGGTCGTGAGCGTCTTGCCGAGGCCCATGTCGTCGGCGAGCACGCCGCCCGCGCCGAGCGCGTCGAGAAACTGGAGCCACGCCACGCCCTGCACCTGGTAGGGCCGGAGCGAGGCCGTGAGCTTCTTCGGCAGCGCCGCGTCACCCTCGACGGCGAGGGCCTTCAACCGCTTGCGAAAGCCCTCGATGGCCGGGTCGAGCTCGCCGTCGATGCCCGCGTCGAGCCAGCGCTCCACACGTCCGAGCTGATGGGCGGCGAGCTTCACGCGGCCGTCGCGCGAGGCCTTCGCGGGCATCACCTCGGCGAGCTCGTCGACGAAGCCCGCGACGCTCTCCTGGAGCTCGGAGATGGTGCCGTCGTCGAGGGCGATCCAGCGACGCTTCTGGCGCAGGGCCTCGCGCACGCGCTCGATGTCGGCGGCGAGCTCGCCCACGTCGAAGTGCACGTGCGCGTCGAGGAGGTTGTTCGAGAGCTGCACCCGCACGCGGGCCTTCACGGGCGGGCGCACGGCCACGTTGCGGAGGTTCTCGGCGAGGAGCAGCGCGACGCCCGCGGCGCTGTCGGCGCGGAGCGCGGGGAGGCCCTTCTGCCAGAACTCCACGGCGGCGTCGTGGGAGGCCGCGAAGGCGCGGAGGTCGTCGCGCCACACGAGCCCGGCGGCCTGCACGCGGGCCACGGCGATCTCTTCGCGGGTGCGGTCGCGGCGCACGTCGTCTTCGAAGCGCAGCGGCGCGAGGGGACCCGCGGGCGAGAGGGCCACGATGCCGAAATCGTAGCGGGCCTCGAGGCGCGCTTCGACGTCGAGGGGCGCGCCCGACACGCGGAGCTGGAGGGTCGCGTCGGCGCGCGGGGCGAGGCCCATCTCTTCGGGCGCGGGGAGGCTCACGGCGCGGCCCGCGAGGGCGGTCTGGAGCCCCGCGAACACGCTCGGCGCGTGGCGCACGGGGAGCTCGGCGGAGGGGGTGTTGAAGAGGTTCCACGCGACGTCGAGGTCGACGGCGGGATCGACGGGGTGAAAGGTCTTCGTCGCGGGCACGAAGAGGAACGGGAACGGTCCCGAGAAGAGCACCGCCTCGCGGGCCGACACGTCGAGGCGCGCAGGCTCGCAGGTCCATCGGCCTTCGAGGGCGTGCACGGTGCCATCTCGTTCGACGCGCGCGCCGCGGGCGTGGGCGTTCGCGCTGAGGCTGACGGCGTTGCGCGCCATCGTCGTGCGCACCAGCCGCAGCGACGCGGGCTCGCGGGAGAACTGCACGGGCTCGCTGCCCTTCTCGCCCCAGAGCACCGCGCGCCCGGAGCCCGCGAGGAGGTGCAGTGCGACAGACGCGGAGACGCCCTCCATCGACACGCCCTTGCGACCGCGCGAGAGCGGACGGCCCAGCGTGAGGAGCCGACGTTCGAAGGGAGGGAGTCCGTCGGAGAGCACCGCGGCGGGTTCGAAGAGCGCGCGGGTCACGGGATGCGCGAGGCGCACCTCAAGCTGCGGGAACGTGTCGCTCTTGCGATGGAGCGCGGTGCGCGGGTCGACGATCCCCACGCGAAGGTCGAAGCGCGCGTCGACGTTGCGTGGCGGGAGCGCGAACCACTGAGCACCGAGGGCGAGCGCGTGGAGCTCTTCGAGGGTCTGCGCGCGCAGCGCCGGGAGCGACGCGAGGATGGGCGCGGAGGGCCGTCCCGAGACCACGGCGTCGAGGAGCTCGGTGCACACCGCGAGGTCGACGAGCACGGCGTAGAGGTGGTCGCAGCGCATGCCCCACGCGTTGCAGTTGCACGACGCGAGGATGCGCGCGCTGTCGTGGCCCTCGACCACCATTCCGATGCGCACCTCCCACCCGAGCTGGCCCGTCGTGCGGCGACCGCGCCAGATCGTCGACACGGTGCCACCGACGGCCCGCGCGTGGAGCGTCGCGACGATCTCGCTGCCCTGCATCTCTGGCGCGCGCACGTAGTCGAAGCCGTGACCGAGCGCGTTGCGAATGGCCACGGAGCCGTAGCCGCCCATGAGCGACGTCAGGGTGATGAACTGCAACCACGGGAGCGGCGGGTGAGCGGTCATCGCGGGGCCGCGGATCGTGCTTCTACGGGGTGCGCGCGACAAGCGCAGAGTGGGCGCGGCGGGTGCGATGCGAGCGGTGTTCGCTACGCGACGGCGGCCACGCGCGCGACGAGGGCGGCGCCGTCGGCGGGCCTGCGGCGCGGGTCTTCGTCGAGGCACGCGCGCACGAGGTCGGCCCACGGTCCCTGCGCGTCGGGTGCGAGGTCGCGGAGCAGCGCGCCGAAGGCGTACACGTCGTGCGTGGGGTCGACGGTGGCGGCGGTCTTCGCCTCGGGGGGCACGTACCCCGCGGTGCCTTCGAGGGCGCTCGCGGGCTGTCCGATGGGGCGCGCGAGGCCGTAGTCGGTGAGGGCCGCGCGTCCGTCGGCGCGCAGGAGCACGTTGCCGGGTTTGAGATCGCGGTGCACCCATCCGCGGGCGTGGGTGTGGGCGAGCGCGAGCGCCACGTCGTGGGCCCATCCGAGGGCCTCGTCGCGGGTGATGTTGCCCTTCGCGACCCGCGCGCGGAGGGCTCCGCCCGAGGCGAACTCCATCACCAGCGCGCCGGTCTCTTCGAAGAGGTCGTGCACACGCACCACGCACGGAGACGCCACGGAGGCGGCCACGCGGGCCTCGCCGCGGAGCCGCGCGTTGCGGTCGACGCGGGCCTGCGGGTGGTAGAGCTTCAGCGCCACGGAGCGCCCCACGCGCTTGTCGCGGGCGAGGTACACGGCGCCTGCACCGCCGCGTCCGAGCTCTCGCAGAAGTTCGAAGCGGCCCATGGACTGCGTCGCGTCGGGAGCGAGGAGCGTCGCGCCCGCATCGCCCGCGCGCACCGGTCGCTGGAGTCGCGCGTGGCGCTCGCGCGCGCCGGGGTATTCGAGGTCGGTGGCGAGCACGAGCTCGTACCATCCGCGGGCGCCTGCGGTGTCGCCCGACTGGGCCGCGAGGTCGCCGAGGCGCATGCGGGCGGGCGCCGCGTCGCGGGCCGGTCCGCGGGCCACGTCGCGGAGGATCGCGTCGGCCACGGAGGGCTCGGCGCGCGCGAGGAAGAAATCCGCCAGCTCGACGCGCGCGGCCGCGGTGAGGTCGCTGTGCGACGCGTGCTCGCGGAGCCATCGGAGCAGGGCGCGCGAGGCGGTCTGCGAGAGGGTCGGACTGTCGAGCGTCGCGCGGGCGCGGCGAACGGCCTCGGGCACCGGGAGACCGACGAGCTCCGCGAGGGGATCGCGCTCGTGCGGCGCGGGTGCGGGCGCGGATGGAGGCGCGGCGTCGGAGCTCGCGGCGTGCTCGTCGGGCGGCGCGTACGGGTCGGGCGAGAAGAGACGTTGGATCCAATCGCGAAGGCCCATCGGCGGTGCGTACCTCTCGCGGGCATCGTGCCGGTGCTGCGTGCGGTCCTCAACTGTCGACGCGCGTCCGCGGGATGGCGTTGATGCCGCGGGATGTGTGCGGCCGTGGCGCCGGAACGCGCTTGAAAAATTCGCGCGCGCTCCATCACTCTCGCGAAGATTGCGGTTCGTGGGTCGCGCGCATCCCTGCGCGTCGGCCGAGGTCTTCGCGGCTCGAAGCTCTCGCTCACGGACCGATTCGCTTGAAGGAGGAACACCGGAAATGCACTTGAAGACGAGAGCCTCTCTCTGGATCGCGGCGATCGCGGCGATCGGCGTGGCCGCCCCGGGCTGTGGCGACACGGTCACCTCGGCGCCCCCCGCCGACGTGGCCGTGGCCGACCGCACCGACGGGTCGAGCACCGACGGACCGAGCACCGACACCGCAACGCCCGACGGGTCGAGCACCGACGGATCGACCGTGGACGTGCCGAACACCGACAGCGCGACGCCCGACAGCGGCGACGACGTGGTGACCGTCGACGCGGGTGACGACGTGCCCGCCCTCGACGGCGGCGGCATGGACGTTCCCGACCTCGACATCCCGGGCCTCGACGTGGTGATGCCCGACGTGCCCGTGGCGTGCGCGCCGGGCGAGATCCGCTGCGGCGACGCGTGCGTCGATCCCCTCACGAGCCCGACCAACTGCGGCGCCTGCGGCACGAGCTGTTCGAGCGGCCAGGTGTGCTCGTCGGGCGCGTGCACCATGGCCTGCACCACGGGTCTCACGGCGTGCAGCGGCGCGTGCGTCGACCTCCAGTCGAGCAACGACCACTGTGGCGCCTGCGGCCGCGCCTGCGCGGGCGGAACCACCTGCGTGGCCGGCACCTGCGCGTGCCCCGCGGGCCAGACGCTCTGCGGCGGCGCCTGCGTCGACACCCGCAGCAACACCCTGAACTGCGGCGCCTGCGGCACCTCGTGTGGCATGGGCCAGGTGTGCTCGGCGGGCACCTGCTCGACGACCTGCGCGGCGGGCACGACGAACTGCGGCGGCGCGTGCATCAGCACCGCGAGCGACAACAACAACTGCGGCGGCTGCGGCGTGGTCTGCGCCGGCGGCACCACCTGCGTGATGGGCGCCTGCGCGTGCCCCTCGGGTCAGACCCAGTGCGGCGGCGTCTGCACCGCCACCGCGACGGACGCGCGCAACTGCGGCGCCTGCGGCCGCGCGTGCGCCGTCGGCCAGGTGTGCGCGGCGGGCTCGTGCATCGTCGAGTGCCCCGCGGGCACCACGAACTGCGGCGGCGTCTGCTACGACCTCAACGCGAGCAACGCGAACTGCGGCGCGTGTGGCGTGGCCTGCACCGGCGGTGCGTCGTGCACCGCGGGCCGCTGCGGCTGCCCGACGGGTCAGACGAGCTGCTCGGGCGCCTGCGTGAACACGCAGAGTGACGTGGCGAACTGCGGCATGTGCGGCCGCGCGTGTCCCTCGGGCCAGGCGTGCTCGGGCGGCACCTGCATGGTGGTCTGCGCGACGGGCACCACGAACTGCGGCGGGTCGTGCGTGAGCACGCAGACCGACGCGAACAACTGCGGCGCGTGCGGCTCGCGCTGCACCGGCGGCCAGGTCTGCAACGCGGGCCGCTGCGGCTGCCCGACGGGCCAGATCCTCTGCGGCGGCGTGTGCGTCGACCCGCAGACGAGCGCGACGAACTGCGGCTCGTGCGGCAACCTCTGCGCGGGCGCCACGACGTGCCGCGCGGGCATCTGCGCGTGCCCGACGGGTCAGATGCTCTGCGGCGGCGTGTGCACCGACACGACGAACAACCGGAACAACTGCGGCGCGTGCAACAACCGCTGCGGCGCCACGCAGGTGTGCAGCGCGGGCACGTGCGGCACGACCTGCTCGACGGGCCTCACGAACTGCGGCGGCAACTGCGTCAACACGCAGACGTCGAACAACAACTGCGGCGCGTGCGGACGTCAGTGCCCCACGGGCGCGACCTGCACGAGCGGCATGTGCGCGTGCCCGACGGGCACCACGGCCTGCGGCGGCACCTGCGCGAACACGCAGACCGACAACCTGAACTGCGGCGGCTGCGGCATGCGCTGCACCGGCGGCTCGACCTGCATGGCCGGTCGCTGCACCTGCCCCACGGGTCAGACGCTCTGCAACGGCACCTGCGTGAACACGCAGACCAGCACGGGGAACTGCGGCGCCTGCGGCCGCGCCTGCGCGACGGGTCAGAGCTGCGTCGCCGGCGCGTGCGTGTGCCCGACGGGCAACACGATGTGCGGCACGGCCTGCGTGAACCTGCAGACCAGCTCGACGAACTGCGGCTCGTGCGGGAACACCTGCGCCGGCGGCACGACCTGCCAGATGGGCCGCTGCGCCTGCCCCACGGGCCAGACGCTCTGCGGCGGCACCTGCGTGAACCTCCAGACCAGCACGACGAACTGCGGCGCCTGCGGCACGCGCTGCGGCACCTTCCAGGCGTGCAACATGGGCATGTGCGCGTGCCCGATGGGCTCCACGCTCTGCGGCACGGCCTGCACGCTCACGAACTTCGACCCGAACAACTGCGGCACCTGCGGCAACGTCTGCGCGCGCGGCACCACCTGCCGCATGGGCACCTGCCGCTGAGACCGTCGCAGCGCGAGACTCCGCGGCGCGTCGTGTGACCGCCGCGGAGCGCGCGCTCCGGTCGCCCCGCTCGCCTCGTCACTCCCCTCCCCCACAGGTCGACTGCTTCGCGCGACGCCACCGTTCGGCGCTCGTTGCAGCGCGCCGTTGACACGCACACCCGCGGTCGCCGAGATGCGTGTCCGATGCGAACGCGCGCCCTCGGTCCCCTCACGGTGTCTGCCCTCGGCCTCGGCTGCATGGGCATGAGCGACTTCTACGGCCCCCGCGACGACGGCGAGTCGATCGCCACGATCCACCGCGCGCTGGAGCTCGGCGTCACCCTCTTCGACACCGCGGACATGTACGGCCCGCACGTGAACGAAGAGCTCGTCGGGCGCGCGCTGAAGGGCCATCGCGACCGCGCGGTGATCGCCACGAAATGCGGCATCGTGCGCGACCCGACGAACCCCACGGGGCGCGGCTACAACGGCTCGCCCGCGTACATCCGCGCGTCGTGCGAGGGCAGCCTGCGGCGCCTCGGCGTCGACGTGATCGACCTCTACCAGCTCCATCGCGTGGACCCGGCCACGCCCATCGAAGACAGCGTGGGCGCGATGGCCGACCTCGTGCGCGCAGGCAAGGTGCGCGCGATCGGCCTCTCCGAGGTGTCGCCCGCCACGCTCATGCGCGCCCACGCGGTGCACCCGATCGCGTCGCTCCAGACCGAGTACTCGCTGTGGACGCGCGACCCCGAAGACGAGCTCCTCGCGACGTGCCGCGCGCTGGGCGTGGGCTTTCTCGCGTACAGCCCGCTGGGGCGGGGCTTTCTCACAGGGCAGATCCGGCGCTTCGAAGACCTCGCGCACGACGACTTTCGGCGCACGTCGCCGCGCTTTCAGGGCGAGAACTTTCAGCGCAACCTCGACCTCGTCGCGAAGGTCGAAGAGATCGCCCGCGAGATGGGCGTGCGGCCCTCGCAGCTCGCCCTCGCGTGGGTGCTCGCGCAGGGGGAGTTCATCGTGCCCATTCCGGGCACGCGCCGTCGCGTGAACCTCGAAGAGAACGTGGCCTCGGAGGCGCTCGCGCTCACCGCAGCGCAGCGCGCGCGCCTCGACGCCGTGATGCCGAAGGGCGCCGCCGCGGGCGACCGCTACGGCGCGGTGGGGATGCGCTCCATCGACCGCTGAGCGGCGACTACTTCTGCAGCTCGCGCACGATGCGGAGCGCCTCGGTCACGTGGGCCGTGGCGCGGATCTGCGAGTCGAACGCGTGTCGCACGACGCCGGTCTTGTCGATCACGAAGGTCACGCGGCCGGGGATCAACCCGAGGAGCGAGGGCTTCACGCCGAAGGCCTTGCGCGCCGCGCCCGATGCGTCGGTGAAGAGACGGAACGGCAGGCGGTGCCGCTCGACGAAGCGCGCGTGCGAGTCGCGACCGTCGGCGCTCACGCCCACCACGTCGGCGCCGGCGTCGGTGAAATCCTGGTAGCTGTCGCGAAAGGAGCAGGCCTCGGCGGTGCAGCCGGGGGTGTCGTCCTTCGGGTAGAAATAGAGCACGAGGGCGCGGTCGCCGAGGAGGTCGCGGACCTTCACGGCGCGGCCGTCGGAGCCTTCGAGGGTGACGTCGGGGAGGGTGTCGCCGGGTTTCAACATGGTTGCGCATGGGATGCTCGCACGGGGCGCGCGGATACCGCGTGCAAAGTTGCGCGGCGCTCCCCGTGGTCGCCCTGTGGTAGACGGCCCGCGCGATGCCCGTCTACGACCACGACCGCGACCGCGAAGAGGCCGCCGACGCCCGCGCCACGCAGGAAGACCCGTCGGTGATGTACCTCGTGGTGCGCAAGGTCCACGGGTGCTCGCTCGAAGCGCTGATGGTCGCCGCGGCGCAGGCCACGCTCGACTGCGCGATGCGCTGGAGCGACGACCCCCGCTACGCCGACGAGTTTGCGTACTGGGGCGAGCGGTCGTTTCGCAAGGTCTGCCTCCGCGCCAACGAGAAGGAGTGGCCGCGCGTCGCGGACTTCGACGCCGGCGTCGGACGCGTGAACGGTGAGGTGGTGGTGCGGGCGCTGCCGCCGCGGCGACGGAGTGCGAGAGAGAAACTCCTCGGACAGCTCCAGGCCTACAACGCCGCGCGGGCCGAGCTCGCGCAGACGCCCGTGGCGCTCGATGGGAACGTCACGGCGATGGCCCTCGTGGTGAACGGCGCCCTCGACATGCGATGCGGCAAGCTCGCGGCGCAGATCGGACACGCCATCCTGCTCGGGGCCACGGTGTTCTCGTCGCGCGATCCCGACGCGATGCGCGCGTGGGCGGAAGGGGGCTTCGCGTGCGCGGTGCTCCGCGCCGAGGGCGAGGTGTGGGGCGCGCTCCAACGCGAGGAGGCGTGCGCGCTCATTCGCGACGCGGGGCTCACCGAGATCGAGCGCGGGAGCGAGACCGTGCTCGCGCTTCGCCCCGCGGTGCTGTCGCAGTGGAGCGAGCGCGTGCGCGCGCTGCCGCGCATCGGGGGATGAGCGTCAGTCGCGGGTGGTGAAGCGCGAGAGGGCGCTCCACGCGTTGCGCACAAAATTGGGCGCGAGGGCGTGGTCGAGGCCGTCGACGATCTGCACGGTGGCGCGGTCGCCGAGCTCGCGTCCCAGCGCGCACGTGAAGGCCACGGACACGATGTCGTCGCGGTTGCCGTGGGCGAGAAATGCGCGGGGCACACGTCCCGCGGGCGCGAGGGCCATGCGCGAGGTCGAGGGCGCGCAGGTCTGGGCGCACCAGCCGGGCTCGGTGGCGAGCGCCGCGCAGGTGGTGCCCGCGCCGCGGAAGGTGCACTCGCTCCGATAGCCGCAGCGGATGACGCCCGCGCACGAGCTCGCGAAGCCCGCGATCTGCGGCGCGAGGGTGGCCGCCACGTGCCACGCGAAGAAGCCTCCGTTCGAATGGCCCATCGCGTAGGTGCGCAGCGGATCGGTGCCGAGCGCGCGCTGTGACTCGGCGATCACCGCGCGCACGAAGACCAGGTCGCGGTTGGTGGTCGGGTCGCGGTCGACGATGTTCCACATGCGCGCGTAGAGGTCGGGGCTGCGGTGGTCGGCGTTCGCGGGATTGCCCTGGAGGTCTTCGCCCTGGAGCGTGACGGCCACGAAGCCCAGCTCATCGGAGGCTCCGTCGATGCGCGACTCGGTGGCGAAATCGTCGGCGGACCCGTTGGTGCCGTGAAAGCCCAGCACCAGCGGCGCCCCCGCGGCGAGCGTCGGCGGAACGTGCACCCGCGCCGTGCGGGCCGTGCCGTTGATCGTGAGGGTGAAGGTTCCGCTCGCGCGCGTGAAGCCGCCGGTGTAGCGCGGCGCGGGCAGCGCGGGCGTCGTGGTGCCGATGTCGACGGGCGCATCGGCGGTGACCGGCGCGTCGGCGGTGATGGGCGCATCGACGGGGCGCGGGGCGTCGCCCGACGAGGCATCGTCGGCGACCACGGGGATCACGGTGGACCGGCACGCGGCGAGCGCGAACACAGCCACACACAGGGCTCTCAAGGAGGTGCGCATCGGGGGCGCGAGGATCGCACAGCGCGGGCGTCAGCGCCTCGTCGCGCGCGGACGTTCCAACAGCCACACCTCGGTGCCTGCCATGGCCGCGAGGGCGCGCGCGTCGTTGGTGGGCGTGAGGTCGGTGAGCGTCGCGAAGCGTCCCGTGAGGCTCGCGGGAGACCAGCGCCGCCACGCGTTGCGCTCGCGCACCCACACGCCCGACAGACCGGGCATCGCCATCGCCGCGCCGTTGGGCGACACCGCCGCGCCCGCCGCGAAGCCCGCGCCCGGAGACTCGTTGAGCGCGAGCCGCGTCACGCCCGCAGGCGCCACGCGATGCACGACGCCGTGCACCGCCACCACGAGCCCGTCGCGTCCCCAGCCGAGCGCGTGGGCCGCGGAGGGCGCGAGGCCCTGCATCGCCGAAACGTCTTGCAGACAGCGCTGCGCCATCGCGCGCGACGGGAGCCACGGGATCGTCGTGGCTTCCGCACCCGCGGGGAGCGCCGTGCTCGCGGGCGAGATCACCGCGTCGACGCAGGCCTCGTTCGCGGTCGGACAGCGCACCACGGCCACGCCGTCGCATCGCTCGACGAAGCCCGTGATGGCGGTCACTCCGTCGGGCGAGCGAACGAGCACGTCGGAGGCGCTTCCGGGTGCGCCGGGGGAGAGCGTGAGGGTGGCGACGTCGAGCGATCCGCCCGCGGGGCCGCGGAGGGTGAGCTGCGTGGGCGCGGTGGCGCGGTCGAACGCGAGGGCGCCCTGGTGCGCGGGCACGATGGCGTCGAGCACGGCGCCCGCGGCGGGTCCGTTGCGCGCGGTGACGGTGCGGTCGGTGAGCGACGCGCGGTCGAGGTCGGACTGCACGCGCTCGCTGGTCACCACGCCGAAGGGCCCCGCGGTCTCGGCGCGGAGTTGTGCTTCCGCGGCGGGCGTCTCGCCGGCGTTGATCCATGCGCGGGCGTAGAGGTCGGCAGCGCCGTTCGTGGGGGCGCCCCCGCAGTCGAATCCCGTGGAGCCCTGGAAGCGCACGCGGGCCATCGCGCTGTCGGCGCAGAAGGCCCTGCGGAGGCGCTCGTAGTCGTCGAGGGTGGCGAGGGCTTCGAGGGCGCCGTTGCGGCCGCTGGAGAGGCTCCTGCGCGCCGCGGCGGGGTTCGCCTGGAGCGAGGTCGAGGGCTCGGAGGTGTCGCGCGCGAGGGCTCCGGCGCGTTCGAAGAAGGTCACCCGCGCCGAGGCCCGCTGCGGCGCACCGGGACGTCCCGCAGAGAGGCCCACGGAGACCTCGTCGCGTCCGTCTCCGTCGAGGTCGACGCCTTCGAGGCGCAGCGTGAGGGCCGTGTCGGCGAGCGCGCCCGCGGCGAGGCTCGCGCGCTGCTTCACCGCGGGCGTGGCCGAGAGCGCGAGGAGGAGCTGCTCCTCGGCGAGCGACGCGCCCTGCACCGCGGGCTCACAACGGAACGAGACCGTGACCGAGCGCGGCGAGGTCTGGCGCAGCGCGCTCGTGGCGCAGCGCGACTCCGTGGGGTTCGCGTCGGCGACCGGGAGCGACTGCCACACGTTGCCCTGACGGCGCAGCACCGCGGGCGGACGCGCCGTGTTGTCGAGGCCCGTGCGCGCGACGACGAGCCCGTCGGGGGCGCTGTCGCCGTCGAGGTCGACGCGAAGGTACGCGGTGAAGCGCGCGCCCTCGTCGCAGGTGGCCGTGGCGCCGTCGGCGAGGAGCGTGCGTCCGTCGCCGGTGACCGCGGTGCCCTCGACGGGCTCGAAGCGCACCACGGAGAGCGCGCCGTCGGCGTTCGAAGCGTCGGCGGCGGGCTCGACGGCGACGGTGTGCACGTCGCTGTGGAAGTTCACCGTCGGCGCGCGCTTCGGGCACGCGGCGAGCGCGAGGGCCATCGCGGCGAGCGGCGCGCGGCGGATCATCGACGGCCTCCCTTGCGCCCCTTCTTCTTCTGCGGATCGGGCTTCTTCTTCGAAGGCGCGTTGCGCTGCGGCTTCGCCTTGCGGCGCGCTTCGAGGGGCACCTTGAAGTACACCGTGCGACGGGCCATGGAGACGTCGGCGATCTCGACGGTCACCGTCTCGCCGAGCGCGAAGGTCACGCCCGACGTGTGCGTGCACGCGACGCCGAGCTCGTCGACCTGCCACTCGGCGTTGCCCGTTCCTGCGCCGCCGAGGCCGAGGCGGATCATGCCCGCGAGGAAGGGGTCTTCGATCTCGGCGAAGGGTCCGGCGCCGGTGACCGAGGTGATGGTCGCCGTGTGGAGCTCGCCCACGTGGGCCTTCGCGACGGTGCAGCGGTAGAGGTCGAGCACCTCGCGTTCGACGTCCATCGCGCGGCGTTCGAGGCGCGACGACACGGCGGCGGCGCGGGCGGCGGCCTCGGTGGCGGCCTCGCTGCGATCGGGCTTCTCGCGGCGCGCGATGGCCCGCACCACGCGGTGCACGATGAGGTCGGGGTAGCGACGGATCGGCGACGTGAAGTGCAGGTACGCCTCGGACGCGAGCCCGAAGTGCCCGGTGTTCACCGACGCGTAGCGCGCCTGCGGGAGCGCGCGGAGGAGAAGCATCCCGAGGATGCGCGCCTCGGGTCTTCCCTCGACCTTGCGCAGCACGGCGGAGAGCTTGCGGGGCACGCGTCCCGCTTCGACGTCGACGCGGTGTCCGTAGGCCTGGGCCACGGCGGCGAAGCGCGCGAGGTGCTCCTCGTCGGGGCGGCCGTGCACGCGGTAGACGGCGGGGATGTCCTTCGCGACGCACACCTCGGCGACGGCCTCGTTGGCGAGCAGCATGAGCTCCTCGATCACGCTGTAGGCCCTGCGGATGCCGGGGTCGCGGCGCGACTGGTACACGTGCTCGGGCGTGCGTCCGTCGGCGGCCATGCGCACGCGGGGCTCGGGAAGGTCGAGGTCGAGCGCGCCGCGCTTCATGCGACGACGACGGAGCAGCCCCGCGAGATCGGCGGCCACCTGGAGGTCGGGCACGAGGGCCTCGGGCACGCCGTGTCCTTCGGGGGGAGACTCGGTCCACCCGAGGGCGCGGGCGGCCATGGTGTACGTGAGCCGCGCGCGGGAGCGCATCACGCCCTCGACGAGCTTCGCAGACTCCACGGACCCATCGGGACCGAGCTGCACGATCACCGCGAGCACGAGGCGGTCACGGTCTGCGAGCAGCGACGCGAGGTTGCTCGACAGCTCGCGCGGCAACATCGGAATCGCGCGGTCGGGCAGGTAGATGCTCGTGCCGCGCGCGAGGGCCGCGGTGTCGGTGGCCGTGCCCGGACGGACGTAGTGCGACACGTCGGCGATGGCGATGGTCGCGGTGTAGCCCCCGTCTTCGCGACGGAGCACGTGCACGGCGTCGTCGTGGTCGCGCGCGTCGTCGGGGTCGATGGTGGTGAGCGGCACGTCGCGGAGGTCGGTGCGCGCCGCGATGTCGTCGGCCGTGGGGTCGTCGGGCAGGGCCTTCGCTTCGCGCAACACCTCGTCGGAGAAGCCCTCTTCGACGCCCTCGCGGATCACCACCTTGCGCACCTCGACGTCGAGGTCGCCCGAGGCGCCGAGGGTCTCCTTCACGCGCCCGGTGGGGGTCTCGCCGCCGTGCTCGGGCCAGCGGGTGATCTCGGCGACCACGGCCGCGCCATCGGCCGCGCCCGCCGCGTCGTCGACGAGAATGGGTCCGCGGATGCGCGCGTCGTCGGGCTCGACCCACGCGCCCTTGAGCCGCACACGAAGGGTGCCGGGCACCAGGGGCGGACGGCGGGTGATCACCTCGACCACGACGCCCTCGCGGCCGCGGTCGCCCTGCTGCGCGTTCACGGCCACGAGGTCGCCGTGCATGGCCCCGAGCACGCCGGTCGCGGGGATGAACACGTCGTCGCCGCCGTCGTTCGGGAGCACGAACGCGAAGCCCCGCGGGTGCTGGTGGAAGTTGCCTTCGAGGCGTGCGCCGCGGGCGCGCGGGAGTCGGTAGCGCGAGCCGGGCATCGACGCGAGGAGGCCCCGCGACACGAGGGCGTCGAGGGCCTCGCCGAGCGCGTGGCGCGACGAGAGCGGGAGGTCGAGGCGGCGTCCGATGTCGCTGACGTGCATCGGGTGCGAGGCGCTGTCACGCAGCGCGGCGAGCAGGGCCGCGTCGTCGGGAATCACTGGTTTCATAGGGTGTTTCGAAGAGAGGCTGCGAGGAGGTGGGCGGCGCGGAGGGTCACCGCGCGGGCGTGCCGAGCGCGTAGAGCGCGCCGTCGTCGGTGCCCACCACGAGGGTGCCGTCGCGGAGGATCGCGGGCGATCCGTCGATGTCGGCGCCGAGCACCACGGACCAGCGTACCGTGCCGTCGCCGTCGAGGCAGCGCAAGGTGTCGTCTTCGCCGCCCACGTAGATGCGCCCGTCGGCGTCGATGCGCGCCGCGCCGCGCACGGGATAGCCCGTGGGCACCGCGAAGACCTCGGTGCCGTCGGCCGCGCGGAGGCCGTAGAGGGTTCCGTCTTCGGCGCCGACGACGACCACGCCGTCGCGGGTGAGCGCGGGCGTCGCGCGGATGCCGGGCGCGTCGCGGGCGCCGTGCGTGGTGAAGTCCCAGCGGCGCGTGCCGTCGGGCGAGAACGCGCGGAGGTGGCCGTCGAGCGCGCCCACGACGAAGCCGCCGTCGTCGAGCACCAGCACCCCTGCGTAGACGGGCGCCGGGAGGTCGACGCGGCGGGTGAAGCTCCCTGCGCGCGTGTCGAACAGGGCCACGGCGCCGTGCACCTCGGGGACGTAGAGCGTTCCGTCGGGCGCGAGGGCGGGCGGTCCGAACGCGTGCGATCGCAGCGGCGCGCGCCATCGCACGGCGCCGTCGACGGGGTTCACGGCCATCACGTCGTGGGCTGCGTAGAAGATGGTTCCGTCGGGACCGAGGACGGGCGGCGCGTCGGCGTCGTCGGTGGTGCGCACGCTCCACTGTTCGAGGCCGCGCGCGTCGACGGCGACGAGGCGGTCTCCGTCGTGGCCGAAGACCGTGAGACCGCCCACCACCGCGGGCGACGAGAACACCCGATCGGGCGCGGCGTAGCCCCAGCGCACCACGCCCCGTCGATCGACCGCGAGCACAGACCCATCGACGGAGCCGAAGATCGCGCGGTCGTCGGCGTCGACGACGGGCGAGGCGAACACGCGCCGCTGCGTGCGCACGCGCCAGAGGATCGAAGGCTGCGAAGCGGGTCCGCGGTGCACGTCGCGGCCCGTGTGGCGCGCGTCGGCGCAGGCCATCGCGGTGAAGGTCGCGGCGCGGTCGGAGACGTCGGCGGGGGGCGACGCGTCGGGGCGGGGCTGCGCGTCGGCGCGCGTCGGGGCGCGTCCGCACCAGGAGAGCAGGGCGGCGAGCGAGGCCGCGCGCGCGACCCCGCGGGAGAGAGGGATCATGTCGTGGGGCGGTCGGCGCCGGCGAGGCGGCGCGCTTCCATGAAGCGGTCGGAGAGGGCGACGCGCACGAGGCGACCGACGGCGGGCACGGACTCCACCGCGTCGATGGGCGCGGTGCCTGCGGGCGAGAGCAGCGCGATGCCGCCGGACACGCTTCCCGTCGCGAGGAGGGCCACGCGGTCGCCGAGTTCGAGGGCGCCCGCGCGGATGGTCTCGGCGTCTTTGATGCCCGTGCGGAGCACCACGTCGGCGAAGGGCGCGATCTCGGTGTGGAGCGCGCGGGGCATCGCCCGGGTGATGCGCGCAGAGAGCTCGACGAGCTCGCGGGCGTCGACGCCGTCGGGGCGGTACATGGGCTCGAACTGACGAAGCACCGCACCGAGCGCGAGGGCCAGCTCGCGGCCCGCGATGCGCACAGGCACGGTGAGCGACAGCGCGAGGAGGAGCATCGCGCGGGCGATGGCGAAGCGCGACGCGGGCGTGAGCTCGGCGGCCGTCGGCACGAGCACCGCGGGCGGGCAGCGGCCGATGGGGGCGCACACCGTGGGCACGCGGGCGGTGATGTAGATCTCGACGGCGGGGAGACCGAGCTCCTCGGCCCTGCGCGCGATCTCGTCGCGGAAGGGGTGCGGGCGCGCGCCGAGCTTCTCCGCGGAGAGGGCCCGCGGGTCGATGGGGAGCACCTGTTCGATCACTTCGGCGGCGCGTCCGAGCACCTCGCGGAGGGCCACGCTCACCGACGGCGGCGCGAGGAGCGCGAGGGCCTCGGGGGTGAGCGCGGCGGCGCCCAGGCCCTTCACCGTGCCGTCGAACGAGAGGGCGCGCGCGCGGTCGTTGCGCGAGCCCAGCGAGACGGCCACCGCGGCGGCGATGCGGCTCGCGTCGTCGTGACCGCGGACTTCGAGCATCTCCGAGAGGCGCTCCAGCATCGGGAGGTCGCGGGGGTTGAGGTCCGCGGCGCGGCGCACGTCGGCGGTCGCGCGGTCGGCGATGGCCACGAAGGTCTCGGGGTCACCGTTGCGCATGTGAAACTGCCGCAGCGCCCGCAGCACCTTGAGGTCGCCGGGGCTGTCACGGCGCGCGGCTTCGAGGGCCGCGTGCGCGCGCTTCACGTCGTTGAGCGAGAGCTCGGCGAGGCTCGCGAGGCGCAGCAGACCTTCGATGCGCTCGGGACCCGGCGGCGCGAGCGCCACGAGCGACTGGAGCGCGTCGGCCTCGCGGGCCACGTCTCCGCTGCGGCGGTAGAGCTCCATGAGCCGCTGGAGCGTGCGTGCGTCGCGGGGTGCGAGGGCGAGCACGCGGCGCCAGGCGAGCTCGGCGCGCTTCGCGTCGTCGAGGTTCTCTTCGAGCACGGCGCCGAGGTTGAAGAGCGACTCGATGCGCTCGGCCGCGTCGGGCGTCTGCTTGGCCAGACGGATGAGCGCGTCTGCGGCGATGTTCCACTCGCCCGCGGCGCGTCCGAGGCGCGCGAGGGCGCGGAGCGACGCGAGGTCGTCGGGCGTCACGGCCAGCACGGTGCGCCACTGGGCGATGGCCCGCGCGAGGTCTCCCTGCGCCTCGGCCAGCTCGGCGGCGCGCGTGTGCATGCGGGCCTGATCCTGCGGGGCGTCGGCGGGCACCGAGGCGCGGCCGTACTTCTCCAGCAGTTCGAGCTCGCCCGTCGAGTCGCCCGCGTCGCGGAGAATCTGCAACGCCGCATCGAAGGCCGCGCGGTTCGAGGGATCGCGCTCCAGCACTTCACGGAAGGCCGCGAGCGCGCGGGTGCGCTCGGAGAGCGTGTCGCGCCAGAGGTTGGCGGCCTGCATCCACGACCACGCGCCGGCTTCGGGCGACGCGGCGTGGTTGCCTGCGGCTTCGAACATCTCCGCCGCGTTGGGGGCCTCGCCCGCGCGCAGCATCGACCACGCGGCGCCCCAGCGCGCGAGCACGCTCATGGGCAGCGCGTCGACCGCGCGCACGTGGAGCCCGAGGGCCCGGCCGTGATCGCCCGTGGCCTCGGCGGATTGCGCCGCGCGCGCGAGGTACACCGACCGCGTGGCGGCCTCGGCGGTGAAGTCCGCGAGGCGCTCCATCACGTCGGCGAAGCGGGTGTGATCGCCCGCGCGCCGCGCGTCGGCTTCGAGCCCGTGGAGCAGCCGAAGGTCGACGAGTCCGCGGGCCTGCGCCGCGGTGTGGAAGGGCGCCGCCGCCGCGGGGTCTCCGTCGGCGAGGGCCGACGCGAGGCGCGCGCCGAGGTGCGCGAAGGCCAGCGCGTTCGCGGGATCGCCCGCGTGCTCGACGAGCCGCGTGATCACGTCGAGGGCTTCACCGTGGCGTCCCTGTTCGAGGAAGAACCGCAGCAGCGCGTGGAGCGACGCGAGGTGGCCCGGCGCCAGCGTGAGAATCTCCTGGAGCGAGAGCACCGCCGACGCGACCTGCTGACGGTGCGCGCGGTCGATCTCCGCGAGGCGCTCGTAGGCAGCCACGCGCTCGGCGTCGGTGCCCGCGGTGTTGAGACGGTCGAAGGCGCGCTCGATGGCCTCGGCGTGCATGCCCGCGCGGAGCCAGATGCGCTCCTCGGTGGCCGCGAGGGCGCGGTCTTGCAGCGCGAACGTGCGGCTGCGCGCGAGGGCCTGCGACGCGTCGGCGAAGCGCGATGCGCGTTCGAGCGAGAGCGCGAGGAACGTGCCCGCACCGAGCACGCCCTCGGGGTGTTCCCGTCCCGCGGCCCATGCGGACTCGGCCATCGCGCGGGCCACGGCCACGGCGCGCTCGGGGTTCTGCCCCGCCGCGCGGAGCACCAGCGCGCCGAGCGACGCGTCGGAGGGATCGCGGCTCCAGGCCTTCCACACCTGCTCGGCCGCCGCCGACGGATCGAGCGCCGCGCGACGGAGCGCCGACTGCACCGCCGCCATGCGCTGCGCCGCGCCGTCTCCCGTGATCGCCGCCGCATCGAGCAGGTCCGCGCCGTTCGCCGCCACGGCCTCGCCGCGCGACGCGTGGAGCGCCGCGAGCTCTGCCGCCGCGAGATCGCCCGCGAGCCCATCGGCCGCCTTCGCCGCATCGACGTCACCGCCGACCGCGCCGAGCGCCTTCGCCCACGCGCCCGCGAGGAGCGCGAAGGTCGCCGCGCGCCGCGGATCCCCCGACGTGGACGCTTCGGCCCGCAGCCCGTCGAGCACCGCGGCCTCGTCGCCGCCGAAGCCCGCCTGCGCCCGCCGCGCCCATGCCGCCGCGCCACGTTCCTCCGAGGTCGTGAGGGCCGCGGCGCGCAGCTCGGGACGCTCCCCTTCGCCCGCGCGGGCCGCACGCTCGATGCGCGCGATCTCGTGCCACACGGAGTCGCCGTGCGCGCTGCGCAGGGTGTCGCTCGCCTCGATGCCCCCGGTCGCCGCGACGAGGGCCGCGTGCGCGATGCCCCCGTGTGCCGACGCGCCGAGCGCCGCGGACTCGGCCCCGTCGAGGGAGCCACTCTTCGCACGGAACCCCGCCTCGACCGCGCCCGCCTGCGCGCCGCCCACGAACGCCGCCGCCCGCGTCGCCGCGAGCGACTCGTCGCGCGAAGCAGCCGCCCGGCGCAGCGCGAGAAAGCGCCCTGCATCCGTCGTGTCGTCGTCGCCCCACGCGGTCCACGCGCGGAGCCCCGCCGCCGTGGCGAGGGAGCGCCCCGTGGACACCTGCGCCGAGGGGTCTCCCCCCGCGTCGCGCACGGCGTGGGCCGCGAGCCATCCCGCGACGCCTCCGTCCGCCACCGCGTCGCCCGCCACGGCGTCACCGAGTACACCGTCGAGCGCGCGTCGCAGCGCGGTCGCAACCACCGAGCTCGTGGTGCCGAGGGCCGCCTGTGCGAGTCCGGTCACCGCCTCGCGGAAGTACCCCCCGTTCGACTGCGCGAGCCCGATGCGCGCCATCGCGAGCCACGCGCTCGCATCGGACGGATCGCGCGCGACCGCATCGCGAATTGCCTGCATCGCAGCCTGGGCCTCTTCGCCCTCCATCATGCGCGCGCGGGCCACGTCGACGCTCGCCGCGAGCACGCCGCCCGTAGCCGTCGCGAAGGCGCCGAGCGCATCGCCCATCGCGCTGCGGGAGTGTCCTGCCGCGAGCATCTGGGCCACCGCGCCGCCCACGCCGCCGAGGGCCGCGAGCTCACGCCAGATCGACTGGGCGCGCGCATCGTCGACACGCGCCGCGAGCTCGCCCGCCAGCGTGAGGAGCGTCGCGCGCTCTTCGTCACCGAGCGGCGTCGCGAGCTCGGCGTCGCAGAGCGCGAGGGCCGCCGTGGCGTTGCCCGCGGCGATCTCGATGCGTCGCAGGAGCCGGATGGCGGGTGCATACGTCGGCGCCAGCGCGAAGGCCGCGGCGGCGTGACGGCGCGCGAGCTCACGGTCACCGGCCACGCCGTCGTAGAGGTCGGCGGCGAGCGTGAGCATGGCGGCGGCTCGCGGGGGCTGCGCGTGCGCAGACTCGTCGACGAGCATCGCAGCGCGCGCGAGCGCCTCGGCACGCGGATCGAGCGCGTAGAGGTGCTCGGTGTCATCGCCCGCGAGGTTGCGGCTCGTCACCGACGCCGCGAGGATCGCGCCGCGGTCGGCTTCGGGCGTCTCGACCTCGATCTCTTCGCCGCCCTCGACGAGCAGCTCGGTCTCGGCGCCGCCCTCGTCGCCGTCGACCTCGATCACGCTCGGTCCCTCGGAGACTGTCGACACGAGCGAAGGTCCGTCGTCGACGTCGAGCTCCATGTCGGGCGCGTCGTCGAGCGACATCTCGGGCGCTTCATCGAGCGAGGTCGCGGGCGCTTCGTCGTCGAGCGAAGTGGAGGGGGCTTCGTCGTCGAGCGAGGTGGAGGGTGCGTCGTCGAGCGAGGTCGACGGCGCTTCGTCGGCGGGCGCGAGCGGTTCGAAGTCGAGGAGCTGCGCGGCCGTGGCGGTGCTCTCGGCGTCGAGGTCGGAGGTGATGAGCGCCTCGGGCGCGTCGCTGACGGGCGGCTCGATGTCGAGGCGGAAGGGCGCGACCTTCACCTCCGCGGACACGCCGTCGAGGGTCTCTTCGGCGAGGTCGGGAACGGGCGTCGCGGGCGCCGACGTCTCGCCCTGCATCGAGCGCAGGAGCTCGGGCACGATGGACGTGGGATCGGGCGCGCCGAGGTGGAGTTCGAGGTCCTCGGGCAGCGACGCGCGCGTGCCCGGCGGGTTGAGCGCGTCGAAGCCCAGCGCCTCGTGGAGCGAGAGCGGCACCTCGTGGGTGCGCACCACCGTGAGGTTCGCGAGGAGCTCGTCGGGCGGATCGACCGCGAGGGCCGGCGGCGCCGAGAGACGCGCCACGAAGGACGGATCGTTCTTCTCGTCGAGTTCGAGGGAGCGAAAGGCCGCATCGAGATCATCGCCGTCGAGGGTGCCGAGCGAGAGCGCCTCGGGGGGCGGCGACACGATGCGCGGCGGCGCGATGGAGCCCACACGCGACGTGAGCTCGGGCAGCTCGATGGAGAGCGGCACGGGCTGCGAGATCGCGGCGTCGACGGGCGCGTGCGCGTCGGGCTCGTGGGGGTTCGAGAGCGAGGTCTCGGGCTCCACGGGCGGCGGCGGCGCGGCGGGCAGCGGCGGCGGTGCCGGAGGATGGAAGCTCGCCGGGTCGACGGGCTCCGGGGGTTCGAACGCGTCGCGCGTGGTCGTCGCGGGGTTCGCGGGCGTCGGCGGAATCGACGTGAGCTCGATCTCCGAGAGGTCGACCTCCGGGGCCTCGGAGCGCGTGGCCGACGGCGGCGGCGGCGGATCCGAGAGCACCGTCGCGACCGACGACGCGCGGGGCGGCACCGACTCGATCTCGATGTCCGAGAGGTCGACCTCGGCGAGGGGCGGAATCGCCGGGCCCGTCGACACCGCGGAGGGCATCGCGACGGGCGGCGGACGCAGCGACGGCGGGCGCGTTCCCACGGCGGGGCGGCCGGTTGCAGGCGTGTGCAGGCGGCCCCCGCGGGGCGGCGCGGGCACGGGCGGCGCAGGCGCGCGGGGAATGGAC
>CAMFHP010000067.1 GCA_945952225.1 uncultured Myxococcaceae bacterium
GTATAAGAGACAGGGTGAGCCCGCACGCGCCCGCCGCGCAGGTGGCCGTTCCTCCCGCGGGCGTGGCGCACACGCGGCCGCAGGCGTTGCAGTTCGACACGCTCGTCTGCGTGTTCACCTCGCAGCCGTTCGCCGCGCTGCCGTCGCAGTCGGCGAAGCCCGCGTTGCACACGATCCGACACGCCGACCCCGCGCAGGCCGCCGTCGCGTTGGCCCCGCCAGGACACGCGCGCCCGCAGCCGCCGCAGTTCGCCACCGTGGCCGTGAGGTCGACCTCGCAGCCGTTGGTCGCGTTGCCGTCGCAGTCGCCGCGTCCCGTGGCGCAGGTGACCCCGCACATGCCCCGCGCGCACGAGGCCGTTCCGCCCGCGGGGGTGGCGCAGCTCCGTCCGCACGCGCCGCAGTGCGCGGCGCTCGACTGCGTGTCGACCTCGCAGCCGTTGCTCGCGTCGCCATCGCAGTCGGCGAAGCCCGCGTTGCAGACGAACCCGCACGCGCCGTCGCCGCACGTCGCCATCGCGTTGGACCGCGCCGGACACACGCGCCCGCACGCGCCACACGACCCCGCCGTGCGCAGCAGGTCGGACTCGCAGCCGTTGGAGGTCGCGCCGTCGCAGTCTCCGTAGCCCGCGGCGCACACGAGGGCGCACGCGCCCGCGCGGCACACGGCCGTCGCGCGATCCCCCGCGGGACACGCCCGTCCGCACGATCCGCAGTTCGCCGACGAGGTGCGCAGGTCGGTCTCGCAGCCCGTCGCGGCCATGCCGTCGCAGTCGCCGAGGCCGCCGTTGCAGGTCGCCACGGTGCACACGCCCGCGGTGCACGCGGGGATCGCACCCGTGAGGGCGCAGCCCGGGGCCGCGGCGGTTCCATCGGCCGCGCCGTCGCAGTCGTCGTCGAGGCCGTTGCAGCGCTCGGCGTCGGGGAGCGTCTGGCCCACGCAGGTGCGAGACCAGAGGCGCTCGGCGGTGCAGGTCTCCGTTCCGCTGCGGCACTGGCCCACGTCGCGGGCGCTCGCGGGGCCCGTGAAGCACGGGCGCGTGGTGCCGGGAGAACACTCGCCGCAGCCCTCGTCGACGGCGCCGTCGCAGGTGTCGTCGATGCGGTTGGCGCACACCTCCGAGGCCGCGGGGAGCGTCTCGCCGTAGCAGCTCGCGCTCCATCGCCCCGCGGGCTCGCAGACCTGGAGTCCGCCGCGGCAGCGACCCACGTCGCGGGTTCGCGCGGCGCCCGAGTAGCACGCGCGGGTGCTGCCCGGAACGCACTCGCCGCAGCCCTCGTCGACGGCGCCGTCGCAGTCGTCGTCGACCATGTTTCCGCAGGTCTCGGCCTCGGCGGCGATCACCTCGCCCGCGCAGGTCGTGGCCCACGCGCGGTCGGCGCCGCAGACCTGCACGCCGCCGCGGCAGCGTCCCACGGTGGCGGTCTCGGGCGCGCCCGAGTAACAGACCCGCGTCGCACCGGGAACACACACACCGCAGCCCTCGTCGACGGCGCCGTCGCAGTCGTCGTCGACCATGTTCGCGCACACCTCATCGACCGCGGGGAGCGTCTGTCGGCTGCACGCGAGGTCCCACTGTCCGGCGGCGTCGCACACCTGCACGCCGTCGCGGCATCGCCCGGCGCCGCGCGTCTCCGCGGGCCCCGTGTAGCAGGGACGCGTCGACCCCGGCGCGCACACCTGACAGCCCTCGTCGGCGGCGCCGTCGCAGTCGTCGTCGAGCATGTTGCCGCAGAGTTCTCCGTCGCCGCGCGGGAGCACCGCCCCCTCGCAGCGCGCCGCCCACTGCGCGTCGGGGCCGCAGACCTGCACGCCGCCGCGGCACACGCCCACGTCGAGGGTCTCCGCCGCGCCGTCGTAGCAGCGCCGCGTCTCGCCCGGCGTGCACGCGCCGCAGCCCTCGTCGACGCGCCCGTCGCAGTCGTCGTCCTGGCCGTTGTTGCAGAGCTCGACGGCGTCGGGGGGCACCTGCCCGATGCAGACCGCCAGCCACCGTCCGCCGCTCTCGCAGAGCTGCACGCCGCGGCGGCACTCGGCCACGGCCGCGGTGCCCGTCGCGCCGGTGTAACAGAGCCGCGTCGCGCCGGGGCGACACTCCATGCAGCCCTCGTCGATGGCGCCGTCGCAGTTGTCGTCGACGCCGTTGCCGCAGAGCTCGCGCTCCGCGGGGAGCACCTCGCCGTAGCAGTCCTCGCGGTAGCGCGCGTCGGGGGCGCAGACCTGCACGCCCGCGCGGCACCGCCCCACGCCCGCGGACCCGTCGGGCCCGGCGTAGCAGCGTCGCGTCGCGCCCGGCGCGCACTCGGGCGGACCGCTGTCTGACCGTACATCCACGGCCCCATCGGACGCGCCGTCGACCCGTGCATCGGGGGTGACGGGCACATCGACGGGCCCGAGGTCGTTGCCCGCGTCGACGCGCGCGCTGGGGATCACGCTCTCGCCCGCGCACCCGAGGAGGGTGGCGAAGAGCAGGGTGAGCGGGGCGCACCTCGGGCGCCGCCACGGGGAGTTCCTGTGAGCCATGAGAGACCTCTCTGCGCGCGGTGGGCGCGCGTCACGAAGCGCGGGAGTGCGAGGCGAAGATCAGCGTCGGTGCCGCCGTCGTGCGGGGCGCGCGGGCGTGTCGGCGGCGGTCACGGTCGGCGCGGCGGGCCCGGCGTTCGGCGGCGGGCGCGTGGTGCCGTCGGCGTCGCGGAGCTGAAGGATGTTGAACACCACACGTCGGTTGGCCGCGCGGGCGTCACGGAGCGCGCGCCGCGAGAGCGTGGGCGCGGGCGTCACCGCGGGGCGGGTCTCGCCGTAGCCGTGGGCCTCGACGCGGTCGGCCTCGACGCCGTGCGCGAGGAGCCACGCGCGCACCGCGTCGGCGCGGCGTTGCGAGAGGTCGAGGTTGGAGGCGTCGTCGTTCTGGTCGTCGGTGTGTCCCTCGACGCGGAGGCGCGCGATGAGGGGCGTGGCGCGCATCGCATCGGCGACGGCGTCGAGCACGGCGGCGCTGCGGCGTTCGAGCTCGGCGCGCGCGGTGGCGAAGTACACGGGCCGCAGGATCTCGATGCGATCCCCCACGATGCGCACGAGGCCGGGACATCCGTTGCGCTGCGCGTTGGTGCTCGGCGCGCCCGCGTCGCGGAGGCAGCGGTCGAGGGCGTCGGGCACGGCGTCGCGGTCGTCGTCGGGCAGCGGACACCCCAGGCGCGTGAGGTCGGGGTGGTAGCCCGAGTGCTGCGCGGGGCACTGGTCGAGGCCGTTGCGAATGCGGTCGTTGTCGTCGTCGGCGTCGGGGCATCCTCGGCGCGCGGCGTCGGGGGTCTCGCCCTGGGCCTCGTCGGGGCAGCGGTCGTCGTCGTCGTCGACGTCGTCGCCGTCGCGGTCGTGGCGCGGTCGCGGGCAGCCCGCGTTGGTGGTGTCGGGGCGGTCGCCCACGGGCACGTCGGGGCAGCGGTCGAGGTCGTCCCAGAGGCCGTCGCCGTCGCGGTCGCGGCGGGGACATCCCGGGCGCGTGGGGTCGGGCTGCGGGCCTGCGGCGAGGTCGGGGCAGCGGTCGTCGCGGTCGATGAGTCCGTCGCGGTCGCCGTCGCGCGGCGGCGCTGCGGGCGGCGCGGACGGTGCCACGGGGCGGCGCGGCCCCCAGCCTGCGGTGAGCGCGAGAGACAGCCAGTGGGCGCTCGCGTCGAGCTCGATGGCGTTGCCGTCGACCGATGCGCCGGGCGACGCGCGGAGCCAGCCGTAGCGGAGCGAGGCGCCGAGGGTCCATCCCGGGGCGGTGACGAGTTCGAAGCCCGCGCCGAGGGACGCGCCGAGGCGCACGCGGTCGCCCGAGACGCCGGGGCCGAGGCCCGCTTCGAAGACGGCGCGCACGCGGGCGTCGAGGGGCGCGGTGAAGCTCAGGCCCGCGGTGGGGAGCACCACGCCGCCGGTGGATCCGTCGCGGGGGAACACCCCGTTGGCGACGGCGAGCTCGACGCCGAGTCCGCCCGCGACGCGGAGCCCTGCGCGCGCGGCGAACCACGCGCCGAGCGAGTACCCGAGCGTGTCGCGCTGCGACGACGAGAGCATGGCGGCGCCGCCTGCCTCCACACGCACGCGGACGCGGTGGGAGAGGGGCTGCGCGGCGGCCTCGCGGGGCGCGAAGAGATGCAGGGCGGCGAGCGCGCCGAGGGCGACGCGGTGGGGACGAAGGCGCATGGCGAGAATGACGGTGGCTCCTCGGTCGGGGGAGGGGAGGGAGCGCGCGAAGACGGCTCACGAAATCGACACGGCGCATGTGTCGCGGCCGTCTCGCGTTTCGGAACGTGCTGTGGCAAGAGTCGCCGCACGGTCGACGTGAAGCCCGCGCGCTACACCGCCAGCCCCGCGGAGGGACGCGTCGCGACGGACGCGCGCGAGGGCGCATCGGCGGAGGGGATCGCCGCGGGAGGCGCCGTGGATCTGCGCGCGGTCTTCGTGGCGCACCACGGGTATGTGACGGGCCTCGCGCGGCGGCTGCTCGGCGACCTGCACGAGGCCGAAGACGTGGCGCAGGAGGTGTTTCTGCAGGCGCACCGTGACCTCGGGGCGCTGCGCGATGTGCGAGCGGCGCGCGCGTGGTTGCGGACGGTGACCGTGCGCACGGCGCGGCGCGCGCTGCGGTTCCGTCGGCTCCGTCGGTGGTTCGGCGCGGACCGGGATGCGACGCCCGATGTGGACCTTCTCGCGTCGATCGACCTGTCACCCGACGATCGTCTGCTGCTCCAGGTGGCCTTCGTGGCGCTCGATCAGGTGTCGGCCGACGAGCGCCTCGCGTGGTCGCTGCGGCACATCGAGGGCTGCGAACTTCAGGAGGTGGCCGACGCGTGCGGGTGCTCGCTCGCGACGGCCAAACGGTGGATCGCACACACCCAGTCGGTGGTGGAAAGGCGGGTGTCCCGTGGCGTCTGACCTCACGGCGAGCCTCGCGCGCCTTCGCGTGGCGACGGAGCCGACCGGGCCCGACGCGTCCGAGCGCGCGTGGGAGGCCCTGCAGCATCGCGTGGTGCAGCGCCGTCAGCGCCGTCGCGCGGCGGGCCTCGCGCTCGCGGTGTGCGCGCTCGTGGGCGTGTTCGCGGCGTCACGGCTGCGGTCGGTGCCCGTGGCGCGTCCCGACGAGGCGCGGCTCCGCGACGGGTCGACGGTGGCCGCCCTCGACGGCGAGGCCCGCTGGCGCACGCTGGAGCAGCGCGCCGACTCGGTGCGCGTGTCCCTCGACCGCGGCGCGGTGCGCTTCGACGTGGCGCGCAACCCCGCGCGGCGCTTCACGGTGTTCGCGGGCGCGACCGCGGTGGAGGTGCTCGGCACGGCCTTCGAGGTGTCTCGCGCGGGCGACACCACGCGCGTGCAGGTGCTCCGCGGGCACGTGGCCGTGCGCCGTGGTGACGCGCGCTTCGAACTCACCGCGGGCGAGTCGATCACCCTCCGTGACCGCGCGCCGACGGCCCCCGCCGCGCCGCCGCCGCCGGATCCCGCGAGCGTGCCCGCGACACCCGACGCGGCGACCGATGCGCCCGCCCGCGACGCGGCGATCGACGCGGGGTTCGATGACCGCGCACACGGCACCATCGAGGCGGCAACTGACGCGCGCGAGCCCGTGCGACGTGACGACTGGCGCTCGCTGGCGCGGTCTCACGCGTGGCGTGCGGCGCAACGGGCCCTCGACGCGGCGAGCCTCCGTGACGTGCGCGACACGACCGACGACCTGCTGCTCGCGGCCGACGTGGCCTCGCACGCAGGACGTGTCGGCGCGGCGGTCTCGCTGCTCGGGCGCGTCGTCGACGGACACCCCGACGATCCCTCCGCGGGACGCGCGGCGGCGGAGCTCGGCGACCTGCTGCTCGACGCGCTCCACGACCCGCGCGGCGCGGCGCGGGCCTACGCCACGGCGCACGCGCGCGGCCACCGACTCACGGAGCGCCAGCGGATGCGCGAGGTCGACGCGCTGTGGCGATCGGGCGATCGGGCGCGCGCGCGGTCTCTCGTCGACACGCTGACGCGCGAGCACCCCGGACCCGAGGTCGACGCGCTGCGGGCACGTCTCGACGCGCGCTGAACGGCCCGTGGGCTCGACGGCGTGACGCGCGGGCGCCCCCCGCACGCGAGCGCCCACCACACGCGCCTGTCACCGCGCCGTCGTTGACACGCAGCGCACCGCTCGCCTATCGCACCCTGACGATGAGCTGCCGACCCGGTGACAGCGCGTGCTGCCCGAAGGCCGACCCGCGCCCCGACCTGCGTCCTGTCGAGGGGGCCGCGGCCGACGAGGAGCTCGCGGGCTTCGCCAGGGCCCTCGCACACCCCGCGCGCGTGCGCATCCTGCGGCTGCTCGCGGTGCGCGAAACCTGTGTATGCGGCGAGATCGTCGACGAGATCGAGCTCGCGCAGTCGACGGTGTCGCAGCACCTCAAGGTGTTGAAGGACGCGGGGCTCATCCGCGGCGAGATCGACGGGCCGCGCACCTGCTACTGCCTCGAACCCCGCGCGATGCGCCGCCTCAAGGCGCTCGTCGGCGGGCTCTGACCCATCGGCATTCTACGATGAATGATGGAGACACCATGAACGCGTCGCACGCCCCGACGACGGAGCGGGGGCTCGCAGGACGCCTCGGATTTCTCGACCGCTACCTCACGCTGTGGATCTTCGCCGCGATGGCGACGGGCGTGGCGCTCGGGCACTTCGCGCCGTCGGTGCCCGCCGCGCTCGGGCGCATGCGCGTCGGAACCACCTCGGTGCCCATCGCCGTGGGGCTGGTGCTGATGATGTTTCCGCCGCTCGCGAAGGTCCGCTACGAGGAGCTCGGGCGCGTGCTCTCGAACCGCCGCGTGCTGGCGCTCTCGCTCGTGCAGAACTGGGTGGTGGGGCCGCTGCTGATGTTCGCGCTCGCGACGCTGCTCCTGCGCGACCGCCCCGAGTACATGCTCGGGCTCATTCTCATCGGCCTCGCGCGCTGCATCGCCATGGTCATCGTGTGGAACGACCTCGCGAAGGGCGACACCGAGTACTGCGCCGGGCTCGTGGCCTGCAACTCGGTGTTCCAGGTGCTGAGCTTCCCCGCGTATGCGTACCTCTTCGCGACGGTGCTCCCGCGGTGGCTGGGCCTTCCCGGCGCGGCGGTGAACGTCTCCATGGGCGACATCGCGCAGAGCGTCGCGGTGTACCTCGGCGTGCCCTTCGTGGCGGGCTTCGTCACGCGCCGCGTGCTCGTGAAGTCTCGCGGGCGCGACTGGTTCGAGCAGCGCTTCGTGCCGCGCATCGGGCCCATCACCCTCGTGTCGCTGCTGTTCACCATCGTGGTGATGTTCGCGCTCCAGGGCGCGGCCATCGTACAGCGCCCCTTCGACGTGCTGCGCATCGCGGTGCCGCTGCTCCTCTACTTCGTGGCGATGTTCTTCGTCTCCTTCGCCATGGGACGCCGCGTGGGCGCCACGTACCCGCAGGCCGCCACGCTGTCGTTCACCGCGGCTTCGAACAACTTCGAACTCGCCATCGCCGTCGCCGTCGCGACCTTCGGCCTCCAGCACGGCGCGGCCCTCGCGGCGGTGATCGGTCCGCTCGTCGAGGTGCCCGTGCTCCTCGCGCTCGTGCACGCCTCGCTCTGGATTCGCGACCGCTTCTTCACGCCCGCGGAGGCCGTGTGAGCGCGCCTGTGCGGTTGCTCTTTCTGTGCGTGGCCAACTCGGCGCGGAGCCAGATGGCCGAGGGCCTCGCGCGCGCCATGCTCGGTGCGCGCGCCGTGGTGCAGAGCGCGGGGAGCGCGGCGACGTCGGTGAATCCGTGGGCCGTCGAGGTGATGGGCGAGCTCGGCGTCAACCTCACGACGCACACGTCGAAGTCCGTCGACACGATCGATGCGGGCTCCGTCGACGTGGTGATCACGCTCTGCGCCGAGGAGGTGTGCCCGGCGTTTCTGGGGCGCGCCGAGCGGCTCCACTGGCCCGTCGAAGACCCCGCGACGCGCGATCCCGCGATGGGACCCGAGGCCATGCGTGGCAGGTTCCGCGCGGCGCGTGACGAGATCCGCGGGCGCCTCGCGGCGTGGGCCGCGGCGCGAGGACTCGCCGTCGACGCCCTCGACGGACGGTGAACGCTGCGTCTCGATACGGTTGGAAACTCAATCACTCCGCAGAGTGCGTTACGGTGCGCACAACCGCCGTGCGCGGCGACGCCCATGCGAGTGCATCCGAGCAAGGTTCCGCCGCCCATCGAGCCCCGCGATCGCCGTCCGCGCGCGCGCGCCGCGTCGTCGTCGGAGCTGCCGCCGTGGGTGCTCGCGCTCCTCGCCCTCGTGGCTGCGGCGCTCACCGTGGGGATCCTCTCGCACGAGGATCCCTACGTGGCCCGCTACGATCGCTGGGCGGCGTTTCGTGGATGTGTCGCGGTGTCGGCGCCGATGAGCCCCGACGAGGCGATGGCCTACAACACCCGCTGCGTGCAGCTCGCCGACGCGTTGCTGCGCGCCCTGTGGCGTGCACCCGAGGCCGATGCCCCCGCGGCGCTCGTCGCGGCCGTGCGGCGCGCGCGGGTGGCGTTCGAAGCGCAGATGCCCCTCACCGACGACGATCGCGCGCGGCTCGTGGGCCTCGGCAACGTGCTCGCGCGGCGGGCGTGGGCGCGCTGACCGGCGGCGCGCTCAGTCGAGCTCGTCCCAGCGCGGGGACGCGGCGAAGGCCGCGCGGATGAGCCCGACGTGCGAGTAGGCCTGCGGATGGTTTCCCCACATCGTGAGGGTGGCGGGGTCGAGGTCTTCGGCGAGGAGTCCGAGGGGGGCGCGCACGGTGGCGAGCTGCGCGAGGCGCGCGCGAGCCTCGCGGGTGCGACCGAGGGTCGCGAGGGCTTCGACCTCCCAGAACGTGCAGAGCATGAAGGCCACCTCGGGCACGCCGAGGCCGTCGTCGGTGCGATACCGCCGGAGCCACCCGCGGTGATCGAGGTCCGCGCGAATGGCATCGACGGTGGCGTGCATGCGCGGGTCGTCGGGCGGGAGCAGTCGCAGCGGCACGGCCTGGAGCAGCGCGGCGTCGACCTCTCGCCCGCCGTGCACCGCGACGAGGCACCCGCGCGCCGGGTCGACGCCCTCGCGCAGGATGCGTTCGCGCAGCGCCGTGGCCGCGTCGCGAAAGCCCGCGGCCTCGTCGGGGCGGTGCCGCGCGGCGATGCGCGCCATGCGATCGGCCGCGGCCCAGCACATCAGCGTGCTGAAGGTCTGCGGCTGCCACGTCGAGCGCACCTCCCAGATGCCCGCGTCGGGGAGCCCGGCGACGGAGATGGCCTTGCGCGCGAGGCGCGACACGAGCTCGAGCACCGGCGGCGTCACCTGCTCGCGGAAGCGCAGGTCGAGGAAGAGCGGCGCGAGCGCGAGCACCATCTCGCCGAAGACGTCGTACTGCCGGTGCGTCGCCGCGCCGTTGCCCACGCGCACGGGGCCTTCGCCGCGCCAGCCGGGCCACGCGGGGAGCGCGCGCTCGGTGAGGTCGCTGCGGCCGTCGATGCGGTAGAGCGGCGCGAGGTCGAGGTCGGGCGACGAGGCCGCCACGTTGAGAAGAAAGTGTAGGAACTGCTCGCGCTCTTCGAAGTGCCCGAGGAGTCGAAACGCGTCGAGCGTGTAGTACGCATCGCGGAGCCAGCAGTAGCGGTAGTCCCAGGTGCGTCCCGAGCCGGGGGCTTCGGGCAGCGAGGTGGTGAGCGCCGCGACGATCGCGCCGGTGTCTTCGTAGCAATGGAGCTTGAGCGTGAGCGCCGAGCGGATCACCTCTTCCTGGTACGAGGGCGGGATCGCGCAGCGCATCACCCAGCGTTGCCAGTACCGCTCGGTCTCTCGCAGAAAGCGCTCGCAGAGCGGGGCGAGGGGCTCCTCGACGGGGGCGTCCCACGCGAGCACGAAGTGCCTTCGTCCCGTGAGCGCGAAGGGGGCGCCGTCGAGGTACGCGAGCGGCGCATCGGTCGTGAGCCGCAGCTCGCTGCCGTAGCCCCGAAAGCTCACGTGGTGCGAGCCCGACTCGCGCCGCGGCCGCGCCTTCGACCACCCGAGCACCGGGTCGCACGCGACGCGCACGCGCGGCGCACCCCGCAGCGGCTCCAGCATCCGCACGAACTTCGTCGGCCGGAACGTGCGGTCGTACTGCTCGAAGCGCGGCGCGAAATCCACCACGCGGAACGCCCCGTCGGGACCGTCGAACACCGTCTCGAGCACGTTCGTGTTGGGCACATACCGCTGCACGCCCGCGGCGCCGTCGGCCGGACCGATCGCGAACGAGCCCCCCTCGCGCTCGTCGAGCAGCCGCGCGAACACGGGCTCCGCGTCGAAGCGCGGCATGCACGCCCACACCATCGCCCCGTCGCGCCGCACGAGCGCCGACACCTGGCAGTTCCCGATCAACCCGAGCTCGGAGAGATCCATCGGAGGCGAGGGTGACACATGAAGGTTGGATATCCAATCATGTGGTGCTACGAAGGCCGCCATGCGCGGCTCGATGCGGTTCGTGGTGCCCCTGGTGCTGGGGCTCGGGTTGCTCGCCCTGGCGGGCGACGCGGTGCTGACGCGCACGATGCGACGGTGGTTCGAGCACGACCTGTCGCTGCGCTCGCGGCTCGCGGTGGGGGCCGCGCGGCAGACGTTGGCGGCGCGGTGGCGCGGCGATCCGACGGCGCTCACGTCGGCGCTCGATGACATCACACGGGACGAGCGGATCATGGGGGCCGCGGCGTGCGACGCGACGGGCGCGCTGCGGGCGGCGACGGAGGCGTTTCCCGCGGGGGTGACGTGCGCGGAGCTGATGGCCGCGCGCCCCGGTGACGACGCGGAGGCCGAGGGCGGATGGGCGCTCGACGCGGGCCCCGCGGGCGGTCGCGTGCGGGTGGGCGTGGTGCCGTTGCGCGCGGGCGGCGAGGCGCTCGGCGCGGTGGCCCTCGTGCACGACGTACGGTTCATGGCGCGGCGCGAGGAGACGACGCGAGGCGGGCTCGTGGGGGCCTTCTTCGTGCTGGCGGCGTGCGCGGCGGCGGTGACGCTCCTCGCGGCGCGGGCGGCTCGCGCGGCGTGGATCGCGGACCTGCGGCGGTCGCTGAAGGGCGAGGTGCACGGCGAGTTCGCGCCCCTCGTCGGCGACGTGCGCGCGCTGGCGGAGACGCTCTCGCAGGAGCGCTCGCACGAGGCCCTCGCGGGTGCGTGGAGCGCCGATCGGTTGCGCGAGGCGCTGCGGCAGAACCTCTTCGGCGAGCGCGTGGTGATCCTCGCGAACCGCGAGCCGTACATTCACGAGCGCGGAGACGACGGCGCGCTGCGCGTGCTGCATCCGGCGAGCGGGCTGGTGACGGCGCTGGAGCCCGTGATGCGCGCGTGTTCGGGCGTGTGGGTCGCGCACGGGAGCGGGAGCGCCGATCGCGAGACGGTGGACGCGCACGACCGCCTCGGGGTGCCGCCTGGCGCGCCCGCGTACCAGCTCCGGCGCGTGTGGCTCTCGCCCGACGAGGAGCAGGGCTACTACTACGGCTTCTCGAACGAGGGCCTCTGGCCGCTCTGCCATGTGGCCCACGCGCGCCCGGAGTTTCGCGCCGAGGATTGGGAGCACTACGTCGCGGTGAACCGACGCTTCGCCGACGCGGTGTGCGACGAGGTCGACGCCGACGACCCGATCATTCTCGTGCAGGACTATCACTTCGCGCTCGCGCCGCGGATGATCCGCGAGCGCCTCCCGCGCGCGACGATCATCACGTTCTGGCACATCCCCTGGCCCAACGCGGAGCGCATCGGGATCTGCCCGTGGCGCGAGGAACTCCTCGCGGGGCTGCTCGGGTCGAGCGTGGTGGGCTTCCACACCCGGCAGCACTGCAACCACTTCATCGACGCGGTCGACGCGTACATGGAGAGCCGCATCGACCGCGAGGCGCAGGCCGTGGTGCAGGGGGCCCGACGCACGCTCGTGCGGCCGTATCCCATCTCCATCGAGTGGCCCGTGCGACGGCTCGACGCGGTGCCTGCGGTACCTGTCGCGCGCGCCTCGGTGCGTGCGGAGCTCGGCCTCGCACCCGACGCGCTCCTCGGCGTGGGCATCGACCGCCTCGACTACACCAAGGGCATCGAGGAGCGCCTCGCGGCCGTCGACGAGATGCTCCGACGGCATCCCAGCTACCGCGGGCGCTTCACCTTCGTGCAGCTCGCGGCCCCGAGCCGCACGAAGATCCCCCGCTACCGTGAGCTCAACGACCGCGTCGAGGCCCTCGTCGCCGAGGTGAACGCGCGCTGGGCCACGGACGCGTGGAAGCCCCTCGTGCTCCTGCGCGCGCACCACGAACCCGAGGCGGTGTTCCGGTACTACCGCGCCGCCGAGCTCTGCTACGTGAGCAGCCTGCACGACGGGATGAACCTCGTCGCCAAGGAGTTCGTCGCCGCCCGCGACGACGAGCGCGGCGTGCTGGTACTCAGCCAGTTCACGGGCGCCGCCCGCGACCTGCCCGAGGCGCTCGTGGTGAATCCCTACGACCTTCGTCAGGCCGCCGATGCGCTCGCGGCGGCGCTCGCGATGGTGCCCGACGAGCAGCGCGAGCGCATGCGCGCGATGCGCCGCTTCGTCGCGGAGTTCAACGTGTACCGCTGGGCGGGGCGCATGCTCCTCGACGCCGCCGAGCTCCGCCGCCGCGAGCGTCTCCTCGGCCGCTTCGGCGGCGCCGATCGCGCGGGTGCGGGACTGCGCGGATGAAGCGACTCTTCTCCCCCGAGGGGCTGCGCGCGCTCGATGCCTTCGTGGCGTCGCCCGTGCTGTTCGCCTTCGACTTCGACGGCACGCTCGCACCCCTCGTCGACGACCGCGACGCGGCGGTGATGCGGCGCGACACCGCGCGGTGGTTCTGCGACCTGTGCGCGCGGCTCCCCGTGGCCGTGATCACCGGGCGCTCGGCGTCGGACATCGCGGGGCGGCTGGGCGGCGCTGCCGTGCGCTACGCGGTGGGCAATCACGGCGCGGAGTGTGGCGACGACCTCGCGCCCTTCTTCGAGGCCTCGCGCCGTGCGCGCGCTTCGCTGTCGTCATCGCTCGCGGGGGTTCGGGGCGTGTCGATCGAAGACAAGGGCACCACCCTCTCCGTGCACTATCGCGACGCGACGAACGCCCGTGCGGCACGCGACGCCATCGCGCGCGCGCTCCGTGCCGTGCCCGTGCCCGTGCGGGTGATTCCCGGCAAGCGCGTGCGCAGCGTCGTGCCCGTGGGGGCGCCGCACAAGGGCGATGCGCTGCGGCTCCTCTGCGCGCGTGCCGGCGTCGGTGCAGCGCTCTTCGTCGGTGACGACGTGACCGACGAGGACGCGTTCGCCGTCGGTCCGTCGCCCCGGGTGTTTAGCGTTCGTGTCGGTCCGTCGCGGCGCTCGCGCGCGGCGTACTTCCTCGAGGCGCAGGCCGACATCGATCGGTTGCTCGCGCGGATCGTCACGACGGCGCACACGTGACCGCGCCGCACGGCGATCGTCGCGAAGGTCGTAAGGTTGGATATTCAATCTTCTTCCGGTGCGGTGTAGGTTGCCCTCCGTTTCACGCGACGAGGGCGCGCGTGGTGGAGGCGAGATGCCGGGTCGGGCGAGTGGAGCGCGGAGGATGGAGGCGCCCGCGATGCGTCGTCAGGCGACGGGTGGACGTGCGCGCGGACGAGGCGCGCGGGCGCTGGTCGCGGTCGCGCTCACGAGCCTCGCGCTCTCGGCGGCGATGCTGGCGCACGAGGATCCCGAGGTCGCGCGCTACGACCGCTGGATGGCGCTCCGCGGGTGCGTGGACGCGGTGCCGACGACCGACGACGAGCGGCGTCGCTGCGCGTGGGCGGCGGGTGCGTTGCGGGAGGACCTGGAGGGGGTGTCGGGGCTTGCGGTGTCGGCGTGCAGTGGCGATGTGCTCGGCCGCGCTCGCCTCGCCTTCGAGGCCGCGCGACCGCTCTCGCAAGACGATCGCGCGTGCCTCTCGGCGCTCGGAGACGCGCTCATGGCGCGCGCGTGGGGACGTCGCGGCGCGGCGCTCAGTCGAGCTCGTTGGTGATCTGGATGATCGTGCCCTGGGTCTCGCCCGAGTTGAGGATGCCGATGCGCTGGAAGGTCGAGTAGTTCGGGTCGCCGTCGAGGTTGCCGATGGCGCGTGCGGTGTACCCCGTCGCGGAGCCGGGCGAGACGTACTGGTAGTAGTGCCCCGAATCGAGCGAGAAGCCGATGTTGGTCCACGTGAGGTTGCCGCTCCAGAGGGCGACGTTGGCGGCGTACTTGTTCGCACCGGGCGACACGGTGGGGAGCGCGCCCGCGTTCACGTAGTTCGTGCCGCCGCGCTCCAGGTTGGCCTGAAAGTACGTGAGCTGTCCCTGGTAGACCTTGGCGATGTTGCCCTGCGCCTCCGAGGTCTTCGAGCGCTTGACGTAACGGGTGAACGCCGGGATCGCGACGGCCGCGAGGATGCCCAGGATGACCACCACGATCATCAGCTCGACGAGGGTGAAACCGGCGGAGGAGACGGAGTGAACGCGCTTCATGGGGAGTGCCTGACCTTTCAGAAATTGCAGAGGCGGATAACTGTTGGATATGCAATCAATCTGCATCCGGTGTGCCGCATGCGAGCCGCAGGGAAAGATTGGATTTCCATGGATATCAACGGAGTCGCGCGCGTGCCCGGGCTGACAAATCGCGGCAGGGGACTGACGAAAAATGGCAGTGCGGGAGGTCTCGTCCCGCAGGCCATCGAGGGGCTGGGCACGTCGCGCGGGAGGACGCGTGCGGTGCATGTCGAGGAGCCTCACGGGGATCGACGGGCACCGCGACGGTGCGACGGGGGACCACGATGAGCGCGACGTGGACGCGCGAGGTGGAGGCGCTCCGCGCGGTGTTGTTGCGTGGGCTCCGCGCGCTGCTGCCCGATGAGGGACGCCGACTCCTCGCCGTGACGGTGATCGCGGGCGCGGTCTGCGGGCTGCTCGCGGTGGGGTTTCACCTCGCGATCGACCGCGTGAGCACGCTGCTCATCGACCGCGCGCTCGACCCGCGGGTGCGCGGGTGGTGGGCGCTCACGGTGCTCTGCCCCACGGCGGGAGGGCTCGTCGCGGGGGCGCTGCTCCAGCGGGTGTTTCCGGGTGCGCGCGGCTCGGGCATTCCCCAGGTGAAGGAGGCCGTCGCGCTCCACGCCGGGCGTGTGCGGGTGCGCGATGCCGTCGGCAAGTTCGTGCTCACGACCCTCCAGGTCGGCACCGGCGCTTCGCTGGGACGCGAGGGGCCGACGGTTCAGATCTGCGCCGGTGCGACGACGCTCCTCGCCCGCCTCGCCGCGCTGCCGCCGCGCCACATGCGGAGGCTCACGCCCGTCGGTGTGGCCGCCGGAATCGCCGCGGCGTTCAACACGCCCGTCGCCGCCGTGACCTTCACCATCGAAGAGATCGTGGGCTCGCTCGATCACTCCGTGCTGTCGGGCGCCGTGGTCGCCGCCGCGATCGCCGCGATCATCGAGCGGAGCATCCTCGGCACGCACCCCATCCTGCCGACGGACGCGACCTACGGGCTCGACGACCCGCGCGCGTTGCTCTTCTACGCGCTCCTCGGCGTCGCGGCCGCCGCGGTGTCGGTGCTCTTCACCGACGCGCTCCTTGCCGTGCGCGCGCGCTTCCGACGCCGTCCTTCGTGGGCCCATCCCGCGGTCGGAGGGCTCATCACCGGCGCGCTCGCCGTCGTCGCGATGGCGACGGTCGGGCTCACGGGCATCACCGGTGGCGGGTACGCGTCGATGACACGCGCGCTCGCTGGAACGCTCCCGCTCCGTGCGCTCGCGGTGCTCGGCGGGTTGAAGCTCGTCGCCACGGTGGCTTCGTATGCGTCGGGCGGCGCGGGCGGGGTCTTCGCGCCGACGCTGTTTCTCGGCGCCATGCTGGGCGGCGTCGTGGGGGCGCTCGACACGGCAGCGTTCGGGCACCACGCGATGGGCGCCTTCGCGCTCGTCGGCATGGGCGCGATGTTCGCGGGCGTGATTCGCGCGCCCATCACCTCGGTGCTGATCATCGTCGAGATGACCGGGAGCCACGGCATGGTGCTCCCCCTCATGATCGCCAACGCGATCGCGTACGGACTCGCGCGCCGCGCGCGCCCGGTGCCTCTCTACGAAGCGCTCCTCGCGCAGGACGGCGTGCACCTGCCCGATGTGCCCACGCGCCCGCACGCGCTGGAGGTCCTCACCGTTCGCGACGCGATGACCGCCGACGTCGTCGTGGCGCGTGTCGACGAGTCGGTGGCCGCGGTGCGCGAGCGTGCGCGCGGCGGGCGCTTCACGGCGCTGCCGGTGATCGATGCGCGAGGCGGGCTCGTGGGCGAGGTGCTCGTCGCCGCGCTCGATGGCGACGGTGGCATCGCCGCGCGTGTGCAGGGCGTCGAGCGGATCGAGCGCGACGAGCCCCTGCTGCGCGCGGTCGTGCGCATGACCGACCTCGGACGACGGCACCTCGTGGTCGTCGGCGACGACGGGCGCCGCGTGGTCGGAATGCTGTCGATCACCGACCTGGTGCGCGCCCACGCGCGCGGCGCAGTCACCGCCACCCGCATGCCTGCGACGGCGGAGACCCTCGCCGACGTGGCGTGGGAGGCGCCCGTGGTCGACGGGCGCGCACGCGTCGATGACATCCTCGAACGCCTGGAGGGCGCGAACGGAGAGGCCGTGCTGGTTCGCGGCGAGGGCGGCGCGCTCGACGGGGTGATCGTGCTCGGCCATCTGCGCGAGCTTCTGCGTGACCGCGCGCTGCAGCGCATGCTCGTCGCGTCCGACATCGCGCGTCCGCTCCCGTCGCTGCCGCCCGATGCGCCGCTCGCCGACGTCTGCCTGCGGTTCGCGCGCTCCAACGTCGACGCCGTGCGCCTCGACGATGCGACGCCACGGCTCGCGACCCGCGCCGCGGTCGCCGACGCGCTGCTGCGCTCGGTGGCGATGCCCGCCACGAAGCCCGAACGCGCCGACACGTAATAAGTTGGATATGCAATTGATTTGGTGGTGCACTCGGAAGTGTGAGACCCCGGGAGGCGTCATCATGGATCCGCGGCGGCCGTCGGTGGTGGGCGACGCGGCGCGCTGCGCGTTGGGAGGCGGTGCTGGTGTTCGGCGTCGGTCTGGCCCTGCTCGCGGCGCCTTCGAGGGGCGGCGGACCGGTGCCCCACGACCGCTGGGAGGCGGCGCTCGTCGCGTGGCGGGAGGCGAGGGCGTGCGTGCTCGACCCCGTCGCGGAGGGTGCCGTGCACTGTGCCGCGCGGCTGGCGACCTTCGAACGGACGCTCCGTGCGGAGCGGCTGTTGGAGCACCTCAGCGCGGGGCAGTGTGCGGGGCTCGCGCGCGCACGGCGATCCCTCGAAGCGCAGCGGCCCGTGGACGATGACGTGCGCGCGACGCTGTTGGAGATCGCCGCGATGCTCGCGAGCCGCGCGGGGCGGCTCTAGAGCGCCGAGAGCGTGCTGGCGAGCGCGACGGCGAGGATGATCACGAACGACAGGAGCCCGACGGGGGCGAAGTCGAGGAAGCCGAAGCGGAGCGGCGTTCCGTCGGGGGCGCGCAGCGCGGCGCGTTCGACGAGGGCCTGCGTGAGGGGCCCCGCGGTGGCGGCCGTGAGAAAGAGCGAGCTGCCCGCGCACACGCTCAGCGCGAGTCCCGTGTAGATGGTCGCAGGTGGGTGCACGCGTGCGAGCTCCGCGGCCACATCGAGCAGCGCCGCCATGCCGGGGCCCGCGGAGAACACGCCGGTGATCAACGCCGCTCCGACGAGGAACACCGCGACGCGCGCGTGGGCCGTCAGGGGAAGGGCCGCGAGCCCGCGCGCCGCGCCGTGAAACAGCCCGCCCTCGCGCGCCGCGCCGACCATGACGAAGAGCCCGAGGAGAAAGAGCGTGGCTTCGATGTCGACCTTCGAGCGCGCGATGGACTCTCCGACGGAGCCCGCGCCGAGGAGCGCCGCCGACGCGCCGAGCCAGCAGATGAGCTCGGGGGAGAGACCCGACGACGCGGGCACCGCGACCCATGCGATGAGCATCGCCGCGAGGGCGAGCGCGCCGGGGAGAAGGTACCTGCGGCGCACGCGGAGCCCGCGGTGGAGCGCGGCGAGCGTGTCGATGGTGAGGGCGGCGGTGAGCGGTGATCCTCCGACGTCGCGCGCGGGGCGGACGAGCGCGTCGACGACGGCGAGCAGGCCGATGAGCGCAATGGCCGTGAGCGGGGCGGCGCGAAGGAGGTAGGCCGAGAACGACATGGCGCCGCGGCCGAGGAGGAGGATCGCGGGGAAGTCTCCGATCGGTGTGGCCGCGCCGCCGAGGTTGCACGCGGTGAGCAACACGCCGAGCGTCCATCGGAGGTATCGCTGCGTGACGCCGAGCACGCGGAACACCACGAGCAGCACGGGCAGCACGAGCAGCAGCGCCGTGAGGTTGTTCACCAGGCCGCTGACGGCGTACATGCACACCGCGAAGGCGAGGGCGACGACGCGCGGGGTGGCGCGGGTCCATCGGGTGACGCGCACGGCGGCGATGGAGAACACCTCGGACGCGACGAGCACCTCGGTCACCGCGCCGAGGCCGACGAGCATCACCAGCACATCCCACGGGACCGCCGCGAGGATGCGCGCCGTGGAGGCGCCCGCCGCGCGCGTGGCCACGAGGCATGACACCGCCGCGCCCGCGAGCACGATCGTGAGTCGTCGCGCGGGCAGCACCGCCTGCAGCGTGACCGTGAGCACCAGCAGCGCGCCGAGCGCGAGCGGCGTCACGGAAGCACTCCCGTGAACGTCGCCGTCGGCGCCTCGGCGAGCCAGCGGGGGTACCGTCGCATGGGGAAGGGCAACACGTTCCACGCGAGGAGCTCGCGGAAGTGCGGGCGGGTGTCGGGGCCCATCGCGCGGAGCCACTCGGGGACCACGTACGTGGTGCCGTGGTCCACGCCGTAGGCGAAGGTCATCGCGACGCTCCGGGGGCCTGCGAAGGTGTGAAGGTCGCCGAGTCGCACGCCGCGCACGCGCCCGCCGAAGTTGGCGATCACCCGCGACCAGTCTGCGGGCAGCGCGCTCTCGGTCAGCAGCGCGAGCTCGCACGTGGGGGCCGCCGCCACGAGCGCGTCGAGGTGGTCGGCCTCGACGCCGACGAGGAGCACACGGGTCGCCCCGTCGATCGCGGACAGCACCGCGCGCGCGTCGACCGAGGGCCCGGCGCTCCCACGCTCGAAGGCCTCGACCACGGCATCGAACACCGGAAACGAGGGCGCGATCACCTCGCGCATCGCCTCGAGCTCTGCCGCGCCGTGGGCGCGCGCCGCGCGAAGAAAGAGCCACGACGCAGCGCAGAGGCCCAGCTCGCCCGCGGCCGTGAGGAACGCACCGCGGAGGTCGGGCGCGCGGCTCAACGCCGTGCCTCCAGCGCGCGGATCAACGCATCGAGCATGGCGACGAGCGCCGCGTTGGCGAGCGCATGGTGCGGCGGACCGTCGACGAGACACGCTGCGAGCGCCCCTGCGAGGTGCGCATCTCCCGCTGCGATGCGCCCGACCGCCGAGTCGGGGACCGCGAGGGGATACACCGGCACCTCGTCTGCCGCTCGGGTCGGCGGAACGCGCATCGGCACCGGCGTGCCCGACGACGGCGCGACCGCGTCGACGTCGGCGAGCGAGAGCGCGCGCGCGGCCAGAAGGATCAGCGCGTAGCTCGCGCCGCGATGATGATGCGGTCCCTCGTCGAGCAGGCAGCGCGTGATGAACGCGCGGTCGCGCGCGTCGGGCAGCAGCGTTGCGAGCGCGTCGGCGAGGCGTTCGCGGTCGAGCCCGGCGGGGGCGTCGCGGTGGGGCGGATGGTGGGGCGGATGGTGGGGCGGATGGTGGGGAGGCACGGGCACGCTCCGGGTTGAAGTTGGATATTCAACGATGTGGGCGCGTGCCCCGTCCAGCGTGTCGGTCGCTCAGTCGAGCTCGTTCGTGATCTGGATGATCGAGCCCTGCGTCTCACCCGAGTTCAGGATGCCCGTGCGCGAGAAGGTCGCGTAGTTGGGGTCGCCGTCGAGGTTGCCGATCGCGATGGCCGTGTAGCCCGTGGTCGTGCCCGGCGAGCTGTACTGGTAGTAGTGCCCCGAATCGAGCGAGAAGCCGATGTTGGTCCACTGGCCGTTGGCGCTCCAGAGGGCGACGTTGGCGGGGTACTTGTTGGCGCCGGGCGAGGTCGTGGGCAGCGCGCCCGCGTTGACGTAGCTCACGCCGCCGCGCTCGAGGTTGGCCTGAAAGTACGCGAGCTGGCCCTGGTAGATCTTCGCGATGTTGCCCTGGGCCTCCGAGGTCTTCGAGCGCTTCACGTAGCGCGTGAACGCAGGGATCGCGACGGCCGCGAGGATGCCCAGGATCACCACCACGATCATCAGTTCGACCAGCGTGAAGCCGCGCAGGGCGGCCGGCGTGCGAATGCGCATGGGAAGTCCTTCTGTGAGAGGTCGAGGAGCACGTGCGGGAGGATCACCGCGCGTCGATAGTTGGATATTCAAATAATTTGTCCCGCGCAAGACAAATGGCGACACGGGGGTCGTTCAGTCGCCGTTAAGGTGCGCGGGGTAGGGGAGTTCCATGCGCTCCCGACTCGTGCTCTGCGCCGCGATGGTCGCCGCGTGCGCGTCGTCTCCGTGGGACCGCGCGCGCCTCGGCGACGAGCTCCGCGCGCGCACCGGGGCCTCGCTGCGGACCGACGGGCGCGACACGACCTTCTCGCTCCCGCCCAATGCCTCCCTCGACGCGCTCACGCCCGCGCAGGCCGTCGCCGTCGCGCTCTGGAACAACCCCGCGTTCCAGTCGGAGCTCGCGCAGCTCGGCTTCGCGCGCGCCGACCTCGCCGACGCGGGGATGCTCCCGAACCCCACGCTCTCGCTGCTCCTCCCGATCGGTCCGCGACCCGTGGAGGCCTGGCTCGCGTGGCCCTTCGAAGTGCTCTGGCAGCGTCCGCACCGCGTGGTCGCCGCGCAGCTCGACGTCGAACGCGCCGCCCGCGCGCTGACCCAGACGGGCCTCGACCTCGCCCGCGATGTGCGCCTCGCCCACGCCGACGCGACGCTCGCCCTCGCGCGCCGCGCCCTCCGCGACGAGCAGGTGCGCCTCGCCCGCGCCCTCTGCGACGCCGCCGAACTGCGTGTGCGCGCGGGAGACCTCGGCGCCCGCGAAGCCGCGCCCGCCCGCGTCGACCTCGGCCTCGCCGTCGACGCCCTCGCGCGCGCCGACCTCGACGTGCTCGCGACGCACACGCGCCTCGCGACGCTCCTCGGGCTGCCCCACGCGAGCGCGCCCTTCACCCTCACCGCGGGCCCCGAGGTCGCGGCCCCCGATGCGCTCGAAGGCCTTGTGCGAAGGGCCCTCGCGCAGCGTCCCGACGTGCGCGCCGCCGAGCTCGCGGTCTCGGCCGCCGCCGAGCGCCAGGGCTGGGAGCGCGCGCGCATCGTGGGCCTCGTCGCGCGCCTCGACGGCTTCGGCCCCACGCCCGGCGTCGACGGATCGACCTTCACCGCGCGCGTCGGCGCGCAGCTCACCGTGCCCCTCTTCAACCAGAACCAGGCGGGCCGCGAGCGCGCCGAGGCCGAACTCGAACGCGCCGCGTGGAGGCTCGTGCAGACGCGCCAGCAGGTCGAGGCCGACGTGACGCTCGCCCGTGCGCAGCTCGTCACCGCGCGCGACGCTCTCGACCCGTGGAGACGCGACGTGGTGCCCGCCGCCGACGAGGCCGTCGCAGGCGCACGCGCGGCCTTCGAGCGGGGAGACGCCGCCCTCGTCGCCGTGCTCGACGCCGACCGACGACGCGTCGACGTGCGCCTCCGCGACGCCGAGCTCGTCGCCGACCTGCACCGCGCCGCCGCCTCGCTCGACCGCGCCCTCGGAGGAAGCCCATGACCCGTCACACCCTCGCCGCGTTCGCCCTCTGCGCCGCGTGTCACCGCGAGAACGCGACCACGACCACGCACGCCGCTGCGACACCGCCTGCGACCGTCGCGCATCGCGTCTCCGAGTCCGAGCTCACCACGGTCACGCTCACGCCCGCGGCCATCGCGCGCCTCGGGCTCGCCTTCGACCGCGTGACCCGACGCAACGTCGCGCCCACCCGCGAGCTCGGCGGAGAACTCACGGCGCCGCCCGGTCGCGCGGCGATGCTCACGGCGCCCGTCGCGGGCGTGCTCCGTCGCGGCGCGGTGGTGTCTGCGGGCGCGCGTGTGCGACGCGGAGAGGTGCTGGCGACGCTCGTTCCCTTTGCGCCCGCGGACCGCGATCTTCGCGCGCAGGCCGAGCAGGGCGTCTCCGCGGCGCAGGCGAGGCTCACCGCCGCCGAGGCCCGCGCCGACCGCGCCGCCCGCATGGCCACGGACCAGACCGGCAGCGCCCGCGCGCTCGAAGAGGCCCGCGCCGACCGCGACGTGGCCCGCGCCGCGCTCACCGCCGCCCGCGCGCGTCGCAACCGCCTCGGCAGCGGCGCGCTGGAGAGCGACGTGTCCCTCGCGATCCGCGCTCCGTCCGACGGCATCGTGCGCCAGCTGATGGTGGCCGAGGGGCAGGCCGTGAGCGCGGGTGCGGCCCTCTTCGAAGTGACCGCTGCCGACCCGCTGTGGGTGCGCGTGGCGGTGTACGCGGGCGACCTCGCGCGCATCGACGGAGCGCACGACGCGTCGGTGCTTCCGCTCGCGGGCGAAGGCGTGCCGAGGGCTGCGCGCGTGGTGACGGGACCGCCCACCGCCGACGCGAACGCGGCCACGGGAGACCTCTGGTACGAGGTGGCGAACGGTGACGGCGCGCTGCGTCCCGGCGAGCGCGTGGCGGTGCGTGTGCCGATGCGCGGCGAGTCCGTGGCGCGCGTGGTGCCGTGGAGCGCGGTGGTGTTCGACGTGTACGGCGGCGCGTGGCTCTACACCGTGAAGGACGCGCAGACCTTCGTGCGACGGCGCATCGAGGTGGCGCGCGTCGAGGGCGAGCTCGCGGTGCTCACGCGCGGTCCCGACGAGGGAACCTCCGTGGTCACCACGGGCGTCGCGGAACTCTTCGGCACCGAGTTCGGCGCGGGGCACTGACCATGACCTCGCTGCTCACGGTGATGCTTCGATTGCGCGCCATCGTGGCGCTCGCGGCCGCGCTCTTTCTCGTCGCGGGCGCGTGGATCGTGCGCTCGACGCCCGTCGATGTGTTCCCCGAGTTCGCGCCGCCGCGGGTGGAGATCCAGACCGAGGCGCCGGGCCTCTCGACACCCGAGGTCGAGAGCCTCGTGTCGGTGCCCCTCGAAAACGCGCTCGTCGGTGTGGCGGGGCTCAAGACCCTGCGCTCGAAGTCGGTGCTCGGCCTCTCGTCGGTGCTGCTGATCTTCAACGAGGGCACCGACCTCGCCGCCGCGCGCGCCCTCGTGCAGGAGCGCCTCGCCCGCGCTGGAACGCAGCTCCCCGCGGCCGCGCGCGCGCCGGTGATCCTCTCGCCGCTCTCGTCGCTGAGCCGCGTGCTCAAGGTGGGCGTCTCGTCGGCGACCCTCACGCAGACCGAGCTCACCGACCTCGTGCGATGGACGGTGCGCCCGCGCCTCATGGCCGTTCCCGGCGTGGCCAACGTGGCGATCTGGGGACAGCGCGATCGGCAGCTCCAGGTGCGCGTGTCGCCCGATCGATTGCGCGCCCACGGGGTTCGCCTCGACGACGTGCTGCGCGCCACGCGCGACGCCGTGCAGCCCGCGCCCGGCGGCTTCGTCGACACGCCCAATCAACGGCTCCCGGTCTTTCACGCGCCCACCGTGGGCACCGCCGACGAGCTCGCGAACGTGGCCGTCACCGCGCGCGCCTCGGGCGCCCTGCGCCTCGGCGACGTGGCCCATGTGGTCGAAGACCACGCGCCCGCCATCGGCGACGCGATCATCGACGACGCACCGGGCCTGCTGCTCATCGTCGAGAAGCAGCCCGAGGCGAACACCGTGGCGGTGACCGCGGGCGTCGAGTCGGCGTTGCGTGCCCTCGCGCCGTCGATGCGGGGGGCGCGCTTCGACCCGACGATCTTCCGTCCGGCGAGCTTCATCGAGCGCGCCGTGGGCAACCTCCGCGAGGCGCTCGCCGTCGGGTGTGTGCTCGTGGCGCTGATCCTCGCGCTCTTTCTCTTCGACCTGCGCACGGCGCTGATCTCCGTGGTGGCGATTCCCCTGTCGCTCCTCGCGGCGCTGCTCGTGCTGCGCCTCCGCGGCGGAACCGTCGACACCATGGCCCTCGCGGGCCTCGCCATCGCGCTCGGTGAGGTCGTCGACGACGCGATCATCGACGTGGAGAACATCGTCCGTCGGCTGCGCCTCAACCGCCTCTCTCCGACGCCGAAATCGGCCTTCGAAGTGGTGCTCCGCGCGTCGCTCGAAGTGCGCAGCGCGGTGGTCTACGCGACGCTCATCGTGGTGCTGGTGTTCCTGCCCGTGTACCTGCTCGACGGGCTCTCGGGCGCGTTCTTTCGCCCGCTCGCGGTGTCGTACGCGCTCGGCGTGCTGGCCTCCATGGCCGTGGCGCTGACGGTGACGCCCGCGCTCTCGCTGATGCTCCTTCCGCGCGCCGCGGTGGCCCATCGCGAGGCGCCCTTCGTGCCGTGGCTCCGACGCGTGTACGGACGCGTTCTGCCCGCCGTGGTCGATCGGCCGAAGACCGCCGCGGCGCTCCTCGCGCTCACCTTCGCGGTGACGGGCGCGGCGTCGACGCGGCTCGGCGAGGGCTTTCTCCCCGAGTTTCAGGAGACCGATTTTCTCATGCACTGGGTGGGCAAGCCGGGCACCTCGCTCGACGAGATGCGGCGCATCACGGCGCGCGCGAGCCGCGAGCTGCGGGCCATTCCCGGCGTGCGAAATTTCGGCTCCCACATCGGCCGCGCCGAGGTGGCCGACGAGGTCGTGGGCCCGAACTTCACCGAGCTCTGGATCAGCCTCGATCCGCGCGCCGACTACGCCCGCGCGGTGGCGCGCATCCGCGAGACCGTCGAGGGCTACCCCGGCCTCTACCGCGACGTGCAGACCTACCTTCAGGAGCGCGTGAAGGAGGTGCTCACGGGCTCCAGCGGCGCCCTCGTGGTGCGGGTCTTCGGCCCCGACCTCGCATCCCTTCGCACGGCCGCGGGCGATGTACAGCGCGCGCTCGCCGACGTGCCCGGCGTGGTCGACCTCAAGGTCGAAGCGCAGGTGCTCGTGCCGCAGATCGAGGTGCGCGTGCGTCCCGAGGCCGCGCTGCGTTTTGGTGTGACGCCGGGCGAGGTGCGCCGCGCCGCCGCCGTGCTCGTGCAGGGCGCGCGCGTGGGCGAGGTGTTCCGCGCGCCGCAGGTCGTCGACGTGACCGTGTGGGGCGAGGAGGGCGTGCGCCGCGACGTGGCTTCGCTGCGTGCGCTTCCCATCGAGACGCCGGGCGGCGCGCAGGTGGCGCTCGGTGACCTGGCCGACGTGCGCGTGGTGCCGACGCCCAACGTGATCCAGCGCGAGGGCGCGTCGCGACGCATCGACGTGACCTGCAACGTGCGCGGACGCGACCTCGGCACCGTGGCCCGCGAGGTCGAACGTCGCATCGCAGGGCTGAGCCTCCCGACCGGCCACCACGCGGAACTCCTCGGCGAATATGCGGCCCGCGCGTCGGCCCGCACGCGGCTCATGCTCCTCGCGCTGCTCTCGCTCGTGGGCATCGCGGCGGTGCTCTACGCAGACTTCCGTTCGGCGCGGGTGACGGCGCTGGCCTTCGCGACGCTCCCCTTCGCGCTGGTGGGCGGTGTGTTCGCGGCGCTCGCGGGCGACGGCGTGCTCTCGCTCGGCTCGCTCGTGGGCTTCGTGACCGTGCTCGGCATCGCGGCGCGCAACGGGATCCTTCTCGTGAGCCACTACCGCCACCTCGAACGCGAGGAGGGCGTGGCCTTCGGACGCGCGCTCGTGATTCGCGGCGCCACCGAGCGCCTCGCGCCCATTCTCATGACGGCGCTCGCGACGGGCCTCGGCCTCGTGCCCCTCGTCGCCGCAGGAAACCGCCCCGGCCACGAGATCGAGCACCCGATGGCCGTGGTGATTCTCGGCGGTCTGGTCACGTCGACGCTGCTCAACCTCTTCGTGATGCCCGCGCTCTACCTTTGGCTCGGCGCGTCGGCGCTGGTCGACGACGACGAGGGCTGAGAGGCTCCACGGTCACGATGCGTGTGCTGGTGGTCGAAGACGACGCAGAGACCCGCGAGCTCGTGGTGCGCGCGCTCACCCGCGACGGACACGCCGTGCACGGTGCCTGCTCCGCCCTCGAAGCGCGCAGCGCGCTCGCGGACCGCGACGTCGACGTGGTGGTGCTCGACCTGGGCCTGCCCGACGCGAGCGGAACGTCGCTCTGCACCGCGCTGCGGGCCGAGGGGCAGACCGTGCCCATTCTCGTGCTGACGGCGCACGGCGCGGTGTCGTCGCGCGTGGCGTGCTTCGATGCGGGCGCCGACGATTTTCTCGCAAAGCCCTTCGCCGTAGCGGAATTGCGCGTGCGTGTGCGGGCGTTGGGCCGACGCGGTCCGCTGCCGAGGGCGCTCGTTCGAAGGGTGGGCGACGTGGACCTCGACATCACCGCGCGGCGCGCAACGCGCAACGGTGTGGAGCTTCCGTTGACGGCGCGCGAGTGGGCGCTGCTCGAACTGCTGGCGGCGCGCGAGGGGTGCGTGGTGTCGCGGGCGGAGATTCTCGACGTGGTGTGGGGCGACGACGACGAGCGTTCGGGGGCGAGCCTCGACGTGATCGTGGCGCGCGTGCGGCGCAAGCTCGGAGAGTCCGTGGTGCGCACGCTGCGTGGCGAGGGCTACGCGCTGGGAACGTCGTGACCACCCGCACGCTCACCGCCCGCATCGCCCGCGCGATGGCCTTCGCGACGGCGCTCGCCTCGGCCTCGACCGCGCTCGTGGCCGACACGCTCACCACCCGATGGACCCTCGCGCGCGAAGACGCGCGGCTCACCGCCGCCGCCGAGACGCTCTACGCCGAGCTCACCGGCGACCCGTCACACGACGCCCACGAGGCCGACGACGAGCTCCGCGAGCTCGCCCCCGCATCCGTGCGAATTGCCCTGTGGAACCGGGGAATCGTGCAGGGCGGCGACCGCGCGCTCGTGCCGACGGAGGGCTGCGTGACGGCGGGCTCACGGCGCGTGTGCACGGTGTCACGCGACGCGCGCGCGGTAGTGACGGCGTCGTCGATGGATCCCCTGCGCGCGACCCGTCGGGTGCAGCTCGGGGCCTCGCTGGTGGCGGTGCTGACGGCGGTGCTCGCGGCGGCGATGGCGAGCCGTCGTGTGTCGGGCGCGCTGGTGGCTCCGCTCACGCGGCTGCGTGCGGCGATGGAGACCGTGCGCGCGGAGCATCCCGAGCGCGCCTCGCTCGGCGGTGACGAAGGGTGGGACGAGGTCGACGCCCTGCGCGCCTCGCTCGCCGATCTGTTGCGTCGGCATGGTGTGGCGCTGGCGCAGTCCCGTCGCTTCGCGGCCGACGCGGCGCACGAGCTCCGCACGCCCCTCGCGACGATGCGCGCCGAGCTGGAGCTGGCCTCCGAAGCGGATGCGCCGCCCGAGGTGCAGGCCGCGCTGACGCGGGTGCGCGCGACGCTCGCGCGGGTGAGCGCGCTGTCAGAGCGACTGCTGATTCTCGCGGCGCCGCTCGACGAGGCGCGCGTGGGGCGCGAGGCGGTGTCGCTCGCCGAGGTGGCGCGCGAGTGTGCGGGCTCGCTCGACGGAGCGCGACGCGCGCGCGTGACGGTGGAGGCCGACGACGAGGTGACCGTGCGCGGCGACGCGGCGCTGCTGCGCGTGCTGATCGACAACGGCGTCGAAAACGCGCTGAAGTTCTCGACGGGCGCGGTGACCGTGCGCGTGGGGGCCGAGGGCGAACGCGCGGTGCTGCGCGTGTGCGACGAGGGCGCGGGCGTTCCCGAGGGCGAGCGCGCGCGGGTGTTCGAGGCGTTTCATCGGAGCGCGGAGGCGCGGGCCGGGGGCGTGCGCGGACACGGCGTGGGCCTCGCCCTGGTGGCCCACATCGCGCGGGCCCACGGGGGCGCGGTGTGCTTCGAGAACGTCGCGCGCGGCGCGGTGCTGCGCGTGACGCTGCCCGTGTGGGCGTGAGCTACGGATTGCGCACGCAGTCGCCCGTGAAGCGCCGTCGTTCGCCGCCGTCGACCATCTGAAAATCCCCCGGACGGATCGCCTGCAGGTCGCGCGATCCGAGGAGGCCCGTCCACCGCGCGCGCGTCGAGCGGTCACTCCGCGCGGTGAGCGCCACGTTGCCACCGTCCGCGAGGAACATCCCGTAGCGCTGGAGCGCCCGCGCCACCGTGCGCGCGCCCTCGTTGGGCAGCGACGCGAGGGGATAGTCCGCCCGCAGCCGCAGCCGCGCGCCGTACGGAGGCGCGCTCGCCCCGCCGCTCGCCGCGCCCGTCGCGTGCGAGGCCGGGTACACGTACGTGCGCGACCGGATGCGCGCGTTCGGCAGGATGAACCGCACCGCGTGATCGATGCGCCCCGCGGCCACCTCGTCGGCCGTGAACAGCAGCGGCGTGATGGGAAGCCCCGCGGCGTCGGCGCTCGTGCACTGCTCGCCGCGTCCGTTGGGCGGGTACATGCGATCGAGGTTCCACACGGCGAGGCATCCGCCCGCGAAGCCCGCGGCGGTGATGTTCGCGCGCCACATCTCGTAGAGCCGCTGCGAGGCGCGGTCGACCACGAGCAGGTGGCAGTCGCCGTCGCCGAGGCACGCGTAGCCCGTCTCGCCCTCCAACGCGCCGCCCGCGGGAACGGGCACCGGCGCGAAGTCGCAGTCGGGCTCGTAGAAGTCCCCGGTGCGCGTGAAGCTGCGTCGCGGCGTCGTCGCGTCGGCCTCCAGCACCTCGATGGAGAAGTCGATCTGGAAGCGTCCGAACCCGAAGCCCTGTCCGTCGAGCCACGCGATCACCGACGCGCTCTCGCGGTCGAGCGGGGCCGTGTCGACCGGGGTGTTCCACGGCGCGCTGTCGAGAAAGAGGCGGCCCGACGGAGACCCATCGGGTGACGACCCATCGCGCGCGGTGGCGTCGGCCATCGACGCGTCGGGCTGCGCAACATCCGTGGCAGATGCGTCGTGCGTGGGCGCATCGACCGCGGGCCCATCGGCGATGGATGCATCGGGTGTCGACGCATCGGGCGCCGTAGTGGCCGCGGGCGCACACGCCGCGAGGGCGAGGGTGAGGGCGAGGGCGCGCGTCACGGCTGGTCGAGGCGCAGCACGAACGCGCGGCGGTCGGAGCGGAAGCCGTAGCGCTCGTAGAGCGAGGCCACGCGGGGGTTGGCGTTGAGCACTTCGAGGCTCACGGCGCGGCAGCCGCGGGCGCGGAGGCGTGCGGTGATGGCGTCGAGCACGGCGGGTCCCCGTCCGCCGCGGTGCGCGGGGTCGAGGTAGAGCTCGTCGAGCACGGTGAGCTCGCCGCGAAACTCGTTGGACCAGTACGTCGCCAGCACCACGTAGCCCACGGGCGTCGCGCCCTCGTCGATCACCAGCACCTCGCCGCGCGCGGGGTTCTCGCGAAACACCTTCCACGTCTCGGCGAGAAAGGGCGCGCCGGGGTCGACGTCGGGGGGATGGCCGTCGTCGCGTTCGAACGCATACGACCAGCGGGTGAGCATCGGGAGGTCGGCCTCGTGGGCTTCGCGCAGGGTCAGCATCGCGGCGGCGCACACTACACGAAGCGCCGCGCCGCCGACCGCGTCCCGAGCATCGCATCGGTCGCATGCATCCCGACCTCTGGCTCCGCGAGCGCATCCGACTGGAACACCCCGGCCGCGAGACCGACGGGCGCTTCGTTCTGTACTGGACGAGCACCGCCCTGCGCGTCGACGACAACCCCGCGCTCCTCGCGGCGCGACGCATGGCCCACGACCGCGGGCTCCCGCTGCTGGTCTACCAGGGGCTCACCGCGCGCGCGCCCTACGCGAGCGACCGCACGCACGGCTTCGTGCTCGACGGCGTCGACGACCTCACGCGCCGCTACGAGTCGCGCGGGATGCGCCATGTGTTCCACCTCGAACGCGGCGACGGACGCGACCCGCCGCACGCCCTCGCCGCGCTCGCCTCGCAGAGCGCCGCGGTGTTCACCGAAGACTTTCCCTGCGGTGATCTCCCGCGCTGGCGGGCCTCGCTCGCGAAGCGCACGGGACGCCCCGTGTACGCCGTCGACACCGCGTGCGCGCTCCCGATGCAGGTCGTCGGACGCGCGTGGGAGCGGGCCTTCGCGTTCCGTTCGGCCACGCACGAAGCCCGCATGGCGCGCATCGCGACCGCGCCCCGCGGCGACGACGGGCTGACCGTCTCCGCGTGGGAGGGAGACCTTCCCTTCGCGCCGTTGCGCGTGCGCCGCGACGAGGTCGCCGACGTGCTCGCCACGCTGCGCATCGACCACACCGTGGGCCGCGTGCACGAGCGCGTCGGCGGCGAAGATCGCGCCCTCGCCGCATGGACCGCGTGGCGGGACGCGCACCTCGCCACCTACGCCGACCGACGCACCGACGCCGCCGATGCGACGGGCGCGAGCATGATGTCCGCGTGGCTTCACTTCGGCATGATCGCGCCGTGGCGCCTCGCGGCCGACGCGGTCGCGCAGGGCGGCGCGGGCGGAGAGAAATACCTCGACGAGCTGCTCACCTGGCGCGAGCTCGCGTGGGCCTTCTGCGCGTTTCGCCCCGACCACGGCACCCTCGACGCCGTGCCCGCGTGGGCCCGCCGCGCCCTCGATGCGACGCGCGCCCGACGACGCACGCGACCCTCGCGCGACGCCATCGAACGCGGACGCACCGGCGACACGTTCTTCGACCTCTGCCAGCGCTCTCTCGTGCGTCACGGCGAGCTCCACAACAACGCGCGCATGACCTGGGGAAAGATCCTCGCGGGCTGGTACGCCGACCCCGCCGAGGCCCTCGCGGCGCTCACCGATCTCAACCACCGCTGGGCCCTCGACGGTCGCGATCCCGCGTCGTACGGCGGTCTTCTGTGGTGCCTCGGCCAGTTCGACCGCTCGCAGGGCGAGGGCGCACCGGGACCGCTCGGCGCCGTGAGCCATCGCTCCGGCGAGTCGCATCTGCGACGGGTGGGCGCGTCGCGCTGGCAGGGCCGTGTGGATCGTTCGCGCGGCGGCGCGGTGCGCTCCGTGGCGGTGGTGGGCGTCGGGGTGGCGGGCTCCCTCGCGGCGCGCACGCTCGCCGACCACGGCCTCACGGTGACCGCGCTCGACAAGGGACGCGGACGCGGCGGAAGGGCCTCTACACGCCGTCGCGAGGGGCTGCGTTACGACCTCGGCGTGCAGCGCGTGACGCTCACCGACCCGACGCTCGCGACGCTCCGTGATGCGCTCGTCGACGCGAGGGTGCTCACCGCGGAGAAGACCACGCACCGCATCGCGCAGGGGGCCGGCGCGCTGGCCGCGGCGCTGCTCGACGAGCTCCCCGTGCGGCAGCAGTCGACGGTGCGCGCGATCACGGCGACGCCCGACGGATGGATCGTCGATGACGGCGCCGCGCCCGTGACCGCCGACGCGGTGGTGCTCTCGGCGCCGGTTCCGCAGGCCCTCGCGCTCTGCGACGCGGGCGGTGTGACCTTCGAGGCGACGGTGCGCGCGCGCCTCGCATCCGTGCAGTACGACCCGTGCCTCGTGGTCGTGGTGGCGCCGGGCAGGGGGAGCGACCTCGACGCGGCCCGCGCCCTCGACGACATCGCCGGGGTCTACGAGCACGAGGGATTCTGGGTGGTGCACGCGAGCGCCGCGTGGTCGCGCGCGCACCTCGAAGACGCCCTCGATCCCATGGGCGACGCGCTCATGGCCACGCTCGGAGGCACGGCGGGCCATGGGGTTCAACGCGTCGACGCCCACCGCTGGCGCTACGCCTTCGTGCGTCCCGAGACGGCGCTCGATGGGCCGGTGGTGATCCGCGGCGCGCGGGGCCCGCTGGTGTTGTGCGGCGATGCGTTCGGCGGCGCCGTGGCCGACCGTTCGCGCGGCGTCGAAGCGGCGTTGCGTGCGGGCGCGGCGGCGGCGGGCGCGGTGCTCAGCGCACGGTGATCGAAGACGACGCGCAGCGCACGGCGATGCTGGAGAGGTAGGGCGAATTGAGGCGTCCGAACACGGCGCGCATGGCCGACGCGTTGGTGCCCGCGTCGGGGCAGGTGTAGTCCGCGCGCGTGCCGAGGAGGCGCCCGAAGGTGCCGCTGTTGGTGACCGTGCGCGTGACGCGCCAGCCCGCCGAGGTCGAGCCCGAGACCGACCACGACGCGCACTCCCACGTGACCTGCGTGATGATCGAGCTGAAGTAGTACGGCGTCACCCGGTGGATCGCCGAGCCCGCGGGACAGTCGAAGGTGTAGACCGATCCGCTCGCGAGGCCGATGGGGCCGACGGAGCCCGCGGCGTCCCACGCGACGCTGTAGCGGTAGGGCGTGGAGGTGGTGCTCTCGACGAGCCGCGGACGCGCGCAGCGCAGCGTGAGCGACGAGTGGTAGTACCCGCTGTAGAGCCTGCCCGTGACGCCCGTCGCGAAGGTTCCCGCGGGACACGAGAGGTCCCACGCGACGCCCGCGCCGCTGCCGTACGAGGGGCTCGTCGCCGAGATTGCATCGAGGCCCCCGAGGCTCGTGGGGCACAGCTCGTCGGAGCGTCCGTCGCAGGTGTTGTCGCGGCCGTCGCACACCTCGGTGCCGCGCACGCCGCACGCGCCGCAGCTCGTCACGCTGCGCGCGAGGTCGGTCTCGCAGCCGTTCGATGCGATGCGGTCGCAGTCGGCGAAGCCCGCGTTGCAGGTCGCGAGGGTGCAGCTCCCGGCGCTGCATCCCGCGGTGCCGTTGGTCGCGGTGCACGCGCGTCCGCACGCGCCGCAGCTCGTGACCGTCGACTGCGTGTTCACCTCGCAGCCGTTGGAAGCCTCACCGTCGCAGTCGGCGTAGCCCGCGTTGCACCGCGCGCCGCACACGCGCGCCTCGCAGGTCGCCGTGGTGTTCGCACGCGCCGCGCAGCTCGTCGCACACGTTCCGCAGTGCACCGCCGAGGTGCGCAGGTCGGACTCGCAGCCGTTCGTCACGACGCCATCGCAGTCGGCGAAATCGCTGCCGCACGCGGCCACGGTGCACGCGCCCATCACACACGCCGCCGTGCCGCCCGCGACGGAGCATCGGTTGCCGCAGCGTCCGCAGTGCTCCGTGGTGCTCGCGAGGTCGGTCTCGCAGCCGTTCGAAGCGTCGCCGTCGCAGTCGCCGAAGCCCGCGTTGCAGGTGAACCCGCAGCGCCCGAGCGCGCACGTCGCCGTCGCGTTGGCCCGCGCGGGGCACGCCATGTCGCACGCGCCGCAGTGGAGCAGCGAGGTCTGCACGTTCGTCTCGCAGCCGTTCGAAGCGTCGCCGTCGCAGTTGCCGAGCCCGGGCCTGCACGAGAACCCGCACACGCCACCACCACACAGCACCGACTGCGCGCCCGTGGGCGTGGGGCATCGCGACGAGCATCCGCCGCAGGCCATGGGGTCGGCGTCGAGGTTGCGCTCGCACCCGTTGGCGCCGCTGCCGTCGCAGTCGGCGTAGCCCGCGTTGCAGGCGAAGCCGCAGCGTCCGGCGGCGCAGGCCACGGCGGCGTTCGACACGTCGGGGCACGCGGTGCCGCAGCGTCCGCAGTTGATGGGATCGTTGTCGAGGCGCACCTCGCATCCGTCGGCGAGCGAGCCGTTGCAGTCGGCGTAGCCCGCGGTGCAGCGCTCGATCGCGCAGCGACCCATCGTGCAGGAGGCGACGCCGTTGGGGGCCGCGCACGAGACCCCGCACGCGCCGCAGTTCGCGGTGTCGGCGTTGAGGTCGATGCACGCGTTTCGGCAGCACGTCTCGCCAACAGAGCACCCGCGGCGCTCGTTGCAGCCCGGCACGCACTGTCCTTCGGTGCAGATCGTCCGCACGGGGCACTCGTCGTCGGACGCACACTCGATGCACTGCCCCGTCGACGTGTTGCACCGCGCGACGGGACCGGACCCGGCGTCGTCGGCGTTGCGTCGGCAGTCGGTGTCGCTCGTACAGCCCGCCTCGCAGGTGTTGCGCGCGGAATCGCAGTGCTGTCCGCGCGGGCAATCGTCGCTCGCGAGGCAGCGCACACAACGCCCGTCGCCCACGCGGCATCGCGGCGCCGCGGGGTCGACGCACGCGCGGTCGTCGGCGCAGGGCGGCGGCGCATCGCTCACGTCAGCCGCATCCACCACGTCCACCACATCCCCCACGTCGCGCCCGGTGCTCCCGTCGTCGGCGTCGGTCACGGTCGTGAGGTCGTCGGGGGCATCGGGCGGAGGCGCGTCGGGGAGCGCATCGGGGAGCGCGTCGACGGGCGCAGCGTCGGCGGCGGGCGTCTTGTCGGAGAAGCACGCCGCGAGGCCCAGGGCGCACGCGAGGAGCAGGGGAAGGGGCGCGCGCCGCGCGGGCGGCGTGGGGCGATGGGTCTCCACGTGCGCAGACTAACGCATCCCTGCGCGGGGAACGCAGCGCGGCGAGTGTCCGGCGCGCGGTCGTCGCCCCCGACACGCGTCGACGGAGATCATGCACGAAGCCGCGGGTGACGGCCGTTCAGGGGCGCGAAGGAGTGTGAACATGGTGGTTCCCCAGGTGGTGTTGCCGCGCATGGAGACCGTCGAACTCGTGGCGCTCGCGCTGGCGCTCAAGACGGCCTACCAGGGCGCCCGCCGCGCGCAGGTGCTCGCCTCGCAACGGAGCGTGGCCAACCACGTCGCGCCCGCGACGCGGCTCAAACACAAGAAGCACGGAGAAGAACCCGCGACGGTGGTCGAGGCGCCGACGGTGATTCCCCCGACGGTGGCCGGGAGCATGAGCCGTCTGTCCTCGGCGGCCACACGGCTCGCGCAGGCCCGCTCGGGCGCCCACGAGGCCGCGGAGCGTTCGAACGCCGCGCTCCGCCGCGACGCCGTGCGCAAGGTGCAGCGCGCGTGGACGCTCCTCCGCCGTCAGCTTCGGGTGTGGGACGACGCGCACCGCTTCGAGGCCCTCGACCAGGGCCTCCGCACGTCGCTCGCGCGGGTCTTCGGCGCGCGCTGGGATCGCCCGGTGCTCCGCGGCAGCGCCCGCGCCGTGTGGATGACCGCGCACCAGACCCTCGAAGCGATGAAGCGCGAGCACCTCGACGCGCTGATCCAGTCGCTCGGCGGCGGCGACCTGCTCTCGATGGCGCGCAACGCCGTCGACGACGCGGGCGCGGTGTGCGGCATGACCAGCGAGCCCGTCGCCAACGACCGCGCGGCGCCGGTGCGCGCGCTCATCGCACAGCTCCAGGACTGCGTGCGCGACTACGTGGTGAAGGTGCACGGCACGAGCGGACCCGAGGTGCCCGGCTCGGCGCAGCTCGCGTCGCGGCTCCTCGCGCCCTTCGAAGACGTGCGGAGCCTCAAGCATCGCACCCGTCGTGTGGCCGCCTCCGTCGCGCTCACGTCGGTGCCCGCCAACGAGTCCATTCCCCCGGCCCGCACGGGCACCCTGGGCTGACCGCCGCCCGTCTGCGTCCGCCACGTCTCCTCGCGGATTCCGCAAGGCGCGGACTTCGTCGCCCGTCGGCCCTACATCCCCGTCGGCGCTGCGGTGACGCGCGCGCTTGCGAACGACCCGCGGACCCGTGTTAGACCCTCCGCCCGCGTTCGCACGACGGAAGGAATGGACCCTAAGCAGATGAGCACGAAGACCTACGACTCGATCGTGATTGGTGGCGGCCCCGGCGGCTACGTGGCGGGCATCCGGCTCGGCCAGCTCAAGCAGAAGACGCTCGTGATCGAGAAGGAGTCGCTCGGCGGCGTGTGCCTCAACTGGGGATGCATCCCCTCGAAGGCCCTCATCGCCGCGGCGAATTTCGTCGAGAAGGCGCAGCACGGCGCGGGCACCATGGGCATCACGGTGTCGGGCGTCTCCGTCGATCCGACGAAGCTCCAGGCGTGGAAGAACAGCATCGTGAAGCGCCTCACCGGCGGCGTCGCGCAGCTCCTCAAGGCCAACAACGCCGAGACCCTCGCGGGCACCGCGCGCTTCGTCGACGCGAAGACCCTCGAAGTGACCACGGCCAACGGCGTCGAGCGCGTCACGGCCACGAAGGGCATCATCATCGCCACGGGCTCGCGCCCCGTGGAGGTTCCGGGCTTCGCCTACAACGGCAAGACCGTCATCTCGGCGAAGGAGGGCGTGAGCCTCGACCCGCTGCCGAAGCGCCTGCTGATCATCGGCGGCGGCATCATCGGCATGGAGCTCGGCGGCGTGTACTCGAAGCTCGGCGTGCAGGTGACCATCGCCGAGTTCATGCCCCGCGTGCTGGCCTCGATGGATGAAGACCTCACGAAGCCCGTGATCAAGGCCATGAAGGCCGCCAACGTGAACTTCGTGACCGGCGCGAAGGCGACGGGCTACACCACGCAGCCCGACGGCTCGCTGCGCGTCTCGCTCGACGTGGGCGGCGCGGTGCAGACCGTCGACACCGACGTGGTGCTCGTGGCCGTGGGCATGCGTCCCAACTCCGAGAACCTCGGGCTCGACAAGGCGGGCGTCACGCTCGACAAGCGCGGCCACGTGGTGATCGGCGAGAAGTGCGAGACCAACGTGCCCGGCGTCTACGCCATCGGCGACGTGGCCGGCGGACCGTACCTCGCCCACAAGGCCAGCAAGGAAGGCGAGATCGCCGCCGAGGTGATCGCGGGACACAAGAGCGCCCGCGACTGGCGCGCGATTCCCGCGGCGACCTTCACGCACCCCGAGATCGCGTCGGTGGGCCTCTTCGAAGACGAGGCGCGCAAGAAGGGGCTCGACATCACCGTCGGCAAGTTCCCCTTCTCGGCGAGCGGACGCGCGATGGCCGTGCTCGAGACCGACGGCTTCGTGAAGGTCATCGCCGAGCGCACCGGCAAGGACAAGAAGGACGCCAAGATCATCGGCGTTCACATCGTCGGCCCCGAGGCCAGCGACCTCATCTCCGAGGCCGCCCTCGCCATCGAGATGGACGCCTACGTCGAAGACATGGGCCTCACGATCCATCCGCACCCGACGCTCGGCGAAGCCATGATGGAAGCCGCCAAGGCCGCCATCGGCGAGGCCGTGCACATCCCCAACCGCGTCTGACCGCCGCCGGCGCCCCGCTGCGGGCCGCCGCTTCCCGTTCCCCCTCCGCACCCCATCGCCGCTCCTCCGGCGCCCCTGTACGGGCGCCTGGAGGCCCCTGCGCGCGTTCGCAGCGCCCTGCGTTCCTCTCACCGGGGGTGCGGGGCCCCAAATGGGCGACGCCCCCCTTCGCCGCGCGGGCGAAGAGGGGCGTTGCGGGGATCAGCCTGTCGTTGGGATCAGGCCGCGTCGCGCTTGCGACGGCTGCGCACCACGCAGAGGCCGAGGAGGCCCGCCGTGAGGGCGAGGGCGGCGGTGTCGTTGCCGCCGGTGGTGCCGACGGTGCTGCATCCGCAGCCGTCGCCGGTGATCTGGCGGGCGGTGTTCACGCCGCCGTCGAGGAGGCCCGAGTCGTCGCCCGCGTCGGTGACGCCCGAGTCGGCGACGCCCGAGTCGGTGCCCGCGTCGGAGCGCGCCACGCAGGCGCCGCGGCTCGTGTCGCACACCGGGGTGGAACCCGAGCAGTTGTCGTTCGGGTTCACGGCCACGGTGGTGCGCGCCGCGCCGGGTTCACGGCTGTCGGGGGCGCAGTCGTTGTCCGAGTCGAGGTCGAGGTAGTCGGGCGCGCCGTCGCGGTCGGTGTCGACGGGGTTGTTGCCGTCGGCGCCCGCTTCCGTGCGGTCGGGCACGCCGTCGCCATCGGAGTCGAGGTCGAGCCACGACGGGGTCATGTCGCGGTCGAAGTCGTCGTCGGTGGTGGTGTCCTGACGGCGCTCGGTGGCCGTCGGAATGGTGTCGCCGTCGTCGTCGGGATCGAGGTGATCGGGGCGTCCGTCGGTGTCGGTGTCGCGGTCCATGCCCATGGGGCGCTCGTCGCGCGTGGGCACGGTGTCGCCGTCGTCGTCGGGATCGAGGTGATCCGGCGTGCCGTCGGTGTTCGTGTCGCGGTCCACGCCGCCGGGGCGCTCGCTGCGCGTCGGGATGCCGTCGCCGTCGTCGTCGGGATCCAGGTAGTCGGGCGTGCCGTTCGAGTTCGTGTCGCGGTTCATGCCGCCCGGGCGCTCGTTGCGCGTCGGGATGCCGTCGCCGTCGTCATCGGGATCGAGGTAGTCGGGCGTGCCGTCCATGTCGCTGTCGCGGTCCATGTTCATCGGCCGCTCGGTGCGCGTCGGAACGCCGTCGCCGTCGTCGTCGGGATCGAGCGGGTCGATGGTCCCGTCCATGTCGGTGTCGCGCGGGTTGTTGAGATCCGGGCCCACCTCGCGGCCATCGGGGATGCCGTCGCCGTCGGTGTCGGGGTTCGTCGGGTCGGTGCCGATGCGGCGCTCCACGTCGTCGGGAATGCCGTCCATGTCGGTGTCGGTCGCGCCCATGCGGGGCACGCACACGCCGCGGGTCGTGTCGCAGACCGGCGTGGCGCCCGAGCAGTTCGCGTTGGGATCGGTCGCCGGCGTGGTGCGCGCGGCGCCGGGCTCGGCGCGATCGGGGGCGCAGTCGTTGTCCGAGTCGAGGTCGAGGTAGTCGGGCGCGCCGTCGCGGTCGGTGTCGACGGGGTTGTTGCCGTCGGCGCCCGCTTCCGTGCGGTCGGGCACGCCGTCGCCATCGGAGTCGAGGTCGAGCCACGACGGGGTCATGTCGCGGTCGAAGTCGTCGTCGGTGGTGGTGTCCTGACGGCGCTCGGTGGCCGTCGGAATGGTGTCGCCGTCGTCGTCGGGATCGAGGTGATCGGGGCGTCCGTCGGTGTCGGTGTCGCGGTCCATGCCCATGGGGCGCTCGTCGCGCGTGGGCACGGTGTCGCCGTCGTCGTCGGTGTCGAGATGGTCCGGCGTGCCGTCCATGTCGGTGTCGCGGTCGACGTTGCCCGGGCGCTCGCTGCGCGTCGGAACGCCGTCGCCGTCGTCGTCGGGGTCGAGGTGGTCCGGCGTGCCGTCCATGTCGGTGTCGCGGTTCGTGCCGCCCGGGCGCTCGTTGCGCGTCGGGATGCCGTCGCCGTCGTCGTCGGGATCGAGGTGATCCGGCGTGCCGTCCATGTCGCTGTCGCGGTCGAGGCCGCCGGGGCGCTCCTCGCGCGTCGGAATGCCGTCGCCGTCGTCGTCGGGATCGAGCGCGTCCTGCGTGCCGTCCATGTCGGTGTCACGCGGGGTGAACGTCGGGCCCGGTCCGACCTCGCGGCCATCGGGGATGCCGTCGTTGTCCGAGTCGGGGTTCGTGGGGTCGGTGCCGATGCGACGCTCGTCGTCGTCGGGAATGCCGTCCATGTCGGTGTCGGGCGGCGCCGAGAGGCCCTCGTACGCGCCGATGTCGAGCGCGTTCATCACCGTGCGTCCGACGACGCCCACGGTGCCCACGGGGAGCGCCGGCGACGACATCGGAACACCCGAGACCATCGCGCCCGTCGCGTCGGGGTACATCGGCGGCGTGGCGCCCTGGTCCACCGGAGGCGCGCCGCGCTGCGGGGTGAGGTCCGTCGCGGAGGTGAAGCGCGCGTCCGCGGCGGTCACCGTGCGGAGCACCGTGGTGGGCACGAAGATGCCCGTGCGCGTGAAGTTGTTCGAGCCCTCGATGACGCTGTCGGTGGCGGTGTTGAGCGTGAGCCCGCCGCCCGCGACCGGGCTGTTCACGAGGTTGTTGTAGAAGAAGAGCCGCACGGTGCCGCGCGACGGACCGAGCCCGTTGAGCAGGCGGTTCGTCGACGACGCGAGCAGCACGGTGTTGCTGTAGAAGTAGATCGCGGTGTCGGGGCGGCCCGGCGCGGTGCCGTCGATGCCGAAGACCACCGACTCGCTGGGGTTCGTCGCGGTGACCGAGCGCTCGATCACGTTCGCGAGAATGATGATCCGCGAGGTGGGCGACTCGTTCTTGTAGTTGTGCTCGACGTCGATGTCGTACGAGCCGCCGCGGAGGATGTGGTTGTACGCCAGGAAGGCGTGGTTCATGTGCATGCGCACGTTCTGGCCGCCCCGCGAGTCGCGGATGACGTTGCCGACGATGCGCGCCGTGATGCCCGACACGAAGATGTTGTGCCCCGCGGTGGTGGCCACGGTGCCGGTGCCGTTCTGGTAGATCTCGCTGCCCTCGACCACGAGCGACGCGCCGGTGTCCGACGTGATGCCGTTCTGGTTGTCGTGCACGCGGAGGTTGCGGAGCACCACGTTGGTCGAGCGCTCGGTCACGCGGATGCCCGACGCGTTGTTGAGCGCGTTCGAGGCGTTGCGGATCTCGAGGTTTTCGACCACCCAGTTGTTCGCGCCGACGCGGCCGTCGGGGCTGCTGAACTGGAGCAGCGCGCGGGGCCGACCCGCGTCGCCGTCGAGCGCGAGGCCGGTGCCGTCCATGATGGGACGGCCGCCGACGCCGCGGAGGATGATCGGCGCCGCTTCCGAACCCGACTCTTCGACGCGGCAGGCGTCGACGTAGGTTGCGTTGTCGACCTCGATGATGTCGCCCGGACGCAGCACCACCGACGAGTCGGTGATGAGCGCGCAGGGCGTCCGATAGGTGCGCGTCGGGCCGACGTTGTATGTCACCGCGAACGCGGTCGACGACGTCGACACGATCGCGAGCGTCAGGGGAATCCCCGCGAGCAGCCCGGTCCTGGGAAGGAATCTGTGTCGCATGCCCGACCTTGTATCCCACCTGTGAAAGCGTTGAAAACACGGGGCCCGGCGGCACGCAGCGCTGCTGTTTTCTCGCGTCGTCACCGCAACGTGTGTTTCGGCCGCGCGAAACCGCGATGTGTCTTCTTTCGCGAAGAATGCGATGACATTCCGTGACCCCGCGTTGGAGCTCTGAATTCTCCACAGGGCGCGTCGGGCGGCGCCGAGGTCACACGGTCACGCGTCGGTGCCAGGTCACCCACTCGATCGAGAGCAGGATCAGCGCGGCCGCGAGCGCATAGAGCCACAGCTCACGGCGCGTGCCCGCGCGTCCGGGCCTCGGCGCCGTGGCGCGCGTGCCGTTCACGTCGAGCGTCGCGCGAGGCGCACACGCGGACTCGCGCGGGTCGGAGAGATTGCCCGCCACGAGCCGGTGCGCGTCGCCCGCATGCACGCGGTAGAGGCCCGCCTCCGTGCCCGAGAACACCGCGCGTCCCTCGAAGACCGGCGCGGTGAAGCGTCGCCCCGAAGGAGACTCCACCGTCGCGCGATCGACGCCCGCGGGCACGGGCACACGCCACGACGTGCCCGTGGTGAACGAGCTCAGGTACGCCGGGTCTTCGCCCGCGAACCAGTCGACGGCGTTGATGAGCATCACGGGCCACGAGACGAGCAGCGGCACGTCGCTCTCGCGCACGTCGAAGGTGAACAGCGCGAAGCGATCGCCGTGGCGCTCACCCGCGATCAGCAGCGGGCCCACCGACGACGAGACCACCGCGCGATCTCCGGCGCCCGCGCGGTACCGCACGATGCGTCCGATGTGGGCTTCTTGAAGGTCGCTCGCGAAGCGCACGAGGGGGTGCGTGCGGAGCACCTGATCCACGCGGATCGCCGAGCCCGGCGGGGCCATCGCGAAGCCCGGCTCCGCGGCGAGGGGCGCGTCGGGACCCTCGGGGCGCAGCCACACCGCGCTCGTGCCGGGCGGAACGGGCGCCGTCACCTTGTCGAAGATCACCACGTCGAAGCGACCGGGCTGGAGCAGCTCCGCGGCGCGCGCGGGCGTCGTGTCGGTCACGTCGAGGTACTCGTCGAGCAGCAGCGCGGCTTCGAGGTAGCGGTTTCCCTCGGTCACCGAGAGCACCCGCGCGCGGCGGCGTTCGGGCAGCGTGGCCCACGCGCGGTCGTCGGCGGGCAGGTCGTCGGCGGTGCCGTCTTCGAAGGCGATGCGCGCTTCGAGCGAGGCGTTGGCGCCCGCGCGGTCGGGCAGCACGCGCTGCACCGTGGCGCCCGCGTCGAGCGAGAAGTGCGACACGTCGACGGGCGCGCCGTCGGCGAGCAGCGTGAGCTCCACGCGCTCGGGGCGGTCGCTGAAGCTGCGCGCTTCGAGCAGCACCTCGTAGCGCGATTTGTCGAGCGGATAGCGCCGCACCGCGAAGGCCGTGATCGCCACGTTGCGACCGCGCCGACCCACACCCACGAAGCGCAGCGGAACGTCCCCCGTTCGCACCTCCCCCGCACCGTCGCGGGGCGCATCCCAGGCGCCGTCGCCCACCACCACGAGCTCGGGGTTCGCGGCACCGCGGAGCGCGTCGAGGCCGAAGCGCAGCCCCCGCGCGAGGTCGGCGCCCGTGTCGTGCGGGGCGTAGTCGGTGAGCGCCGCCTCGAGGGCCGCGGCGTCGTCGGTCATGGGCGAGAGGGTGGTGACCTCCGAGTCCATCTGCGCGAGGAGCATCTGGTCCGCGGGGCCCATCTCGCGCACGAGCCGTCGCACCGCCTCGCGGGCTGCGCGGGCGCGCGTGCCGGGCACGTCGGTGGCCTTCATGCTCGCGCTCCCGTCGAGGAGCACCACGAGCGAGCGCCCCGCGCGCGCCGCGCCCTTCACGCGCGGATCGCCGAGCGCGAACACCAGCATCGCGAGAATGAGCAGCTGGAGCAGCAGCGAGAGCAGGCGCTTGAGCTTCTCGAAGAGGCTCGACGCCGGGCGCGCATCGAGCACGCGGATCCACAGCGCCGTCGAGGGCACCGCCACGCGGCGACGACGGAGCTTGAGCAGGTAGAGCGCCACCACCGCGACGCCCGCCGCGCCGAACACCATCGCGAGCTGCTGGAGCGGGAGCCCGAGGAGATCCATCTCAGCCCACCATCCCCACGCGTCGCAGGAGCATGAGCACCTGCTCTTCGAACGCGCCGTGCACGTCGGCGGCGACGTAGGGGATCTGTCGGCTCCGGCAGAACGACGCGATCTCCTCGCGCCACGCCGCGTGCGCCGCGCGGTACCGCTCCGCGAGGTCGGGCGTGAGCGTCACGTCGCGCACATCGCCGCGCTCGGCGTCGACGAGGGTGACGTCGCCCCGCGCGTCGAGCTCGGCCTCGCGCTCGTCGACCACGTGGATCACCATGGGCTCGAACTTCTGGTAGCGGATCGCGTTGAGGCCGCGCTCGAAGCCCGCGGGGTCGTAGAGGTCCGACACGATCACGGCCACGCCGCGGCGCTTGTTCTCCGCCGCGAAGGCGCGGGCCGCGTCGGCGAGCGCGGTCTCTCCCTCGGGGCGCACCGCGCGCAGAAACTCGAAGACCTTGAAGATCCGTCCGCGGCCGCGCGCCGGGGCCATGCGGCGCGTGACGGCGTCGCTCCACGCGATGATCGCCACGCGGTCGAGGTTCGCGAGGCCCACGTAGGCCATCGCCGCCGCCAGCCTGCGCGCGTGGTCGAATTTCGACGGCGACCCGAAGCCCATCGACGCCGAGCAGTCGAGGAGCACGTAGATCGCGAGGTCCTCTTCCTCTTCGAAGAGCCGCAGGAGGAGCTTCTCGGTGCGCGCGTACACCGCCCAGTCGAGCGTGCGCAGGTCGTCGCCGCGCGCGTACTCCCGATGGTCCGCGAACTCGATGCCCGAGCCCGATTTCTTCGTGCGCCGCTGCGCGTGCATGCGCCCCGCGAAGAGCCGCCGCGACACCACCGCGAGCCACTCCAGCCGCCGCTGGAGCTCGTCGTCGAAGAGGTCGCGCTCGCCGCGCGCGGGCTCCGCGTCCCGTCGTCGAAAGAAGTCGAGCAGGCCCATCGCGCGCGCTCCGTCGCTCAGGCGCTCGCGGGCTTCACCGACGCCAGGATCTCGTCGAGCACCGCGTCGGTGCGCACGCCCTCGGCCTCGCCCTCGAAGTTGAGGATCACCCGGTGCCGCAGCGCGGGCAGCGCGCTCGCCCGCACGTCGTCGACGCTCGCGGCGAAGCGACCGTCGACCAGCGCGCGGATCTTCGCAGCGAGCAGCACCGCCTGGGCGCCGCGCGGTGAAGCGCCCACGCGCACGTAGCGCTTCACCTTCGGCGTGGCCGACGGATCGTCGGGGTGCGTGGCGAGCAGCACGCGCACCGCGAGGTCTTGCACGTGACGCGCGACGGGCACCTCGCGGGCGAGGGCGCGGAGTTCGAGAATGCGCGCGCGGGTGAGCACGGTCTTCACCTCGGAGGCGTCGGTGCCCGTGGTGCGGTCGAGGATCGCGTGCAGGTCGTCGGCCTTCGGAAAGGGCACCATGACCTTGAAGAAGAAGCGGTCGAGCTGCGCCTCGGGGAGGGGATAGGTGCCCTCCATTTCGAGCGGGTTCTGCGTGGCGAGCACGAAGAACGGCTGGTCGAGGCTCCAGGTCTTCTTCGCGACGGTGACCGACTGCTCCTGCATGGCTTCGAGCAGCGCGCTCTGGGTCTTGGGCGTGGCGCGGTTGATCTCGTCGGCGAGCACCAGGTTCGCGAAGATGGGGCCGCGCTGAAACTCGAAGCGCTTGCCCCCGCGCTCGTCGTCGACGAGCACCTGCGTGCCGAGAATGTCTGCGGGCATGAGGTCGGGCGTGAACTGCACGCGCGAGAAGGGCAGGTCGAGGGCGCGCCCCAGCGTGCGCACGAGCATCGTCTTGCCCAGACCCGGCACACCTTCGAGCAGGCAGTGCCCTCCCGCGAGGAGGCACGTGAGCACGGCGTCGACGATCTCGCGGTTGCCCACGATCACGCGGCCCACCTCGGTGCGCACGGCGTCGATGTCGCGCTGAAAGGCCTTCACGGCCTCGGCGGGCGCGCTGCGCTTGTCGGTCATGGTGTCGACTCTTCCCTCGGTCGGATCAGTTGAAAATACCGTCGCACATACGAGCGATAGCCCGCGGGCACCTCGCCCTGATGGAGCACCTCACGCGCGTGGTCCCAGTAGGGCGCATACACCTGCCGGTAGGGCGCGCTCGCGAACCCATCCGCCGCCGCCGTACGGATCACCGCCGACCGCGACGGACCGTTCCCCGTCTGCTGCCCGTTCACCTGCACCACGGCGTTCGTCTGCTGCGTCTGCACCGCCGCGCCGCGCGCGTTGTCGTCGTGCCCGACGCCCGCGCCGCCCCCGGTGCCCACCGTCGCACTCGACTGCGCCACGCCCTGCTGCACGCCCGCCATCACGGGCTGCGATCCGCCCTGTCCACCGGGCTGCGACCCACCGGGCTGCGATCCGCCCTGTCCACCGGGCTGCGA
>CAMFHP010000068.1 GCA_945952225.1 uncultured Myxococcaceae bacterium
AGATGTGTATAAGAGACAGGGCTGCGCGAGCGCGGCGGCGGGCGCCGACACCAGGGCGAGGGCGAGAAGCAGGCGGGGAGAAGAACTCACGGCGCAGACGCTAGTACAGCGCGGCGGGGCCCTCCAGATGCGGCGCGCTCAACGCGCAGGGCACACGGGGCACGCTCCATCGCGGCGGCGACCGGCGTCGACACAGGCCGTGCGGGCGCGGGTGCAGCGGGCGTCGCGCGCGTTGGTGTTCGCGAGGTCTCCGGTGAGGCGACACACCTCGCGCGCCGCGGTGCACACGTTCGAAGCGGCGGCGCAGATGTCCCGACACTGCGAGAGCGTCGAGGCGAGGAGCCCGCGCTGGTGATCGAGCTCGGCCTGCCACTGCGCGATCTGGCTCTCGGTGCGCGTCGTGTCGTCGACCGCGGGCGTGTCGATGGGTTGCGCGCTCGGGGGAGGAGCCATGCCGCCCGCGCTCATCGTGGGCATCACGGGCATCGACGGGCGCGCGGGCGCGGTGGCGCTGGGCGTTGAGGGCATCGACGCTTCGTCGCTCGCACCCGCACGACCGGGCTCGCGCCCCACCGACAGCGATTGCGGCGTGGGCACCGTGGCGCTGCCGCTCACGCTGCGCGACGACTCCGCGGGCATCGACGACGGCGGTGGTGACGAGGCCGCGCGCGCGGCGCACCCGGCGACAGAGAGCAGGGCCAGGAACCACACGCAGCGCGAGATCATCGACGTCCTCCCTCGGTGAGGCCGCGGAGGATACGTCCGTTGACTTCGATCGAGTGCTCCAATGCAGCCAGGGCCTCTTCGCGCCGTCGCGCGGCGGTCGCGGCATCACCCTGCTGCGTGGCGCGGTCGGCGAGCGCGCGGAGGCACTGCCCGCGCACCATGTAGAGCCGCGCCTGCAACACGCTCTCGCGCGGCGTGTTGCGGATGCCCTCGTCGGCGTGGGCCAGCGCCTCGTCGGGGCGCTCGCGTCGCAGGTCGAGTTCTGCGAGGCGTCCCCACGCATCGGCACGCACGTCGTCGGCCCCGGCGAAGCCCGCAGGGAGGGGCACCGCAAGCGCGCGTCGCATGGCGTTGGCGGCGCGTTCGAAGTCGCCCGTCGACTCGTAGACGTCGGCCTCGTGATGGAGCGCCCGCACCGTGCCCAGCACGGCCATCGAGGCCTCGCGAGAGGGCGTCTGCGCATCCATCGACTCCGCGCACCCCGATGCGAGCGTGAGGCCCACGAGGAGCGTGAGGGTTCGCAGCGCGCGGATCATTCGTCGCCTCCGAGCAGGCTCGCGCGGTAGTCGCGGAGGCCGCGGTCGTAGAGGCGCGTCGCGGGCATCGAACCTGCGCCGGGCTCCACGGGCGCGGTGAACACGGCGCTCACGGTGGTTGCGGTCGTCGCGGTGGCGCTGCGCTCGGTGTTGCGTCGCACGTAGGCTCCGCCCGCGAGTCCGACGCCCACGAGGGCCACGAAGCCTGCGACGAGACGGAGCCTCGGTGCGCGCGCGAACCACGCGCTGCGGTGCTGCTGGAGCGCGTCGCGCACGACGCGGTCGGCGACGGCCTTCGCGGCGTCGCGGTCGGGGTGCGCGAGGGCTCGCACGCGGAGTCCCATGCGCAGCGCTTCGCTGTCGGGCGCGGTCGCCACGGCGCCATCGAGGGCGCGGGCGAGGGCGGTCGCCTCGGCGAGCTCGTCGTCGGAGGGCGGCGGGCCGTCCTCGGGGTTCCAGTCGGGGGTGGGGTCGCTCATCCTACGCCGTAGGCCTTTCTCAAGGCCGCGAGAGCCCTGTGCAGAATGACGTCGAAGTTGCCGACGGTCACGCCGAGTGCCGCCGCACACTCCTCGCGCGACCGCTCTTCGAGCAGGCGAAGCTCCACGGCGCGGCGGTAGCGGTCGTTGAGCGTGGCCATGGCCGCGTGGAGATCACGCGACGAGGCCGCGCGCTCCTGCGCTTCGATGAGCGCGTCGTCGGCCCCGGCGTGGTGCAGCGGAACGACGTGGTTGACGTGCTCTTCGAAGCGGTCTTCGAGGCGGCCGCGGCGTTGACGTCGGCGCACGTGGTCGATGACCTGGTTCACCGCGATCTGACGGAACCATGGGAACACGCCCGCGCCCGTCCAGCGGAAGGTGTCGAAGCGCTCCATGCCGCGAAGGAGCGTGTCGCGGAGGATGTCTTCGGCGTCGGCGGGGTTGCCGATGCGCGGGAGGATCACCGCCGCGTAGAGCGGTCGCGCCACGCGATCGAGGAGGGACTGGAGCGCCGCACGGTCTCCTTCCTGCGCGGCTTCTACGAGGGCGCGCTCCTCGGCGACGGCGGCGTCGGAAGCGGTCATCGTTTCGCGTCGCCGCGGACCATAGACAAAAGCCGCCCACGCGGGAAGTTCATGCCCCAACGCGGGGCCCACGATCGACACGGTCGCGCTCATCTCGGGGCGGGAAACGCCGCTGCCGCCGCGCCCTTACGCGCCCTTCTGCGTGACCCTTTACAACCCCGCGCCCGACGGGAATCCTCCCCGCCCACCGCACGCCATGGCCGACACGCACATCGACTTCGACGAGACGCGCATCTACGGCGACTACGCCATCGAGCAGATCGCCCGCCACGTGGCCGGGCGCCTCCGCGAGTTCGACCCGGCGCTCCACTTCGCCGTCGCCGCACTCCGCGCTGCCACCGATGCGGTCGCGGGCCACCTCCACGCCGCCCGCAGCGCGAACCCTGCGCTCCACGCGCTGATGGCCTCTCGCGAGGCGCCGGTGCGCGAAGGACGCGACGTGCTCCAGCGCTTCGCCCATCACCTCCTCGGGCACCGCGCGGGCTCCGTGGCCGTCGACCGCTTCTTCGTCGACGCGCCCGAGACCCTCGCGCACCGCGGCCCCATGCGCCTCCTCGCCGCCATCGACCATGTGCTCGGCACCCTCGACGAGCGCGCCGACTCCGTGCGCGACGCCGCCGCGTGGCGCCTCGAACTCTCCGACGCTCGCACCGCGCTCGAAAGGGTCGCCCTCGGCGAGCGCGAGCTCCGCGCCGCCGACGTGCGCACGCCGGCCCTCGACGACGCGCGCCTCCGCTGGCTCGCGGTGTACGACGCCACAAAAAACCTTGTGTCGTCGGCGCTCACGCTCAGCGGCGCGAACGTTCCCCTCGACGAGATCTTCGACGACCTCGCCGCGACCCACCGCGCCGAGGGCGCCCTCGACGACGCGCCCTAGTCCGCCCTCCTCCCCACAAGATTCCTTCCCAAGAGACCGTATGCACCCCCGCTCCGCCCTGCTCCTCGCCCTCGCGGCCCTCTCCGCGCCGACCGCGCTCTACGCCCAGGCGCGCCCCATGATCGAGCACATCGAGCCCACGGCCGGTCCGCCAGGCACGCGCGTTCGCATCGTGGGTCGCGGCTTCAACCGCGCGTACCGGGTGCTCTTCAACGAGCACGCCGTGAGCGCGACGGAGGTGCTCCCCGAGCGCATCACGGTCACCGTGCCCGAGGGCGCGCAGACGGGCCGCTGGGTGCTCTCCAACGGCAGCGATGAGGTCGAGACCGAGGTGTTCCGCGTGACGGCCGCCGAGCCCGCGCCGACGGTCACGGCGATCGAGCCCGCGGCCGCGGCGCCGGGTGCCGAGGTGACGCTCCGGGGCACGAACTTCTCGGCCCGCGCGATCGACAACACCGTGCGCATCGGCAACCTCCCGATGGTGGTTCGCAGCGGCGACAGCACGTCGCTCCGCGTGATCGTGCCCGAGGGCGCGCAGACCGGTCCCGTGTTCGTGCGTACGGGGGGCGGCGAGGGGCGCTCCACGGGCGATCTCACCGTGGCCGAGCGGCTCATCATCCGAGAGTTTGTGCCCGCGGCGGTGCAGCCCGGCGGACACGTCACGCTGCGCGGCGCGGGCTTCGCGGCGGGGCTCACGGCCAACCGCGTGACGCTCAACGGCCGTCCGTTGCGCGTGCTCCGCGCGTCGGCCACCGAGGTCGAGGTCGAGGTGCCGGTCAACGCGCAGGGAGGCACCTTCGCGATCGTCGTGCCCGGCGGCGCGCGCTACGAGACGGCCACGCGGCTGTACGTCGGTCCCGCGCCCACGATCCGCGATTTCGCACCGGCGCACACGGCCGCGGGCGGGCGCGTCACGATGCACGGCACGCAGTTCGGCAGCGACGCCGCGCGCGTGTCGATCATCGTCGGCGGACGCCCCGCGCAGGTGGTGAGCGTGGCCCCCGCGGAGATCGTGTTCACCGTGCCCCGCGACGCCCACACGGGACGCATCGGGCTCACGGCGAACGGCATCGGGCCCGTGGAGTCGCCCGCGGATCTCACCGTGCTCGAAGCGGTGAGCGTCACGCGCGTCGAGCCCCGCGCGGGCGACGTCGGCGACACGATCACGCTCTCGGGAACGGGCTTCTCGCCGGTGCCTGCGGACAACCAGGTGACCCTCAACGCGCAGCGCGCCAGCGTGGTCACTGCGACCGCCACGGAGCTCACCGTGCTCGTGCCGCCGGGCGCGCGCTCGGGCCAGTGGCACGTGTCGGTGAACAACAACGGCGAGGCCCGCGCCCGCGATCCGTTCATGGTCACGCAGCGGCCGCACATCACCGCGCTCGAGCCCGACCGGGGAATCCCCGGCGCGCAGATCACCCTGCGCGGCACGAACTTTCCGACCGATCGCTCGCTCGTGTCGGTGCGGCTCAACGGGCAGGAGGTCGACGTGCGGAGCTATGCGCGCGAGGCCATCGAGGTGACCGTTCCGCGCAACGCGCAGACGGGACGCTTCGAGGTCGTCGCGAGGCTCCAGGGCACGGGCCGTGCGCCCATGGATTTCACCGTGCTCCAGCCCGTCACGCTGCGCGCAGTGGAGCCCGCGGGCGCGCCCGTGGGGAGCACCGTGGTGCTTCGCGGCGAGGGCTTCGAACCCGACCCCGCGCGCCTCACCCTGCGCGTCGGCACCACGGTGATCCGCCCGTCGCGCACGAGCACCTCGGAGATCGAGTTCGTCGTGCCGCGCGGACTTCGCACGGGGCCGCTCACGCTCGAAGCCGAGGGTCGTCAGCCCGTCACGTCGCCCGAGCCCTTCGAGGTCACGCTGGCGCCCGTGCTCACCGCCGTGACCCCGCCCCGCGGCCCCGCAGGCACGCGCGTCACGCTGCGCGGCCGCAACTTCGGCACGGTCACGGGCAACGTGGGCGTCACGATCAACGGCGTCGCGTGCCCCATCGCGAGCGTCACGCCGACGGTGATCACCTGCGTCACTGCGGCCGAGGCGCGCACCGGCCCCGTGGTGCTCACCATCGCCCGCGCGGGCGCGCCGATCACGTGGCGCGTGCCCTTCGTGGTGCCCGATGCGGCGCCTGCGGCGCACTGAACCACCATTCATCGGACATCGGGTCGACACCCCGCACGCCGCGGAAAAGAAGCCCATCGGTGAATGCCGGATCGTGGCTGTGGATGGCGACGTGATCGGTTTATGCTCCGCGCGATCCTTCCACGGAGGAAAGCGTGCAGCGTACAGCGGCTCCCACCCAACTCATCGAACGAAACGGCAAGACGGTCGCGCGGCGTCTTCAGAAGGTGCGCGTGGTCGTCGTCGAAGGACCCGACAAGGGCGCGACGTTCGAAGGCGCACAAGACGAGATCCGCATCGGCGGATCGGATGACAACGACCTCGTGCTGACCGACCCCGCGGTGTCGCGTCGGCACCTCTCGCTCACCCTCACGGGCGATGGCATCCGGGTGAACGACCTCGGAAGCACGAACGGCGTGTACCTCGGCGACGTGCGCGTGCACGACGTGGTGCTGCCGGGCGCGCGCGAGGTGTCGCTCGGCGATTCGCGCGTGCGCGTCGAGCCCCTCGCCGAGGCCGTGGAGCACGAGCTCTCGGCGGGCGTGCGCTTCGGGCGCCTCGTGGGCTCATCGGTGGCCATGCGCGAGGTGTTCGCGGTGCTCGAACGCATCGCGGCGAGTGACATCACCGTGCTCGTCGAAGGCGAGACGGGATCGGGCAAGGAGCTCGTGGCCGATGCGATCCATCGGCAGGGCGCGCGTGCGGGCGGGCCGTTCATCGCGGTCGACTGCGGGGCCATTCCGCGCGAGGCGCTCGAAGGCGAGCTCTTCGGCGTCGAGAAGCCCGCCGAGGGGCAGCGCGCGCGGCAGGGCGCGTTCCTCGCGGCCGAAGGGGGAACGCTCTTCCTCGATGAGGTCACCGAGCTTCCGCCGGAGCTCCAGTCGAAGCTGCTGCGCGTGATCGAGTCGCGCGAGGTGCGCCCGCTCGGTGCCGAGAAGTCGCACCCCGTCGACGCGCGCGTCGTGGCCTCGACGAGCCGCAACCTCCCGCGCGAGGTGAAGGAAGGGCGCTTCCGCCAGGACCTCTACTACCGTCTCGCGGCCGTGGTGGTGAAGCTCCCGCCGCTGCGCTCGCGCCTCGAAGACGTGCCCGTGCTCGTCGACACCATCCTCGACGACCTCAACCGCCGTCGCACCGCGCAGGGACTCCCGGTGTACCCGGGCCTCGACCGCCGCGCGATGGAGCTCCTCGCGCACTACGACTTCCCCGGCAACGTGCGCGAGCTCCGCAACCTCGTCGAACGCTTCGCGGTGCTCGGCCCCGACCCCGCCGCGCTCGCCCGTGGCCACGTCACGCTCGAACGTCCCGGCGGCCACGAGATCCGCACCGATCTGCCCTTCCATGACGCGAAGGAGATCTGGACCGAGATCTTCGAGAAGACCTACCTCACGAAGCTCCTCGCGTCGCACCACGGCAACGTCTCTGCTGCGGCGCGCACCTCGGGCATCGACCGCCGCCACCTCCAGCGCCTCATGGTCAAGCACGACCTCCGCGAGCGCGACGGCTCGTCGGGCGCCTGACCGTCTCCCCGCGCGCAGCCACCACCCGCTACGTGTCACCACCCTCACCAGGCGCCTCGTCGGCGCCTGCGGAGACCACCCGCGCATAGCAGTGGGCCATCACGGTCTCGGCGGCGTCGAGGGCGCGCGCGTCCGACGTGGCCGTGCGCAGCGCGACGATCTCTCCGCCGGGCAGCGGGGTCTGGAGCAGGTGCGCCGCGGCCTCGCGCACCACCGTCGGCGCGTCGGAATCGCGTGTGAGCCCCTGGAGGTGATCCATGTACGAGCGGCCGTAGCGTTCGTCGGGCGAGGGGCCCAGCGCGAGCAGTCCGTTGAGCGCGACGCCCGCTGCGCGGCGGCACCCTGCGAGCCCTGCGCGGCCGTTACGACGGGCGTAGGCGGCCTTCGCCTGGGCCAGCTCGGCGAGCGACGCGCGCACCCACTCCGCGGGCGTGTGGCGGTAGAGCCAGTGGTCGGGGTCGCGGGGTCGCATCGGGTCAGTCTCGCTTCACGTTGAGCGCGCGGATCTTCTTGTGGAGGTTCGTGCGTTCGAGGCCGAGGAGCCCCGCGGCGCGCGAGATGTTCCAGTCGACCTCGCGGAGCGTTTCGAGGATGTAGTGGCGCTCGGCGTTGTCGCGGTACTCGCGCAGCGAAGGGCGCGTTCCCGGTGCCGACGGCGGCGCGGGCGGGAGGTCGTCGTCGTCGTCGGGCGGCACCGAGGTGCGCGCGGGCGCGGCAGGGCCCACGGTCTTCTCGCGGAGCTCGCGCGAGAGGCGTGACTCCTCGGGGAGATCCATCACGGTGATCTCGTCGCCCGAGAGGATCACGAGGCGCTCGACGAGGTTCTTCAGCTCGCGCACGTTGCCGGGAAAGCCCCTTCGCTGAAGCTCTTCGAGCACCTCGGGCTCGACGGGCTTCGGCTTCATGCCGTTCTCGCGCGAGAACTCGTCGACGAAGTGGCGCACGAGCGCGGGGATGTCTTCGGGACGCTCGCGCAGCGACGGCGACCGCAGCGGCACGACGCTCAGACGGAAGTAGAGGTCTTCGCGAAAGCGTCCCTCCTTCACCTCGCGTTCGAGGTCTTTGTTCGTCGCCGCGATGACGCGCACGTCGACGGTGATCACCTGGTCGCTCCCCACGCGCGTGACCTCGCCCGACTGAAGCGCGCGCAGCACCTTGGCCTGCGCCGCGAGGGGCATGTCGCCGATCTCGTCGAGAAAGAGCGTGCCGCGGTCCGCCGACTCGAAGTGCCCGCGCTTGCGCGCCACCGCGCCGGTGAACGCGCCCTTCTCGTGACCGAACAGCTCGGACTCCACGAGCTCCGACGGAATGGCCGCGCAGTTCACCTTCACGAAGGGCGCTTCTTTGCGGGGCGAGAGACGGTGCATCGCCTTCGCGATGAGCTCCTTGCCCGTGCCCGACTCGCCGGTGATCAGCACACGTCCGCGCGTGGGCGCGACCTTCTCGATCTCGGTGAAGAGACGGCGCATCACCGGGCTGTCGCCGACCATCTCCTCGCGCGCGCCCACGGCGCTGCGCAGCCGCGTGACCTCGCGCTCCAGCGTCGCCGTGCGGATCGCGTTGCGCACGCTCACCAGCACGCGGTCGCGGTCGAGGGGCTTCTCGAAGAAATCCGTCGCACCGAGCTTCACCGCATCGACGGCCTCGGCCACGGAGGCGTGGCCCGAGATCACCACCACGGGGGTCGACGCGAGCTCGGCCGTGCGGCGGATGCGCTGCAACAGCTCGATGCCCGACATGCCCGGCAGGCGGATGTCGGTGACCACCACGTCGGCGCCCTCATCGATGAGCAGCGCGAGGCCCGCTTCGGCCGTCTCGACGTCGCGCACGTCGATGCCGTCGCCTTCGAGCACCATGCGGAGCGTGCGGCGGATGTTCTTCTCGTCGTCGATGACCAGGACGGTTGCGCTCATGACCCTCGCTCGCGGTTGAATCCCAAACTCGCGCAGCGCGCAATGGCCTCGCGTCGTCGCCTCAAGGACGCGCCACCCCGCGCCGTTGCTCCCGGTGTGATGGCACCGACCCTCCTGCACAAGGCGCGACACCCCGTGAGCGATTCCTCTCCGCCCGACGACGACGACTGGAGCCCGCTTGGGCTCGCGCTCTCGACCTCGCACGCGCGACGCGGCTTCGATGCGCTCGCGGCGCTGCTCCACGTGGCCGCCCGTCGGGGTGCGACGCCTGCGCTTCCCCGTCAGGCCACGGAGGCCCTCGCCGACGCACTCTCCGCCGCGACCGCCTCGGTGTGGCTCTACGAACCCACGCGCGCGCGCTGCCTCGGCGCCGACCGTGTGAGCCTTCCCGCGCGGCGCCACGAGGTGCCCGAGATGCTCTCGTCGCGCGAGGTGACCGACGCGCTCCGCAACGAGCGCGAGGGGGCCTTCTACGCTGCGATGTATGCGCGCGACGGCATCGTGGGCCTCGTGTGCGTCGAACGCGGCAACCGCGCGCCCTTCTCGCCCGAGGAGCGCAAGCTGGTGGCGGGCATCGCCGACGTGCTCGCGCTCACCTACGACGCCGTGCTCCGCGCGCGCGCCCCGTCGATCGCACGTCGCAGCAGCGCGCCGCCGCCGCCCGCGTAACGCCTACGCTTCGCAGAAGCGCGCGTGGAGTCGTCGCGTGAGCGCGTCGGCCTCGCCAGCCCCCACCAGCATCGACACACGGAACGGCGTCGCGGTCACCGACCGCACGGTGATGTTCGCGGCGCGCGCCTCGTCGAAGGCGCCCCGCAGCACGCGGCCGTCTTGCGTAAGTCCGTCGCCCACGAGCGACACGAGCGACACCGACGTATCCGCGCCGGGCGCCGTGCACGTGACCCCGTGCGCTTCGAGGCGGGCGCGCGCGCGCTCCCAGTCGGGCACGCGCAGCAGCGACACGATCGCGCTCACCCGTCCGCCCTCGGCGCGGAGCTCACGCAACGGAACCTGCGCCTCGTCTGCGGTCGCAAGGAGCGCCGCGAGCGAGCCCTCGTCGAGCGCCCCGTGCACCCACGCGATCTGCGCGTCGCCCACCACCGCGCGCACGCCCTGGGCCTCGCGCGGTGCCTCGGCGCGCACCACGGTCTCGCGGGCCTCGGCGTCGACGGGGTCGCTCGTGCGCCGCGCGTAGATGGCGATGCGCTCGCGCTTTGCGAAGGCGACGGCTTCGGCGTTGAGCACCTTGGCGCCGCTCTCGGCCATCTCCTGCAGCTCCTCGTAGCCCATCGTGCCGATGTGGCGCGCGGCGGGCACGACACGGGGATCGGCGGAGTACACCCCGTCGACGTCGCTGTAGATCTCGCAGCGTTCGGCGTTCAGGGCGGCGGCGAGGGCGACGGCGGTGGTGTCGCTCCCTCCGCGGCCGAGGGTGGTGATCTCGCGGCGGTAGCTCATGCCCTGGTAGCCCGCGACGATCACGATGCGCCCGCGCGAGAGCTCGTCTTCGATGCGGAAGGGGCGCACCTCGATGATGCGCGCGTCGAAGTGGCGGTCGTTCGTGATGATCCCGCTCTGCGAGCCCGTGAACGAGATCGCGTCTTCGCCGCGCGCGTGAAGCGCGATCGCGAGCAGCGCCATCGTCGTGCGCTCACCCACCGAGAGGAGCATGTCGAGCTCGCGGCGCGGCGGCGACGTCGAGGCCTGCCGCGCGAGCCCGAGGAGCTGATCGGTCGTCTTGCCCATGGCGCTCACGACCACACACACGCGGTGCCCCGCGCGCTTCGCGGCCACCACGCGGTCGGCCACGAGCCCGATGCGTTCGAGGTCGGCGACCGAGGAGCCGCCGTACTTCTGCACGATGACGCTCATGGCTTCGGTGCTTTAGCCGGGCACCGGGGCGGGCGTAAACTTCCCGGCGTGCGTGCGCTGTGGTGTGTCGTTGTCGTGGTCGCCGTGCTTGGCGCGCGGATGCGCGAGGCGTGCGCAGACCCCGCGCGTGTGATCGAGGCGCAGGCCACGCTCGAACGGCTGCGCGCGCAGTACGACGAGGCCCTCGACCGCGCGTCGTGGCGTGCGTGGACGCCCGCAGCGCGCGCGGTGGCAGACACCGTGACGGCCGACGCGATCGCGCTCCTCGACGAGCGCCCGTGGCTCCAGCGCGATGTGTCCGGGCTGCTCTACGACGCCGGCGGCGCGGCCCTCGGACCCTGGCTGCGCGCGCAGCGCACGCCGCCCGCAGAACTCCTCGGGGCCTACCTCCGCACGCACGACGACGCCGACCTCACGGCGACAGCGCTCGCGCGCGACGAGGTGGCGCGCGTGACCGTGGCGCAGGCGCTCGTGCTCGAACGTCCGACGCTCGCGGCGTCGCTCATCGCAGACGCGCTCCGCGGATCGTCGGTGCGGCTCGGCGATGTGTGTGCCGTGGCGAACGCGCTCCCCGCGCCGCTCCGTGCGCCCCTCGCGCAGACCGTCGAAGGCACGGCGCAGATGGAGGCCTTCGCCGAGTGCCTCGCCCTCGTCGCGTCGCATCCGCCCCTGCGTGCATCGCTGCTCCAACGCGTCGACGAGGCGCTCGCCGCGCAGCCGCCGCCGTCGTCGTTCGCGCCGGCCGTCGAGCTCACGTGGGCGTTCGTGGCGGTGGCCCTCCTCGCGCCGTCGATCCCCGCGGCGCGTTCCCGATCGCTCGCCGCGCGGCTCGCCGACGTCGGGCTGACGTCGCCGCAGGTCGCCTCGCAGATGCTCGTGCAGGTGGCGCCGCGGCTCGTGCGCGCGCATCCCACGGTGGTGGCGCTCGATCGCTTCGTCGAGCGTGAGGCCCTTCCTCGCGCACACGGCACGTGGCTGCTGCGCGACGCGCGCGAGCTCGCCGATGCGCTCCGTCCCTACGATCCCTCGCACACGCCGAACCTCCCGTACGCGATGCGCGTCCGCACGGCCTCGCTCGTTCCGGGGCAGCCCGTATGGACCTCGTCGCTCGTCGGAGAGGCCGCGCTCCTCGCGACGGGCGACCGCGTGGCGACGGTGCGCGCGCAGCTCGACACGCTCGACCGCAACCTCGCACGCCGCGTGACGGACTTCGACCTCGCCCCCGACACCGCCGCGCGCTGGCTCGAAGCGATCGACCGCACGGTGCGATGCGCCGACGACGTGGGGTGCCTTCGCGCGCTCCTCCGCGATGCGGTCGACGAGACCGCCGCGAGGGCCGCTGCGATGCTGGGCGCGCAGGGCCTCGCGACGCTGCCCGACGACGACGCGCGGGCGCTCGTGCGACGCCTCGTGATGGATGCACCGCACGCCGACATCGGCAGCCTCGCGGGGCTCCGTCTCGCGTCATCGACGTGGCTGGCGCGCGTGGTGTTTGCGCGCGTCGAGGGGTGTCCTCCTTCGCTCGCGGGACTCGCCTCGCTGGCCCAGTGGAGCGGGGCGATCGTCGATGATCCCGAGGCCCCGTGGCGCCGCGCCTTCGCGCTCCGATGTCGCGATGCGGGGCGCGTGGGGAGCCTGCGATGATCCGCCGTGGGGTGTGCCTTGCGCTCGTGGCCGTCGCGTGTCGGGGAGCGCCCCGCGCCGCGGTGGTGACCTCGCCTCCGGCGGTGGCGTCTGCGACCGCTGCAACGCCATCGGGCACCCCGTCGGAGCCCGTGTGGCGCCTCGTGGCCGGGCCGCTTCAGGTGGGCGCGTTCGGTGATGTGGGCGCCCTCGATGGAGGCGACGCGATCGTGCTCTCGGGCGGTGCGATCCTGCGATGGCGCGAGGAGGGCGCGACGGCGGTGTGCGCCGACGCGCGCGCCGAAGGGAACGGCCTCCCCGCGTTGGCCGTGCAGGCCGACGGCGATCGCTTCGTGGTGCTCGGAGGCGACGAGGCGCAGCCCGTGGTGTGGCGCTCCGACGACCGCGGGGCGCACTGTGTGATGACGCGCGTGCCGTCGCTCGCGATCCGCGACACGCCGCGTGGAACCCTCGGCCACGCGCTCCATGGTTCCACGGTGTTCGTGTGGTCGACGTCGGGCGCGATCGTGCGCTCCGTCGATGGCGGCGCGCGCTGGCAGCGCCTCGCGTCGCAGCCGAATGTGGTCGACATGGCCGCCTTCGCACACGGCACGGCGGTCGCGGCCGTCTCGCTGGCCCCGCGCATGGAGCACGCGCCCGCGCGCCTCCTCACGCTCTCCGACGCGGGCACCTGGACGCCCCTCGACGGCGCGGAACACCTTCGCGTGCCGGTCTCACTTCAGCCGCTCGCCGACGACGGACTCGCGGTGGCCCACGGCGCCGGCGTGCTCGCGCTCTCCGCCGCCCGCGCCCCTGTTGCGCGCCGTGACGAGCCCGTCTCGCGTCACGGCATGTACGCGCCGCACATCCTCGTGCCCGCGGGCGAGGGGAGGTTCTTCGGCACCACACCCGCCGCCCTGCGCGTGACCCGCGTCGAGGGAACGGAGGTGCGCGCGCCGCTCGCGGGCACTTCGAACGTGCGGGCCATCGATGCGTCCCGCGACGGCTGGCTCTGGCTCTCCGACGGCGTGGGCCTCTGGCGCGGCCGCGTCGATGCGCCCTTCGTCGACGTCTCGCACCTCCCGCTCGGCGCGCAGCGACCGCGCGTGCTCGCGGCGCACGGCGGCACCGTGCTCGTCGCGGGCACCGGCCCTGCGGCGGCGGTGTACGAGACCGCGCGGGGCGCGTGGCGGCGCATGGCGATGCCCGACACGGGCGCCACCCTCGCGGCGGCGGTCGATGCGCAGGGAGCCCTCTACGTGCTGGGTGCGCTGGGTCTCGCCGTGAGCGACGCGGGGGAGTTCGCGACGGTGCCGACGCCGACCTTCGACCCCGTGGCGGGCTTCGAGAGCACGCGCCTCGCCATCGGCGAAGGCGGATGGCTTCGGCTCGGCCCGTCGGTGCACTTCTCCAACACGCATGGCGCCTCGTGGCGATGCACCTTCGGCGATCCCGCCGACGCGCCGCCGATCGACATCACGCGGCACGGCATGGCGCGGGTGTACGGCATCGTCGCGTCGTCGGTGCGCGGCGCACGGGTGATGGTGCTCGACGCGGCCTCGACGCTGTGGCGCTCGGAGGACAGCGGGCAGAGCTTCGTGCGCCTCGCGACGCTCCCGCAGGCCGAGGAGCCCGTGTACTTCCGTCGCGCGGCGCCGACGCTGCTCGCGTGGGACGGCGCCGATCGCGTGGCCGTGCTCCACCGCGGCGAGCTCGTGATGTCCGATCACGGCGGTCGCGATGCGACGGTCGATGAGATCCCCTTCGCACCCGTGTGGGCCGACTACGTCGACGACACGCTCGTCGCCGCGGGCGGGGCGCTGCCCTCGGTCTTCGCGGCGCCCTCGCCCGACGATGCCGCGACGGTGTTCCGCGCGCACACGCCCGCCGGATGGCAGGGCGCCGTGACCTTCGCGGGCTCGCAGGGCGTGCTCCTCACGCGCGATGGCGACACGCTCTGGGCCCTCGATGCACGCTTCGCCCTGCACCGTGCGTCGCTGCGCGCGCTCGCTCGCACGCTCGTCGGTCGGTGAGCACGCGGCGGTCGCACGCGCCGCGCGATCTCGTGTATGCAGTGCGCGTGATGCCCAGCTCCATTCCCGGGGTCGTTGACGTGGTGGTGTTCCGCGGTGCGCGCGCGGCGGCCGACGCGGCGCCCGATCTGCTCGTCGAGGTGCCCCACGGCGCCACGCGCAGCGAGGATTTCACCGCGCTCGCCGCGCAGCTCCAGAGCCCATTGCCCGAGGGTCTCGCGGACTTCTTCCATGTGAACACCGACGTGGGCGCGCCCGAGCTCGCCGAGGCCCTCGCCGCGCGCGTCGTGGCCGACGATCCCACGCGCACCGCGCTGGTGCTCCGCTGCCGCGTGCCGCGCACCTTCATCGACTGCAACCGCCGCATCGACGCGGCCCCCTCGGACTTCAAGGCCGGACGCGTCACCCCGGGCCTCATGCCCTGGATCACGCACCCTGACGACCGCGCGCTCCTCCTCGAGCGCTACGACCGCTACGTCGCCTGCGTGCGCGACGCCGTCGCCCGCACGATGCCCCGCGGCGCCATGGTGATGATGCACTCGTACGCGCCGCGCTCCGTCGACGTCGAGGTCGACGCCGACATCGTGAAGAACCTCCGCCGCGCGTACCTGCCCGAGGTCGAGCCCACATGGCCGCTGCGCCCCGAGGTCGACGTGATCGCGCGCGCGCTCGACGGCCGCGTGTTCGTGCCCGAGGCCGTGCTCACCGCGCTCCGCGTAGGCCTCGCGCAGGTGGGCGTCACGATGGCGCTGAGCGCGACGTACCCGATGCATCCGAGCACGCTCGCGTACGCACACGCCGAGGCCTGGCCGGGGCGTACGCTCTGCGTCGAGGTGCGACGCGACCTCGTGGCCGATCCCTTCGACCCCTTCGTCGAAATGACCATCGGCGCAACGAAGGTCGCGCGCTTCACCGACGCGCTCGCCGCCGCGGTGCGCGCCTTCGGCTGACGCGCCCCCCGCGACCGCACGTCACTTCACGTTGTCTTCCGCTTCGATCTCGGGAATCGAGACCTCGCCGGTGAGCGTGCGGCTGACGGCGTCGTCGCTCGCGACGAAGCGGCGCTGGTTGGGGTCGAAGAAGTGCAGCCGCGTGGCGTCGAGCGCATACGTCCACGCGTGGAGCTTGAGGGCGCCACGCTCGACGGCATCGCGCACCACGGGGTACTCGATGGCGTTCGCGAGCTGCTGGAGCACGTTCTCTTCGACCAGCGTGTCGAGCCACGCGGCCGTATCGAGCACGCCGCGGTTCACGGCCTCGTCGTAGGAGGCCTCAGCGTACTTGAGCCACGTCACGAGCGGCGAGTCGCCGAGCGTGCCCTGCTCGCGCTGACCGCCGGGCCCGAAGAGCCCGCGCAGCGCCGCCATCGCGCCGCACTGGTAGTGCCCGAGCACCACGATGTGCTGCACGCCGAGCACCTTGATCGCGTACTCGAAGGCCGAGCCCACGGTCATGTTCTTCGTCGCGTAGGGCGGAATCATGTTGCCCACGTTGCGCACCACGAAGAGGTGCCCCGGCGAGGCGCCGGTGATGAGCTCGGGGATCACCCGCGAGTCGGAGCACGACACGATCAGCGTGTCGGGCGACTGCCCCACCGACGCGAGCTGGCGCAGGTACTCGCTCTGCGCGTGCGCGAAGGTGTCGACGAAGTGATGGTGGCCTTCGATGAGTCGGTGGATCGGCATGGCGCGCGCCGTTGTGCACCAGACCTTCGACGACCACAACGGTCTCGCGGCGCGACGCCTCAACGGCGCGGCGTGCGGGTCATCCACCACGTGCGCAGACGGTCACTCCAGGTGCGTGCGGGCGCGGTCTCGAGGCCGTGTGTTCTCGCCAGATGGGCGAGCGCCTCGGGGAGCGTGGCGAAGATGGGGCCGCGAAAGGCACATCCGGCGAAGGCCTCGGGGTGCGCCGACGGAACAGCCACGAACGCCGCGTGCGCGCCGAGGAGCGTGGCGGCATGGGCGATCGCGTCGAGCTCGCCGAGCGTCGCGGCGTCGGGGTCGTGGAGGCCCGTGAGGTCGAGCACCACGCCGCGCGCGTTCGAGCGGAGCATCTGTTGTCCGGCACGCTCCACGAGCGCACGCGCGGCGTCGCCGTCGAGGGGCCCTGCGGCGACCGCGAGGAGCACGTCGAGGGAGAGCGCCATCACCGGCAGCGAGGCGCCCAGCGAGGCCAGCAGCGTGGCGCGTGCGCGGTCTTCGCGGGCGCGGGCGTAGCCGTCGAGGAGCAGCGGCGTGACCTGCTCCGCGAGCGCGCGCGCAGCGTCGGTGCCGGTGTGGTCGCGCCATGCCGTGAGCGCGGCGAGGGGCGCGGGGGCGGGGGCCTGCTGGTCACCGAGGCGGTACGCGAAGAGCCACGCGAGCGAGCGCAGCTCCGGCGTCGCGACCGCGTGCGCGACGGCGCTGCGAGCGAAGGGGAGGAACTCCTCGGCCCAAGCATCGCGTGTGGCCGGGGGCGTTGCGGCGAGGCCGGGCACGCGGGCGAGCGCGTCGCAGAGGGCGGCGGTGAGCGCGGCCTCGTCGTCGGGCGGGTCGGTCATGGCGCGGGATCGGAGGCCTGCGAGGCGAGCGCGGCGGTCAGCGCGCCGAGGGTTCCCAGCGAGGACCGGCAGAGGGGCCGGTCATCGTGGCGACGACGAGCACGAACTTGTTGTTGTCGCGCTCGGTGGTGAGCGCGTGGCCGTCGCCGCCCGCGTTGCGGATCGTGCCGAGGAGGCCCTGCAGTCGCGAGTGCTCCGTCACGAACCAGACGCGCCCGCTGCCGTACTGGCGCAGGAACTCCGCGGTGCCGCCGGTGCAGTACTTCAGCCCGCACTCCTCGGCGACGACGTGGTTGCCCGTGTAGAAGTTCTCGCCCTTCCAGTTCATCTGGTGCGCGACGATGGGCTCGTGGGTGAAGCGCGGGTCTTTGTTCGTGGCCCTTCGCTCGCGGTAGTAGCGCGCGAAGAGGGCGCGCTGCGACCAGTGCGGCGTCACGTCGATCATGTAGACGTCGAGGCACCACGCGGCGAAGAGGGCCGCGACCACCACCATGCCGCGCGCCGCGTAGGCCCGCGCAGGACGCAGCGCGAGGGCGAGCACCGAGGCCACCGACGCGATGCCGAAGCCGAGCAGCGCGCCGCGGAAGTTCAGCACCGACGTGGGCCACGCGCGGTCGTAGTTGTAGACGAACAGATGGATCAGGCGCTCGGAGCCCGGCGGGTTTCCGCGGGCCACGATGAAGTCGCGCGCCACGAGCGCGAGCACCGCGGCCGCACCCAACGCGAGCGCCGCGATGCCCGACGAGATCACCGCGTCACCCACCGCATCCGAAGGCTGTTCAGGGGCTTCCGGCGCACCGTCACGGTAGCCCTGCGCCTCGCCCACGTCGGGCGCTTCGACCGCCTTCGGCGCCTCGGGCTTCGGCAGCGAGAGACGCCATCCGTAGATCCACGCGCCCACCGCGAGCGCGAGCAGCACGCCGCCGCGCACGGGTGACGCCGCAGGCGTTCCCTCACGCGGGAGCACGCCGCTCACGGAGCCGACGAGCCGCGCGCCGCCCACCACCGCGAGGATCACCGCCGCGCCCTGCGCAGCCACCGGCGTGAGGCGATCGGCGAGGGTGCGCGACGAGGTGTCGGCCGCGCCCATGAGCCGGTCGAGCAGCAGGCCCACCATCACCGCGCCGCCGGGAATCGCCGGGAAGATGTAGTGGTGGAACTTGGTCTTCATCGCGCTGAACAGCACGAAGGCCACGCCGAACCAGAGCACCCCGATGCGCGCCACGTCGCGCTGCGCGTCCGTCGCGTCGCGGGGCACGATCACACGCCAGCCCGCGAGCGCCACGAGCACGAGGCCCGACCACGGGAACATCGCGTAGCCGAGCTGCGTGAGGAAGTAGCGCACCGTGCCCGTGTCACCGTGCACGCCCACGAGCGTGCGGTTGATGAGGTCGTGCACGACGAAGCGGTCGATGAACTCGTTGCCGAGACGACCCCAGATCGCGATGTACCAGGGCATTCCCACGACGAGGAACACCGTGATTCCGAGGCCGAGACGGATGCGCAGCAGGTCGCGCCAGCGCCCCGACGACACGAGGTGCATCAGCGCGACGGCGCCCGGAATTGCGAGGCCCGCCGGGCCCTTGCCGAGCGTGCTGATCGCGCACCACACGTAGAAGAGCACGTAGTGGAGCGTCTGCGCGCGGCGGTCGCGGCGCAGCGCGTGGAGCGCCGAGAGCAGCACCAGCAGCCACACCACGCCCTGAAAGAGCGAGGGGAGGAAGGTCGTCGCGCTCGCGATGCGCTCCCAATGCGGCGAGCCCGGAACGCTAGACGCGTCGCCCACGCCCGAGTTGCCCGCCGAGCCCGAGTAGAACATCTCGACGGGCACCTGGATGCGACCGAACAGACGGTTCGCCTCGATCGCAGCGCCGCACTGGTTCAGGTTCGCGTCGTCGGGGCACGACAGCCACGCGCGGCGCGTGAGCAGGTACGCGATCTGCGGGATCGTGAAGAGCAGCAGCAGCCCCACGGTCGTGTGCCACGACGAGACCCGCAGCGTGCGTCCCCACACGGTCACCGCGCGCGCCTCGACGCGGGCCTCGGGGTCGTCGGTCACCGCGAGCATGAGCATCGCGACGGCGATCACCAGCGGTGCCACGAAGGGCATGTCGGTCATCGCCTGGTGCGAGAGAAAGAACCAATGGGGCATGGTGCCGAGCACCATCGCGACGAGCATTCCCGCGCGCGGACCCCACGCGCGACCGACCGCGCGGGCGAGCGCGACCATGGCCGTGATCGCGAGGAGCACGATGGGCAGGCGGATGAACCACTCCTGCATGTTGGGCCCCGCGTCGGCCTGGTAGCGCAGACCGAAGAGCGTGCCCACGCCCATGCCGAGCGCGCTCATCCAGAACACCAGGATGGGCTTCGACATGAACCACCCCTCCTGGGCCCACCAGGTGGTGATCCAGTCGTCGCGCGAGAGGATCTCGCGGGCCACCTCGGAGTAGTGCGTCTCCCACGGATCCCAGAGCCCGTACGCGCCCGCGAGCGGCACGTAGAGCAGCGCGCCGAAGAGGGCCACCACGACGTCTTCGCGCTGCCACCATCGACGCGTGTCCACGGCGCTGCGCGGGCGCTCGTCACCCTGAAGGTCGAGGGGCGAGTCGCCGAGCAGCCCGAGGATGCCCACGATCGCGACGAGGGTGAGCGCGAGGCCCACGAGCACGCCGCCGCGGTGGTGTCCGGGGAGGGCCATCCAGCCCGCGAGCGCCGCGAGTGCGACGCCCGAGAGCACACCGTCGCGTGCCTTCATCGTCAGTGCCTCGCGGGGGGCGGGTTCGTGCCGACGGTGCCCTCGATGAGCACGAACTTGTTCTGCTCCCACTCGTCGGTGACCTCGCGGGCCTCGCCGCCGGTGGCGCGAATGTGGGCGAGGGCGCCGGAGCTGTGCGAGCGCTCGGTCACCACGAAGATGCGCTCCCCGGCGCGACCGCGGAGCCACTGCGGAATGTGGTTCTGCGGGTGGCTGTTGCAGAACGGGAGGTCGCCGCAGTCGAGCATCGCGGCGCGGCCGCCCGTGTAGAAGTTCTCGCCCTTCCAGTTCATCTGGTAGGCGCCCATGGGCTCCCACACGTACTTCGCGTCTTCGCCGAAGCGCTCGCGGTCGGGGCGACGGTGGCGCATGGCGTAGTACCGCTCGAAGAGCGTGCGCTGCGACCAGTGCCGCGACACGTCGACCATGTAGTAGTCGAGCGCCCACACCGCGAAGACCGCGCCGAGCACCACCATCGCGCGCACGGCCTGGGCGCGGAGACGGTGCACCGCGAGGCCCGCGCACACGAGCACGGCCACGGCGCCGAAGCCGATGAGCACGGCGTGGTAGTCGAACGACGCCGACGGCCACTGGCGCTCGTACTGGTACGTGAAGAGCTGCAGCAGGCGCTGATAGCCCGGCGGACGCGACTGCCCGTGGTACCCGAGGTCGCGCGCCACGAAGGCCGTCACCGAGGCCGCGGCGATCGCCATCGCGCCGTAGCTCACCGCGCTGTAGCCGTCGTCGCTGCCCGCGCTCTCCGTCGCCTTCGCGGCGTCGTCGCCGTCGCCGTCACCGAGCGAGGGCGCGTCGGCGTCGACGGTGCGGAAGGTGTTCCAGGCCCACGCGAGCGCGCCGACACCGAGCGCGAGGAGCGCCACCGCGAGCGGGCGCGAGCCCGGCGGGAGCTGGCCCTGCGCGTCGTGGGGAATGGCCCCGCGCGCCGAGCCGAAGAAGTTGGCGATGCCCACCACGAGCGCCGCGATGCCCACCACGGTGGCCGCGAGGCCGACGGGTGCGTGCTTCGCGCGCATCGTCGTGGTGCGACCGAGCATGCGGTCGAGGAGAAGGCCCACCATCACCGCCGCGCCCGGAATCGCCGGGAAGATGTAGTGGTGGAACTTCGTGATCATCGCGCTGAACAGCACGAACGCGAGCACGAACCACATGGCTCCGATGGTCGCGACGGCCTTCTGCTCGCGCGTCGCATCGCGGGGCACGATCTGGCGCCAGCCCATGAGCGCCACGGGCACGAGGCCCGTCCACGGGAACATCGCGTAGCCGAGCTGCCACATGAAGTAGCGCACCGAGCCCGTGTCGCCGTGCACGCCCACGACCGTGCGGTTGATGATGTCGTGCACCACGAAGCGGTCGAAGAACTCGTTGCCGAGACGACCGAGGATCGCGATGTACCAGGGCATGCCCACCACGAGGAAGGTGAGCATCCCGGTGAGGAGCCGCGCGTGACGGAAGAGCCGCCACTCGCCCGAGGTCACGAGCCACACGCCCGCGATGGCCACGGGGATCACGAGACCCGCAGGGCCCTTGCCCATCGTGGCGACGGCGCACCACACGTAGAAGAGCACGAAGAAGAGGTGCTGCGCGCGACGCTCGCGACGGAGCAGCCACACGATCGCGGCGCCGAGGAGCGTCCACACGACGCCCTGCACCACCGAGGGGAAGAACGGGACGACGTTCGCGAGGCGCTCCCACCCCGGCGAGCCCGGCACCGACGACGAGAGACCATCGGGCGACGAGTTGAACGCCGAGCCGTAGAAGTAGGTCTCCACCGGGAGCTGGAGCGACCCGATGCGGTTCATGCGAAGCATCTCTTCGCACTGGGCCATGCGCGAGTCGGGCGGGCACGTCGCCACCATCGGGCGCGTGAGCAGGTACACGATCTGCGGCACCGAGATGAGCGCCGTGAGGCCCACCGCGTGATGCCAGAGCGAGAAGCGCAGCGTGCGTCCCGCGAGCTCCACCGCGCGCGGCGTCGCGAGGCGATCACCCGCCGTCACCGCGAGCATGAGCATCGAGACGGCGATCACCAGTGGCGCCACGAAGGGCATGTCGGTCATCGCCTGATGCGCGAGAAAGAACCAATGGGGCATGGTGCCGAGCACCATCGCGACGAGCATCCCCGCGCGGCGTCCCCACGCGCTCGCCACCGCGCGGTACAGCGCATAGAGCGCCGCGATCGCGAGGGCCGAGATGGGAAGGCGGATGCACCATTCCTGAAACTGCGGTCCGCCGTCGGGGTAGATGTTCAGACCGAAGAGGGTGCCCACGCCCATGCCGAGCGCGCTCATCCAGAAGATGAGCACGGGCTTCGACATGAACCACCCCTCCTGGCCCCACCAGGTGGTGATCCAGTCGTCGCGCGAGAGGATCTCGCGGGCCACCTCGGAGTAGTGCGTCTCCCACGGGTCCCAGAGGCCGTACGCGCCCGCGAGCGGCACGTAGAGGATCGCGCCGAAGAGCACCACCCACAGGCCCTCGCGCATGTACCAGGGCCGCGCCTCGTCGCCGCGCGCGAGACGCTCCTCGTCGCCGCGAAGGTCGAGGGGCGAGTCGCCGAAGAGACCCAGCATCCCGAGCACCGCGACCACGGTGAGCACCATCCCGAGGGGAACGCCCCAGGGCTTGTGTCCGTGCAGGCTCATGAGCGCCGCGAGGCCGCCCACACCGACGGCCGTCAGCACGCCGTCACGGGCCGTGAGACGACCCGGCGTGACGCGTCGCGAGGGCGATCCCTCGGGCGTCACGTCGGCGGGCGGAGGCGCCGCGTCGTCGGTCTCGGGCGCGCGCTCGGCGGCCTCGGGAGCGGTGGTCTCGGAGGCGCTCGCGTCGTGCGCGACGGCCTCGGGCGAAGGCGAAGAAGAAGGGGCGCTCGAAGGATCCGACATGGTTCCGGGCGGTGCTCATATCAGAAACGGGCGCGTGTGTATTGCGTCGACGGCACGCGCAATCGCCCCGCGAAGGGCCGTCGCGTGAGGGGCTCGACGCGGGCCCCGATCCGGTGTTAGACGCCGCGCGCTCATGGCTCGAAACGTCCTCGTCACCGGCGCCGGCGGCTTCATCGGCAGTCACCTCGTCGAGGCCCTCGTGGCCCGCGGCGACCGCGTTCGCGCGATGGTCCGTTACAACGCCCGCGGCGACCTCGGGAGCCTCGCCGAGGTGCCCCGCGCCGTGCGCGACCACGTCGAGGTCGTCACGGGCTGTCTCACCGATCCGTACTTCGTCCGCCGCGCGGCGCAGGGCTGCGACGTGGTGTTCCACCTCGGCGCGCTCATCGCGATCCCGTTCTCGTATCGCTCGCCCGCGCAGGTGTTCGCGACGAACGTCACGGGCACGCTCAACGTGTGTCAGGCCGCCCTCGACGCGGGGGTCTCGCGCGTGGTGCACACGTCGACGAGCGAGGTGTACGGCACCGCCCGCGTGGTGCCCATCCCCGAGACGCACCCGCTCGTGGGCCAGTCGCCGTACTCCGCGAGCAAGATCGGCGCAGACAAGTGCGCCGAGAGCTTCCACCTCTCCTTCGGGCTCCCGGTAGCGACGGTGCGACCGTTCAACACGTATGGCCCGCGGCAGAGCGCGCGCGCGGTGATCCCCACGATCTTCACGCAGGCCCTCACGCGCGACGCCGTGCACCTCGGCGCGCTCGCCCCCACGCGCGACCTCAACTTCGTCACCGACACCGTCGCGGGCATGATCCTCGCCGCCGAACGCCCCGAGGCCGTGGGACGCACGATGAACCTCGGTCACGGCCGCGAGATCTCCATCGGCGACCTCGCGAAGCGCTGCCTCGCGGTGGCGGGCATCGACAAGCCCATCGTGTGCGACGACGAGCGTCGACGCCCCTCGAACAGCGAAGTCGAGCGGCTCTGCGCCGACGCGCGCCTCGCCCGCGAGCTCCTCGGATGGGCCCCGGCGGTCACGCTCGACGAGGGCCTCGCGCGGGTCTTCGAGTACGTGCGCGCCAACCTCGGGCGCTACCGCCCGGAGGAGTACTCGGTGTGAAGGCCGTCATTCTCGCAGGCGGTCGCGGCCGACGGCTCGCGCCCTTCACCGTGGCCTTTCCGAAGCCCCTCGTGCCCGTGGGCGACCGCGCGGTGCTCGAGATCCTCATCCGCTCGCTCGTGGCCGCGGGGATCACCGAGATCACCTTCGCCGTCGACCACCTCGCCGAGCTCATCATGGCCTACGTCGAGGGCCACCCCGAGGTGCGCGACCTCGCGCGCTACCGCTTCGTGCGCGACGTGAAGCCCTCGGGCACGGCCGGTCCGCTCTCGCGCATCGAGGGCCTCGACGAGACCTTTCTGGTCTGCAACGGCGACCTGCTCACGGGCCTCGATTTTCGCGCGCTCGTCGACCACCACAGGCAGAGCGGCGCGACGCTCACCGTGGCCACGCACCGCAAGCCCGTGAAGCTCGGGCTCGGCGTGCTCGACATCAACGAGCAGGGACGCGTCGCGCGCTACATCGAGAAGCCCACGATGCACTACGACGTGTCGATGGGCGTGTACGTCTACGAGCCCCGCGCGCTGGCCTACATCCCGAAGGGCGAGTACCTCGATTTCCCCGACCTGGTGACCCGCCTCGTCGACGCGGGTGAGCCCGTCTCTGCGTGGCGCAACGACGCCTACTGGCTCGACATCGGCAACCCCGACGACTACGCCCGCGCCCAGGAAGACGCCGCCGCCGGCAGGGTGTTCGGCCCGCCCGCAAACGGCTGATCCGCCGCAGCGCGCACGTCCTGTCTGGTGACGCGCGGCGAAGTGCGCGACCCTGCGCGCATGGGATCCCTTCGCCCGCTCCAGGCCTTCGCCGCGGTGTGCGCGCTGGCGCTCGTCGGCTGCGGGGACAGCGCGTCGACCACGCCTGCCCCCGACGCCGCGACGGACCGCACCGCCGCGACCGACACCGCCAACGACCAGCCCGCGCCCCTCGACCAGCCCGCGCCGCTCGATACGTCACCGCCCGACGATCAGCCCGCGCCCACCGACACTGCGCCCCCCACGGACACGGCGCCGCCGCCCGACACCACGCCTCCCACGGACACCGGCCCCGCCGTCGATGCGAGCGCCGATGCGAGCGCCGACGTGGCGGTTGACGTAGCGCCCGACGTGGCGCCCGACGTGAGCTGTGCGACGGGCGAGCTCCGTTGCGGCGACGCGTGCGTGCGTCCCGACACGGACCCGAACAACTGCGGCGGGTGCGGCACGCGATGTTGCGCCGGGCTCGTGTGCTCGGCGGGGACGTGCGCCGTGACGTGCGGGAGCGGTCGCGTGACGTGCGGCACCTTCGTGGGCGCCGACGGATGCATCGGACGCACTTGCGTCGACCCGCAGAGCGACGTCAACAACTGCGGCGCGTGCGGCAACGTGTGCCCCACGGGCAACGTGTGTGAGAGCGGTCGCTGCCTCGCGCGCTGCTCGTCGACGCAGACCCGATGCGGCGACGCGTGCGTCGACCTCACGAGCTCCGCGGACCACTGCGGCGCCTGCGGTCAACGCTGCTGCGAGGGGAACGTGTGCACCGCAGGGAGCTGCGTCGCGGGCTGCCCTGTGGGCCTCACGGCGTGTCCCTTCGACACGCCCCGCACCGACTGTCGCGGCGGCCAGTGCGTGAACCTCCAGAGCAACGTGCGGAACTGCGGCGCGTGCGGTCGCTCGTGCGCCGACGGACAGGTCTGCGAGGCGGGCGCGTGCGTGGTGCCCTGCGCCACCGGCGAGACGCGCTGCGGAGGCGTGTGCGTGAACACGCAGCGGAGCGACGCGAACTGCGGCGCGTGCGGCGTCGCGTGCTCGGGCGGACAGCGGTGCGCGGCGGGCGCGTGTCGGCTGCCCACGTCGTGCGATGACCTGCTCACGATCGCGCCCGGTACGCCGAGCGGCACGTACACCATCGACCCCGATGGCGCGGGCGCGCTGCCCTCGCTGCGGGTGTACTGCGACATGGTCACCGACGGCGGCGGATGGACGCTCATCGCGGCCTCGTCGGGCGGCGTGAACATGCCGCGCTTCGACACCACGGCCTCGGCACCGTGTGACAACGCATCGCCGGGAACGCCTTGTTTTGTGGGCTCCGCGCAGCTCCGGGCCCTCGGGCTCGTCGAGTACCGATGGAGCACCACGGGCGCTGCCGTCGACAACCGCGCGCCGCTCGACAACCTCCGCGCGGGCGTGCCCGACGTGAGCGCGACCTGCGTGAACGCGAACGAGTACTTCCGCACGAACCAGGACTCGCGCGACCAGGGCATGGCCTGGTCGGGATGCACCGTCAGCGAGGTCTACGCCTCCACCGCGCAGTGCCAGACGATGTTCCGCCCGGTGTGGAACCTCCAGCGCTGCGAGGGCGTTCCCATCTCGCCGGGCACGCGCTCGTCGCCCGACTTCAACTGCTCGCCCTTCGGCGCCGTGGGCACGGCGTGCAACGACTTCTTCAACGTCCGTCACTGGCGTCGCGGCCGTCGCTGCGCCGCGGGCACCACGTACTGCAACGGCGCGTGCGTCGACACGCAGAGCGACGCCTCGAACTGCGGCGCGTGCGGCGTGAGCTGCGACAACCAGGCCTGCGGCGGCGGCACGTGTCGCAGCGTCGCGAGCTGCGCCGAACTGCTGCGTCTCTCGCCCTCTGCGCCGAGCGGCACGTACACCCTCGACACCGACGGCGCCGGGCCCAACGCGCCCCTCCGCGCGTACTGCGACATGACCACGAACGGCGGCGGATGGACCCTCGTGGCCGCGGCCGTCGCGGGCACCAACATGCCGCGCTTCACCGACGACCCGCGTCCGTGTCAGTGGCACACGCCCAACGCGCCCTGCGTGCTCGGTCGCGCGAACATCGCGTCGATGCCCTTCACCGAGTTCGCGTGGAGCACCATCGCGCTGCCCATCGACACGCGCGAGCCGCTCGTGAACCACACCTTCGGCGCGGCCGACGTGAACGCGACCTGCGCGAGCGCGAACGAGTACTTCCGCTGCAACCAGGACATCGCCTCGCAGGGCATGGGCTGGACGGGATGCACGCCCACGGAGGTCTACGCGGGCGAGGCGACGTGCAACGGGATGTTCCGACCCGTGTGGAACTACCTCACGTGCGCGGGCCTGCCCACGGCGCCGGGGCCCCGCTCGTCGCCCGACTACAACTGCTCGCCCTTCGGGTCGGTGCTCCCCTTCGGCGGCAACTGCAACAGCTTCACGTACATGCGCCACTGGCGCCGCTGAGCGCCGCACGGCCCTCCTCGCAGCGCCCTCCTCGCAGCGCCCCGTCACCGCCATCGCCCCGCGCGCCCACCGCTGGAACGCGCGGGGCCTGTGTGATACGTCGCCCCGCGGAATAGCCCGCACGCGCGCGGCCGTTCACGACCCCGCTTCAACCCTCCGCCCCGCCACGAGTGCCCATGAGCGACGACACGACCGAGAAGCCCACGCCCGATGCGCCTGCCGCCGACGCGGCCCCCACGGCCGATGTGCCCGCGAAGGCCGACGCGCCCGCGAAGGCCGTCGAACCGAAGTACGTGGTCACCACGGGCGACTGGATCTTTCTCGGCATCGTCTCCGTGGTCACCGCCGCCGCCGACCTCGGGAGCAAGGCCTGGGCGATGAACGCGCTCTCGCGCACGCAGTCGAACCCGCCGCCGCTGTGCGTCCCTCCGCCGGGGATGCAGCACTACCTCCCGCAGCGCATGGGCACGCGCGACATCACGCTCATCACCAACTACCTCGACTTTCAGTACGCAGAGAACTGCGGCGGGGCGTGGGGCGCGCTGCACTCCGTGAGCGAGTCGTTCCGTCGGCCGTTCTTTCTGCTCGTCACGGTCGCGGCCATCGCCTTCATCGTGAACCTCTACCGCTCGCTGGAGAAGGGTCAGACCGCGACGAAGTGGGCGCTCCCGCTCGTGCTCGGCGGCGCCGTGGGCAACCTCGTCGACCGCGTGCGCCTCGGCTACGTGGTCGACTTCATCCACATGCACGTGAAGACGCGCTTCCACTGGCCCACGTACAACGTCGCCGACATCGCGATCACCGTGGGCATCGGGCTCCTGATGCTCGAGTACGTGATCGGCCCGAAGCCCGCGCCGAAGAAGCCCGCCGCGTCGGTGCCCGCGACCCCCGCGACCGCCGAGTGACCCACCGCGCGCCCTCGCGTGCGCTGCCCATCCGCCCCGAAGGACACACCCCATGCGCCCCGTGATCGTGAGCCTCTTCGGCCTCGACGTGCCCGCGTACTTCGCGATGCTCGCCATCGGCTTCTCGCTCGCCACGTTCATCGGCGCGCGACAGGTCGCGAAGCTCGGACTCGACCGCGAGGTGATCATCGATCTCGGCCTCGCGATGGTGATCTCCGGCGTGCTCGGATCGCGCCTCCTGCACGTCATCGCCGACGGGTACTTCTGGGACTACGTGCACCTCTGCACCGACCCCTCGAAGGTCGACTGGCACATCTCCCGCGCGCACTGCCTCCACCCCTCCGTGGGCGGCCTCTGGGATGACGCCCGCAACGTGTGTCACCCCCGCGAGGCCAACTGCTTCGCGTGGGCGGCGTTCTGGGCCGGCGGGCTCACGTACTACGGCGGTCTCATCGGCGCGACGGGCTACGCGGTGTACTTCCTCCGACGCGAGGGATTCCCCTTCTTGAAGGCCGCGGACATGGCGGGCTTCGCCGTCGCGCTCGGCCTCGCGTGGGGACGCATGGGGTGCTTTCTCGCGGGCTGCTGCTTCGGCATCGAGTACCGCGGACCGCTCGCGGCGTACTTCCCCGCGTGGAGCCCCGCGAGCGAGGCGCAGTTCAAGGCCCACCACCTCCACAGCGAGTCGTTTCCCGCGCTGCCCGTGCACGCCACGCAACTCTACGAATCCGTCGGGTGCCTCGCGATCGCCGCCGTCGCGTACGCCGTCATCACGCCCCGCAAGCGCTACGACGGCGAGGTGTTCGTGTTCTTTCTCGGCGCGTACTCCGTGCTCCGCGCGGCCCTCGAAGTGCTCCGCAACGACGACCGCGGCGGCCTCCTCGGGCTCAGCACCTCGCAGCTCATCTCCGTGCTCATCGTGGTGGCGCTCGTTCCCGCGTCGCGCGCGCTGCGCCGCTACGCCGACGCGCAGGCCCGCAGCTTTCGAGACAGCGCACACCCCGTCGGGTAGCGTCGCGGCATGATCCGCAATGGCCTCTCGTGGCTCGCGCTCGTGACGCTCGCCGCGGCCTGCTCTTCGGAGTCGGCGCGCCCTGCCAGCAACCCCGGTGAAAGCACCTGCGTGCCCGACGCCGACGGCGGACGGCGCTGCATCGGCTTCAACGGCATCGGTGGTGGCGGCGGAGGCGGTGGCGGCACCACGCCGACGATCGACAGCGGCACCCCGCTCGACGCGACCCTCGACGCGAACACGAGCGCCGCGCTCACGGGCACGCTCCGCGTGTACCAGGAGCTTCCGCCCGTCACGCCGCGCACGGCGAACACCGCGGGGTGGACGCTGCGAACCCTCGCGCCGCTCGCCTACGACGCGGGCGTTGACGATGGCGGCGTCGACGCCGGCCTCGACGCAGGCACCACGCTGGAGACGCTCACCACGGGCCTCGGCGAGTTCACGTTCGCGGGCGCGCCGACCACCGCGATCTCGCCCGCGACGGGCCTGAACTCGTACTGGCTCACCGCGAACTTTCCCGCGATGGGCAACCTCGGCGCGCTCTTCGAACTGCCCGCGACGGCGAACCCCGCGGCGCTCGTCACGGTCTCCGACGAGGCGCTGCGCACGTCGCTCAACGCCGTGACGCTCGTGCAGGCCGACGACCGCGCCGCCATCGCCGTGTGGGTGCGCGAGTCGCGTGCGGCCGGTGCGGCGCCCGTTCGCAACGTGGTGCTCACGGCCGACGGACAGGCCTCGCCCTCGCTCTACGACGGCGCCTCGGGGCTCATGGAGCTCTCGGCCACGGGCACCGGCGCGCTGGGGTTTGCGCTGCTCGCCAACGTGGCCGTGCCCGCGACGGGCGATGGGTGGGTGACGCTCAACGGGCCGAGGCTCGCGCGTCCCGTTCCGGTGCGCGTGCGTCGGCAGCTCGTGTCGTGGGTGGTGGTCGTCGCGAACTGAGCGCGACAGGGGGAGGGGAGCGGGTCAGTCGTCGAGGGTGTTCGCGCGGTTGCCGCTGTGCGACTCGAGGCCCATCTCGCGGGCCATCGCGCGGAGACACGCCACCGGGCGTCCGCGGTGCACGCGGATGTACGGCACGTTGCCCTTGCGGCAGGCCTGGCTGATCTGCCCGTCGATCGAGTGCGAGAGGAAGCCCGTCGCGCCGAGCACGAAGTCGTAGGTGCCCGACTGGATCGGGTTCGTGAGGGCCTGACGGCGCTTGGTCTCACCCGACGACCAGTCGAGCTCCTCGAACTCGAAGATCTGCTTGAGGCGGTCGCGGAGGTTCGGGTCGGCGCGGTTGCTCACGAAGAGCGCGCGCTTGCCGCGGGTGAGCTTCACGATCGGGCCGCGGAGCTCCTCGGGCACGACGTTGGGATCGGGCGCCGGATCGGACGCCGACTCGGGGCCTTCGGGCTCCGTCGGAGGCGGCGGCGGGAGCATCGACGGCGTGGGCGCGGCGAGCTCCTTCTGGAGCTTCGAGAAGCGACGACGCATGCGACGGTCGGAGCCCGGGAGCGCGTTCTCTTCGAGCCCGAGCAGGTGCTCCTTGAAGGTCGCCACCGCGGGCACGATCGCCGAGAGGTGCGTGTCGGAGTACGTGAGCGCCCGCGCGAGCCACGTGTGCACGGCCTCGACGTCGAAGGTGCCGTCTTCGTTGCGCTTCGGCGGATGGTTGAAGAGCTCGCGGATCTCGCGGTTGCGCTGGATGGTCTCCGGGTCCATTCCGAGCGTCGCGGCCCAGCTCTTGTCGGGGCTCCAATCGGGATCGAGCACACGCGCCGAGTCGGGGTACTTCTGCCCGTGCTCGCGGATCCAGAAGCGGAAGCGCCCCATGAGCGCGCCCCACTGCATCGGGTCGTTCGTGGTCTCGCGCGCCCAGCGCAGCTTGCGGCACCACTCGACGAAGCGATGCGGCGGCGGCACGTCGGTCTTCGTGGCCGACACGCCGATGGGGCCCGAGAGTTCCTCGACCTCTTTGATGATCTCCGCGAGCATCGCGTCGGTGTCGCGCGGCGGGGGATTGAACCGCGTGACGTCGGCCCAGCCGTAGCCGTCACGGCCGCGGTTTTCGTCTTCCTCTTCGACCATGCGCACGTTGCGCTCGGCGAGCTCGCAGGCCTCGGCCCAGCTCGACGGCGGACGCGCGACCTGCATCGTGAGGTCGTGCACCACGTCTTCGGGACGCGTGCTCACCTTCAGCGCGCGCACCGAGCCCGGCCACCAGGTCTGGCAGTACGCCGTGAGGGCCTTCGCGATGTTGGCGACGGCCGTGTCGATCTTGCCGTCGTCGGGGTACGGCATCTGCGCGGCGCGGGCGCGGGTGATCCATCCGAGCATCACGAGTCGCTGACGACGCGGTGAGGCGAGCGCGAGCTCCTCGGCGTCGGTCTCGATCTGCTTGCGCATCGCACGGAGCTCGTCGAGCACCTCGCGCGCCGAGGGCATGCGCGGCACGTCGGCGAGGGCCTCTTCATCGAGCACCGTGCGCGGCGCGGGCGGCGGCGCCGCGGGAGACACCGCGGGGTGCGGGTCCATGGGGATGAGCGGCGCGCGGGCCGCCACCGGCGTGGGGGCGACGACGGCGGGCATCGCAGGCGCGGGCGACGGTTGGGGCGTCGGCGCGGCGGGCGCTGTGACGGGGACGGACGGCGTGGCGGCGGGGCCTTGCGCGACGCGATTGGGCGCGTCGGCGAGGCGGTCGAATAACTGCCGCGCGAGCCGTGACGGGAGGGCCTGGCGTAGGGCGTCTTGCAGGGCGCCCGACGCGTCGGCGCCGCGGCCGAGCCATCGGTCGTCGTCGCCTACGAGCAGGCACTCGGCCCACTCGTGTTGGCGAACGATCACCCGATAACCCGCTGCCTGGAGCGCCTCACTGGTTCGGTTGAAGGTGTCGGTCATGGTTCTCCTGTGTGCACCGGGGGACGTGCACAGCGCGTGGTCGGCGCGAACCGCGGTTGGGACACGGCTCGCGCAGAGGTGGTCGTCGCCGCACACGCGCGATACGGCGTCGGGGAACGGCCTCGCGGCCGCGATGGCTCCCGACCATCGGCGCGCCCCCGCCCGACCATCGGCCGCACCGGGGAGCGCCTGGAACAGATCACCCGCAGGCCCCCCAAGCAGGAGCCCGCCGGTGCCACGTACATACCGCAGGCGGCCCCTTGAAATCAGCCAATTCGTGCGAGCGCCCGCGCATCGTCGGCGACGACGGCGACGGCCTGCGGGGCGCCGAATTCGTAGGGCAGCGACGCCCACGAAGCCATGGCGTAGCGCACGACCGATGCGCGGTGTCCGGGCGCGATCACCGCACGCGATTCACACCCGAGCGAGCGCGCTGCGACGCGGGTGATGGCCCACCACGCCTCGACGGTCGAGAGCCCCATCTGACGCACCGCGAACGAGGCCATGAGCGGAAGGTTCTCGGTGAAGCTCGTGCCGGGGTTGCAGTCCGTCGCGAGGGCCACGTCGACGCCGAGCGCGCGCATCCGTCGCGCGTCGGGCATGGGCTGACCGAGCGAGAACGCAGCGCCCGGGAGCAGCACCGCGATCACCCCCGCCGCCGCCATCGCGCGAAGCCCCGCCTCGGAGACGTGTTCGAGGTGATCCACGCTCGCGGCGCCGATCTCCGCGGCGTACTCCGCGCCGCCCACGTCTTCGAACTGCCCCACGTGGAGCCGCACGCCGAGGCCCGCGCGCTGCGCCGCCGCGATCACCGCGCGCACCTCATCGACCTGAAAGCCAGGCCCGTCGAGGTACGCATCGACGTAGCGCGCCACACCCTGCGCGAGCACCGCGGGGAGCATCTCGTCGCGCACCGCTCGCAGGTAGCGCGCGCGCCCGTCGGCGACGCCGCGAAGCTCCGGCGGCACCGCGTGAAAGGGCAGCCACGTGGGAACGACCCCGGGCACGCGCCCCATCACGTCGAGGCATCGCAGCTCGTTCACCGTGTCGAGCGCGTAGCCCGTCTTCGCTTCGACGGTGGTCGTGCCGAACGCGCGCATCCTCGCGACGCGCGCCCGCAGCGTGCGTTCGAGCGTGTCGTCGCCTGCGCCTCGAAGGGCCCGCACCGACGACGCGATGCCGCCGCCCTGCGCTGCGATTTCGGCGTAGGTCGCGCCGCGCACGCGCATCCCGTACTCGTTCGAGCGGTCCCCCACGAAGAGGCCGTGCGTGTGCGCGTCGACGAGGCCCGGCGCCACGAGCTCGTCGCGCGCGTCGATCACCGTCGCGTCGGCGGTGAGCGCGATCGCAGACTCCACGTCGGCGGTGCGCCCCACGGCCACCACCACGCCCTCGTGGAGCGCGACGGCGCCGTCGGCGATGCATCCGAGCGGCGCCTCCTCCCACGCGCGCTTCGCGTCGCGCGCCGGGGGAGGGCCGTTCATCGTGAGGAGCTCCCGCGCGTGCCGCACGAGGAGCGAGGCCGCGGGCTTCATCGCGCGCGGTGGGGAACGTGCACGCCGTGGCGGTCGGCGAACTCGCTCGCGATCTCGTAGCCCGCGTCGGCGTGACGGATCACGCCCATGCCCGGATCGCTCGTGAGCACGCGCTCGATGCGCCGCGCGGCGGCGTCGGTTCCGTCGGCGACGACGACCATGCCCGCGTGGATCGAGTTGCCGATGCCCACGCCACCGCCGTGATGCACGCTCACCCACGTGGCGCCCGCCGCGCAGTTCACGAGCGCGTTGAGAATGGGCCAGTCGGCCACCGCATCGGTGCCGTCGCGCATGGCCTCGGTCTCGCGGTGCGGCGACGCGACGGAGCCGCAGTCGAGGTGGTCGCGGCCGATCACGATGGGGGCCTTGACCTTGCCCGTGCGCACGAGGTCGTTGAACACGCGCCCCACGCGGGCGCGCTCGCCGTAGCCCAGCCAGCAGATGCGCGCGGGGAGTCCCTGGTAGGCCACGCGCTCGCCCGCGAGCTCGATCCAGCGACGCAGCGAAGGGTCATCGGGCACGGCTTCGAGCACCGCGCGGTCGGTCACCGCGATGTCTTCGGGATCGCCCGAGAGCGCCACCCAGCGGAACGGTCCGCGGCCCGTGCAGAACTGCGGACGGATGTACGCCGGCACGAAGCCCGGGATCTCGAACGCATCGTCGCAGCCCGCGAGCTGCGCCTCGCCGCGGATGTTGTTGCCGTAGTCGCACGCGAACACGCCGCGGCCCTGCATGTCTCGCATCGCGCGGATCTCGCGCACCATGCTCTCCCGCGCGCGCTTCACGTACTCGTCGGGGTTCGACACGCGCAGCGCCGCCGCGTCGTCGAGCGAGAGCCCCGCGGGCACGTAGCCGTGGAGGGGATCGTGCGCCGAGGTCTGCTCGGTGACGAAATCGGGCAGTGCGTTGCGTCCCACGAGCTCGGGGTACACCTCGGCGGCGTTGCCCACGAGGCCGATGGAGAGGGCCTCGCCCTTCGCACACGCCTCGCGCACCCACGCGAGCGCCTCGTCGAGCGACGAGGTCGCGCGGTCGACGTAGCGCGTGGCGAGGCGGCGCTCGACGCGCGAGGGATCGACCTCGACCGCGAGGCACACGGCGCCGTTCATCGTGGCCGCGAGGGGCTGCGCGCCGCCCATGCCGCCGAGGCCCGCGGTGAGGATCCAGCGGCCCTTCCACGAGCCGTTGAAGTGCTGGCGACCGGCCTCGGCGAAGGTCTCGTAGGTGCCCTGCAAGATCCCCTGCGTGCCGATGTAGATCCAGCTCCCGGCGGTCATCTGGCCGTACATGATGAGGCCCTGCGCTTCGAGCCTGCGAAAGTGCTCCCACGTCGCCCATTTCGGCACGAGCAGCGAGTTCGCGAGGAGCACACGCGGCGCGTCTTCGTGCGTGCGGAAGCGCCCCACGGCCTTGCCCGATTGCACGAGCAGGGTCTCGTCGCTGCCGAGGGTCTGCAGCTCGCGGAGGATGACGTCGAAGGCCTCCCAGCTCCGCGCCGCGCGGCCCGTGCCGCCGTAGACGACGAGGTCCTGCGGACGCTCGGCGACGTCGGGGTCGAGGTTGTTCTGGATCATTCGCCAGGCGGCTTCCTGCGGCCACGCCTTGCAGGTGAGGGTGCTGCCGCGGGGGGCTCGTACGGTGCGTGCGGTGCTCATCGGTGACCTCCGGTGGGGCGGTGACCGCGGAAGGTAGCGGCCCACGTCGCACGAAAGAAGCGGCAGTTCCGTTTTGCCGGGAGTGCGCGTATGTTCCGCGCCCTTCCGAAGGAGACCACCGTGCATTTCGCGGGCTTTACCGAGGCTGATTTCGACGCGTACCTCCCTGCGAGGGCGAGCTCCAACGCGTTCAACCGTCCGCGCATCGAGGTGAAGCAGAAGGCCGTCTCGCTCGCGCGCGCCCTCGGCGAGGCCGCCAACGCCTCGGGTCTCGGGCTCGAAGTGCGCGCCAGCGAAGAGGTCCCCTCGCTCTGGAACAAGCGCAGCGTCACGGCCCAGTGGGTCTTCTTCTGGCGCGACGCCTCCGCGCGCAAGCAGCTCGAAGAGCTCCTCGACAAGGGCCGCACGCTCGCCGCGACGCTCACCGATCCGACGCCGTACTTCCGCCACGCCTTCCTCGCGCTCTACCTCGACGCGACGCAGTTCGAGGTCGCGCTGAAGATCCACGGCGACGCGTGGGTCGACGTGCGCAACGTCCGCGCGCTCCTCGCCGACGACACCCGCCGCGAGGCCCTGTTCACCGCGCTCCGCGCGCTCCCCGAGAGCTTCCGCGTGGGCGTCACGGGACACGACTCCGTGGCCGCGCGCGACGTCGACGCGTCGGCCCTCCACGAGACCTTCGGCGCGCTCACGGGCGCGTCGCAGTGGTGGTTCCTCGGCCGCACGCTGCCCCGCGCCGAGGCCGTCGCGCAGGGCCCCGCGCTCGCCGCGTGGATCGACGAGACCTTCCGCGCGCTGCTCCCGATCTACCGCCTCCTCGCGTGGTCCCACGACAACGACCTCGTGAGCATCGAGCGCGAGGTTGAAGCCGCCCGCGCCGAGCGCCTCGCCCACGTCGACGAAGAGGCCGCCCGCGCCGCCGAGTGGCAGGCCCAGCACCTCGCCGAGATCGAGCGCCGTCGTGAGGTCGCCGCCGCCGAGACCCGCGAGCGCATCGCGGCCTCGGAGCGCGCGCGCCCCGCGGTGGTTCACACCGTCACGCAACACCTCGCGCCCGAGCCTCCGAAGGCCGAGACGAAGCCGCCCCGTCGGCCCGAGACGCCGCGCGTCGAGCCGAAGCCCGCGGCCCCGAAGGTCGAGCCGAAGCCCCGCGCCACCGACGAACTCCGCGAGCGCCTTGCGAAGGCCCCGAAGCCGAAGGCCGAGCCGAAGGAGCCCGTCGAGACCGCGTCTCCCGTGGTGCCCGGCGCGCGCGTGAAGATCCGCTCCGGCGCCTTTGCCGACCGCATCGGAACCGTCTCCGAGGTCGACGGACGCGGCCACGCCCGCGTGCTCTTCGGACTCATCGCCGCGCGCCTCGACGCGAGCGAGCTCGTGGTCGTCACCGACCGCTGAGCGACGTCACCACACCCCCCGTACACATCGACCGATCACACGCTCACTCGGGCTCGCCGCTCGGGTCCTTCGCGGGCCCGGGCTCCGGCGCGGGGATCGTGCGCGTGCGCTTGCGAATGCTCTTGAGCGCGGCCTGCGCGTTGACGTCGGGCTTGATGGCCTGCGTGCCGTCGGGGGCCTCGCCGTCGGTGGGCTTGAAGCGCACCTCCATCTTCACCTCGAAGGCCAGACCCGTGAGGATCTTCTTCACGTCGCCGGCGAAGTTGGTGGTCTGGAGAAAGTCGCGGATCTCCTTCGCGACGACGGTGTAGAGGCCCTTCTTCGTCTCGTCGATCTGATCGAGCACGACGTTGGCGGCCTCCTTGGGGAGCTTCACGTTGTCGATGAGGCCGCGCACCGTGTCTTCGCTGCGCGAGATGGCGCCGATGCCCGACTCGATGCCGCGCTTCACGAGGCGTTCGAGAATGGTGTTCCGCTCGCGCTCGGAGGCTGCGTCGGGCGTGCTCTTGCGGTCGTCGGAGGGCATCGGCGCGCGAACCTAAGCGCACGCCCTGGGAGCGTCAACGCGGCATCACCGCGACGACTGCGCCGACCGCTGCGCGTCGAGCCGGTCGTAGTGACGGTAGCCGAGGAGGTCGAGCGCCGACGCGGGCGCGAGGTGGATGTCCACCAGGGTCTTGAGGTCGTAGGTGCCCGCGAGCACCGGCGGGCTGTACGCGCGCACTGTCTCGGGCGTGCGGAAGGCCTCCATCGGAAACAGCATGCGGTACGGGTGCAGGTGCACGAAGTGGGCACACGAGAGCCGCGAGTAGCCCGGGGTCTTGGGCGCGGTGATCACGTGCGGCGTCGCGAGGAAGGTGCCGCCCGTGAGGATCTCCAACTGCTGCCCCACCTGCGCGACGATGCATCCCTCGGGCGGGCGTCCGTGCACCATGTGGCCCTCGGGGTGCTCGGCGGTTCCGCGCGTGCGGAGGTAGAGCCCCGAGCCCGGATCCGGCGGCGGGCAACGGCGCCCCTCGGGGTCGAGAAAGCGCCCGCCAGGGAGCAGCGTGAGGAGGTTGAAGTCCGTGTGCTCCTCGCCCCAGAGGATCCCCTTCTCGGCCTGCGTGGCGTCGAGCGGGAGATACCGCAGCGCGCGGGTCACGTGCGGCGCGCCCTGGATCTGCGCGGTGAACGCAGCGGGTCCCATTCCGAGCGCCGTCGCGCATCCGCGGAGCAGCGCTTCGCCCACGGCGTGGAGCGCGCGTCCCATGGCGAGGTAGTTCTCGCGAAAGGCCTCGTCGCCCGCGGGCCACACGTTCTCGGCGTAGATCTCGGGATGCGTCGCCGCGCACTCGACGTCGGCGGGCATCGGCGCCGCGAAGTAGCACTCCTTGAAGTCGGGCTGACCACCGCCCGCGACGGCCTGCTCGGTGTTCGGCGGCGTCCATCCGCGCTGGTACCAGATCTCGGGCTTCGCGAGCGCGCGCTTCTCCGACTCGGGCCGCGCCGTGAGCTTCACGAACGAGTCGTAGTAGGCGTCGAGGAGCTTCGGGTCGATGCCGTGCGAGCGCACGTACACGAGCCCGTACTCGCCGAAGCCCACGCGGATGGCCTCGGCCGCCGCGTGCTGGCGCGCCTTGTCGCCGCTGGTGAGATCGTTCAGGTCAACCGTGGGAATCGAGAGGGGAGCGGTCATGGCGGGGCGCGACTATGCCCGACGACATTCCGCGACGGAACGGTGATTGACGCACCGTCTCATTGCGAACATAGCTCGCGGCGCCATGGCTCTCTCCGAAGCGCTGCGCGCGCACATCCGCACGATCGTCGACTCGCACCGCGTGGTGCTGTTCATGAAGGGCACGCGGCTCTCGCCCCAGTGCGGCTTCTCCGCGACGGCGGTGGCGATGCTCGACGCGCTGCTGCCCGAGTACCGCACCGTCGACGTGATGGCCGATCCGACGCTGCGCGAGGGGCTCCGCGAGTACTCCGAGTGGCCCACGTTTCCGCAGCTCTACGTGGGCGGAACGTTCATGGGCGGCACCGACATTCTTCAAGAGCTCCAGTCGCAGGGTGAGCTCGCGCGGGCGCTCGGCGTCGAGGGTGTGACCGTGAAGCTCCCCGCGCTGACGATCACGGCGCGCGCCGCGTCGGTGCTGCGCGAGGCGATGCAAGACGCCGAAGGGCTCGTGCTGCGCTTCGAAGTGTCGTCGGGCTTCCGCTACGGGCTCTCCTTCGCGGACGCGCAGCCTGGCGACCTCGTGGTCGGCAGCGAAGGGCTCTCCGTGCACCTCGACCCGGGCAGCGCGCACCGCGCCGACGGCACGACCATCGACTACGTGGTGGGCTCGAAGGGCGCGGGCTTTCACATCACGAACCCCAACGAGCCCGAGCGCGTGCGTGCGCTCACGCCCGAGCAGGCGAAGGCGAAGCTCGCGGGCGCGAATCCGCCGCTGCTCGTCGACGTGCGCACGCCGACCGAGTGGGGCCTCGCGCGCATCGAGGGCGCGCGGCTCCTCGACGCGGCCTTCGAACACGAGCTCCTCGCGATGGACCGCGCCACGCCGCTGATCTTTCAGTGCCACCACGGCGTGCGCAGTCAGGCCGCGGCGGAGCACTTTCTCGGGCTGGGCTTTCGCGAGGTCTACAACCTCGAAGGCGGCATCGACGCGTGGTCGCTCACCGTCGACCGCGCGGTGCCGCGCTACTGAGTTGTGTATAGTCCGCGGCCCTCATGAGCCAGCACTCCACGCAGCACGGCAATCAGTGCGACGCGCTCCGCGCCGCGATCCTCCAGGCACTCCCCGACGCGCAGGTCGACGCCACCGGCGGCGGCGGTCACTACACCCTCGTGGTCACCTCCGAGGCCTTTCGCGGCAAGGGGCTCGTCGACAGCCAGCGCCTCGTGTACGGCGCCATCGCGCATCTCATGAAGGGTGACGACGCGCCGGTGCACGCGATCGACAGCCTGCGCACGCGCACGCCATGAGGTCTGCGCTTCTCATCTCGAAGCCCATCGCGCCTCCGTGGACGGACTCGAACAAGAACCTCGTTCGTGACCTCGCCCGTGCGATGACCCGCACCGAGGCGCGCGTGATGGTGCCGCAGGGTGCTCCCTTCGACGGTGCGATCAGCGAGCCCGTGTACCTCGCGGCCGGTGCCTACGCGCCCTCGCGCGCCGCGAACGTGCGCGTCTTGAAGCGCCTGCTCACGGGCCCGCGCGCCGACGTGTGGCACTTCTTCTTCGCGCCCAATCCGCTCACACTCCACGCGGGCCGTGTGGCCTCTGCGCTTCGTCGCGTGCCCACGGTGCACACGATCGCGAGCGCGCCCGACTCGCTGGAGAAGGTCGCGTCCGCGCTCTTCGCCGACCGCATCGTGGTGTTGAGCGAGCACACCGCGCGGAGGCTTCGCGCGGTCGGTGTGGAGCCCACGGTGATTCCGCCTGCGATCGGCGACCTCGCGGTGTCGCCCGAGCAGATCGAGCGGGCCCGCGCGCGCCACGGATTGCCCGCGCGCTACGTGCTCTACCCCGGCGACCTGGAGCACTCCGACGGCGCCGCCACCTTCGTGCGCGCGGCAGCTCGACACCGGGGCGACGACTTCGGCTTCGTGGTGGCGTCGCGGCCCAAGACGCCGGCGGCGCACGCGGCCCGCGAACGGCTCGCGGCCGATGCGACGGCGCGCGGCGCGAAGGTGCTGTGGCTCGGCGAGCTCGACGACATCCACGCGGTGGTCGCAGGCGCGTCGGCGGTCACCCTCGTGGTCGACACGCTCCACGCGAAGATGGACTACCCCCTGGTGCTCCTCGAAGCGCTGCTCACGGGGGGTCCGGTGGTGGTGAGCGCGGGCACGGCGGGCGAGGAGCTCATGGCCTCGGGCGGCGCGAAGTCGGTGAAGCCCTCCGACGACGCGGGCCTCTACGAGACCGTGTGCGCGCTGCTCGTTGACGACGCCGCGGCGCGCGCGATGGGCGCTCGGGGCGGCGCGTGGGTGCGCGAGCATTGCGCGCCCGCCGCGGTCGCGGCGCGCTACGAGCGCGTGTACGACGAGGTCATTGCGGCGCGAAGGTGACGGCGCCGCGCGGGGTGTGGTAGGCGCCGCGCATCATGGCGCGCGACGAAGCAACCCGGGCCTACTACGACGAGTTCAGCCGCTGGTACGAGAAGGAGCGCGGACGCGGCTATCACGCGCTCATCGACGACCTCGAGGTGAGCGTCGCCGAGCCCCTCGCACGCGGCGCGAAGGTGCTCGAAGTGGGCTGCGGCACCGGGCTCATTCTCGAACGTGTGGCGCGCGTGGCGGAGAAGGCCGTGGGCATCGACCTCTCGCCCGGGATGCTCGAACAGGCCCGCGCGCGCGGCCTCGACGTGCACGAGGGATCGGCCACGGAGCTTCCCTTCGAAGACGCGAGCTTCGACCTCGTGTACTCGTTCAAGGTGCTCGCGCACGTGCCCGACATCGAGCGCGCGCTGCGCGAGATGGCGCGCGTCACGAAGCCTGGCGGCACCGTGCTCGCGGAGTTCTACAACCCGTGGAGCCTGCGCTACCTCGCGAAGCGCCTCGGCCCCGCGGGACGCATCTCCGAGAAGACCACCGAGGCCGCGGTGTACACGCGCTTCGACTCGCCCGCGCGCATCCGCGAGATCCTCCCGCAGGGCACGGTGCTCGAAGGCTTTCGCGGCGTGCGCGTCGTGACGCCCACCGCGAAGGTGATCTCACTGCCCGTCGTGGGGAGCCTCGTGTCGGCGCTCGAACACCGCCTGCTCGACTCGCCCGCGTCGCAGCTCGGCGGCTTTCTGATCGCCGTGATCCGCCGCACGGCGTAGCAGAAGCGCCTCACGGCGCGCGGGGGTGTGGTGATACAGTCCGCACCCTCCCATGGGCTCCCCCGCGCGCATCCTGGTGGTCGACGACGAGGCCTCGCTCCGACAGATGATGGAGGTGCTCCTCCGCCGCGCGGGCCACGAGGTGTCGCTGGCGTCGGGGGTGCGTGAGGCGCGCGAGATGCTCGAAGGCGCGCAGGTGCCCTTCGACCTCGTGGTCACCGACCTGATGATGGCCGACGGCACGGGCCTCGACGTCATCGACCACACGCGCGGGCTCACCGCCGATGCGCAGATCATCGTGGTGACGGCGCACGCGTCGGTCGAGACGGCCGTCGAAGCGATGCGCCGCGGGGCCTACGGCTACCTCGAGAAGCCGTTGAGCGTGTCGACCGCGCGGGCCATCGTCGAGAAGGCGCTCGAGAAGCGCGAGCTGCTGCGCACCAACGCGTCGCTGCGCACGATCGTGCGGTCGATGCAGCCGACGGGCGAGGGGGGCGGCTCGCTCATCGGGCGAAGCCCTGCGTTTCAGGCGGCGATGCAGCTCGCGAAGAAGGTCGCGCCCTCGAAGGCCGGCGTGCTCATCACGGGTCAAACGGGCACGGGCAAGGAGCTCTTCGCGCGCGCCATCCATCAATGGAGCGACCGCAGCGCCGAGCCCTTTCTCGTCGTGAACTGCGGCGCGATTCCCGAGAACCTCATCGAGAGCGAGCTGTTCGGACACGAGAAGGGCGCGTTCACGAGCGCCACGTCGAAGCACGACGGCGTGTTCCGCAGCGCCGACAAGGGCACGCTCTTTCTCGACGAGGTGGGCGAGCTGCCGATGCAGCTCCAGGTGAAGCTCCTGCGCGCGCTTCAGGAGCGGAAGATCCGCCCCGTGGGCGCGGTGAAGGAGATTCCCGTCGACGTGCGCATCGTCGCCGCGACGAACCGCGACCTCGCGCAGATGGTGAAGGAGAAGACCTTCCGCGAGGATCTCTACTACCGCCTCAACGTGATGCGCGTGCAGCTCCCGCCGCTGTGCGAGCGCCGCGAAGACCTCGAAATGCTCATCGAGCACTTTCGACTCAAGTTCGCGCAGGAGCAGGGCAAGGGGAACCTCTCGTTCTCGCCCGAGGCGCTGCGCGCGATGATGTCGTACGCGTGGCCCGGCAACGTGCGCGAGCTCGAGAACGCCATCGAGCGCGCGGTGACCCTCGCGCAGACGGTGATCCACCTCGACGACCTTCCCCCCGAGGTGCTCGGTCCGACCTCGCGCGGCGGCGTCGAGCCCGTCACGCTCCCCGCGCAGGGCATCGACCTCGAAGCCACCCTCGAACGCGTGGAGCGCAGCCTCATCCGCCAAGCGCTCGAACGCTCCAACGGCGTGCGCACGAAGGCGGCGCAGATCCTCGGCCTGTCGTTCCGCTCGCTGCGCCACCGGCTCCAGAAGCTGGGCATGTCGAACGAGGCGCCGGGCGAGGTCGAGGCCGACGACGCGTGATGGGGTCGGCACCCTCTTGCGGGCCGCATGCGGGCCCAGTGACACTCAACGCTTCAACGCCCTCGCGCGACGCGAGCGGGCCGCGGAGGCACTCGATGCAACAGCGCACGTCTACGATCACGATCGACCGCATGGCGCGCGCCGCGCAGCGGGGCATGACGCTCACCGAACTGATGATCGTCACGGTCATCATCGGCGTGCTCGGCGCGCTGGGCTTTGCGGGCTACTCGGCCTATCTGCGCCGCAGCCGCGCGCAGGAGGCCCGCACCATGCTCGCCACCATCGGCGCGCGCGAAGACGCCTACCGCGCCGAGTTCGCGCAGTACTGCGCCGCGGGACGCACCGCGGGATCGCCGCCCACCTCGCTCGGCGTCGCGAACGCGTGGCCCGCCACCGCGCCGGGCCCCACCACGGCGGACTTCTTCGCCAGCATGCCCGTCGAGTGGACGCAGCTCGGGTTCCGCCCCACGGGCCCCGTGCGCTATCGCTACGTGGTGCTCACTGGCGCGCCCACGTCGGCGCCGCCGGGCGAGTCGGGCTTCTCGGGCTCGCCCAATCAAGACCTCTGGTACATCGCCGAGGCCTACGGCGACCTCGATGGCGACGGGGTGCTCTCGACCTTCCGTCTCTTCTCGGGCAACGGCAACACCATGACCATCACCAACGAAGTCGAGTGAGCGCCTTCGCACGACGCAATGACACCCTCACGACGCTCGCGGGCGTCGCGTTCGTGATGGCCTCCGTGGGCGCGGTGCACACGCTCCGCGGCACGCTGAACCGCCGCTTCGACAGCCAGCGGCGCGTGCTCGACGATGCGAGCATTCCGCGGCCCGGCGTCGCGCGCGTGCTCTCGCTCGGGCACACCGAGTGGGTCACCGACGTGCTGTGGGTGAATGCGACGATCTACTACGGCGAGACGCTCTTCGCGCACCTGCCGTCGCGGTACACGGCGCGCTACGCCGAGACGATGATCGCGCTCGACCCGCAGTTTCGCCGCCCGTACATGTGGGCCGCGAACGCGCTGCTCTACCGCACGGTGGTGTCGACGATCGACGACGCGCGGCGCGCGACGGACTTTCTGAAGCAGGGCGTGCGGCGCTTTCCCGGTGATCCCGAGATGCACTACATGCTCGGGAACAACCTCACCTTCGAGCAGCCCACGTACCTTCCGCGCGGCGATCCCGAGCGCGCGCGACTGCGTCGTGAGGGCGTCGACCACCTGCGCTTCGCGATGGTCTCGGGCCTCGGCGCCACGTGGATGCCGCTCACCGTGTCGTCGCTCTACCGCGAGTTCGGCCGCGACCGCGACGCGCTCTACGCGCTCTGCGACGGGCTCATCGTCGCGACGGACCCCGAGGCCTACACCCTCATCGAGACGCGCCTCGCCGAGCTCCTGCGCGGACAGAACCCGCGCGACCCCGTCGGCGATGCGTTCCTCGAAGCGGCCCGCGCGCGCCGCCGCATCCACCTCTGGATGCCCCCCACGCTCCACGCCTTCGTGGGCGAGCCGACGCTCCTTCGCTAGATCCGTTCACCCGACGTGACCGCGGGTTGCAGACGTGTGCAGGTGGGCTCAGAGCCGACGGTTGCAGACGTGTGCAGGTGGCCTGCGGCGTGAGGATGCGCGCGTCGGAAACACGACGGCCGCGCGGCCCACAGCGGGCGTGCGCGGCCGTCGGAGCGTGCGGCGTGTTGGGCTATTCGAGGGGGCGGTTGCGGAAGTCCGCGGTCTGGCCCGCGACGATCGTGACGGAGAACTGCGCGGTCGAGGCGAGCGCGTCGTTCGTGCAGCGGATGCGATAGCTGCCCGGCGGGAGCTGCACGCGGAACGGCGTCGAGCGCGAGCCACCGTTGGGCAGCGCGCACTGCGAGGCCGGGAGCGTCGAGAGGAGCAGCGTGCCCATCGAGCCTCCAGCCGCGGCGGCAGGGGGCGTCGCAGCAGGCGGCGGCGTGGGCGCAGGCGTCGGGGCCACGGCCACGGTGCGCGGGCGTTCCACACGGGGACGGTCGACGCGCGGGCGCTCCA
>CAMFHP010000069.1 GCA_945952225.1 uncultured Myxococcaceae bacterium
TCTCGCGAAGGCTGCGTAGTACTGACTGGTGTCCAAGGAATTGGGTGCGATACACTCCATCGCGCGCCCGATCCCTTCGTCGGGACCTCCCTCGTGGAGTCGGGCGCGCGCCCGCTGCAACGCTAGATCCATGCGGCGTACGCGAGCCAAATCCGCGACGATTCTCGCGTGTGTCTCGCAGTGTGCGATCGTCGGGATGACGTCCGTGAGATCCCCGAGGAACTGTGGACCTCCCACGGCGTTCAGCCGGTTCATCTCGCGAAGCTTCCCGGCGGTCGTCGTGACATCGATCGGTGAGGCGTCGCCCTGGAGAGCTAAGAACGCCTTCCAGACGGTCGCGTGCGAGGGCTCGTGGAAGTCGTCTGCGCTGCGGATGATCGAGGCGATCCTCGGCAACGTGTCGTTCTCGATCAGGACGGCGGCTAGCACCGCGCACTCCGCTGCGAGGTCAACATGATCGGGCTGTTCCGTCGGACGCTCCATGGTGTGCCTCCCGTCAGGCGACGGTCCTCGTGAAGGGGTTGAGTTTTCGCGCGTCGTCAGCCGTGGCGCGGGGGCCCGGACGTGAGACCTCGACGGCCACTCGCTCTGCGGGTTGCGGTTCGCGTCGCGCGTCGTCAAACCCCGCGCATGCAGCCGCGACGGCCTCGAGCAGCATGGTGCAGGGCCGTTCACCATCAGGGCCGGGCTCGCCAGCGAGAAGAGTGAGCGACATCCGGAGACGTCCACTCTTCACCGCGTGCCATGTCGGCCAGGTCTTGCTGCGATCCCGGATCGCCGCTGCGATCGCGTCGAGGCCGGCATGCTCACCGAGGCGCGGCTCGCGCTCGATGGCGTCGAGCAGGCACTTCTCGATGCGGCGCTCAACCATCGGGCCGCCATCTCTCGAGAGACTGTGCGGGCCCAGGCGACGGAGGAGCGCGTCGATGATCCGAGGGCTGCTGTCAGCGGTGGCACCGCGCTCGATGCTGTCGTTGGCGGCGCGATGGTTGGCGCCGAGGTTGGCTCTGGGGACGTCCTCTGTTGCGCGTGCTGCTGCCGCTGATTGGTTCGAGAATTCGTTGGAGAAAGACGTTTCAGAAACCGCGCGCGGGGTTGGCTCGGATGGCGTAGTTGGCGAGGGCGACGGTGCCAACGGCGTCACCGTTCCGGTGCCAACCTCGACCGGCATGACTCGCTTCGTCTGCGGTGCCAACCCGGCGGAGTGCTTGCCCACACACGCGTCTCGCGCAGATCCGAACTGACCTGCACGACGTCCCGCTGATCGGATCGCTTTTCGCACCTGCTCGTCGGTGAGCTCGAGTCGCGCAATGGCGCGGCGGCCCTGCGGCCCAGCGAACCACTGCTCTCTCTGCTCGGCCGAGTCGAGCCCGAGCTTGGAGAATAGCGCTGACAGCCGCTTCGCCGCCTGGCGCTCCTCCGACACTTCGCGAGTCTTGGGAGCCCTCGCGGACACCCGGTCTGGAGGGCGATTGGGCAGCGTACGGACCGTGCGGGCCGACTTCGTGCGGGGCAGGGGTGACGGCGGTGGAGAGAACCCCGAACTCGCGAGGATGAGCCGTACCCTGTCGGCATCGAGCTGGATCAGCCCCGCCTCGAACAGCGGCTCGAGGTACTCGACGTCCGCGTGGAAGCCGCTGCGCAGCAGTGCATCCTTGAGCGTGCTCCCGCGCGGGAGTGGGATGTACTCGCCAGCTCCTGAGCAGAGCATCGCGATGTAGTGGAGATCCGCGAGAACGGCCCGCGCCGCGAGAGGCAACGCCAGCACGCGCAGATCGACGAAGAGCGCGGCCGGCATCTCGATGCGGGGGCTCACGATCCATCCTCGTCGGTCTGCGCGGCGGTGAGCCGGCGCATGAGCTCCCCCAGGACGCTGCGCGCGACGTCGAGGCGCCCGACGTCGAGCGCGTCGAGCGCGCTCCTCATGGTGCCGATCAACTCGCTCTGCGGCACGACGGAGGGCTCCTGCGACGTCGGCGAAAATACCCTGGAGCGCTCCAGGCTATCGCCCCCGGAAGCGCTGGAATCGGTCAGGAATCCTCCCTCACACCCCCCGAAATCACTGCGGATTTTGACGGATTCCGAACCGCACGGGAGGTTCGATTCCTCTGTGCTTCCGCCACGCCCTCTTCCCTCGCGTCACGCGCTCAGAAGAACGCGCGCAACAGCAATCCCGTACGGTGCCTCCACGCGGCCTCGCTGTGGCCTCCCATCGCGTCGACGCACTGCACCACCTCGGCGTCGCGCGGAGGTTCTTCGCCGGCCCCGATGCGCGCGACCCGCATCCCGTACGTGCGTTCGAGCAGCGTGACCATCTCGGCGCCTCGAAGCGACGCGAGGGCCTCGACCACCGCGTTGTGCGGACCGCCGTCACGGCGCAGTCCCCAGTCGATCCAGAGGCGCGGGCGTCGCGTCGCGTCGGCGAGCACCGGCGATGCGCGTCGCACGAGGTCGGACGCGGCGAGTGATGGCGAGAGACGTCCGTCGTCGAGGTCGTCGAGGCCGCTGAAGAACGACGGCGAGAGACAGCCCGCGACGCCGAACACGTCGGGGTGCGACGTGGCCGTGCGAAAGGCGGCGAGGCCGCCGTGCGAGCTCCCGATGGTGGCCGTGCGTGCGTGGGATCGCGTGAGCTGCGGGTACGTCGCGCGGAGCCACGGAACCAGCGACGACGCGAGCCATGCGGCGTAGCGGTCGAGGCCTCCCCACGGGGCGCGTCCGCGGCGCCAGTCGACGTGCGTGTACTCCTCGTCGCGACGTCGCGGATGCACCGCCACCACGGCCACGGGACCGATCGCGCGCGATGCGCGGAGCCTGGCCACGGTGTTCGCGACGTCCCACGTGTCGTGCGCGACGCCGCCGGGCCAGAAGGTCGTGTCGCCGTCGTTGAACACCGCGAGCGACACGTCGCGCGCGTCGTCGTCGGGGAGCAGCACATGCACGTCGCGAGGGCCGAAGGGGTCGTCGAGGTCGAGACGGTTGAAGGTCTCGAACACGTGCCCGGCGGGGCCCTCGTGGCGCCATGCGGTGCGCCCTCCCCGATCGACCTTGCGCGCGCCCATCACCGCATCCTCCTTCGTGGCCTTCACCGGGTCGGCGACGTGCCGTGGGGGAACCAGATACCGTCGAAATCCTCGTGCGAGAAGGGCAGATCGAGGCGCGGCCTCCGCGCGTTCGAATGGGCCACGAGGGGCGGGCGCGACGCGAAGCGCGAGGGGTAGTAGTTGCGATAGAACGCCACGGCCATCGCGCGCTCGTCGGGGTCTGCGAGGCGCCCGATCGCGTCGCGCGTCGACGGATCACGGCACGCGTCGACGGTCTCGCGCAGCGCGCGGTCGTCCCAGCGCGTGGGCTCGCAGGGCGCTTCGTCGAAGCCCTCGCGCGCAGGTGTAGGCCAGTTGCCCGTGCGCCAGAGCGCGGTCTCTCCGGGTGCCGCGAAGGGGTCGACGTACTCGCCGTCGAGCCAGACGTTGAAGTGCACGTGCGGCGCGCCCCACGGAAAGGTCGCGAGCCCGTCGAGGCCGCTGTAGCCCGAGCGCGCGATGACCTGTCCGCGCGTCACCCGATCGCCCACGCGCACGAGGGAGCGCGCGAGGTGGTTGCTCGTGGTGACGAGTCCCTCGCCGTGGTCGATGAAGATCTTGAGCCCGCCGCGGTCGAACTCCGACGACACGCGACGCACCACACCCGACGCCGCCGCGGTGACCGCCGTGCCCACGGGGATCGCGAAGTCGGTGCCGTTGTGGCTGTCGTAGGTGAGCTGCGTGCCGAGAAAATCGCGGGCGCGGGTGACGCGCACGCTCCATCCCTCTTCGGGCGGCGGGCGGTCGTGGTTCACGAGGTTGTAGATGGGCACGAGGCGACCGTGCGCGGGGCGACCGGACCAGAGCGTGAGCGCCATGCGCGGACGCATCATGCGGAGCGAGGTGTGGTCGAAGCGGCTCGGCGGGGTGAAGGGGTCGCCGCGGAGCGCGCGCGCGGCCTCGCGGAGACGGGTGCGCAGCGGGGAGAGGCCGAACACTTCAGCGACGCGCAGGGAGCTCATCGCGCGAGGGTAACGGTCCCGGCGGCGGTGTCACCATCGCGTCGAACGGACGCGCGGCGAGGTGCGGTAGTGTCGCCGTCCCATGGTTCACGTCGTCTTCGTCGCGCCGAAGTTTCTGGAGAACACCAACCGCTACGTGCGGGCCTTCGCGCGCCTCGATGGCGTGCGGCTCAGCGTCATCAGCGAAGACCCGCAGGAGGCCATTCCTACGGACCTCAAGGATCGCATCGCGGGGCACTACCAGGTGCGCAATCCCCTCGACGGCGCGCAGCTCACGACGGCCACGCGCGCCATCGCCGCCTCGCTCGGACGCGTCGATCGGATCACCGGCGCGCTCGAACAGCTCCAGATTCCGCTCGCGCAGGTGCGTGACGCGCTGGGCATCGAGGGCATCGACGGCGAGGTCGCCCGCAACTTCCGCGACAAGGACCGCATGAAGACCGTGCTGCGCGCGGCGGGTGTTCCCGTGGCGGCGAGCGCGCTCGTGCGGTCGTACGGCGAGCTGCGGGCCTTCGTCGAGCGCGTGGGGCTGCCCGTGATCGTGAAGCCCCAGGCGGGCCTCGGCACGCGCTCCACGTGGCGCATCGAGCGCGAGGAAGACCTCACCGCGATGCAGCGCCCGGAGGTGTGTCCGTCGGCGCATCGTCCGCTCCAGGTCGAAGAGTTCGTGCGCGCGCGGGAGCACACCTGCGAGACCGTCACCGTGCGCGGCGAGCCCGTGTGGCGCTCGGGCACGCGCTACCTCCCGACGCCGCTCGAAGTGCTTGAAACGCCGTGGATCCAGTACTGCGTGCTGCTCCCCCGCGAGGCCGACGACCCCACCTGGACGCGCTTCGCGCCCGTGAACACCGCCGCGCTCGCCGCCCTCTTCGGCCGCAGCGCGACGACCGCCGCGGGCACCGCGCTCACCCACATGGAGTGGTTCCTCCGCGACGACGGCTCGATGCTCGTGAACGAGGTGGGCGCGCGTCCGCCGGGCGTTCACATCATGCCCCTCATGAGCCTCGCGCACGGCACCGACCTCTTCGCCGACTGGGCCGAACTCATCGCCCACGACCGCTTCGCGCCGAAGCCCCGCGTGCGCGCGGCGGGGGCAGCGTTCTTCCGCGGGCAGGGCCACGGACGCCACGTCGTGTCGGTCACGGGCGTCGACGAGGCCGTGCGCGCCGCGGGCGATGCGCTCGTCGAGATGCGCGTGCCGAAGGTGGGCATGGCGCGCGCCGAGGGCTACGAGGGCGAGGGCTCGGCGATCGTGAGCGCGACGGACACCGACACGGTGCGCGCGACGCTGAAGCTCCTCATCGAGCGCGTGCAGGTGCGCTACGGGTGAGCGGGCGCCGACGCGGGCGGGTGCGACGGCTCGCGTTCGCGCTGCACGCGGGCGAGATCCTGAAGCGCCGCGGTGCCGCTCTGAAACTCCGCGGTCCACGTGCGGGTCTCTTCGACACGGCGCGCGTCGGCGTCGCTCATGAACGCGCGGGCCAGCTTGAACAGCGGGTCGAGGTCGCGCTCATCGAGGGCCCCGTCGCGCGACACGCAGTGCTGCGCCCAGTCGAGTTCGAATTGCACCGTTCGCTGTTCGAGCACCGTGGCCGCCGACACCGAGCGGAGCCATCCCGATGACCAGCCGAAGATCCGGTCGGCGAGCTGCGCGACGCCCGCGAGCGCGATGGCCGCGACGCCGAGCTGCGTGACGAGCAGCCTGTGTCGCTCGGGCACCGCCGCCGATGCGAGGGGCGCGGCCACGCCCACGAGCCCGAGCACGAAGCCCACGCCGCGCACGCCCACCGCGCGCCACCGCTGCCGATGCGCGCTCGCCCAGTACCACGCGCGCAGGTCACGCACGTGTCGGTCGGCGAGGTCGTAGATCGCCACGAGGCGCTCGGGCGGCGCACCCTTCACCAGGGAGCGCCAGGGAAATGTCTCTCGTCGCGACACGTCGTGCGATCCGCTCATGGGCGGCAGTCTCGCATCGAAGCGTCGCGCGGCGAGAGCGGATCACGTCTCCAGCAGCCGTTCGAGGCGCGGCACCGTGGGGTCGAGCGCGTCGACGCCGAGGGCCGTTCCGTGCCCCACCGCGGTGAGCAGAAAGCGCTCGCCGCGCGCGCGCAGCACCCGGTGGACGAGCGTGCGGTGCTCGGCGTCGTGCACGAGCATCGCGCGCGGTTCGGGCGCGCCCGCGGCGGTCACCCGGTCGGCCATCGTGAGCAGCATCGACGCGACGCCCGCCACCGCGTCGACCTCGCGCGCCTCGACGCTCGCGGCCACCGGGAGCCCCACGTCGTCGCTGAGCACCACGGACTCGAAGCCTCCGCGCTTCGCGATCGCATCGAGGAGTCGGGGGAGTTCTCCGCGTGAAGCGCCCGCGCCGTCGAGCCCTGCGAGGGCCTCGTCGAGGCGCGCGCGTCCGAGGAGCGGCGCGAGCATCCGTCGCACCTCGTCGATGGATCCGTTCGTGCGCGTGGGCTCCTTCGGCGCGCGGGCCAGGGCCTCGGTCGCGCGGGAGAGCGCGCCGCGCAGCTCCGACGTCTCGGCGCGCGCTTCGGCGAGGGCGTCGCGGTCGCGCGTGTGGTCGCTCCGCAGCCGCGCGATCTCGTCGCGTGCGCGCAGCAGTTCCGTCGTGAGGTGGTCGCGCTCGGCCCGCACGGCCTCTGCGCGGGTGTGCAGCTCGTCGAGCGCGCGCAGGGCCTCGTCGTGAACGCTCGCATCGACCGTCGGCGTCGCGGGCGCCGTCGCTGCGAGGAGCCTCGCTTCGAGCCGCGTGACCTCACCGCGCAACGCCTCCCTCGCCCGCACACCACGGCGCGCACCGACGACATAGCCCGCCGCCGCTGATGCGCCCGATGCGAGCCACGACACCGCCAACGCCCACACCATCACGGCTCCACCTCCACCCAGTCGCCGCCGCAGACGTTGGCGACGCGCACCACCACCCGGCGGTTGTGCGCCTCGTCGTCGACGTCGCTCGGCAGCCATGCGCCGAAGGCCCGCGTCTGCACACGTCCGCGCTCGACGCCCGCCCGCAGCAGCACCGCGGCCACGGCCCGCGCGCGCGCCTGGCTCATGCGCAGGTTGGCCTCGTCCGATCCCCATCCGTCGGCGTGTCCTTCGACCACGAGCGTCGACTCCGCGTGCGTGCGCGCCCATGCCGCCATCGTGCGCAGCGGTGTATACGCGCTGTCGGGCGGCAGCGGGTTCGAGCGATCGAAGCGCACCGACACGCGCGGCGCACACTCGACCACGGCCCGCGCTTCGAAGCGCATCACCGCGCCGTCATTCGGCGGTGTCACCGACGGCGCGATCGGCTCGTCCCGCGCGATGGGTGCGACGATCCGGTGGGCGGTCTTACCCGGGGCGCGCGTCGTCCATGCGTGCGACGAGAGCGCGGTGAGCGAGAGCGACAGCGCGACGAGCGTGGCCACGACCGCCGTGGGTGCGCGCTCGCCTGCGACGACGTGCTGCGCGCTCACGACCCCACCCCGAGGGCGCGCAGGCGCTTGAGGTTCGCTTCGAGGCTCGGCGAGGTGCCCACGCGCGAAGCCCTTGAAAGAAGCGCAAACGCGCGGGGATAGTCGCGCGCGAGCATCGCCTCGACGCCGCGTTCGTAGAGCGCCTCGAAGGGCTCGTCGGCATCGGGAGACGGCGCCTCGGGCGCGGGGATCGTCTCGCCGTCGGAGGGCATCGCCTCGTCGAACAGCGTGTCGGAGAGCCGCATGGGTTCGAAGGGCTCGGTGAGCGAGTCGTCGGGCGGCGGCGTGAGCGACTGGCGCTCGTCGTAGCGGCGCGCGGCTTCGAGGAGCGCGTGCTCGCCGGAGCCCGAGAGCGTGCGCGGAGGAATGGAATCGTCGGGGGGTGTGGTGCACGAGACCGTGACGTCGGGGGCGTGCATGAGGCGCATGAGGGCGTCGATGCCCACGCCCTTCGCGTCCTGCGCGTGCCAGGCCTGACCCGCGCGCACGAGCACCTCGCCGAGGCGGAGTCCGTCGCGGTGCACTTCGAGGAGCACCGAGCGGTTGCCCATCGCCGCGAGCTGGATGTAGTCGGTGAGGAGAAAGGGCGGGGGCTGTTGCGAGGGCGCGCGCCCGAGGTGTTGCAGCACGATCTCGCGGAGGCGCGAGAGGGCCACGGGCTTCTCGAGCATCATCACGCCGGGGCGCTGCGCGATCTCCTGACGGAAGCGCGGGAGGTACGCGGAGACGAACACCGTGGGCACGCGGCGGTTCATCGCGTCGAGCTGCGTGAGGAGCTCGATGCCCGAGCCGTCGGGGAGGTCGATGTCGCAGATCATCACGCCGGGCTGCACCCGCTCGACCACGCGCAGGGCCTCGGAGACCGAGCCCGCGTCGAGCACCACGACGCCCGGCAGCTTGAGCAGGCCGCGCATCATCGACGAGCGGAGCACCACCTCGTCTTCGACGAGGAGCACGACGCGCTGGGCGCGGTCGGAGACTTCGGAGCTCATGGGCGCGGAGACCCTCCCTCCTCGCGGTCAGCGCGCGTTCGGCGCGGCGGGGAGCTGGTAGACCGATTCGAGAACGTCGATGCCGCAGGGGAGCGCATCGAGCCAGTCGAGGAAGCGACCCACCATCGCCGGGCCGCGGAAGAAGCACCCGTGCTGCGGAACGATCATCGCGATGTCGAGCGCTCGCACCATGCGCACCCACGCCCGCAGCGCGCGCGAGCTCGCCATGTACCGACGGTGGAACGCTTCCATGTGGGGCACGTGCGCGTCGAAGTCCGTGGCCTCGACGCCGTCGACGCCGATGGAGGCCCCGAGGTCGCCCGTGTAGAGGATCTTCGAGACCGGGTCGTAGACGTGAAAGTTGCCGCTCGAATGGAGGTAGTGCGCGGGGATCACCAGCAGCTCGACCCCGCCGAGCGGGAGCACCATGCCCTCGTCGGGAATGCCCTTGAGCCGCGAGGCCACGAGGTGATCGAGGCCGAAGTGCGGCACGAAGCGCGTCCAGAGTTCCGAGATGTACGCCTCGGCGTCGGTGGTCATGAGCCAGCCGTTGGTCGCCGCGACGATGTCGGGGTCCTGGTGTGAGAGAAACAGGTACTTCAGCTTCGCGCGACCGAGCACCTGGAGCGTCGCCGCGAGCACCTTCGTGTAGACCTTGTGGCCGCCCGGATCGAGGATCATCCCCTCGCCGTTGTGCACGATGACGTGCTGGTTCGCCTGCACGGCGAGGCCCCCGCGGCTGTAGTCCTCGAGGAGCACGTTCGCGTGCCCCGGCGCGGTGAAGAGCGTGGTGTGCGCCATGGCGTGACCTCAGAGCACCTTGCGCAGGTCTTCGATGGCCCGCCGCATGTCGAGAAAGAGCAGCCCCAGCTTGGCCTGCCGACTCGCGAGGCACAGCAGCAGCGTGCCCGTCGCGGCGTTCATCATCGCGGCGTAGCCCTGCGATCCGCGCACGAGCACCTCCTGCACGTCGCCGCGTTCGAGCTCCGACGCCGCGCGCGCGCCGAGGCTCGACAGCGTCGCGGTCATCGCACCCACGCGGGCCTCGTCGATGTGCTGCGGCAGCGCGCTCGCGATGATGAGCCCGTCGTCGGAGATCAGCGCGCACGCCTCGACGTCGGGCGACGAGGTCTGCAACGCGCGCAGGATTCGGTTCAGGTTCTCGACCCGTGACATGACACTCAACCTCGCTTGTCGGGATGCGCGAGCGGAACGCGCAGGGTGATGGCGGTTCCGCGGCCCGGTGCGCTCTCGATGTCGAGCGCGCCGCCGGCCTCCTCGGCCGCGCGGGCGCAGATCGCGAGCCCGATGCCCGAGCCGTTCTCTTTCGTCGTGTAGAAGAGCGTGCGGCACTTCGCGAGCACGTCGGCGCTCATGCCCCGGCCCGTGTCGGTCACGCTCAAGGAGAACGTGCGTCCGCCCTCGTCGAGCGACGCGCGCACCGTGATGCGATCGTCGCGTCGGCACGCGTCCACGGCGTTCTTCACCAGGTTGAACACCACGGCCTTCACCGTGCCGCGCGAGAGCAGCAGCAGGGGAATGCCCGGCACCTCGCAGAGCAGCGTGACGCCCTTGCGCGCGGCCACCGCCGAGAGGATGCGGCACACCTCGCGCACCGCTTCGTCGACCGCTTCGAAGCTGTCGCTGCGCAGCGAGCGCCCGACGCCGCCGATGCCTTCGAGGCCGAGGCTCACGCGGCGCATCTCCCAGAGCACCGCGTGGAGGTCGGCCTGCACCGCGCCGTCGCTCTCTTCGACCATCACTTCGAGCATGGTGGTCACCGCCGCGAGGGGGTTGCGCAGCTCGTGGAGCAGCGACGGAAGGATCTCGCCCACCACCGCGAGCTGAAGGAGCAGGTCGCGCTGACGGCGAAGCTCCAGCACCGACGACACGTCGTCGAAGAGGAACACCGTGGTGACCTCGTCGTCGTCGTCGACGGCGCTCAGCGAGTAGCCCAGCGTGGCCTCGCTCCCGTCGCCGCGGCGCACGCCCACCTCGGGCTTCGCGCCGCGCGCCTCGCGGGCGATGCGTTGGAGCTCGCGCATCGGCAGGATCACCTCGTCGAGGCGTCGGCCCATGAGGTCTTCGCGCGGCATGCGCAGCGCTTCGGCCGCGTAGTCGTTCACGTCGACCACCCACTCATCGGGCGAGACCAGCAGGACGCCCGCGCGCAGCGAGTCGAGGACCTTGCGCGCGCGGACGTCGCGGACCGTGTCCCCCCGTACGAACTCGAAGTCGCTGGGGGCACGGAGGGTTGGAGCGTCCATGCTGCGGCGCGCGTGTGCAGCCTGCGTGCCGCTCGACCCGCTCGTGGGTGCGATCGACCCTCTCTCGCGAACGCGCGCGCGATTGGTCACGGCCGCGTGTCACCGCCGACGATGCAGACGATGCGGCCTTCTGCACGGCACGCGCGCACGTCGATCACGCGCGGGCTCACACGGTGTTGCGCGACGCGCCGGTGCCGACGATGCGCCGCACGGCGGCCTCGACGACGCGCACATCGAGGGCACGTTCGCCGACGGACGCGCACAGCAGCTCGGCGCCGTCGACGGTCACCACGGACACGCGCACGGGCGCATCGAGCGCGGCGCGCAACCGTTCGCGCAGCCCCGACCGCGCATCGCATGCGAGGGGCGCGAGGGCCGCGAGCTCGTGGTGATCGACGGCGCTTCCGACGCCCGCGACGAGGAGCCCGTCGGCGTCGGAGAGCACCGCGGCGTGCGCATGGGCGCGCTGCGCTTCGGCGGAGAGAAACATTGCGAGGGCCTCATCACGGTGCGCGCTGCGGCGCTGTCGTCGTTCGGGGTTCATGGGTCCATCGTGCGAGGGCGACGGCGCGCGGTGACACTTCTCTGCGAGACGCGCGGGTCGGTGCGCGCGCGGTCACGGCGTGCGCGTGTGGTAGCGTCGCGGCCCCATGCAACGTGTGCTGATCCTGGGCGCGACGTCGGCCGTCGCTGCCGAAGCCGCCGTCCTCTACGCCCGCCGCGGTGACCGCCTGCACCTCGTGGGGCGCAACCCCGAGAAGCTCGCCGCCGTGGCCGCCCGCTGCGCGCCCGCGGAGGTCACCACCGCGACCGCAGACTTCGGGCTCCTCGACGCGAACGCGCAGGTGATCGACGCGTGCTTCGCGGCGCTCGGCGAGGTCGACGTGGCCCTCATCGCGCACGGTGACCTCGGCGATCAGCTCGCGACGGAGCAGGGCTTCGAAGCGGCCGAGGCCGTGCTTCGCACGAACTTCGTGAGCGTGGTGTCGCTGCTCATTCCGCTCGCGAACCGCATGGAGTCCGCGCGTCACGGGCGCGTCGGGGTCATCACCTCGGTGGCCGCCGAGCGGGGGCGTCCGCGGAACTACACCTACGGCGCCGCGAAGGGCGCGCTCAACACGTACCTCCAGGGCCTTCGCACGCGGCTCTATCCGTCGCGGGTGACGGTCACCACGATCAAGCTCGGGCCCGTCGATTCGCCCATGACGGCCACGCACGCGAAGCACCCGCTCTTCGGCCAGCCCGCTTCGGTCGCGCGCGATCTCGTGCGCGCCATCGACCGCGGAACGCCCGAGGCCTTCGTGCCCGGCTACTGGGCGCTCATCATGCCCGTGGTGCGCGCGATGCCCGAGCGTCTCTTTCAGGTGGTTCCCTTTCTCTCCGGGCGGTGACGTCGATGCTCGACCTCGACCTCGCGGGACTGCGCTTCAGCTCGTCGAAGCCCCCGAACCCCTCGTGGCTCGCGTGGGGCAGCGAGCGCGGCGGAACCCTCGTCATCGACGCGGTGGAGTACCTCGGCGCCACGGCCCCGGAGCGCATCGCGAAGTCCCCTCCCCGCGTGCTCGGCATCGACGCGCCCTTCGGCGTTCCGCTCGGTCTCGCGAAGCGCATCGCGCCGCTCGTGACCCACGGCTCGCAGGTGCTCGAAGCGATCGTGGTCACGCCGCCGTCGCAGCTCGACCTCGCGTGGGCGTCGTTCTCCGCGGAGCACCCCGGCGCCCTGCGTCTCACGGACGCCATCACCCACGGCGCGCCCTCGATCACGGCCCCGCGGCCTCCGTCGTGGCGCACGCTGCGTGGCGTGGCGCAGATGCTCTGGCCCCTGCGCGACCGCGTCTCGATCGTGCCCTTCGACGCGCTGGAGATCACCCCCGGACGTCCCCTCGTGCTCGAAGTGCTGCCCGCCGCGACGCTGCGTCTGCTGGGCCTTCCGTACGTGCGACGGCACGGCCCCGAGGCCGCGACCGCGAGCACCGCCGACGTGACCGAGGAGCGATTGCGCTGCGTGGCGAAGCTCCCCGAGTCGGTGGCGCCGCTCGGCGCGCGCATCGAGCTCCCGGCCCACGTGGCCAACGCGTGCGCGCAGGACGCGGGCGGCGACGCGCTCGACGCAGTGCTCGCGCTGGTGAGCACCTACCTCGCGACGCGAGGCCACTGGACGCCGCCGCCCATGACGGGCCACGCGGCCACGCGCGCGCTCGTCGAGGGATGGATCGTGCGCCCCGGCGGGTGATCAGCCCGGCGTGATGAGCCGCAGGTCGAGTCCGCCCGGATACATGTACGAGGTGTAGGGCGCGACGCCGTAGAGCTTCACGCCGAACTGCGCGCTCCCATCACCGCGCACACGATGGGGACCCGCGGTGATCGGAAGGCCCATCACGGTGTAGCCCGACACGGTCTCCGACGAGCCGCGAAGGGGGGTTCCGTCCATCGTGAGGTTCACGCCCGCGGGCACGACGACGTTGATGAAGTTCTGCGGGTACGTGCTGGGCACATAGAAGTCGTACTGCGTACGGAACTGCTGCACGGGCACTTCGAGCACCATCGCGGGGTCGCTGCTCGTGCCGCCCGACGTGGCCTCGCCCTGGCCGATCATGTACTGCGCGACGAGAAACGCGCGCGTGCCCGTGACGCGGAAGTTCGCCGCCGCCGCGAACTCGATCACCTGCCCCGCGTTGGCGGTCTCTGCGGGACGCACCGTCGGCGGGTCGTAGGTGAGGCGGTTTCCATCGGCCTGCGACACGATGCGAACGACCGACGGGAGCGGCGTGCGCGTGCCGTCGGCGAGCGTCATCGAGCGGTCGCGGAGCGCGGTGACGAAGTAGTCGCGCCCCCAGGTCTCGTTGGGAAAGAGCTGCTCTTCGAGGTGGTCACACGCGATGCGCGCGGCGGGCACGTTGGTGCAGTCGTGGCCCGTGAACACGGCCACCGGGAGGCTCGACGTGATCGACGTGCCCGTGAGGTCTCCGGTGCCCGTTCCCACGAGCTGGAGCACGTCGCCCTGCTGGAGCGTGAAGCTCGCCTGCGAGCCCGGCGCGATGGGCGCAACACCCTCTCCCACGGCGATCTGCGCGGTCGCGCGCACGGTCACCGTCGTGGTCTCACCGGTCACCGCCACGATGGACGCGAAGCCTCCGAGGTACACCGTGCTCGTCGCACCCACGAGCGCCCAGTTGGGCATGGTCGACACGGTGTAGCGCTGCGTGAGCACGCCCTGCGGCAGCAGCAGCGAGGCGTCGTTGGTGAACGACGCGTAGCCCTCGGGGCTCTGAAAGGTCAGCGGGTTGAACTGGTAGGCCGCGATGGGTCCGTTGCTGTGCACGTGGTAGGCGCCGTTGCGACGGAGCGCCGAGCGCGCGGGCGGCATGGCGGGACACCGCTGGCCGGGGCGACATCCGGGGTTCGCCGTGTTGCGCTGGATGAGCGCCTGCACCCACGGGAGCGTCACGGTCTCGATGGCGCCCGCGGCGAGGTTCACCGTGCGCGGGGTCGTGAGCGCGCCGCCGGTGATGGTCGCCTGCACGGGGTAGCTCTGCGGATTCGAGAGCACCACGGCGTAGTCGAACGCGGTGCCGAGCTGGCTGTTGGGCGTGACCGTCGCCCAGTAGTCGCAGCCCAGGTACGAGCGCCCGAGCGCGCCTTCGTCACAGCGCGACACGCAACGTCCGCCCGAGCACGTGAGGCCCTGCGCGGTGTCGCAGGTGGCGCCCTCGATCCACGCGGTGCCCGCGGCGTTGCAGGTCTCCATGCGCTGCGCGGTGGCATCGGTGATGCCGCAGCGCGAGGCGTTCGGCGTGCACGTGCGACAGCCCATGCCGTTCACGCAGAGCTGCCCTGAGGGGCAGTCCATCTGGTTGATGGCCTCGCCGCGGTCGTTGCACTCGTAGCGCTGGTTGCCCGAGCACAGGATCGCGCCCGGCGTGCAGCGCGACGGAGCCGCATCGGCGGTGGTGCTCCCGTCGAAGGTGGGCGTGCCGGTGCCGCCGTCGGGGTCGCCGTCGACGATGCGCGGCGTGGGCTGCGTGGAGCATCCGAGGGCCGTCGTGAGGACGCACGCGAGGGCGAGAGGTCGGGCGTTCATGGCCGGCGTTCTACCGAGGGAGCGTGCGCCGTGTCCATTCGCGGATGGCTATTTTTCAGGGCGTTTGCGCGGTCATCGCGCGAGGCTCAGAGGCGGATGTCGGCGGTCGCGCCGAAGGTCAGCACGTCGGGGAGCACCGCCGCGTTGTCGACCGCCGAGAGGATGCGGTGGTAGCCCGCGTCGAGGCCGAACACGAGGGCCGCGCCGGGGTTCAGGTGGTAGTGCACCTCGACGCCTGCGCGCGCGCCGAGACCGAAGGCGCTCGCGCTCTCGCGCCCGTCGGGTTCGAACTGCCAGCGGTCGAAGCTCGCGCCGAGCACGGGGCGCACGGTGGCGCCTTCGAGAAAGCGATGGGCCACTTCGGCGGAGAGCATCCACACGCCGCCCGAGGCGGTGGAGAGCGAGTCGAGGGCGCGGTTCGCGACGCGCGCGCGGAGCCCGAGCTCCGTGGCGCCGAGACCGAGTCCGAGGTGGAGCTGCCAGGTGCTCGCCGCGCCGCTCTGAAAGCCCGTCATGCCGCCGTAGCCCGCACCGAGGAACACCGACGCCCGCGGGTCGCGGCGCTCGGGCGCCTGCGGGTGCGTGGGCGCGTCGGGGCCAGGCTCGCCGTTGGGCGCGACGTGCACCGTGGTGGTGACCGTGGGCGGGGTCACGTACACCGTGCGAACCACGGGCGGAGGCGGCGGCGAGGGCGGGAGCACCACCACGCGCGGCGGGGGCACATACACCGTCGGCGGCGCGACGACGACGCTGCCCACGGGCGTGGCGTAGAGCTCGATGGCCTGCGCCGACGGCGCGAACGCGACGAGGCCGAGGGCGCTGAGAACGAGGGTGTGACGCATCATCGCGGAGACTCCGTGTGGGGGATGAGAGACGCGGGGCTGTGGGGGTTGTCGAAGCGAGGAACGCTCTGACGGACGAGGCGCGCGAACGGTCAGCGGAGGAACGATTCGATCTCGCTGTCGGCGGTGTCGGGCTGCGCGGCGCCCACGACGATCACGCGCTGCGCGTCGAGGCGGAAGCGCAGCTCGCGGCCCACGCCGAGGAGCTCGCGGAGCTCGGGGCGCAGGCGGAGCAGCGTGAAGTAGCTGCGCGAGAGCGCGCGGATGTGGAGCTCGCGGGGAGAGCCCGTGATGCCCTCTTCGGTCCAGACGTTGGCGCGGAGCACCATCACGCGGCCCGCGACGTAGCGCGAGTTGCCCGCGCCCGTGTCGGCCTGCTGGGCCTCGCGCATCGTGCGGAGCGTCGAGGCGATGCGACGTCCCGCTTCGCCCGTGGCGTCGACGGAGGGACGCGGTGCGGGTGCGACGGGCATCGAGGGCGTCGCCGTGGGCGCGGTGCTGCCGTGCGTGGCGCCGCGGTTCACGGCCGTCGCGCCGCCGCCACCGAGCGACTGGAACGCGCCGAAGTCATCGGCCGAGCGCGTGGTGGCAGGCGCTGCCGCGGCGGGTTCCGCGGGCGGAGGCGCACCGGCGAAGTTGCCCGAGGGCGCAACGCGGCGCGGACGGGGCGCCCCCTGCGCGATGGGCATGTCGACGGGCGTGCGCATCGGCGGACGACGGAAGCCGCCGATGGGACCGGCGTTGTCGCGCTCTTCGTCGATGGCGACGGGCTGCTCGACGGGCGCGCCCTCGGTCACGAGGTAGCTGGTGTACGGCGTCACGATGCCGAAGCGGCGCGCGAGCTGGATCACGCTGTCGCGGAGCTCGGGGTTCTCACCGCGCAGACGGATCTCGTCGAGCAGGTAGCCCGTCTTGCGCGTGGCCCACACGCGGGGAATGAACGCGTTGTTGTCGTCGCGCGCGGGGAGCGTCACGGGCCACTCGAAGGTGCGCGGATCGGCCTGACCCGCGACGGTGGCGGTGAGCGCGACGTTCGTGCTGCCGGGCGTGCGGTAGCGGCCGGTGACCACGAGCTGCGAGCCGCGGTAGAGCGATCCGAGGTCGCGGGGATAGAGGTCGTACGCGTCGGCGCCGCGCAGCGCGAGGCGCAGGTCGGCCAGCACCGGGAACGCGATCATGTTGTAGAAGCCCGTGAGGAGCGTGTTCATCTCCGCGCCCGAGCGGGCGTAGTCGGCGCCGCCGCGGTTCTGCTGCGCGAGCAGGTCGAGGAAGGTGGTGTTCACGTCGTCGCCGAGGCCGAAGGCGAAGATCTGCGCGGTGCTGTTGTTGCGGTCGCGCACGCTCGTGATGATCCGCTGCACGTCGGTCTCGCCCACCGTGGGCATGCCGTCGGTGAGGAACACCACGATGCGCGGCGCACCACGGCGCGCGGGGATCGCGAGGGCCTGCGTGAGCGCCGGCGCGATGGCCGTGCCGCCCGAGGCTTCGAAGGTGTCGACGAAGCGGCGCGCGCGGGCGCGGTTGTCGGCCGAGGCGCTCAGCGATGCCTCGGAGAGCTGCTCCACGTCGGTGCTGAAGCGCAGGATGTTGAACGTGTCGTCGGGGTTGAGACGGTCGATCCACGCGCGGAGGGCCTGGCGCGCGTGCTCCATCTTCTCGCCCGCCATGGAGCCCGAGGTGTCGCAGACGAAGAGGATGTCCTTGCCGATGATCTCGCGCTCGGTCACCTCGGTGCGCGGCGCGACCATCATCATGAAGTAGCCGTCTTCGCCCGCGGGGTGATGCGTGAGCACGCTGAGCCCCACGTCACCGTCGGCGACCGTGTAGTAGAGGTCGAAATCGCGGTCGAGGGAGGCGCGTCCCTCTTCGAACCCCACGGTGGCCTGGTGGTCGCCGTGGCGCACGGTGTCGATGCGGTGCGAGGGCGAGTACACCGCGCGAATGGGAATGCGCGAGTCGATGGTCGCGCTCAGCGTGAAGTCTTCGAGCGTGCTCGCCTGCGGCCCCGTGGTGTGCAGCGGATAGCGGTAGTGCAGCGTGCCCGAGGCGTAGTCGAGCGTCTGCGTGAAGCGCAGCTCGATGGTCTGGTCGCCCCGCGCGGGGATCGGAAACACCCGCGCGCGAAAGAGGTTCGAGCCCATGTACTCCACGAGGCCCGGGTCCTGGAGGCGCGCGACGATGCCCTCGTAGATGCGACGGGCCTCGCCCGCCTCGACGACCTGGCCCTCCTGGCGCACGCCGTTGACCGTCATCGCGAAGCCCGACACCGTCGCGCCCTGCGGCAGCGGAAAGATGTACGTCCCTTCGAGCTGACGGTCGGTGTTGTTGCGAAACACCTGCACCACGCGGGTCTCGGCCACGCGCTCGTGCACGGCCACCGTCACGCGGTGCGAGCGGATCGCGAGGGGGCCGATGCTCCCGTCGGTGGGGAGCAGCAGGCCCGCGGCGTGGGCGTTGGCGGCCGAGCCGAGCACCGACAGCGCGGCGAGCAGGGCGAGCAGCAGGAGCCGCGGCAGGGTGAAGGCCGCAAGGCGCGTGCGTCGAAGGCGCAGGGGGTTGTGCGGAGGCATGGGTCGAATCTCCTCGTGCGGGGAGCGCGTACGGACGGATCAACGCGCGCGACGGTTCCCGCTTACAGACCCTTCAACACCGTCGGGCGTTGGGGCCGCGAAGGGATGCGGGCCACAACACCCGCTCAGCCCTGCGCAAAGGGCCAGCGCGGGGGTGACGGGTTCTGCGCGCGGTGCCGGAGCAGATGGTCCGCGAGCACGCAGGCCACCATGGCCTCGCCCACGGGCACCGCGCGGATGCCCACACACGGATCGTGGCGACCGCGGGTCTGCACCGTGGTCTCGTGGCCCGCGCGGTCGACGGTCTCGACCGGGGTGTAGATCGACGACGTGGGCTTCACCGCGAAGCGCAGCACCACGGGCTGCCCCGTCGAGATGCCCCCGAGAATGCCCCCGGCGTGGTTGCTCAGAAACGTGGGCCCTTCATCCCCCGCGCGCATCGCGTCGGCGTTCTCGTCGCCCGTGCGCGACGCGGCCGCGAAGCCGTCGCCGATCTCCACGCCCTTCACCGCGTGGATGCCCATGATCGCCGCGGCGAGGTCGGCGTCGAGGCGTCCGTACATCGGCGCGCCGAGGCCCACGGGAACGCCTTCGGCCACCACCTCGATCACCGCGCCCACCGAGGTTCCGCGCTTGCGGATGCCGTCGAGAAACGCTTCGTAGAAGGGCACCCGCGCGGCGTCGGGGCAGAAGAACGGGTTGTTCGCGGTCTCGTCCCAGCGCCAGTTCGCGCGGTCGATCGCGTGGGGACCGAGCTGCACGAGCGCGCCGCGGATGGTCACCCCGTCGAGCACGCGCCGCGCGATGGCCCCCGCCGCCACACGCGCCGCGGTCTCACGCGCCGACGAGCGCCCGCCGCCGCGGTGGTCACGGAGCCCGTACTTGGCCTCGTACACGTAGTCCGCGTGGCCGGGGCGATAGGTGTCTTCGAGGTTGCCGTAGTCCTTCGAGCGCGCGTCGATGTTGTCGATCAGCACGGTGATCGGTGCCCCCGTGGTGCGCTGCACGCCGTCGCGTCCCGTGAAGACCCCCGAGACGAGGCGCGCGGTGTCGGGCTCCTGACGCTGCGTGGTGAAGCGCGACTGACCGGGACGCCGTCGGTCGAGGTCACGTTGTACGTCGTCGGCGGTGAGCGCGAGGCCCGGCGGACACCCGTCGACCACACATCCGATCATCGGGCCGTGGCTCTCGCCGAAGGTCGTGACGCGAAACAGATGCCCGAAGGTGTTGTGCGACATGGGCGCGCGGAGTGTCGGCGCGAGGGGCCCGCGCGGTCAACGCACACGACCGCGCAGAGGATCTATTTTCAAGGCGTTTCGCGCGAGAGCGAGAAGGGGTACGTCACCCCCACGACCGTGTCGCCCGTCGCGGGAAAGCGCCACCGTCGCACCGCGTCGGCCACGCAGTCGCCGAGCGAGTCGACGCCCGTGTCGTTGCCCTCGGCGCGCGCCGTGACCACCGAGCCTTCGACGCCCACGACCCATCGGAGCGTGACCGTTCCCTCGGCGGAGGGGTTGAGCGCGAGGGCGCGCTCGTAGCAGTGGCGCACCTGCCCGAGGTTGGCCCGCACCACCCGTCGCACCGCGCTCGGGTCGAGGAGCGTGGTGGTCACGGGCTCGCAGTGTCCCGTGCGCGCCCAGTCTTCGTCGCGTGCGTTGCACACCGTCGGTCGGCCCTGCGTGGCGCGTCCCATCTGGGCGCTCACCGCGCGCGAAGTGACCGCGCCGCCGCGCATGGGAAGGCCGGCGCAGCCGCATCCCCAGCCGCCCTGTCCGAGGCCCTGTCCCTCGTTGCGCTGGTCGCCGTGACCGCGCGTGACGAGGCGCCCGAGGCCCACCGTGCCCTCGCCCGATCCGCCGCCGCCGAAGCCCGTGCCGAGGAGCCCGAAGCCGTTGTCGCCGCGGGCCTCGCCGATCGTGTCGCCGTACATGTTCCCGGTCTGCGGCACCGCGTCCTGCGTCGTCGCGTCGGGCATGAACCGGGCGATCGGAAGGCCCAGGACGAGCGGGCCGTTGGGGTGCGTCTCGGAGCGCATCAGCGGCGACACGTAGGGTGCGCCATGCGCAGGCAGGTCGCGCCTCGATGGACGATCGCGCCAGCGGCGGTTGAGCGCGCTCCGATCGCGACGGCCCATGCGCCCCTCGTCGTTCGGCGCGCGGGTGCCGCGGCCGCCCTCGGACACGCCGTCGGTCTGCGCGTGAAAGGGCACCTCGGCGCGCGTCGCGCTCGCGTGGAGATGCGCGGAGATCCACGTCGAGCGGTCGTCGCGCACGAGCCACGCGGGGTCGTCGTCGTGACGCACCGTCGTGAGCGCCGCGGTGCACGCGAACGAGACCAGCAGCGCGGCGGAGAGAAAACGCGCGCGACGCGGCGGCGGAAGCTTCGGCGCGCGCGGCACCCGACGGAGTTCGAAGCGCACCACGCCCACCGAGAGCGAGGCGGGCGCGTCGAGGTCGAAGGGCGGCGCGTCGAGGGGCGTGACGCGCACCGACGTGCCGCGCACGGTCACCAGCGCGTGCGGGGCTGCGGACAGGTCGGGCACCGCGAGGTGGTGCGGTGACGGAGACGGTCCGTCGGAGAGGGTGAAGCGGTCGCCGTCGTCGAGGTGCGACACGAGGAGGACGGTGTCGTCGTGCCAGAGGGCGCGCACTTCGACGATCGGGTCGGTGGAGGGCAGCGCCGCGTCGGGCGCGTGGGGCGTGCGGTAGGCCGTCGTGGGGCGTGCGGGCGCGTGCATGGGAAGGGCCCTGACCGCGGGCGGTGACGGGAGTTCCAGACCTCTGCGCGCGCGGGGAATTTCGTCGGCGACGCGCTTGGTGACCGGACTTCGATGCGGCGATACTCGCGAGGCGCCGCACGGCCCGCGCGCGCAAGGAGACGACGTCTGCCCATGCGACCTCCCCATGAAGCGCCTCCGTCGACACGACGCGACGCGCACCGCCTTCTCGACCGCGCCGCCCTGCTCGTGATGAGCGCGGTGTGCCTTGCCTCCTGTGCGGATTCCTCGTCGATTCCGTCGGCGCAGAACGGCCCTGCGAACGCGGCCGACGGCGGCGCGCTCGACGGCGCGACCAGCTTCGTGCCAGGCCCCGTCGTAGCGACCGGCAACCCTCCGCCCCTCAGCGGCGGCACGCTTGCGATCACCGCCGACGACCGCTTCGCCGTCGCCTCGGACCCCGACGGAGACCGCGTGGTGCTCACGGAGATCGACACCGGGAACGTGCGCACCGTCGCGCTCTCCGCGGGCGACGAACCCGGCCGCGTCGCCGTCGACGACCGCGGACACGCCTTCGTGGTGCTGCGTCGCGGACGCTCCGTGGCCACCGTCGACGTGGCCTCGGCCGCGGTGATCGCGCGCCGCGACGTGTGCGCGAACCCGCGCGGCATCGTGTGGGATGCGCGCTCCGACAGCCTCCACGTGGCCTGCATGGATGGCGAGCTCGTGACGCTCCCCGCGGGCGAAGGATCTCCGACGCGACGGCTCCAGCTCGCCGACGACCTGCGCGACGTGCTCGTGGTGAACGACGAGCTCTGGGTCACGCGCTTTCGCAGCGCCGCGGTGCTCACCGTCGCGAACGACGGCACCGTGCGCACGCGCGACGACGTGAACCGCGCGGCCCCCGACCGCACCTCGGGCCTCGCGTGGCGCACCGTCGTGTCGGGTCGACGCGCGTGGATGCTCCACCAGAGCACGGGGCCCACGCCCACCATTCGCGTCGCGCTCCCGGGGTACTACCAGCCCGCGGAGACGCTGGTGTGTCCGGGCCTCGAAGGCATCGTGCGCCCCTCGCTCACGCAGCTCGGTGACGCGCCCCTCGCGCTGCCCGCGGTGCCCGACGCGGCCCTCGCCGTCGACCTCGACGTGTCGCCCGACGGAACGCGCATCGCCCTCGCGATTCCCGGCAACTACGGCGCGACGCGCGGACAGCTCGTCGAGCTCGCCACGTCGCAGCCCACGTGTCTGCGCATCCAGCGCGGGCAGCGCGTGGCCGAGGGACAGGTCGTGGCCGTGCGGTACCGCCGCGACGGCACGCTCCTCGCGCAGACGCGCGCGCCGACAGGGCTCTACCTCTCGAACGCGGGGCGCTTCGTTCCGTGGGGCGGGCCGCTCATCGACCACTCGGGGCACCAGCTCTTTCACACGAACCCCACGGGCCTGGTGACCTGCGCGAGCTGTCACGCCGAGGGCGGCGACGACGGCCGCGTGTGGACCTTCGACGTCGGCGCCCGACGCACGCCCCATCTCCGCGGCGGCCTCCTCGGCACCGAGCCCTTCCACTGGAGCGGCGACCTCCGTGACTTCCGCGCGCTCGTCGCCGAGGTGATGGTGCGGGGCATGAACGCGCCGACGCCCGACGCAGCCCACGCCGACGCGCTCGCCGCGTGGCTCGACGCGCAGCCCGCCCATCGCACGCCCGACGTCGACAGCGCCTCGGCGGCGCGCGGCGACGCGATCTTTCACAGCCTCGAAACGGGCTGCGGCGGGTGCCACGCGGGCGCGAAGACCACGAACAACCAGAGCGTCGACGTGGGCACGGGCGGACGCTTTCAGGTGCCCTCGCTGCGCGGCCTCGCGGCGCGCGGGCCGTACCTCCACGACGGATGCGCGGCCACGCTCCGCGACCGCTTCTCGACCTGCGGCGGCGGCGATCGCCACGGACGCACCTCGCACCTCACCGCGGGTCAGCTCGACGACCTCGTGAACTACCTCCGCACGCTGTGACCGCTCGCGCCGCGTCGCTCCTCGCGCTCGTCGCCGCCGCGTGCACGTCGATGGAGGTGCCGCCGTCGCCGGTCGTGCGCCGCGCCGACGCCTCCTCCGACGTCTCCGTCGACGGGTCGTCGCCCGATGCTTCCGTGGTCGATGCGGCGCGCGCGGATGCCTCCGAGGCCGCGGTCGCCGACAGCGCCGTCGACGCGCCCGAGGTGCCGCCCGTGGAGGTCTGCAACGGCCTCGACGACGACGGCGACGGCACCTTCGACGAGGGCTCGTGCCCCGAGTCCTACGCGTGCGCCAACGCCGCGCGCTGCACCTGCGCGACGTGGTGGACGCGCTGCGCGAACGCCTGCATCGACACCGCGACCAGCGCCGCGAACTGCGGCGCGTGCGGCAACGCCTGCGCCGCGGGGAGGCTCTGCGTGGCGGGCGAGTGCGCGACGCAATGCGGAGAGAGCGCGACGATCCAGCGCTGCGGATCACAGTGTGTGAACGTGCAGACGAACCCGCTGCACTGCGGCGGCTGCGGGCTCCGCTGCGACGCGCCGTTGCGCTGTGTGGCGGGCGCGTGTGTGGCGACGCCCGTGGTGCCCTTCGAAGGCGCGCGCGTCGGCGCACGGACGCCCACGTTCCGATGGAGCGCGGGCGCGGGCACGGTGGAGGTCTGCGCCGAACGCGCCTGCACGCGGGTCGTCGCGAGTGTGACGGGTGACGGACGCGCGCAGCTCGGCACCTCGCTCGCGCCGGGCGTCTGGTACTGGCGCGTGCGCACGGCGGCGGGGAGCGCCTCGCGCGTGGTGGGCTTCCGCGTCGACGCGCGCACGGCCCCGCGCAACGGGTTGCTGGCCCCCGGCACCGACCTCAACGGCGACGGCCTCGACGACCTGCTCGTGACCGAAGGGACGCGCAGCGTGCTGCTCTTTCCCGGTGCGCGCGGTCGCCTCGCAGCGTTGCCCACGCGGCGCTTCACGCTGGGCGCCGAGACCGTCGACGACGTGAGCCTCCGTGCGATGGGCGATCCCGACCGCAACGGCGTGTGCGACGTGAGCGTGCTGCGCGGCGCGAGCGCGCGTCTGTGGGGCGGCATCGGCGATGCGCGCGTGACGCTCGAAGGGGTCACGCCCACGCGACGCGACCTTCCCGTGTTCGACTTCGACCTCGATGGCGCCTCCGACTGGCTCGTGCTCGATGGAACGTCTCCGACGATTCAGTTCACGCGCGACGTGATGCCCGTCGACGCGCCCTTCACCCGCGCGGGCTACACGGGTCGCAGCGAGACGCTCGCGGTGGTGGGCGACGTGAACGGCGACGACGCGCTCGACGTGGCGCTCGGTGCGCCCGACGTGTTTCCTCCGCGGGTCTACGTGCTCCTCGCGGGGAGCGCGACGACGGCGCGCAGCGTGACGCTGCCGCTTCCGCCTCGCACGACGGGCTTCGGCGCGTCGGTGGCGCCCGCGGGCGACCTCAACGGCGACGGCTACGCCGACCTGCTCGTGGCGCTGCGTCCGTGGGGAAGCGCCGTGTACCTCGGCGGCCCCGACACGCTCACGCTGCTTCGTGTGCTGCGCGCACCCGACGACGGCGACCTGCTCGCATCTGCCGCGGGCGACGTCGACGGCGACGGGTTCTACGACCTCGCGGTGCTCCCGCGCGGCACCGACGCCGTGCTGCTCTACCGCGGCGCGCCGGGCGGACTCGTCGATGCGCCCTACCCCGTCGAGGGCATCGGCTGGCGCTACGTCGAGTCGCTCACGGCCGCGGGCGACCTCGATGGCGACGGCTACGACGACCTCGCGGCGACGGCTCCCTCGCAGGGCATCGTGTACGCGGTGTACGGCCACCGCAGCACGCCGTGGACGCGCGCCGACACGCTCCGCGGAGACGCCGCGGCGGAGTTCGGTCGCCTCGCGCTCTGACCGGTTGCCCATCGGGGCGACGGAGGTGACGACGTGGACGCGCGGCTCACGCGGATGCGCGGCCGGAGTTCCCAGAAGCGGGCGAAATGAATGCAGCGTCGGAGGCGACTCCGACGCGACCGCACACACCAGCCCGGGGTGACCCCCGGGAACCCCGGCGACGCGGATGGCGTGGACGCGCTGCTCACGCGGATGCGCACTGCCCGGCGCTCCCAGAAGCGGATGGAGCGGCAGACGATGCAGCGCCGACATCGCCTCCTGAATTCACCGTCGAGACACGGGACCAGGCGCACGATCGGCCACACACCCGGAGACGAAGGTGACGACATGCGCACGACGAAGAAGGCCGCACCGAAGAAGACCGCGACAACGAAGGCCGCGACGAAGAAGGCCGCGAAGCGTGTCGACGCGGCATCGCAGGCGATGCCCGCGCCCGTGACAGAGGCAGCGACCGCGGGCGTCTCGCAGGAGACGATCGACCGCACCGTCCGACGCGCGTCGGTGATGCTCCATGTGGTCGGTCGGCGGAAGGCGATCCGCGTCGCGTTGGCCACCGTGGGCTACAGCGACGACGAGCACCGCCACGGGTGGAAGCTCGTGTACGACCTCTTGAACGCCGGGTTCGGATTGCTGCCCGATACAGATCCGCGCACGTTGGAGGTCGACACGCTCGACCGCGCGCGACGCGTGGCGCTCGAAGCGGTGCGCGTGTGGTTCGAGAAGTGGTCCGAGCTCGCCCGCGTGGTGATCAAGCACCGTGACACGCTGATCCGCATGGGCCTCGTGGAGCGCGCGGCGACGCCGCAGACGTAGTCCGAAGGCCACCGCACATCGGCGTTTCGACCCCGTGACGGTGGCACGCCCATCCCCGCGGGAAGACCGTGGCGCGATGGATCTCCGACCACCGATCGATGGCCTCGCGCGGTGACCGTCGCGATCAGCCTTCGCGCAGGTGGTTCTCGCGGTCGCGCGTGAGCCACGTGGGCCCCGTGTCGTGCGTGCGGTCGGCGCGGTCGGTGACGTTGCCGACGAACATCCACGTGGCCGCGGCGCGCGCGTCGTCGACGTCGAGCACCAGGTAGCCGTTGCGCCACACGTCGCGGTACTTCAGGTGCGGCATCGCGCGGCGCACCACCTCGGGCATCGCCTGCTGGATGAACGGCAGCGGCGGCGAACTCACGGCGGGCGTGACGAACTCCACCGCGAGCGACCCATCGCCCGTCGCGGGGTTGTAGACCATCGGGTTCGTGGGGTCGGGCGAGAGATCCATCGCGAACGACGAGTGGATGTCGCCCGTGAGCACCACCACGTTCGCCACGCCCATGCTGCGGATCACGTTGAAAAGACGCGCGCGCGCCGCGGGGTAGCCGTCCCACACGTCGAGGTAGTTGAACGCGCCGAACTGCCCGAGGAGCACCTGCTGGCCGAGCACCTTCCACCGCGCGCGCGAGCTCGTGATCTCTTGAAAGAGCCACTGCTCCTGCGCGGCGCCGAGGATCTGCCGTCGCATGTCGGCGGCGGCCATGCGATCGGGCGGCTGCACGTCGCGCCCCCACACGCGCGTGTCGAGCATGCAGAGGTGCACCAGGTCGCCGAAGCGCAGCGCGCGGTAGATGCGCCCGTCGGACTGCTCGCGCAGGGGCATCCACTCCATGTAGGCCTGCGAGGCCGCGCGGCGTCGCGTGGGCCACGGGCCTTCCCACGCGGCCATGTGCTCGTCGGCCCCATCGCGCCACGCGTTGTTCGCGAACTCGTGGTCGTCCCACACGGGAATGAACGGGTGCCGCGCGTGCACGGCCTGGAGGTCCTCGTCGCGCCGCGCCTGCGCATAGCGCGTGCGGTAATCACGGAGGCTCACGATCTCGTGCGGCGGCTCGTAGCGCCGCGTGTTGCCGTAGTACCCGTCGGGATACTCGTAGATGTAGTCGCCGAGGTGCAGCACCGCGTCGAGGTCGTCGCGCGCGGCGATCTCGCGGTACGCGTGAAAGTACCCCGCGGCGTAGTTCGAACACGTCACCACGGCGAAGCGCACGCGGTCGACGCGGCCCTCGGCGGTCGTGCGCGTGCGTCCCGCGGGCGAGGTCACGCCCTCGCACACGAAGCGGTAGTGGTACGCCGTCGCGGGGGTGAGCCCCGTGAGATCGAGCTTCACCGTCCAGTCGCGCTGCGCGCTCGTCACGAAGGTCGCGCGCTGCACGATGTCGGCGAAGCCCTCGTCGCGCGCGAGCTCACACACCACCGTGAGCGTGACCGGGGCTGTGCCCGTGGGCGTGACGCGCGTCCACACGATCACCGCGGCGCTCGTGGGATCACCGCTCGCGACGCCGTGCACGAAGGTCGGAGGCCCCGGAGGCCCCGCGTCCACCGGGATCGGATCGACGTCGCCCTCGTCGTGACAGGCCGCCAGCGCGAGGCTCGCGCCCACACCCTGAAGCAGCGCGCGGCGTGTGATGTCTGTGCTCATCGCGGTCGATGCTATGCACCGGTCGCGGCGCCAACACCAGCGCGCGCGACCCCGTTCACGGCCCGGCGCGCACGCTCGCGGCCACGCGGTCGGCGAGGTCGGCGAGGCGTGTGTCATCGGCGCGGCGAAACACCTGCACGCTCACCGCGGCCGCGGGGCGGAACACCAGACGGTGCTCGAAGCGAAGCCCTGTGCGCGTGGTGAAATCCTGCGTGATGACCGGCGCCCCCTGGAGCGTCACGACGCGCGCCGGGGCCGTGGGCGTCGCGTCGTCGGGGTGGCCGAGGCCGTTGCGAAGTCCGCCGAGCACCTCGGTCGCGGCGGCGGGGAGGTCGGCCTCTTCGAGCGGCGCATCGTTGCGCGCGACCTGCACGCCGAGGCCGAAGCCGTCGCGCAGCATGTCGGAGCCCGTCCACTCGCGGCCCGCTTCGACCATGCGCGGCGCCGCGGGGAGCGAGAGCGTCACCGGCGTGCCCGCGATGGCCCGGGGCGTGAGCGTCGGTGCGCCGCGGAGTTCCCACGCGCGACCCGTGGCGAGCGCGGCGAGCACGGCGCACACCATCGCGGCGAGCGAGAGCCCCGACAGCGCGCGCCACGGCGTCGACGCGCGTCCATCCGAAGGCGGACGGAGCACCCCCGCGAGCATCAGCGCGAAGCCCACGACGCCGCCGCCGAGGTGCGCCTGCCAGCTCACGTTGGCCTGCGTCGAGATGAGCACCTGGAGCCCGAGGTTCGTGACCGCGTTGCGCTGAAAGCCCTTCAACATCGCAGCAGGGAGCGTGTCGCCCGGACGCAGCGCGAGCGCGAACGAGACGCCGAGCAACCCCCAGAGCGCGCCCGACGCGCCGACCATCACCTGGCCCCTGCCGAAGGCCCACGAGCCCAGCGCGCCGCCGAGGGCCGCGAGCGCGTAGAGCGTCGTGTAGCGCGCGCGACCGAGGAGCCGCTCGTAGAACGACCCGAGCGACGCGAGGCTCACCATGTTGCCCGCGAGGTGTCCGAATCCGCCGTGCAGAAAGGCGTAGGAGAGCAGTCGCCACGGCTCGCCGCGCGCGAAGTCGGGCACGAAGGCGCCGAGGCGCACGTCGACGGCGAGCAGGTCTGACGGGAGCGCGAGCTTCACCACGAAGAGCGCCACGCACGCGGCGATCACCGCCCACGTGACGACCGCAGGACGCCCCGCGAGGCGCTGCTGAAACGTGTGGAGCTCGTCCCACTCCTGGCGACCGCGCGTGAGGGCCTCGACGATCGCCGCGGTGCGCGCGTCGTCGGTGCGCGGGGCGGCGCCTTCCGCAGCGAGCGTGTCGAGGGCGCGCTTCACCTGCGGCGCGGCCACGTCGCAGCGCACGCCCTCGTCGGTGACCTGCGTGACGCCCACGGCGCGGCGTCCTTCGGGCGTGGAGCGCAGCGCGAGCGACGCTTCGAAGTGCGCAGTGTCTCCGCCGAGGAGCACCACGTCGAGGCGTCGCACGGGATGGGCCGCGAGGCGGGCGATCAGCGCGTCGAACCCCTCGGCGCCGATGACCTCAACGGCGATCACGACCACGGCGGCGTCGAGGGTGAAGTAGAGATCGGCCACGGCCGCGTCGACGTGACGGGCGCGCGCCCCGGCGTCGATGAGCGCGAGGGCGCAGCGCAGAAGGTCACGGGCGTCGGGGTGCGGCGCGGTCATCGCGCGCGATGCTACGCGAGATGCGAGAGGTCAGGGCACGCGGTGAAAGCTGTAGCGCGGGGTCACGGTCACGCCGCCGAAGCCCGTCGCCGCGAAGCCGAGCACCATGTCGTCGCCGGTGACCGACACCGCGAGGCGCACGTTGCCGTTGCCGCCGCAGGTCTGCGCGAGCGTGCGCGTCGGCCCGGTGCCCGTGTACGTGCCCGCGAGCGAGATGGGGATGTCGCGCGAGAGGCGCACGCCGCCGGTGAACACCAGGTCGACGCGGTTCGCGAGGTCGGCGCTCACGCGGCCCGCGGAGGTCCAGAGCTGGCCGCGTCCCACGATCACGCTCTCGTTCACGTCGATGGTGCCGATGGCGCTCATGGGCGTGTCGACGTGCCACACGATGCGCGTGAGCTCCCAGCGCCCATCGGGAATCGCGCCGCCCGTGGGCTCGGGCGCGGCGTCGACCTGCATGCGTCCCGTCACGAGCGGGAGCGTCGTGTTCGCCGCGGGCGGCGCGCACGCACCCGGCGTGTACACGAGGTCGTCGGGCGCGCGCAGCGGCTGGTCGCAGTAGCGCTGCGGCGACGGCGGCGTGACGTACGCGAAGTTGAAGCACATCTCGTCGGTCGTGTGCGTGCCGCTGTACACCGTGCGGGTGCCCGTGTTGTTCCACGTGCAGCGGGTCTCGATGCGGTCGCCGGGGGCGATGAGCGTGCTCCCGAGGTCGTAGATGAACTGGTAGTTGAAGTCCCAGTTGTCGATGGAGATCACGGGCTCGACGGCGCCGCTCGCGCGCAGCACCTGCTGCTGAAACGCCGACCCGATCACGTGCATGTGCGGCCCGCCCGCGAAGAGGCGCGTGGGCTCGCGAAAGGTGCAGCCGCTCGACGCCGACGTGGTGCTCCGCGCGGGGATCGAGAAGCCCACGGGACCGATCGCGATCATCCCGTACTCCGTGCCCTGCACCGGGCCGTGAAGGATGCGCACCCCCGAGCTGTCGACCACGCCATCGAGACGACGGCTGTTGTTGTAATGGATCTGCAGCACGTAGCGCTCGCCCGCCGTCATGCGCAGGCCGCCATCGGGAAACTCGAACGCGTCCTGCCCCGGCGCCCAGGCCATCAGGTACTGCGAGCCTTCGGGCATCGACTCGCACTCGAAGGGCGTCGTGGGCGCCGTGCGGTCGGTGTCGCGCAGGAGCACCGCGTGGTGCAGCACCTCGCGCCGATCGAGCAGCATCTCGAAGCGACGGATGAAGCGCGGCTCGCCCTCGGGCACGGTGAACGGGAAGCACTGGTACCGATCGTTGACGTTGGGTCCCACGGCGTAGCGATCCGCGCGGAGGTCCCACGCGGTGAGCCCCGCGGGCGCGGTCATCGGCGCACGCATCCACGGACGCGTGGCGCGCAACCGCGTGGTGGTCGCCGCCGTGCGCGCGCCGCAGCTCGCCCACTGCGCGATGTCGGTGGCCACGGCGTCCGAGGGCGCAGGCGCGCTGCTCGGCGGCATGGTGCCCGCGGCGAGGGCGGCGGCCATCTGATCGACGCGGCGACGCCCGACCTCGCCCGCCACGAGCGCGTCGTAGTCGAGCAGCGAGAAGGGCGCGCCGAACGCGGGCGTCGCGCCGTGACACGTTCCGCAACTGGTCTGCACCTCGGCGCGCACGGCGGACTCCCAGCGCGCGCGGTCGGGCACGCACGCGCCGCCCGTGTCGGCACCATCGGTCACGGCCGCGTCGCTGCGCGCACCGTCGGTGAGCGTCGCGTCGGCGGGCGCGCTGGTCTCCGTTCCGCAGGCGGTGAGCAGCAGTGCGAGGGCGCAGAGCTTCGTCTTCATGGGCGCGGATCTTCCCACGCGCCAGAGAGCGCGCTCAACGCCCGTTCGCACGCATCGCACGACCGATCGCACGCGCGCGCCATCCCTCCCGTGAGGCCGCGACGCTACGGTGCGGACGACACGCAACACCGCACTCTGCGAGGCCATTCTCCATGTGGACCGACACCCGCTTCACGCAGCGTTTTTCGCTCTCGCTCCCGATCGTGCAGGGCCCCTTCGGCGGCGGCCTCTCGACCGTCGAACTCGCCGCCGCGGTCTCGTCGCGCGGCGCCCTCGGATCCTTCGGCGCGCACCACCTCGACGCGCACGAGATCCCCGCGATGGTCGCCGCGATCCGCGCGCGCACCGACCGCCCCTTCGCGATCAACCTCTGGGTGCCGCAGCCCGAGGAGCCCGTGTCGCTCGCCGACGACACCTTCGCCGCGCACGTCGCGCGATTGCGTCCGTACCTCGACGCGCTCGCACTCGACGCGCCCACGCCGCCGCCGCGCTTCTCGCCCCCCTTCGAAGCACAGGCCCTCGCCGCGCTCGACGCCGCGCCGCCGGTGCTGAGTGTGGTGATGGGGGTTCCGCCGCCGTGGTTCTTCGAAGCGGCGCGCGCGAAGGGACTCCGCGTGATCGGCACGGCCACCACCGTCGACGAGGCCGTGGCCCTCGACCGCGCGGGCGTCGACGCCGTGGTCGCCTCGGGCGCCGACGCGGGCGGACACCGCGGAGCCTTTCTTCGCCCGGTCTCCGAGTCGCTCGTGGGCACCTTCTCGCTCGTGCCGCAGACCGCGGACGCCGTGTCGTGTCCGGTGATCGCCGCGGGTGGCATCGCCGACGGACGTGGCATCGCCGCGGCCCTCACGCTCGGCGCCGACGCGGTGCAGGTGGGCACCGGATTTCTCGCGTGCGAAGAGTCCGCCGCGAGCGAGGCGCACCGCGCGAAGTTGTCGTCGCCCGACGCGCGTCACACCACGCTCACGCGCGTCTTCTCGGGACGCACCGCCCGCACGATCGTCAACGACTTCGCCCGCGCGCTCGCCGCCGACGAGGCCTCCATCGCGCCCTATCCCGCGCAGAACTGGCTCACGCAACCGATCCGCCGCGCCGCCGCCCTCGCAGGACGCGCCGAGTGGCTCTCGCTCTGGGCCGGACAGGCCGCGCCCCTCACGAAGCGACGCCGCGCGCGGGACTACCTCGACGCGCTGGAGTCCGACACCGACGCGGCGTTCGAAGCGCTCAGCGCGCGATCGCGACGAGCAGCTCGCGGTTGATCAGCACACCCGAAGGCGCGAGCGAGATCTGCTCTGCGAAGCCGAGGCGCATCTTCTCCGCGACGACACGTTCGGCGACGCGCGCGACGAGGGAGCCCGACCAGCTCCACGCTTCGACGGCGTACTCCTGCACGTTGCCGTTCAGGTCGAGCTCGCGGGACACGCGCACGACGAGCTCCTCGCCAAGGGGCATGAACCACACGTCGCGCGTCAGCGTCGCGAGCTTCACGCCCTTCGCGGGCGGGAGCACCACCCGCGCGAGCCTCGGTCCCGCGGTGTCGTAGAGGCACACGGCGTCGTCGTCGTCGCGCACGAGCGCGCGGGTTCCGTCGTCGGAGAGTGCGAGGGGCCACGGGTCTCCCTCGACGGCGAACGAGGTGGGCGCCGCGAAGTCTCCGCGCCACAGGTCGAAGCCCGTCGCGCTGCGTGCGAGCACCGCGGAACGACCGAACGCGATGCCGCCCTTCACCGGCACCGAACGCACGGGCGCGAGGGTCTTGCGGTCGAAGATCGCGAGCGTCGATCCCTTCGCCGCGGGCACCGACGTGATAAGCAGCGCATCGGTGAGCGTGGCGCCCTGCTGCGCGTCGATCGCCTGCCGAACGGGCTTCTTCTTCTTGCCCTTCGCGCGGTCGAGGCCCGCGACGCGCACCACGCCCTTGTCGTCGCACACCGCGATCGCATCGCCCGCGGCCGACGCGGCGGCGAAGCGAACGTACTTGCCCGGCGAGAGATCGAGCGCCGTGCGCTCACCCGTCGTGAGGTCGAGAAGAAAGCAGTCGCGCATGTCGACGTGGAGCGCCGTGCGGTCGTCGAGGTGCGCGAGGTGTCCGCCGCGAAAGAACGTTCCGATGCGTCGGGCCTGCTCCTCGTCGGAGACCGGGAGCATGCGGAGGGAGAGCGTGACGGAGGTCATGGACTGCTGCGTTACCGCGAGCGGGCGCGCGCTGTCGACTTCACGGGCTCTCCGCGCAGGGCGCGACCGAGACGACGGGCGGCCTCGGTGAGCGTGGGCTCGTCGTTGCCCGCGAAGCCGAGACGCAGCCAGGGCACATCGCGTCCGTCGAAGCGCATCGCGCGCGTGGGCTGAAGAAACACCCCGTGGTCGAGGGCGCGGGCGATCACCGCGTCGCTGCTGCGCTCCCCCGTGATGCGCGCCCAGAGCGCCATGCCCCCGCGCGGAAGCTCGTAGCGCAGGGCATCTCCCGCGTGCCTCTCCAGCGCGTCGACGAAGGAATCTCGACGCGACTGGTACACCCGCCGCGCGCGTCGTCCGTGGCGCGCGACCTCGCCCTCGTCGAGGAGCGTCGCGAGGGCCGCTTCGACGGCGTGATCGCCCTGACGGTCGGCGTACGCGCGGCGCGCGGCGAGGTGCTCGATGAGCGCGGCGGGGCCCACCACGAAGCCCGCGCGAAGGCCCGGCGCGAGGAGCTTCGAGAGCGTTCCCACGTAGGCCACGACGCCGTCGCGGTCGGCGCTCGCGAGGGGGAGCACGGGCCTGCCCTCGTAGTGAAACTCGTGGTCGTAGTCGTCTTCGATCACGCACACCCGATGGCGCCGCGCGAGCGCGAGGAGCGCCAGACGCCGCGGCGACGCGAGCGACACCGTGGTCGGGTACTGATGGTGCGGCGTCACGTACACCGCCCGCACCGGACGCGCCTCGCAGAGCGCCGCGAGCGCGTCGACGTCGAGGCCCTGCGCGTCGACGGCAACGGGCGCGAGCTCGGCCCCCGTCGCACGAAAGGCCTCCCACGCAGGCGCGTAGCCCATGTGCTCCACCGCGATCACGTCGCCGGGACCGAGCAGCGCGCGGGCGAGGAGGTCGAGGCCCTGCTGGCTTCCGCGGGTGACGAGCACGTGGTCTTCGCGGGCGGCGACCCCGCGGCGCGACGAGAGCATCGCGGCGAGCGCGCGTCGGAGCGGGAGGTGTCCGCGCGGGTCGTTGTAGTCGAGGAGCGCGTTGTGCGAGCGACGGAGGGCCGTGCGCAGCGCGCGGGCGTAGAGGGCCGCGGGAAAGATCCCCACGTCGGGCGATCCGCCGAAGAGGGCGATGGCCCCCTGGGGCACGGCGCGGTCGCGGGTCGGCGGCGCGCGTCCGAGGGCGTAGGGCGGCGCCTCGGGAATGGCCTCGCGCACCGGCGCATCGGGCGCGAAGCGTCGGGCGGGGCGCGCGGGGAGCGTCTGCGCGATGCGGGTCGACGAGGCCGCGGCGGTCTCGATCCAGCCCTCGGCGCGCAGGGCGTCGTAGGCCGCGAGCACGGTGTTGCGATGCACGCCGAGCGAAGCCGCGAGCGTGCGCGAGCCCGGCAGCGCGTCGCCGGGACGGAGCCGTCCGCGGAGCACGTCGTCGGTGATGGCCGCGGCGATGCGCGAGAACATCGGCCCGTCACCCTCGTCGGGCGAAACCGTCGGAGACCAGTCGCGGTGCACGCCCCGAGCGTCGCGCCATCCCCCTCCTCTGGTCCATGGGAATTCTCCGATCTGGTACTTCTGCACAGACCATCCATGGAGGCACAACCCGCCCCCATGCGACGCGAAGACTATCGGATGGACCGGGACGCGGCCCTGCGCCTGCTCGAACGCGCCCCCTACGTGCACATGGCCTCGACCGATGGTGAGGGACGCCCCGTGCTCCGCGCCCTCCACGCCGTGGTGTGCGACGGATGGCTGTGCTTCCACGGCGCGCCCGTCGGCGAGAAGTGCTCCGTGCTGGGCCGCGAGGCGGTGTTCAGCGCCGAAGAGGTCATCGCCGAGGTGCCGAGCTACTGGAGCGACCCGGTGCTCGCGTGCCCCGCGACGACGCTCTACCTCAGCGCCCACGTGCGCGGCGTGGTCGACGAGATCACCGTGCCCGAGACCCGCGCGCGGGTGCTCCAGGCGCTCATGGGACGCTTTCAGCCCGAGGGCGGCCACGCCCCCGTCGACGTCGCCGACCCGCGGTACACGAAGCAGGTCGCGGGGCTCCTCGTGGCGGGCGTTCGCCTCGACGCGCTCGACGGCAAGGGCAAGCTCGCGCAGAACCGCACGCCGCCGAAGATCGTGGCGCTCGTCGAGAACCTCTGGTCCCGCGGCCGTGACGGCGACGCGCGCGCGGCGGCCCTCGTGATGCGCGCGAACGCCACGGTTCCACGGCCCGCACGCTTCGTGGGACCGGAGGGCGTCGCGCTCGAACCGGCCTTCGAAGACGACGCGCTGCCCGACGTGTGCGCGCTCCTCCGCGACACCTACTGGCACGCGGGACGGAGCCCCGACGCAGACCTCGCCGACGCGCACCGGGCGAGCGCGGCGTGGGTGGGCGCGCGCGATGAACACGGCGCGGTGATCGCGTCGGCCCGCGCGGTGAGCGACGGCGTTCGCTACGCCTACGTGGCCGACGTGGTGGTGCATCCCGCGTGGCGCGGACGGGGTGTGGGCGCGGCGGTGATGACGCTGCTGCTCGACCATCCGCGCGTGCGCAGGGTGTCGCGCGTCGAGCTCGCGACCCGCGACGCGATGGCCTTCTACGCGGCGATGGGCTTCGTCGAAACGGGGCGCGCTGCCAACGGCGCGTATGAGCGCGTCACGATGGCGTTGCGTCGGGGGTGATGTTCCGTCACCCGGGCGCAGAGACCGCTGCGCGGGGGTTGCGACGCATGGCGATCCGCTGTTAGAGGCGACCTCCAACTCCCCATGAAGCGCACGACGGCCTCGATCTTCACGCTCCTCTCCGTGGTCTCGCTGGTCGGATGCGGCACCGACGCAGCCCCCGACGCCACGGGCGGCGAGGCCCTCGTGCGGCAGTACCAGTGCGGGAGCTGCCACGGCGGCGATCCCCTCGCGGGCGCGAGCACGCCGGTGGTGGGCACCATGGCCTACGGCCCGAACCTCACGCCCGACCGCGAGACCGGCCTCGGCGCGTGGACCGACGAGCAGATCATCCGCGCCATCCGCACCGGCGTCGACGACGAGGGCCACGAGCTCTGCCCCGCGATGCCGCGGTACGCGCAGCTCACCGACGCGCAGGCGCAGGCCATCGTGCGCTACCTCCGCGACCTGCTCGCGATCAACCGCACCTCGATCGAGAGCCAGTGCAGCGACCCCGACGCGGGCGACGATGCGGGCGAGGACGCCTCCGTCGACAGCGCCGTCGAAGACACCGCGGTGGTCGACAGCGCGACGCCCGATGCGACCGCCGATCGCCCCACGCAGCCCGATGCCTCCGTCGCCGATGCGACCGTCGACGCCGCGGTGGACGCACGCGCCGATGCCGCGCTCGACGCACGCGCCGACGCCACGCTCGACGCACGCGCCGACGCCGCCACCGACGCCCGCACCGATGCCACGCTCGATGCACGCGCCGACGCCGCCACCGATGCACGCGCCGACGCCGCGCTCGATGCACGCGCCGACGCCGTCGCCGACGCGCGCGCCGACGTGGCGAGCGATGCGCGCACCGACGTTCCGCCCGTCGATGGTGGGCCCCTCGGGTGCCACCCCGTGATCAACGAGTTCCAGACCGGCGTGACGGGACGCGGCACCAACGAGTGGGTCGAGCTCTACAACCCGTGCGCCACGGCGATCTCGCTCGCGGGATGGCGCCTCGGATACCGCGCGGCGGCCAACACCTCGCCCCTCACCGCGATGGATGCGGCGATCCTCTTCACGTTCTCGACGCAGTCGATGGCGCCGGGCGCGTACCTGCTCCTCGCGGGCGCGGGCTACACGGGCATGGTCGACGCGCGCCTCGCGAGCGGCCTCGGTGAAACGGGCGGCGGCGTGGCGCTCCGTCGCGCCGATGGCGTCGTGGCCGACTCCGTGGGCTGGGGAACGGCCACCAACCTCTTCGTCGAGACCCGCGCCTGCGCGGCCCCGATGACCACCGCCGCGCCGGGCACCTCGATGGCCCGCACGCCCGACGGCACCGACACGAACAACAACATGGCCGACTTCCGCGCCGACACGACGCCGACGCCGCGCGCGGCCAACCGCTGAGCAACCCATCAGCCCAGCGTCTCGCGCCGGATGCGTCGCCAGAGCGCTTCGTCGCCCGCCACGAGGCGCAGCTTCTCGTCGCGCGTACGCTGCTTGAGCGCGTACTCCAGGCGGCGCGCGTCGGTGGCCGTCTGCCGCGTGCGCGTCCACGCGACGGTGACCGGCAGGCGCGCGCGGGTGTACTTCGCGCCGCGACCGTTGTTGTGGGCGGCGAGGCGCGCGTCGAGGTCGTGGGTGATGCCCGCGTAGAGGCTCCCGTCGGCGCAGCGGAGCAGGTAGATCGTCCATCGCGCGTCGTCGTCGTCGCGGCCCACGGGCGCACCGTACGCAACGCGCACGCGGCCGTCGACAGTGTGCGCGCGGTGCTGCTATCGAGGCGCGACCGATGATCTCCGTGCGCTCGCTCGTGAAGGAGTACCGCGTGCCCGTGCGCCCCCCGGGCGTGGCCGCCGCGCTGCGGGCGCTGGTGCATCGCGAGCACCGCGTGGTGAAGGCCGTCGCGGGTGTCGACTTCGACCTTCGCGCGGGCGAGCGCGTGGGCTTTCTCGGTCCCAACGGCGCGGGCAAGACCACGACGCTCAAGTGTCTCGCGGGGCTGCTCACGCCGACCTCGGGCGAGGTGCGCGTCGACGGCCACGAGCCCGCGCGCCGCGACGACGGGTTCCTCCGCGCGATCACCCTCGTGGCGGGCCAGAAGCAGCAGCTCCTCTGGGACCTCGCGCCCGTCGAGACCTTCGCGCTCAACCGCGCGATCTACGATGTTCCCCTCGACGAGTACCGCCGCACGCTCGACGAGCTGGTGGCGCTGCTCGACCTCGCGCCCGTGCTCGACAAGCCCGTGCGTCAGCTCTCGCTCGGCGAGCGGATGAAGTGCGAGCTCGCGGCGGCGCTGCTCCATCGACCGCGCGTGCTCTTTCTCGACGAGCCCACGGTGGGCCTCGACGTGCTCATGCAGGCCGCCGTGCGCCGCTTCGTGAAGGCCTACAACGAGCGCCACGGGGCCACGGTGATCCTCACGTCGCACGCGATGGACGACGTCACCGCCCTGTGCCCGCGCATCCTGGTGATCAACCACGGGCGCATCGTGTACGACGGCTCGCGCGAGGCCCTCGTGGCGAGGGTGCGTCCCGGTCGGCGCGTGACGCTGCGGCTCTCGTCGCCCGCGACCGACGACGCCCTCGCGGCCCTCGATCAGACGGGCGCGAAGGTCACCGCGCGCAGCGACCACGAGCTCGTGCTCCAGGTGCCACAACGGAGCCTCGCCGACGCCGTGTCGCTCGCCCTCGCGCGCTGCGCCATCGACGACCTCACCGTCGAAGAACCGCCCCTCGACGAGGTGCTCGCCGAGCTCTTCGCACAGCCCGGAGCCGACGCGTGAGCGAGGCCGCGGCGAGGCTTCCGTGGGGCTCGAAGGCGCTGGCGCTTCTGCGCGTGGGGCTCTCGTCGGCGGTGGCGTACCGCGGCGAGTTCTTCGTGTGGATCCTCACCACGAACATGCCCCTGGTGATGCTCGCGCTCTGGACGCGCGTGGCCGCCGACGGGCCCGTGGGTCGCTTCGGCGCGCGCGATTTTGCGGCGTACTTTCTGGGCGCGCTGCTCGTGCGGTTCCTCACGGGGAGCTGGGTGGTGTGGGAGATGAACTTCGCGATCCGCGACGGCTCGCTCCGCACGCGGCTGCTGCGACCGCTCCATCCGTTTTTGCATTACGCGGCCGACAACCTCGCGCAGATCCCGCTCCGGCTGGTGGTGGCCGCGCCCATCGCGCTCGCGCTGGGCCTCGTCGCGGGGCCGTCGCGGCTCACGCACGACCCGGTGCAATGGGCGCTGCTGCCTGTGACGCTCGCGGGCGCGTGGGCGCTGGTCTACTGCGCGATGCTGGCCGTCGCGACGCTCGCGTTCTTCGCCGAGTCGGCCCTCTCGGTGTGGGAACTCTGGATGGCCCTGGGCTACGTGCTCTCGGGCTACCTCGTGCCCATCGAGCTGCTGCCCGCGGGGATGCGCGCCGTCGCCGCGTGGCTGCCCTGGCGCTACACCCTCGCGCTCCCGCTCGACACGCTCCTCGGCCACGTCGACCGCGCGGCCACGCTCCGCGGACTCGCCGCGCAGCTCGCGTGGACGGCCACGTTTCTCATCGCCGCCCGCGCCCTCTGGACCCGCGGATTGAAGCGCTATGAGTCCTTCGGTGGCTGAGCCCTCCCCCCACCGTCACCCCCTCCGCGCCCAATCTCTGAACTCGTCCGTGCTCCATTCTTTCGTGCGTCACTTCTTTGACGGCCATCGATTCGATGAAGCGCTAGGTTCGGCTCGATGCCTGATCCGATGCTTCACCCGATGCGCTGAACGCACCCCGAAGGAGTACGCCGATGCAAGTCACCCCCGTCTCTCACTACGTTCAGGCCGCCAGCAGCACCCCGGTTACGCCCGTTCCTTCGGCCTCGGCGACGTCGTCGGTTCAGTCGGCCACGACGCCCGCTGCGAAGTCGTCGCGACCGTCGGCGCCGGCTGCGCGGGCCTCGTCGCCGGCCGCGCGCAACTCGTCGCCCGATGTGAGCGCGCCGCAAGACGACCCCTCGTCGGAGCAGTCTCCGAAGGTCACCCGCGAGTTCGCCAACCAGCTCGCGAAGAACCTCTCGAAGGTGGTCTCGGCCGTGACGCCGAGCGTGACCTTCGCCGTCGACGACCAGTCCGATCGCATGGTGATCCGCGTGCTCGATCGCAGCACCCACGAGCTCATCCGGCAGATCCCGTCGGAGGAGATGCTCCAGCTCGCGCGCTCGCTCGACGACATGCGCGGGCTCCTCGTGAACAAGACCGCCTGACGTATCCTGTCACCCTCGGAGGTGGCCCATGAGCCGCTACCTCCGCCTCCTCGGCGTGCAGCTCCGCGCCTCGCTCGCCCAGGCCGCACAGTATCGGGTGGACTTTCTTCTCGGCGCGCTGCTCAGCGTGTTCTGGTCCGGCGCCGCGGTCACGCCGCTGCTCGTGGTCTACACCCGCCGCCCCACGCTCGGCGGATGGACGCGCCCCGAAGCCCTCCTCGTCGTCGCGTTCTTCACCCTGTTGAAGGGCGTGATCCAGGGCGCCATCGAGCCCTCGGTGACCAACACCGTGGAGCACCTTCGCAAGGGCACGCTCGACTTCCTGCTGCTCAAGCCCGCCGACGCGGAGTTTCTCGTGAGCACCACGCGGCTCCAGCCCTGGCGCGCCACCGACCTCGCGGGCGGCATGGTCCTCCTCGCGTGGGCGCTCCACGACCTCGCGCGGCCGGTCACCCTCGCCGCGATGGGCGCCGCGCTGTGCCTCGTGGGCGCGGCCACGGCGATCCTGCACTCGCTCTGGATCCTCGTCGTCGCGCTGGCCTTCGTGACCGTGAAGGTCGACAACCTCGCGTTCCTTCTCGGGAGCATCTACGACGCCGCGCGCTGGCCTGCGACGGTGTGGCGCGGCGCGCTCGCGTGGGTGTTCACCCTGGTGATTCCCCTCGCGGTGATGACCACGTACCCCGCGCTCGCCCTGCTCGGACGCCTCGACCTCGCGCACGGCCTCGGCGCCCTCGCCCTCGCCGCGGCCTTCGTCACCGTCGCGCGCCTCGTGTGGACGCGCAGCATCCGCAACTACACCAGCGCGGGCGGCTGATCGCCCTCGCGGACAATTTGGGCGCCCCCGCGCCTTCGTGGAACCATCGCCGCTCCGCCCGTGCGCCCCTCACCGCTCGCCGTCGCCCTGCTGCTGGTCTCGTCTGCGTGCGCGCGTTCGCGTGACGGCGACGTACCCGACGTGCCCCCGATCACCGTGGGCCTGTCGCTTCCGCTCACACCTCCGCCCGCCGACGCCTCCGTCGACGCCGACGAGTTCGAACGGGCCTACCGCCGCGCCCTCGCCGAACAGGCCGAACGCGCCGCCCGCGACGCCCCCGACGCGAGCGCCGCCGCACCGCCCACGCCCGCACCGCGCCGCCGTGGCGATCCGCTCGCGGTGGCGATCAGCATCGCGCTCCCGACCGCGGCGGAGCCCGCGCATCCCGAGCCTCCGCATCCCGAGCCCGCGCATCGCGAGCCGCCGCCCGTGGCTCCGCAGCGTGCGGCTCGCGTTGCCGTTGCGCATCCCGAGCCCGCGCCCGAGTCGCACACGAGTGCGCCGACGACGCCCGCTCCGCGCGTTGCGCCTGCGCCTGCTCCGCACGTTGCTGCTGCGCCTGCGCCTGCACCGCGTGTTGCCGCTGCGCCTGCGCCTGCACCGCGTGTTGCTGCTGCGCCTGCGCCTGCACCGCGTGTTGCTACGGCACCTACTCCGACGCCCGCTCCGCACGTCACCGCAGCGCCTACACCCGCGCCCCCTGCACCTGCTCCACGCGTCGCTGCGGCCCCCACTCCGACGCCCGCTCCGCACGTTGCTCCGGCGCCCGCTCCGCGCGTCGTTGCGGCACCCACGCCCGCGCGTGCTCCGCGTGTCGCCGCTGCGTCCCCAGCGCCTCCCCCACGCGTCGCGGCTGCACCCACGCCTGCACCTTCTCTGCGCGTTGCTGCTGCGCCCGCGCCTGCTGCCCACGTCGCCACGCCTCCGCCTGCACCCGCTCCGCGCGTTGCCGCTGCGCCCACGCCCGCGCCTGCTCCGCACGTTGCTCCTGCGCCTGCTCCACGTGTCGCCGCTGCGCCTGCACCCGCGCCCCCTGCACCTCCCCCACGCGTCGCAGCGGCACCCACGCCCGCGCCAGCTCCGCGCGCTGCTCCGGCACCCGCGCCTGCTCCGCGCGTTGCTCCTGCGCCCGCTCCGCGCGTCACCGTCGCGCCGACACCTGCACCTCCCGCGTCAGCGCCTCACGTCGCTGCGGCAGCGACTCCGACGCCCGCTCCGCGCTCGGTCACGCCTCCAGCACCCGCTCCACGCGTCGCTGCGGCACCATCCTCCGCGGATCACGCGCACCACGCACATCACGGAGAGCACTCCGACGCATCGGACATTCCCCGTCCGCATCGTCATCACACCCACGGGCACCACGAAACGCCTTCCGAAGCGCCCACTGCGCGCGTCGCCGCTGCGCCCCCTGCACCCCCTCCGCGCGTCGCCGCTGCGCCCACTCCCGCGCCCGCTCCGCGCGTCGTCGCTGCGCCCCCTGCTCCCCCTCCGCGCATCGCCACTGCGCCCACTCCCGCGCCCGCTCCGCGCGTCGCACCACCGCCCCCTGCGCCCGCTCCGCGCGTCGCCGCTGCGCCCACGCCCGCACCGCGCGCAGTAACGCCACCGCCCGCGCCTGCACCGCGCGCAGTAACGCCACTCCCCGCGCCCACGCCGCGCGTCGCCGCTGCGCCCAC
>CAMFHP010000070.1 GCA_945952225.1 uncultured Myxococcaceae bacterium
CACGAGGCCCGAGGCTCCCGCACTCCGCGGTGGTCTTCGGGCCTCGCGCCATTTCGACACCCGACGTGCGGCGGCGTTGTTCTGCGCCTCTTCGTTGTGTGCGTGGGCCCGAAGCGGCTATCTACGCGCCGAAACCTCATGAGCAACCGACGCTGCACGATGATCCTGGCCGCGGGGCAGGGCACCCGCATGAAGTCCACCCTCCCGAAGGTGCTGCACCCGGCCGCGGGGGCGCCGCTGGTCGTGTGGGCCATCGAGGCTGCGCGCGACGCGGGCGCCGACTCGGTGGTGGTGGTCGTGGGACACGGACGCGAGCAGGTGATCGAGACCGTGCGCGCCCGCTTCGGCGACGCGGTTCGCTTCGCCGTGCAGACCGAGCAGCGGGGAACGGCCGACGCCGTGCGCGCAGGACTCACCGCCGTCGACGACGACGTGACCGAGGTGGTGATCACGTACGGCGATGTTCCGTGCATTCCCGCGGCGGCGCTGCGGGCCCTCACCGACGCGAGGGCGGCGACGGGCGCGGCGCTCGCGCTGCTCACCACCACGGCCGACGATCCCACGGGCTACGGACGCATCCTCCACGACGGCGACGGGCGCGTCGTGGGCATCCGGGAGCACAAGGACTGCTCCGCCGCGGAGCGTGCGATCCGCACGGTGAACCCGGGCTTCTACGCCGTCGATCGCGCGTTCATGGCCGACGCCCTCGGACGCATCTCGTCGACGAACGCGCAGGGCGAGTTCTACCTCACGGACCTCGTGGCCCTCGCGGCGACGGCGCGCGCGCACAACGTCGCCGACGTTCCGTGGGAGCCCCTCTCGCTCCGCGGTGTGAACGACCGCGCCGAGCTCGCGATGGTCGAAGACGTGCTGCACCAGCGCATCGCCGATCGGCACCGTCGCGCGGGCAACAGCATCGCGACGGGTGCGCGCATCGACCACGACGTGACCTTCGAGACGGGGGCCGTGGTCGGTCCCCACACGGTGCTCCGCGGGCGCACGCACGTGGGGAGCAACGTGGTCATCGACGCGGGCTGCGTGCTCGACGACGCGCGCCTCGGCGCGGGATCGCTGCTGAAGGCCTACACCGTGGTGCAGCGCAGCGAGGTGGGGGCGAGCGCGCAGCTCGGTCCCTTCGCGCATCTGCGTCCCGACAGCGTGCTCGAAGAGGGCGCGCACGTGGGCAACTTCGTGGAGCTCAAGAAGACCCGCCTCGGACGCGGCGCCAAGGCCAACCACCTCGCCTACCTCGGCGACGGCGACGTGGGCGCGGGCGCGAACATCGGCGCGGGCACCATCTTCTGCAACTACGACGGCGTGCAGAAGCACGTGACCACCGTGGGTGAAGGGGCCTTCGTGGGTTCGAACAGCTCGCTCGTGGCGCCGGTCACCATCGGACGCGGCGCCTACGTGGGCTCGGGATCGGTGATCACGAAAGACGTTCCCGACGACGCCCTCGCCGTGGGACGCGCCCGTCAGGACAACAAGCTCGGTTACGGAGCCCGTCTGCGCGAGCGCTTCGCGGCGGCGAAGCGTGCGCTCCAGGCGGCGGCGTCAGCGGCGGCGGCGACGACGAAGCAGGGCGAGTAGCGACACGGCCATCGCTCCGAGGGCGTGCGTTCCGGTGACGGGGCGTGCGCCCGCGCGGCACGCGCAGCCGTCGTTGCCGGGGTACAGCAGGTCGGCGTCGGGACCTGCGTCGAAGACCTTCACATCCACGGGCGTCGAGGCGTCGACGGGTTCGAGGGCGTCGGGGTACTCCACCGCCGAGTCGCGGGGAGGTCCCGCGTCGACGGGCGGAACCACCACACACGCGCCGCGCTCGCAGCGTTCTCCGCGGGGGCACACGGCACCGGCGCAGGCGTCGCGGCACATGCCCTCGACGCAACGTTGTCCGTCGGCGCAGCGGACGCTCGCGCACGCGTCGGCGACGCAGCGACCGTCGCTCCCGCAGGTCTGTCCGGTGGCGCAGCGACGGCACTCGCAGCGGGGGGTGCAGACGCCCTCGACGCAGACGTTGTCGCCATCACAGGAGACGCCCTGGCAGGGGTCGACGCAGCGTCCTGCGCGGCACGCGAGGCCCATGGGGCACACGATGCCCTCGCAGGCGCCGACGCAGCGTCCTGCGACGCAGCGCTGGTTGGCGGCGCACGACACGGTGGCGCAGGCGGTCTCGACGCAGGTGCCGCGGTCGGTGCAGACCTCGCCGGAGAAACATCCGAGCTCGGCGCGGCATCGGTCGACGCAGGTTCCGCGGTCGCAGACCTGCGTGGCGCCGCAGAGGGAGGCGCCGTCGTCGACCTGTCCGTTGCAGTCGTTGTCGACGCCGTCGCAGCGCTCGGCGGAGCCCGTGACGGCGGGGAGGCACGCGAGCACGCCCGCGCGACACTGGCGCACGCCGGCGGCGCAGGCGCCCATCATGCCGGTGTCACAGGCTCCTCCGGCGCCGCTGCACACGACGGAGTCGACGCGCGCGACGAAGTCGGTGAAGTTGTTGTCGCCGCCGGAGTAGAGGTCTTCCCACGCGAAGTAGAAGGCGTTGGCGGTGCTGCGCGAGTCGTAGATCAGCAGGTGGATGTACGAGTCGGCCCCCATGGAGTCGGGGTTGTACTGGCGCTCGGAGAAGAAGTTGTGTCCCGGCGCACCGGCGGCGACGCGGGCGCAGCACTGGGAACATCGCCCCGAGGTTCCATCTTCGGGCGTGCGGAGAAAGAAGCCGATTTCGCCGCCGCGGTAGTCGGGGTTCCCGCGGAGGGCGAGGGTGAAGGTGGCGCCGTCGGGGGCATCACAGGGAATGAGCACGTGCAGGTCGTTGGGATCGGGCGCCATGCCCGGCCGCACGTTGTACCAGCCGAAGACGTTGCGAAACGCCGCCTGGCCGCGGGTGATGAGCGTGAAGGTGAGCGTGCATCCGGGCACGAAGCGCTCGGGCGTGATGGCCGCGTCGTCGCGGGCCCGCAGCGCGCTCTCTCCGCGCATCGAGAAGAGCGTCTGGAGCGCGTCGCCGACGGGGATCTGCGGCCCGCCGCGGGGCTGGTTGATGGCGAGCGCCGAGGGCGTGACGGCGACGAAGGCCGCGAGCAGCGCGAGCAGGCGAAGGAGTCGATGGGCCACGAAGGATGCCTCCCAGTCCGGTGGGCGATTGTTTCCTCCGCGGGGCCGGTTGAACAGGGGCAAGCGAGGGCGAATGACGCCGGGCGAGCGCGCGGGGAGGGGAGGGCGGTGGCGGGAGGAGCGGGCGGGGTGGTGGGAGGAGTGCGGGGCGGTGGTGAGAGGAGTGCGGCGGGTCGTGGGAGGAGTGCGGGGCGGTAGTGAGAGGAGTGCGCGCGGTGGTGGGAGCAGCGCGGGGAGTCTTGCGACGAGTGGGGGAGCGAGGTTTGAGGATGGCGGGGCGTGGTCGGAGGACGGGGGAGGGGAGGTTTGAGGACGGCGGGGCGTGGTCGGAGGAGTGGGGGCGCGAGGTTTGAGGAGTGCGGCGGGTCGTTGGAGGAGTGGGGAGGGGAGGTTAAAGGACTGCGGGGCGTGGTTGGACCACGGGGGAGCGAGGTTAAAGGACTCGTGGGCGTGGTTGGACCACGGGGAGGAGTGGTTAAAGGACTCGTGGGCGTGGTTGGACCACGGGGAGCGGAGGTTTAACCCTCCGCGGGGGAGTTCCGAGGTCGGGGCTGTGTGTCTCGGATTTCAGTGGGAGTGTTCGGGTGGGGCTGTGTGCCGCGATCTGATGGTGGAGGCGATCGAGCGGGGAGGGGTGGGCATGGAGGGCAACGCCGGGCGGCGTGGTGCGCGGGGCGCGGGGGCGGTGGGGACTACGCGGAGCAGCCGGTGAAAAATGGCTTGACCGTGTTGCGCGCGATGGTGTGTCGTAGGCGTGGACATACTGTGTGAAGCGCAGTGGTGTGGGTGTGGAGGACAGGACCGCGAGTAGAGATCGAGCGAAGCGGGCGGGATGTTAGGTGCTACGCGGGGGGAATTGGGAGCGCGTGGTTGTTAGGCTGAGGGAAGTCTGGTTGTTAGGCCGCGTGCTCTCTACTGCGAGGTTGGGCAGACGGAAGCTGGCACTACATAACGGCACACCATAAAGGCCGCAAACCCATCGCGACGCGATAAGTCACACATCAAAATCAACGCAACGATGAAAGCAGAACAACGATGACGACCCGATATCGAATTGAGCACCTTGCAGGCGAGGGTGGCTTTGGCAAAGTCCACAAGGCGTTCGACACCACCCTCGAGCGCAACGTCGCCATCAAGACCCTCGACCCGCTCTTCAGTAGTGGACTGTCTGAGGCGGATAAGCAGCGCTTTCGCCGAGAAGCTAGAGTCCTCGCGAATCTCTCGCACCCCAGCATCCCGGCTATCTATGACATCCAGTCTGACGAGGCTGTCGGCGAGTTCCGGATCATCTTCGAGTGGATTGATGGCCAGTCTGTCACCGAGCAGCTCCGCGAGCGCGGAATCGCCGCTTTGGACCAGACGAAAGCATGGTTTTCCGACATCTGCTCGGCGCTGACGCACGCACATTCCAAGAACATTATTCATCGCGACATCAAACCCGCTAACCTCGTTCTCGCGACGAGTGCACGCGCGTGCTACGTTGTCGATTTCGGGATCGCGCTCACTTCTGACGAGGCCACTCGATTGACTGGCTCGACTGGCATCGGGACGCCCGGCTATATGGCGCCCGAGCAAGAACGTGCGGGCACGGTTACTGCTGCGGCAGACATCTATGCGCTCGGCATCGTTCTCTACGAGTGCCTTGCCGGCAGACGGCCGCAAGTCGGAGGCTATCAACCCCTCAACTCCATCAACGAAGCCATTCCGCCGGCGGTGGACGAACTTGTTCAGAGCTGCATCCGGGAGGATCCTACCCGGCGTCCTCAATCCGCCGCCGATTTCTTCATCAAGTTCGAACGGGCGCTCCAGCCGCACGCCAACTTCTCGGAAGTTCTGTCCTCGGGTTCGTTGCACGAGGTCCAGATCGCCATCCAGAACATGACTCCGAAGTCGTACGCACAGTTGCCGCGCGGGCAACAACTTAATGTCCTTTCGCGACTCAAAGACCTGACGAGGGTAGATGAGCCCCGCCTTCGAAACGCGGTCGCTAGCGTCCTCAGCGACCTGGTCCGAGTGATCTCTCTTTGTCGCGACAAGGACATCGAATTCGTCATCGAGAATGCCGTTTTTTACGGCTACGACAAAACGTTTGGCGAATCCTGGTTTGGCAATGAACGTGTCCGCGTGGCGCTCAACGAGGTCGCGATCGATTGTCGTGATTCTGCGCACGCCGTCATTGCGCGTGTCGTTCTAGAGCATTTCCGCGACAGTTCTCTCGACGAAAGAGGCCGGTGGTACTTTCACGATCTGCGCATTCTACTCCAGAACCTGCTGGCGAATCCCGACTGCACCGAGAGTGATGCAGAGGAGTTGGCTCAACTGCTCGATACGGTGAACGAGGTGAGTCACTGAGCGCGGCATAGGCAGCAAGACTGCCCAACATGCCGATGGTGCCGACCGCCCCCACATCACTCACCGAATTCCCAACCGGCTCACCGCCGTGGCACGTTGGCCAGCCGCTGCGCTGCGAGCGACGGTCGAGAGCGATTGGTAGCGTACGAATCACGATGCGAGCCGAGACAATAGAAACTCGTACTTGACGAGTTGTCTCATGCAGGAAAGGTGGAGAATTCGTGGTCGACTTCAAGAAGCGCCTAGCCGCCAAACACGTCGGGGTCGTGACTGATCCGGTTCAATTGTACGAGACGCTGGATCGCGCTTCGGACAAGGGACCGCTTCGTCCTGCTCAGGTAGCCGTACTAAACGAGTGGTTCTCCTCGCGTAGGGGTGAGCGGGATCTCGTGGTGAAACTGCATACAGGGCAAGGCAAGACGCTTATCGGGATGTTAATCCTTCTTTCTCGGCTCAATGAGAAGAAGGGGCCCGCGCTGTATCTTTGTCCGGATAATTATTTGATTGAGCAAACCAGAGCCCAGGCGAAACAGTTTGGAATCGAAACGTGTACTGCGGACCCCGACATCCCGGAGGAGTTCGGCGATGGTCGAAAGATCCTCGTCACGTCCGTGCAGAAGCTCTTCAATGGTCTTACCAAGTTCGGCCTTCATCGCTGGTCAGTTGATGTCGGAACTCTGCTTATGGATGACGCTCATGCGTGCTCCGATATTATTCGGGAGCAATGCCGAATTCGGATTCCCGCCGATGACGCCGCCTACGTTCCGTTGCGAACTTTGTTTGCGTCGGAACTCGAAGCGCAAGGAGTCGGAACGTACGCGGATATCTGCAACGCGAAATACGAAGCAATGCTTCCTGTGCCTTATTGGGCATGGATCGACCATGAGGCGGACGTTGCCAAGGTGTTGTCTGCTGGACAAAATCGTAAGTCCATCAAGTTCGCTTGGCCTCTTCTGAAAGATCGGTTGGCGCACTGCCAGTGTGTGGTCTCTGGAGCTGCGATCGAGATTGAGCCAATTATTCCACCTCTGGAAGCATTTGGCGCTTACTGGAACGCGACGAACCGCATCTTTATGTCGGCAACCGTTACAGATGATGCTTTCCTGGTAAAGGGTTTGCAGCTTAGTCCTGCTACAATTGCAAAACCTCTCGCCTACGAAAGGGAGCGCTGGTCGGGAGAGAAGATGGTGCTCATCCCCTCTTTGATCGATGAATCTCTAAGTCGAGGGGAAATCGTTCACATGTTCGCGCCTCCAAACCCGAATCGCACTTACGGCGTGGTGGGTCTGGCGCCCAGCTTCAACGGTACAAGAGATTGGGAGAAGTATGGCGCGAAGATCGCGACTAAGGACACGATCGGATCTTCTGTCGCGGATCTGGCCTCGGGTAAGTTCGAGAAAGCCTTGGTGCTCGTAAATCGATATGATGGTATTGATCTTCCTGACGCAGCTTGTCGTGTTCTTGTGTTCGACTCGAAACCTTACTCTGAGAGCCTTATCGATCTGTTTCAGGAGAGTTGCCGCCAAGATAGTGAGTCTACCTTGATGCGTACGGTGCGAACTGTTGAGCAGGGGTTCGGACGAAGCGTTCGAGGTGAGAAGGACTATTCGGTAGTGGTTGTTACTGGAACCGATCTTACTCGCCTTGTTCGCGATAAAAACTCTCGGAGGTTTCTGTCGAGCCAAATGGCCTTGCAAATCGAGCTCGGGATCGAAATCGCAACTCTGGCCCGCGAAGAGATCGAAAGCGGTACCGCTGCAAAGGACGCGCTTCTGGGATTGATCAAGCAATGTCTTGCTCGAGATGCTGGCTGGAAGGCATTCTATAGTGAGCAGATGGAGGCAGTAGAAGTTCGAGGCCCGAACGAGCAGTTGCTGCGCCACTATGCGATCGAACTTGCTGCTGAGCAGAAGTATCAAAAGGGAGACTATTCGGACGCCGTGCGTGATCTCCAGCAGATGTTGGATGCTGGGACGGTTAAGGGGGCTGACCGTTACTGGTATCTCCAAGAGATGGCGCGATACGCTTACAAGACACAACGGTCGGAGTCGCGCCGTCTGCAGGTGTCAGCGTACAATGGAAATCGGTACCTTCTCCGCCCTGCAGATGGCATTACGGTGACAAAGCTCGTGGCCGTGAGCCACGGTCGTATGGAGCGGATTATCGGTTGGATTACACAGTTTGACACCTACGAACAGATGGACGTGGCACTTTCAGATATCCTCAGCCGGCTCGTGTTTGGAGGAAAAGCCGACAAGTTCGAGCAGGCTTTGGACGAATTGAGCCGTGCACTAGGCTTCGTCGGTGAACGGCCGGATCGGGAGTGGAAGGAAGGCCCTGACAATCTCTGGGCCTTGGACGACACCCAATACATCCTCTGGGAGTGCAAGAACGAGGTTGAAACCGATCGGTCTGATATCAATAAGCACGAGACGGAGCAGATGAATCGATCCTGCGCATGGTTCCGAAAACACTACGCTGGAATGGCGGCGAAAAATATCATGGTTATTCCCACGCACAATGTGGCGAGCGCAGCTTCTTTCATTTATGATGTCCAGGTCATGCGTACGGCAGAGTTGAATAAGTTGCTCAAGGCTGTGCGTGGATTTTTTAAGGCGTTTGAAGCCGCCAACTTGAAGGATCTCTCGCCACTGCAAGTGCAACAACTGGTAGATTCTCACAAGCTCTCCGTAACCGCACTACTCAATGACTACACGAAAGCGGTGAAGAACCGCCCGCGTACCGCGACCACGTAAGTGATTTGGCAGATACAGGGAGAGCCCAACAAGCCGCCACTGCCAACCACCCCACTTCACTCAACAACCACTCACCTGCCTCGATGCGGCGGCAGACTGGTCAGCCGTCACGCAGCGCCACCACTCCACGGCATGACCCCCCGCGGAGACTCAGGGCGCCTGCACCAAAAACGACTTGAAACAAGGCGTGTCGTGATGAATCGACCGCTACTGTCGGAGACCGGGCGTTCGCGACGAAACTCCGGCAATCCGCAACTTTCCGGGTGGAACCGCGCCGATCTTAGCGGAGATCCGAAGGCAACCGCTGGCACCGTCGGCTATGCAGCAAACCTCTATTCTGCCGTTGAATTTGGTGCAGGCGCCCTGCGCGGAGACTTGATCCGCTGTTCCGCCAGCGGTACACGGCGCCATGCACGCCGTCTTCGCCGACCCGAAGACCGCCTTCGTCTTCAAGCGGATCTTCGGCGTCGAAGCCCGCAAGTCGCTGCTGATCGCTCTCCTCAACCACCTGCTGGAGTTCGAAGACGATCGGCGCATCGTCGACGTGCAGCACCTCACGGGCGAGCAGCACGTCGACGTGGCGGAGCTCAAGCTCTCGATCGTCGACGTGAAGTGCACCGACGCCACGGGGCGACGCTTCGTGGTCGAGATGCAGGTGCTCAACGTCGAGGGCTTCGAGAAGCGCGTCGTCTACAACACGAGCAAGGCGTACGTGATGCAGCTTCGCAACGCGGAGGAGTCTCCGACCCTCTGCGATGTCTTCGGCGTCACGATCTGCAACTTCAACCCGTGGTCCGAGAAGGACGAGCAGGGCCGCTACAAGGTGCCCATGCTCAGCCGCTGGCGCATGCAGGAGCAGCACAGCGGCGAGCGGGGACTGCCGCAGGTGCAGTACGCCTTCCTCGAACTGCCCAAATACAATGCGGGGAGTGCGCCGACGACGCTCGTCGAGACGTGGGCGTATTTCTTTCGCGAGGCCAGGAACCAGCGCGTGGTGCCGCCGGTGCTTGCCGACACGCCGTTCCGTGAGGCCCTGGAGGTCTCGCGAACCGCAGGCTTCACGCCACAGGAGTGGGAGGCCTGGGAGCGCGCGAAGATGGCTGAGCAGAATGCGCGCGGCGCGTTGGCCCTCGAACGCCAGGAGGGGCGAGCAGAAGGTCGGGTCGAGGGTCGGGTCGAGGGGCGGGTCGAGGGCGAGGCGGCGGGCAAGCGTGGGACCCTGCTGCGTCTGCTGATGCGGCGAGGTCTCGACGTGTCCGAGGGAGAGCGCGCGATCATTGACGCGTGTGGGGATGTTCCCACGCTCGATCGCTGGTGTGAGAACGTGCTGGATGCGAAGTCGTGTCGCGAGGTTCTCACCTGAACGGCACCTCTCCACACCTCGGGGCGTGCGACCGTCCCGCAACCCTTCACCGCACCCGCTCCACGCACGCACCATGACCCCCACCGACGCTCCGCCTCGGACCGAACGCGCGGCCGCCTTCGGCCTCCTGGGCCTCGGCGCGCTCATGCTCGCCATGGCGCTCACGCTCGACCCCGTGGGACACGATCCCGACTCCGGCGTGATCCACCTGAGTCCGGTGCAGGCGCGTCAGGGACTCGGGGCCTTCGGGCTCGCCTTTCTCGCCGCCGGTGCCTGGTCGTTGCGACGTGGCGCGCGGTCGGGCTGAACGTCCGGGCAGATCCTCCGACCTTCGACGAAAAAAGTGATCGCGGGCTCAAGTCTGGCCGCGGGCGTCCGATGAGTGTCTGTGGGAGGCGCCCGCAGGGGGCGTCGGTTTCCCAGCACTGGAGGAGGGACCATGTCGATGCCGGCAAAGAAGGCGCTTCGTACTCCCACGACGGAGACGGAGACGCCGCGCAGGGGACGGAGCGAGAACGTGCTGCACGAGGCCGTGATCTCACCGGAGGACTACACGTTCCTCGTGAGCCTTCCCGAGCAGCGGACGGGCGATCGGCGCCGTGCGGACATGGCGCTGCTCCTCGCCGACGAGGACACGCGACAGGCGCTCGTGCACTACGCCGACTTCTTCGCCTTCGCGGGCGTCGATGTCACCCCGGCCGTCGAGGCCATTCCGAAGCTCGTGGCGCTCCAGCGTCTCGCGCGTCGCCTCGAGCTCGCGCAGGAGCTCGTGCGTCGTCACATCAACGCCGAAGGAGAGGGCGCCGCCGCCGTCGCCTCCGACGTGCATCGTCTCCTCGCGGGAACGCCCGATGGCAGCAGCGTGCGGACCGCCTTCGCCACCTTCGATGACCGCTGGCGCGAGACCTTCCGCGGCGGTGGACGTCCCGGCAACACCGAAGAAGCACCGGTCGATCCGAGCGGTCCGACGAAGTAGTCCGCAGCGCGCGTCCACGGACGCTCCATTCCCCCGCCGGGCCGCCGTCGCGCGGCCTGTCGCGTCTGTTCCTCTCCCCAGGTGTGCGGTGTCTTCCGAGGGCTCCGCCGCGTCGTGCGCGGTGGCCGATGCGCCGTGATCGCGTGCGCGCCACGACGGCCACGGTCCGGCGTCGCGTGCGCGTTCGCGGGCCGCGGTGACGACACGTGCGGCACCCGTCGGGGGGCGTGGCGGCGCGGGACGGGTGTGTTTCGAGCGTGCTCACGTTCCGGGTTCTGGCGGTGGTGAGCTCGTGCGAATGGGCCCGCGCGCGGCCGGTGGTGAGCTCGTGCGAATGGGCATGCGTGCGGCTGGTGGTGAGATCGTGCGAACGCGCTCGCGTGCGGCTGGTGGTGAGATCGTGCGAATGGGACCGCGCGCGGCCGGTGAATGAATTCACCGGCAGGTAGGCGAAAGTCCCTTGCGGGACTCGCGCTTCGTTCACCAACCCGCACGCAGGCCCATCCGCGGAATTGCTCCTCCGGCTCCGCACGCAGGGCGAGAGCACGATCGGAAACACACCCGAGCGACGCGCCGCGAGGGCGACGCAGGATCGCGAGTCCCGTCAGGGACTTTCCCCTTGCTGCCGGTGAATTCATTCACCGGGAGCACGATCGCTTCCGCTGCTCCGCACGCGGGCCCATGAGCAGGATCAGAAACACACCCGGCCGCACGCGAGCCCATGCGCAGGATCGGAAACACACCCGGCGGGACGTGTGGCGTCGGGCGGTCGACGTGAGGCCTCGGGCGGCCGTCGTGGGGCCTCGGGCAGTCGACGTGAGGCGTCGGGTGGCCGACGTGGGGCCTCGGGCGGTCGACGTGGGGCGTCGGGCGGCCGATGTGCGACCCGACGGCGGGAAGCGTCGGGCGTCTCGCGGTGGTTGATGCGTGGCACCCCGCGGAGGTAGCCTCCGCGCCGCGTGCGAGGAATCGCGCGAGGGAATGAAACCGCAGGCGGGTCGTGACGTACGATCGCGCCGAGAAAAACAAGGGGCCGCCGCTGCGAAGCTCTGCAGCGCGACGGATCCCCCCGACGGCTCTCTCAGAGCGGAGGCACCGGAATGGGAATCATCGACTCGGTCGGCAACTTCATCAGCGGCGACACCTTCAAGAATGGCGTGCGCGAGATGATGATCGCGCGCCCCCAGGACAACAACGACCTGATCTGGAAGCACCCCGACCAGACGATCCCGATGTTCGCGCAGTGCACCGTGCGGGCAGACGAGTGGGCCGTGTTCTCGAAGGAAGGACGCCCCGTCGGCACGCTCGACGCCGGCCGCTGCACGCTGTCGACGGCGAACATCCCGTTCCTCTCGAACTTCGTGGATCAGTACACGGGCGGCAACTTCCTCATGACGGAGCTCTTCTTCGTCAAGCGGACGCCGTACCCCAAGAAGTTCGGCGGCTCCCTCGGCAACATGATCGACCCGATGACGGGCATCCGCCTTCGTGCGCGCTGCCACGGCGAGATCCTGCTCCGCGTCGAGAACCCCGAGACGCTGATCTACCAGTACTTCGGCATGCGGAAGTTCCAGGAGCACGCCGACATCTTCGACTGGTTCATCAACGCGTTCTTCAACACGGTGAAGAGCACGATCGGCAAGATGGCGCGCGAGCAGCGCACCTCGGTGCTCGACATCATGCACCTGCAGGATGAGCTCGCCGCGGCGTGCATCGCCAACGCGACGGAGCTCGCCCAGGCGGGCATTCGCGTCGCGAAGGTCACCAAGCTCGAAGTCGACGTGCCCGAAGAGGACGTCAAGCGCTTCGACGAGATGCGCCAGAAGGTCGCCGAGCAGATGGTGGGCCTCCAGGTCGACGAGATCGGCATCCAGCGTGCGGCGCTCCAGGCGCAGGCCGCCGCGGCGGCTGCCCAGGTGGGCGTGCAGACGGCGCAGTACAACGCCCAGGCCGCTCAGTTCGGCATCAACCAGCAGGTCGCCAAGGATCAGGCGTACGTGCAGATGGCGGGCGGAGACATCTCGAAGCTCGGGCAGTTCGAAGCGATGCGCGGCGCGGGTGCGGGCATGGCGCACGGCGGTGGCAACACGGGCATGGCGGGTCTCGCCGCGCAGGTCGCCGTGGGCGCGGCCGTCGGCGGCGGACTCGCGGGGCAGGTGCTCCCGGGCCGTCCCGGTGTGGCCCCGGCGGTCGGTGCGGGCGTGGTGGTTCCCGCGGGGGGCGCGGCCCTCGTGGCGTGTCCCGCGTGCAACGCGCAGGTGCCCCCCGGACGCTTCTGCGCCGAGTGCGGCGGAACGCTCGCGGCGCCCGCCAAGAAGAGCTGCACCAACTGCGGCGTCGAGCTCGCGGCGAGCGCGAAGTTCTGCGCCGAGTGCGGCACGCCCTCGCAGCCGCGCTGAACGGTCTCTCCCGCTCTCCGTCCCCTCCCTCACGACACTCCGCGGGCGCGTGATCGCCACCGTCCGCGGAGGATCGTGCTCCCTGCGAAAGCCAGTGCTCCGTCTCGCATGAAGCGACGCACCCGACTGCGGTACCTGATCGCACTGTCGCGGCGCTTTCGCGTGACGATGGCGCTCGCGGTGGCGTTCTTCGGCGCGCTGCCCTTCGTGTACACCTCGCTCTACCGCGGACCGGGCGGGGCGCGGATCACGTACGGCGAGGCGCTCCACCACGTGTACTTCCTGATGTTCGGGCAGCCGTCGTTGCCGTACGTGGGCAACGCGCTGCTCGAGGTGATGAACTTCGCGATTCCGCCCCTCGGCGTGGCCGTGCTGGCCGACGGCGTGGTGCGCTTCGCGTACCTCTTCTTCGCGCGTCGCCACAACGACCGGGAGTGGTTCGAATTGATCAGCGAGTCGATGTCGGGGCACGTGATCGTGTGCGGCGCGGGGCGCATCGGGTACCGCGTGGCGCAGCAGCTCCGCGACCTTGGCCACGAGCTCGTCGTGATCGAGAAGCGCGCGGATGCGCCCTTCGTGAACATCCTCCGCGACGCCGAGGTGGCCGTGCTCATCGACGACGTGAAGAACCCGCAGACGCTTCTGCGCGCGAACGTGCGTCGGGCCGCGGCGATCGTGTGTGCCACCGACGACGACCTCGCGAACCTCAACTCCGCCCTCGATGCGCGCAAAGAGAATCCGTCGATCCGCGTGGTGATGCGCCTCTTCGACGACGACCTCGGCGCGCGCGTGCGCGACTCGTTCAAATGTGAGGTGCTCTCGACGTCGGCGGTGGCCGCGCCTGCGCTCGCGTTGAGCGCGCTCGACCCGCGCATCGTCCACTCGTTTCAGGTCTCCGGCGCGCTCATGGTGGTGGCGCGCTTCGTGGCCTCGAAGGAACTCCCGGGCAAGACCGTGGGCGAGCTCACGGAGCGCCACGGCGCGCTCGTGCTCTCGTGCGTGCGAAAGGGATGCACCGAGATGCACCCGCGCATGGGCGAGCGCATCGAGGTCGGTGACGTGCTGATGCTCCAGTCGACGTGGAAGGCCTACCGCGAGCTCCGCGCGCTCACGGGCGAGACCCGCGCGCCGAGCGTGCCCGACGTCTGAGTGCGCGCGCTGAGGGATGCACGTTGTGTGGGCGAGGGCGCGTTCGTGCGCGCTGCGCAACGGCGGTGCACCGCGGGAATTCCGCTGAGAACGTGACGCTTGACCGTGGCGCCCGCGGCGTCGTCACCATCGCGAAGGTACCGCCCGATGGAGACCTCCCGATGACCTCGCACCGTTCCGTTCTGCTCCGCGCGTCGATGCTCTGCGCGCTCGTCGCGCTCGGATGCACCGGCAGCAGCGTCGTGAGCGCGCGCCTCGACGCCACCGTCGAAGACGCCGCCGACACGCCCGACACGTCGGCACCCGACGTTCCCGTGACGCCCGACGTGGCGCCCGATCTCCCGATGGACGTCGGGATGGACGCAGACGTCGCCGACGTGAGCGACGTGCCGCTCGACTTCGGTCCCGGTGGATGCCGCGACAACACCGACTGCGGCAGCAACGAGTTCGGCTACCGCGTGTGCGACCAGGTCTCGCACCGCTGCGTGCAGTGCCTCCCGGGCGCCGCCGACGCGTGCACGGCCACGCAGTACTGCACCGCCGCGAACCGCTGCGAGACGGGCTGCGACCGTGACAGCCAGTGTTCCCCGCGCTTCTGCGACACCGCGCAGCACGTCTGCGTGGGCTGCATGAACGACGGCCAGTGTGCGCCGGGCCAGGTGTGCTCCACCGCGGCGCGCATCTGTGTGCCGGGCTGCAACGACACGCACGCGTGCCCCACGGGTCAGTCGTGCTGCGCGGGCACGTGTCAGCGCACGCAGGAAGACACCAACCACTGTGGCGCGTGTGGTCGCACCTGTGCGGCCCCGCAGGGCACCGCGGCGTGCGTCGCGGGCACCTGCGGCGTGGGCGCGTGCAACACGGGCTTCGGTGACTGCGACATGGCCGCGGCGAACGGCTGCGAGACCGACCTCACCGCGTCGCTCATGAACTGCGGACGCTGCGGCAACGCGTGTGTGGCCGGCGCCAACGCGACGGTGACCTGCGCGATGGGCGCGTGTCGCCAGACCTGCAACGCGGGCTACGCCGACTGCGACGGCAACGCGGCCAACGGATGCGAGGCCAACCTCGCGGATCCCACCACCTGCGGGAGCTGCACGCGCGTGTGCTCCGGCGCGACGCCGCTCTGCACGGCGATGTCGGGGACGCCCACCTGCGTCTCGGGCTGCGCCACGGGGCAGGACCGTTGCGGCATGGCGTGCCTGAGCCTCGCGACCGATCCCGACCACTGCGGTGGGTGCACGACGGTGTGTCCCGAGCGTGCGAACAGCGCGCGGGCGTGTGCGTCGGGCGCGTGCTCGTTCACGTGCGACACGGGCTACGCCAACTGCGATGGAAGCGCCGCCAACGGCTGCGAAGCGCGCCTCGACGACGTGATGAGCTGCGGCACCTGCGGAACCGTGTGCCGCGGGGCCACCAACGCGGCGCCGGTGTGCAGCCGCGGTGTGTGCGGGCTCACGTGCTCCGCGGGCTTCGGGGATTGCGACGGCGACACGTCGAACGGCTGCGAGGCCAGCACGCTGTCGAACGTGTCGAACTGCGGGGCGTGCGGTGCCGCGTGTGTGGCCGGTCCCAACGCGTCGGTGGCCTGCGTGGGCGGACGCTGCCGTACGGCCTGCAACGCGGGCTTCGCGGACTGCGACGGCAATCCTGGCAACGGCTGCGAGGTGAACATCCTCACGAGCACGGCGAGCTGCGGCGCGTGCGGGATGGCGTGTCCGTCGGGCCCCGCGTCGACGGCGACGTGTACGGGCGGCGTGTGCGGACTCCGTTGCGCGACGGGCTTCGCCGACTGCGATGGCAACCCGGTGAACGGCTGCGAGGCCGACCTCACCACGGCGCTCACCTGCGGCGCGTGTTCGAATCGTTGCACCTCGTCGACGCCCATCTGCGTGAGCAGCGCGTCGGGCGCCGCGTGCGGAACGGGATGCGCCACGGGGCAGGCCCGCTGCGGATCGAGCTGCGTCGACACGCAGACCGCCGTCGACAACTGCGGAACGTGCGGCAACGCGTGTGCGTCGGGCGCCAACGCGACGCGCGCGTGCACCTCGGGGACGTGCTCGCTCGTGTGCGCGACGGGTTTCGCGAACTGCGACGGCAGCGCGGCCAACGGCTGCGAGACCAGCACGCAGACCGACGGGAACAACTGCGGTCGCTGCGGCAACGTGTGCGGTGTGCTCACGTGCTCGGCGGGTGCGTGTGTGCCGCCGCGCAACTGCGCCGAGCTCCGTCGCAACGCGCCCGCGACGGCGAGCGGGATGTACGCGATCGACCCCGATGGTCCCGGCGGCGATGCGGCGGTCACCGTGTGGTGCGACATGACCACCGACGGCGGCGGATGGACCGAGATCTTCTTCGCCGACGCCGCGGGCTACAACACCACGACGCTCGACTACCAGGTCGCGAGCCGCACGCTGCGCAACGACGCGACGCAGGTGCTGGTGTCGTTCCGTCAGAGCGATCACACGGTGCTCACCAACTGGGCGCGCTTCACGCTGCCGCCCAACTGGCGCGCGCAGTCGCCGTTCCGGTACCCGCAGGTCGACGAGACGATCAGCATCTCGGTGAACGGCGCGACGGCGGTCACCACGCTGCTCCGCTACGGCTACAACAACTGGCCGACGCTCTGCACCGACCCGTGGGCGAGCACCGACTCGCGCTACGGACGCATCTGCTTCACGGGCACCGTGGCGCCCTACTACAACGGCTTCGCGGTGGGTTCGAACCTCTGCCCCGACAGCTCGCAGGGCTACAGCGCCGTCACCTGCAACAGCAACAAGCGCTACTCGATCGCGGTGCGCTGAAGTCTCTTCACGCGAAGTGCCGCGGGTGCTCGACCCATCGGGCGCCCATGTACGCGAAGAGGCGCGTCGAGGTCTCGAACATCACCGTCGCCGTGACGGTCATGGTCCAGGCCTGACGCGTCTCCGAGGCGTGGGTCACGACGCCGACGCCGTACGCGGGATGCTCCACGACGGTGCCGCCGCCGCGCACCCACATCGAGAGCGTGTCGAGGGGAATGGGCGTTCCTCCGGCCTTCACCTTGCGCTTCCACGCCGAGCGTCGTGCGGCGTCGAGCTTCGCGGCGTGCTTCGCGAAGGGGAGCTTCTTCTCCGCGCGCACGGCGTCGAAATCGAACTCCCACGCGTCGTGGCTGTGCAGCGCGAGGAGCGCGTTGCGCGCGGGCACGTGCACCACCTTCGGCGAGAACATCGGGAAGCGCGGCGCGAGGCGCATCGCGGTGAGATCGAGCACGATCACCGACTGCTCCGCGGAGAGCACCACGTGGGCCTCCTCTTCGCGCGTCGTGAGGAGCCACGCGTTGTCGGGCGCAGGGGACACACCGGTCACACGCGCCGAGCCCGGCGAGAGCAGTTCGATCGAGCCCTCGCGGTCGATGGCGACGAAGCGTTCGAGGATCGTGGTGACCGCGCGTCCGTGCGCGTCGAGGGCGTCGTGGCGGCCGTCGCAGAGGGGAGATCCGCTCCAGGTGATGTGCTCCGTGGCGAGGGGCGTGACCGTCGTGTCGGCGACGCGGTAGAGCCGGTCGTGCCAGAGCACCAGCGCCTCGCTGGTGGCGAGGGGGAACACGTCGGCGTGGTCCATCATCGCGCGGTACATTCGCAGCACGTGGCCGTCGTGGGTGACCTCTTCGGGGGCCGTGGGCGGCGGGAGATCGAGGGGCGTCACCGCGCCGTCGTTCCACACGAAGGGCGTGTGTCCGCCGCCGGTGTTGGGCACCACGATGGCGCGGTCTCCGAGGGCGACGGCGTGACGGAGGTCGTGCCACGGTCCCTCGCAGCGCAGGGGCGTGACGGCGAGCGTGTGCGGGTCGAGGGTGTAGAGACGGTAGGGGTTCGCGTGGTGATGGCGTCCCACGGCGAGGAGCGTTCCGTCGGGACGCGGGGAGAGCTGCGTCGCGAAGAAGCCGGGCACCTCGCGCACGGCGAGAGGCCAGGTCGTGAGGTCGTAGACGTGCGTGCGGTCGGGGTGCGCGTTCGTCGTGACGAGGTGGTCGCCAACCACAATTGCGAGCTCGCTGCTCGCGCGGAGCTTCAGGGTGCGTGCGGGGTTCAGGGCCATGACGGGTGCGCGACGGTACCGCACTCGCGCGATCACAAAGCGTGCAGGGGGTGGTCAACGCTGGACATGCGCTGCGTCGATCGGTCGCGCGACAGTGGGCGCGTGATGGTGGGTGCATCGACCGCGGCGCGTGCGTCGGGGGAGTGCGCCGCCCTCGCACGAAAGGAAGCGCTCGTTGCGTCCCCAACTCCCATCCTCGCGTCGCCTCGGCGGCGCCGCACTCCTCGCGCTCGCGGCCCTCGCGGGCGCCTGCTCCGACAGCGGTCAACCCACGCAATCCGACGGCGTCGAGACCTTCGCGAACCCGCCGGAGCTCGTTCCCGACAGCAACGGAGTCTACCGACTCGACTACGGCCCCGCGGCGGTCACCCTCGACGGCGCGCGCTACTGCATGCGCACGTACAACGGCCTCGTGCCCGGCCCCACCATCCGCGTGCGCGCGGGCACGAACCGTCGCCTTCACGTCGACCTTCGCAACCGCTTCACCGCCGTCGACGGTCGCGAGATCTCGGGCATGGAGGGCCACGAGGCGCCCACCTGCCACGACTTCAACCTCACGAACCTGCACTTTCACGGCGGCCACGTGCGCCCCGACTTCGCGGCCGCCGACGCCGCGGATGTGTGCACCGGCGACGGCTGCGCGCCCGACGGTCGCTACTACGGCGACAACGTGCTCATCACCGTGGCCCAGGGCCGCTCGGCCCGCTACCGCTGGGACCTCGACGAAGACGGCACGCACCACGAGGGCACGGACTGGTACCACCCGCACACGCATGGCTCGACGGCGATCCAGGTGGTGAACGGCGTGGCGGGCGCGCTCATCGTCGAGGGCGCGCTCGACGCCGAACCCACGGTGGCCGCGACGCGCGAGCGCGTGATGGTCATCAACGAGATTCCGCTGCACCACGCGACGGCGATGCCCCTGCGCGAGGGCGACGTGTGCAACGAGAACAACCTCTCGATCGACAACTTCCTCTCGGTCACCGAGGGGATGCCCATGCTGATGAACGGTCGCGTGAAGCCGCGGATCCTCACCGCGCCGGGGCAGATCGAGCGCTGGCGCATGGTGTACGCGGGCACGCCCGACGAGCTCGCGCTGAAGCTCTACGTGGGCAACGACGCCAACTGTTCGAGCTGGAACGAGCTGCGTCGCGTGGAGATCGTGCAGTACGCCCGCGACGGCATCACGATGCCGCACTACTACCGCAACGACGCCGTGTGGATGTCGCCGGGCTACCGCGTCGACAGCTTCGTGCAGATGCCCTCGTCGGCGCAGACGCTGTGCCTCGTGGGACGCCGTCCGCACGACCTCGCGGGCACGCCCGTGGCGATCGTCGAGGTGCGCGCCGACCGTCGCGCCACGACCACGCAGATGCCCGCGGAGTCGGTGGTCACCGCGCATGCGCCGCCCATCACCTGGATGGGCAACGTGAACGGCACGGCCACGCAGGTGAGCTGCGAGTCCGTCACCGACGTGCATCAACGGGTGGGGCTGCTCATGCCGCCGATTCCCGTTCCGTCGTCGGCGATGATGTCGACGGGCGGACGGTGCAACCCCTCGCAGGCGCACACGCCGGTGGCGACGCCGGTGTGTCAGTGCCCCGCGCCCAACATCTCGTGCCGCAACTTCGAGGAGCGACGCGCGCGCGGCTATCGCAGCGACCGCGTGGGCATCGTCGGACGCAGCGAGCGGTGGGAGATCGTCGCGGCCGACGGGCACCCGTTTCACATTCACATCAACCCGTTTCTCGTGTGCCCCAACGACTCGAACAAGGAGCCCAACTTCGCGCACTGGCGCGACACGATGTGGGTGCAGGTCGATGACCGTCCGCGGCACGTGATGATGAACTTCCGCGGCTTCGCAGGGCGCTTCGTCACGCACTGCCACAAGCTCAACCACGAAGACGAGGGCATGATGGAGCTCACCGAGCTCTGCGCCCCCGACGACACCGCGTGCCAGTGCCAGCGCATGGACTCCGCGGGTCGCTGCGTCAGTCAGGCGGGCTGCCAGGCCGACGACCGTCAGTGCGAGTTCGCGGCGCGCACCACCGCGGCGTATCCGCTTCCGCCCGCGCCCGATCCCGCGCTCTGTCGCTGAGCGGGCGCTACGTCGCCGCGTCGGCCCAGGCCCGCACGTGGCGCATCACGGCCTTCACCTTCGGCACCTCGGCGAGCACCGAGGGAACCACCACACGGAGCGCGCGCGCGCGTCCCACCACGTCGCGGAGCACGGTGACCACCTCGCCGGGCTCCGTGTAGGGGTCGGGGAGCTCGGCGTCGGGCAGCAGCGCGATGCCTCTGCGCGCGAGCATCACCTGCCGCAACAGATGGATGTCGCCCGTCACGAAGGAGGGCTCGACGGCGAGCGTTCCACCGGACCAGAGGGGCAGCACGCGCGGGTCTTCACCGACCATCTCCCACGCGAAGAGCTCGTGCGCGTGAAGGTCGTGGAGCGTCGTGGGGGTGCCGTGCGCGGCGAGGTATTCGGCGTGCGCCACGAGGTGTTCGCGCAGTCGCAGCACCTCGTACGACACCCACGGACCGGGCGGTGATCGCTCGCCGAAATGCACCGCGAGGTCGACGTCGTCGAGGAGTCCGCTCACGGGGTCGTGGCTCATGCGCGCGTGCACCGTGAGCTTCGGGTACGCGTCGCGCAGCATCGCGAAGAGGGGCACGAGCGCGTGCGGTGGAAGACCCTGCGGAAGCAGCACGCGGAGCACGCCCGAGGGCTCGCGTCCGAGCTCGCGCACCGAGGCCACGAGGGCGCTGGCTTCTTGAATCATCTGGCGTCCGCGGGTGACCAGCACGGCGCCCGCTTCCGTCGCGGTGAGGCCCTGCGGTGTGCGGTCGAGGAGGGGGACGCCCGCGCGCGCTTCGAGCGCTTCGACGCGGCGTCGCACGGTCGCGCGGGGCATGCGCAGCGCGCGTTCGGCGCCGAGGAACGAGCCCGTCTCGACGACGGAGAGAAAGGCGCGGAGCTCTTCGAGGTCCATGGGCGGTGCGTGCCTGGGGCGGTCGGAGGGGGAGGGACGCGAAACGACGGCCGTCTCGCGCGTCGCGGCGCCGCCCGGAAGGCGCCACAACACCGTGGTGCGCATACCATCGCACAGTGCCCGCGCGCGACGGTGCGCTTACACCTCGTTTCGTCGTGCGCGCGCGGGGTGAGATCGGCCGAGGGGCTCGCGTAGCGTGCGGACGGGGCGTCGCGTGTGAGGCCCCGCCGATGCCCCACGCAGGAGGTCTCCCGATGAAGTCGCTCGTCGCTGCCCTGGTGCTCTCGCTCTCCCTCTCGCTCGCGGGCGCTGCCTACGCGGACCCGGTGTTTCTTCACGCGTGCAGCGTGTCGTTCTCGCCGGGGCCGGGGTGGCAGTCGCGCGTGCTCGGTCCGCGCGCGGTGCAGTTCACCCGCGAGGGCGTGACCGTCGACGTGATGTTTCCGATCCTCGACGCGCAGCACGACGCGGACTCGTTCGTGCGCACGCTCGAACGCGACCGCGCGATGCGACTTCGATGGAACGGCCGCGCGATTCCCCGTGTGCTGCAAGAGCAGCGCGGATGGATGCGCCGCGGTCGCGCGCGCCACGACGGCGCCGAGGTGCCCGTCGCCGTGACGTGGGTGCCCATGGGCTCGCGCCTCGTGCTCGCGGTGATCTACCTCCCGCCCAATGGCACGCGCGTGCAGGAGGGCTGGGGCCACGAGCTGCTCAACACCATGGCCGACGTCGGCGACCAGGCGCATTGACCCGCGCGGGCGATCGCGTTCGTCAGCGCGCTCGTGCGACGTGACGTTGTAGCGTCGCGCCCATGCGTTCTTCCCACGCACGTCTCTCGACCCCGACGGTGCTCCGCACGATGTGGAGCGCCGCGGTCCTGTTTTGCCTCGCGTCACCCGCGGGCTGCGCGCATCCGACGCCGCCCGCTGCGCCGACGGTTGTGCCGCCGCCGCCCGCCCCCGCAGCACCCGACGTGGCGGTCGCAGCCGCCGACGCGACGGCCGTCACCGCCGAGGAGCCCGCCGATCCGCCCCCGCGCGCGTACGCCGACGAGGCCTCGGTGGCGGCGCTCGCCCGCGATCCGCGCTGGGTGATGTCTCCGGGCGACGACCCCGACGACGGGCTCGCGTGCGACGTCGGAATCCGTCCGCAGTCGTGCGTGTACAGCCCGTGCCACGAGGGCGACGGACAGCGCTGCCGTGACGGGTGCGAGCGCACGTGCAACGGCGCCGACGTGCAGTGCCGGGGGGCGGCGGTGACGTGCCTCGCGGCGTGCGCCGACGAGGTGTGCAGGGTGCGATGCGCGCGCGTCGAGGGAGCGTGTCTCGACGAGGCCTTCGCCGCGAAGGATCGCTGCCTCTCGGGTGGTTGCGAGCGTGTGGAGCGCGCGTGCGAAGAGGCCCTCGGCGCGCGCTTTCAACGGAGCCGGTGCCCCGCGACCTGTGCGGTGTGCTCGGCACGCTGCGAGTCCGCGGACAACGCCGACCCCGAGCGCTGCTGGAACCAGTGCTTTCGCGCGCGCCCCGGATGCACGGGGGAGTTCCGTCGGCTGTGCATCTCGCAGGGGCCGCGCTACGGCCTTCCCGTCGACAACACGCCGTCGCCGTGATGCGCTCCGCGACCACCATGCGGGTCGCCATCACTTCGTTCGTCTTCGCGCTCGGATGCCTCCGTGAGCGGTCCGTCGCCACGCCCCGCGCGCGTGTCGTCGCCTCCGTCGCAACCTCCGCGAGGCCCGACGCTGCGGCCACGCCCGATGCGTCGCCGACGGTCGTTCCCGATGCGCCGCCGGAGCCCCGCGCCTACGCCGATCCGCCTGCGGTCGCGGCCCTCGCGCGCGACCCCGCGTGGCGCATGCCCGTCGATCCGCTCGTCGAGGAGGGATGGGCGTGCTCGTCGAGCGTGCACCCGCAATCGTGCGAGCCCGATCCCTGCTTCGAGGGCGTCGGTCAGCAGTGTCGCGACCGCTGCGGCGCGCAGTGTGATTCGACCGAGCGCGGGTGCCGAGCGGACGCCGTGACGTGCCGCGGACGCTGCGCCGACGACGGCTGCCGGGGGCGCTGCGCGACGGACGAAGCGCGCTGTCTCGACACCGCCATCGAGGCCAAGGATCGCTGCGTGACCGGCGGCTGCGAGGGCGTGATCGCCGCGTGCCTCGTCGCGGAGCATCAACGCTTTCGCCAGACGTGCCGCGCCGCCTGCGTGCTGTGCAACACGCGCTGCGAACGCCATGCAGAGACCTTCCACTGCGTCGATTCGTGCCTGCGTGGGCGCCAGGGGTGCGACCGCGTGCAGCGCTCGATCTGCATGATGTCGGGCGCCGAGTGGGGTGACGAACGCCCCGCCGCGCCGTGAGCCGCGCGCGTCGCACGACGCTGCTCGCGCTCGCGCTTCTGCGCGCACCGGAGCTCGCCGCGCAGCGCATCGACGACCGCGTGTGCGTGCCCGACGGTGTGCTGCGACGGGGCCGCGACGACGCGCACCGACGCGACGAACGACCGGCCCACACGGTGCCCGTGCGCGCCTTCTGCATGGACGCCACGCTGGTCACGCGCGCCGCCTTCGGGGCCTTCGCGCGGGTGATGGGCTATGTCACCACCGCCGAGCGCACGGGCTACGGGGTGGTGTCGTACGAGGGCTTCGACGACTGGGCGTGGCAGCGCCTTCCGCACGGGTCGTGGCGGCGTCCCGCGGGGATCGACAACGGCGACACGCGGAGCTTTCTGCGCGACGACGCGCCGGTGGTGATGGTCTCGTGGCCCGACGCGGTGGCGTACTGCGCGTGGCGACACGGGAGGCTCCCGACGGAGGCCGAGTGGGAGTACGCGATGCGCGCGGGCTCGTACGGCACGCGCTTCTGGTGGGGTGACGACGCGCGCGACGCGCAGGGGCATCCGCGGTTGAACTTCTGGCAGGGCGAATCGCACGCGCGCAACGGCCGCGATGATGGGTGGGTGTACGTCTCGCCGGTGCGGGCCTTCGCGCCGAACCCGTGGGGCTTCTACGACGCCGCGGGCAACGTGTGGCAGTGGACCGCCGACGTGTGGCGCGCGGACACCTACGCCCTCGCCGCGCGCGGCGCCGACGCGGGTGTGCCCGAGGCGTCGTCGCACCGCGTGGTGCGCGGCGGATCGTGGTGGTGCGGGCGGGGAACGTGCGACGGCTTCGGGCTCTGGTACCGGGGGCACAACGATCCGCGGAGCGCGTTCTCGAACCTCGGATTCCGCTGCGCGTACGAGCGATGAACTTGTCAGGGCGCGGCGGGGCTGGTGACCTTGCGCCATGCCCGCGCACGACTCGGCCGCCCTGCTGCGCTTCACCCGCGACCTGCTCGACGTTCGCAGCGTGCGGGCGCTCTTCGAACGCACCCGCGAAGAGGTCGAGCGCGTGGCGGGCTACCGCACGATCTGGTTCGCCGTCATCGACGACCTCGACTCGTCGGTGATGCGCCTCGTCGACGTGGCGGGGGCCGCGCGCGACACGATCTTCGAACAGGTCACCACGGTGCCCCGCGCGGGCGACCAGATGATCGAAGAGATGATCGAGACGCGCGAGCCCGTGGTGGTGGTCGACGCGCGCACCGATCCCCGCACCAACAAGACCATCGTCGAGGCGCTGGGCAACCGCACGGTGATCAACGTGCCGCTCCAGGTGCTCGACAAGGCCTTCGGATCGCTCGGGGTGGGCACCTTCGGCGACGAGGGGTGCCGCGCGCCCACGGAGACCGAGCTCGCGGGCCTCGTGGGCATCGCGAGCGTGGTGTCGCTCTGTGTGAGCCGCCTCATGCTCGAAGAGCGCGGACGCCGCGCCGAGCGCGAGCGCAGGGACCTCGACCGACGCCTCGCGCGCATGCAGCGCCTCGACACCGCGGGCACGCTCGCGGGCGCCGTGGCCCATGATTTCAACAACCTGCTCACGGTGGTGCTCGCGGCCACGAGCCTCGCGCGCGGGGCGCGGTCGGTGCCCGAGGCGGGGCCCGAGCTCGACGCCATCGACGACGTGGTGCGACGGGGACAGGCCCTCACGCGGCAGCTCCTCGCGATGAGCCGCGCGCAGGCGCTCGCGCTCTCCGACGTCGACATCGCGGCGCACCTGCACGACGTGGTTCCGCTGCTGCGAAGGGTGATTCCGCCGCGCATCGCCATCGACCTCATCGCGCCGGAGCGGGAGCTCTACGTCGAGGGCGACCGCACGCAGCTCGACCAGGTGGTGATGAACCTCTGCCTCAACGCGCGCGACGCGATGCCCGAGCGCGGGCGTCTGGTGATCGAGTGCGAGGTGGTGCTCGTGAACGGCGCGTTCCGCGAGACGCACCCGTGGGCGAAGCCCGGGCGCTACGTGCTGCTCACGGTGAGCGACACGGGCCGCGGCATCGCGAAGGAGCACCTCGACCGCATCTTCGACCCGTTCTTCACCACGAAGGGCGAGCAGGGCGGCACGGGCCTCGGGCTCACCGTCGCGCACGGCATCGTGCAGCAGCACGGGGGCATGCTCCATTGCTACAGCGAGCCGGGGCTCGGCACGACCTTCAAGGTCTACCTCCCGCTCCTCGCGCGACCGGCCCGCGCGGTGGGCGCGAAGCTCGTGGGCGCGGTGCGCGGCGGCAACGAGCGACTCCTCGTGGCCGACGACGACGCGACGCTGCGCGGGCTCGTGCGCCGCGTGCTCGAACGCGCGGGCTACGAGGTCGCCGTGGTGCCCGACGGGGCCGAGGTGCTGCGCATCCTGGCGCGCGAAGACTTCGACCTGCTGCTCCTCGACGTGGTGATGCCCGGCGCCACGTGCGCCGAGACGCTGGCCGGCGTGCGCGCGCTGCGCCCCGACCTGCGCGTGGTGCTCGCGAGCGGATACACCGCCGACGCGAACCTCTCGGCCCTCCTGCGCGACCAGTCGATCCCGCTGTTGCAGAAGCCCTACGACCCCGACGCGCTCCTTCGCGCGCTGCGCGCCGAACTCGATCGCTGAGCCGCGAAGGACGCACTGTCGACCCGCGCGTGCGGCGATAGACTTTGCCTCCATGCGCACCGCTCCACCGACGTTCGCGCCCGCCGAGGTGCAGGTCACCTGGCGCGCCGACGGGACGCTCGTTCTCCGCTCACCCCACGCGCTCGCGCCGCACGAGACCTCGCTGGGCCGCGTGCTCCGCGACCGCGCCGCACAGCACGGGGAGCGCACCTTCCTCGCCGAGCGCGACGACGACGGCGCATGGCGCACCCGCTCGTGGGCCGCCGTGTACGAGACCGTGCGCGCGCTGGGCGAGTCGCTCCTCGACCGCGACGCGGGGCCCTCGCGGCCCGTCATGGTGCTCAGCGACAACGGCATCGACCACGCGCTCCTCGCGCTCGCGGCGATGGCCGTGGGCGTGCCCGTGGCGCCCATCTCCGTGGCCTACTCGCTCCAGTCGAAGGACCACGCGCGGCTCCGCGCGGTCTTCGCGGCGCTCACGCCCGCGGTGGTGTTCGCCGACGACGGTGCGCTCTACGCGCAGGCGATCGCGGCGCTCCCGCGCGAGGGGTGTGAGGTGGTGCTCGCGCGCAACGTTGACGCGGTGCCCGGCGCCACGGACTTCGCGCGGCTCTGCGCGGCGCGTCCCACGGCGCGCGTCGACGCGGTGATCGATGCGCTCGACGGATCGTCGGTGGCGAAGGTGCTCTTCACCTCGGGCTCCACGGGCGCGCCGAAGGGCGTGGTGAACACGCACGCGATGCTCTGCGCGAACCAGCAGGGGTTGTTGCAGGGGTGGCCCTTTCTCGCCGAGCGTCCGCCGGTGACCGTCGACTGGCTGCCGTGGAGCCACACCTTCGGCGGCAACCACAACTTCAACCAGATCCTCTGGAACGGCGGCACGCTCTACATCGACCGCGGCAAGCCCGTGCCCGCACGCATCGGCGAGACGGTGCGCGCGCTCTCCGAGGTGTCGCCGACGGTGTACTTCAATGTGCCCCGCGGCTTCGCGGCGCTCGTGCCCTTTCTCGAACGCGACGAGGCCTTGCGCGCGCGCCTCTTCGGCGACCTCGACCTGCTCTTCTACGCCGCCGCCGCGCTGCCGCAGCACCTCTGGAACACGCTCTCGGCCCTGGCCCGCACGGTGCGCCCCGCGGGGGTTCCCTTCGTGTCGGCGTGGGGCTCGACGGAGACCTCGCCGCTCGTCACGCAGGTGCATTTCCCGCTCGATCGTCCCGGCGTGATCGGGCTCCCCATCGCGGGCGCGGCGCTGAAGATGGTGCCCGACGGCGCGCGCTACGAGCTCCGCGTCGGCGGCGCGGGCGTGACGCCGGGCTACTGGCGCGACGAGGCTGCGACGCACGCGGCCTTCGACGACGAGGGCTTCTACCGCATCGGCGACGCGGGACGCCTCTGCGACCCCGCGGACCCGCGACGCGGTGTGGTCTTCGACGGGCGCGTGGCCGAGGATTTCAAGCTCTCGTCGGGCACCTGGGTGCGCGTGGGCGCGCTGCGTGTGGCGCTGGTCTCGGCGCTCGCGCCGTGGGTGCAGGACGCGGTGCTCACGGGCCACGACCGCGACGAGCCGGGCGCGCTGCTCTTCGTCGACCGCGCGCAGTTCGACGAGCCCGCGTGGCGCGCGGGGATCACCGCGGCGCTGCGCGCGTTCGCGTCGGGCGAGGGGAGCGCGGCGAGCGCGCGGGTGATGCGGGTGATCGTGCTCGACGAGCCGCCGTCGATCGACGCGGGCGAGATCACGGACAAGGGCTACCTGAACCAGCGACGGGTGCTCGAACGGCGCGCCGCGTGGGTCGAGCGACTCTACGCGGGGGATGGCGATGCGATCGTGGTGTGAGCCGCGCGGCGTACGCACGAGCGGGCTTCTCGCGCGCGTCCGCGTCGGGTACGAACGTCGCTGCGCGAAGGCGCAATGAGGAGCGCAGATGCGGCTGGTGAGATTTGCCGTTCGCGGATTCAAGAACCTCGTGAACGAGGTCGTGCTCGACGAGCTCGGTCCGTTCGAGGTGCTTCACGGCGAGAACAACGTGGGCAAATCGAACCTGCTCCAGGCCATCGACCTGTTCTTCGCGCTGATGGAGTCGCTCGCGCTGCAGATGGACGTGGCGGGTGGCTCGCTCGCTCGTGGGCGCGCCGTCCAACGTGACGAGGACGGACGGCGAACGCTGACGTGGCTGATCGCGGATGAGGCGCTCAACCGCCCGTACAGGATCAGTGAGCTCTACTCGATCGACGTCGGGACGGAGATCGTACTCGAGGCGGGGATTCAGCTGTCAGACGACGACCTCGCGCGTGTCGGTGTTGCGCCCGAGCATCGGAACCTCGACATCCGTGCGGTCGTCCCGCTCCCGGTTGCGGACGGTGTCGTGCCACGGGTGAGCTATCGACTCGAAGCGGGGCTGACCTTGTCTGCGCTCGAACCTTCGGCGCTCGGATCGCTCCTCGCGTCGGGCTTCATGGCGTTTCTGAACACGCGCGGTCGAACCTTCTCGCTGGTCGACACGTTTCGCCGCGTTGTCACGTCACGCTTGGCCAACGAGTCTGGCAACGAACTGCGCCGCACGCTCCCACAGGATCTCCAGCTCGAACTCTACGACTGCAAGGAGTCGGTGGAGCCCGGTCTCTTTCTCCGATGGGAACTCTTCGCCCGCGCGATGAACAGCCTTGGACCCATCGTGGGCGATGGGCAGTTCGTCATCACGTTCAACCGCGCGCAGGGGCGCGCGACGCTCGCACTTCAGCGCGGGCGCGTGCGCATCCCCATCGACAGCATGGGCTCCGGGGTTCAGCAGTACGCGTCGCTCGTGGCGCGTGTGCTGCTCGCGAATTCGTCGATCGTCGCGATCGAGGAACCCGAGCTCAACCTGCACTACGAACTGCAGTTGAAGCTCCGTGATGCGCTCCGCGAGATGGTCGCGTCGGGCACGGGACCGCAGCAGATCCTCGTGGCGAGTCACTCGCCTGCGTTCGAAGCGACCGAGACCTTCTTCGCGATGTCGCGCGGCCCGGATGGACCGGTCGTGACGCGACGCCCGGTGCACGAGGCGGTGACCTTTCTCCACCTGGAGGGGGTGCAGCTTCCCACGGAGCGCGGCGCCTACGGATACGTCTCGCGCGAGGGCCTCCTGCGCCTCTCCGAAGCCGCGCGCGCCGCGCTCGGGGTGTCATCGGGAGGCGGCGTGGTCGTGCGCAAACGCGCAGATCACCCCTACGTGGAGATCCTCACCAATGAACAGGCGCTCGAGGAACTCGGCATGGCGGAGCCGGCGTCGTGAATCGCGAGGCGGTGCGAGCTTGGCTCGATGGAACGTCGCCGTTGCTCGCTGGGCGAACGCCCACGCTTGCGTTCGACACCAACGCGATCTTTGGCGACAAGGGAGGCGTCGAACTCCTCGACACGGTGAACCGCGCGAACGCGTCACGTGTGGGTGCACCCGAAATACGCCTCGTCTTGTCGAGCGTCGTCTGGTGCGAGAAGGTCCATCAGATGGCGGAGCGTCGCGGAGAGCGCTTCGACCCGAGTCTTCCGCTCGAGTTTGTGCGCTCGAAGAACGTCACGATCGAAGCCTTCGACGCCGAGCATGCGCTCACCGTGGCGCGTCGGCTCGCCGCGCGATTTCCGTCGCGCGCCGCATGGGCGCAGGCGAAACGCGGGCTGTATCTCCGCGCGCTCGGCCTCTCGGATGACGCTTCCGAACGTGACGGAACTGCGTGCAGTGCGACCCTCGACTGGCTCGTCATCGGCCACGCCGAAGCCATGGGCTATCTGCTCGTGTCGGATGACCGTGGCGCCGAGTTTGAAGACGTGACCCACCGCTGCACCTTCACCGATGCACTCGCCGCCGCGCGCGACCTGCTGCACGCACGCACCGCGCACTGACCCGCCGCGCATCACGCGCCTCCACCGACGCCATCGTGGTGCGTGCGATCGGGCTGTGTAGCATCGGCCCGTGATCGATCCGCAGGGGCTCCGCGGCGCCATCCAGCGCCACCTTCGACCGTCGCTCGATGCGCGCTGGGGAGAGCGCCTCGTGACCCGCGCGCTCCGTCATGCGGATGCGCCGCTCCCTGCGCCGCCCGTGATGGCGTGGCAGCTCGCGCGGGCCCTCGGCGCGCCGCCTCGACGCGCGTCGGCATGGATGACCGCCTGCACGCTCTTCTACGGCGCCGCCGACCTGCTCGACGACGCCGACGACGGTGACCTCGCCGACGAAGACACCGCCGTCGCGCGCGCCGCCTCCGTCGAGATGCTCTTCGTGAGCGCGGGCCTCGTCGCCGAGCTCGGCCCACCGTCGCGGGTGCGCGCCCTCGTGCGACGGTTCTCGTCGTGCGGCGCCGCGATGGCCGCAGGGCAGGGCGACGACCTCGCAGGAACAGACCGCCTCGACGCACGCGATCCCATCGCCATCGCGCGGGCGAAGGCCGGCGGTGAGCTCGCGCTCTTCTTCGCGGGCGCGGCCGACGTGGCGGGGCGTGCGCCGACGCGCTTCGAATCCGTCGGACGCGCGCTGGGCACGCTCCTCCAGGTGATCAGCGACTACGACGACGTGCTCGGTCGGGGCTCTCGCGACGTGCGTGACGCCCGCCCCTCGCACCCGCTGCGTGGCGCGCCGGGAGGGGCCGAGCGGGTGCTCCTCGCGCACGCGGGGCTCCGCACGCAGGCCGTCCGCGTCGAGGCTGCGAGGGCCGCGCTCGCGACGGCCGATGCGCGCGCCAGCGCCCGCGACACGCTCCACGCGCTCGTGACCGACGCGCGCGCTGCGATGGGCGCGCGACCCGAACCCGCGGTGCGCGCCTGGATCGACGCCGCCGCCGCGCTCGCCGACGAGACCCTGCGTCGCCTCGCGCGGCTCCGTCCGCACACGATCGATGGGCGCCCCGAGGTTGACGCCGCGATGCGTGCGGCGCGCGATTTTCTCGACGAAGACCCCACGCTGGAGCGCGCGACGGAGGTGTGTCGCCACGGCCTCTTCGGCGCCCCCGAGGTGCGCGGCGATCTCTTCGGACGCCTCTTCACTGCATGGCTCTTCGACGACGACGTGCCCCGCGAGCTCGCCCTCGCGGCGCTCGCGCGCGGTGACGCCGACGGGTGGCGGTACTACCCCGGATGGCCGCAGGTTCCGCCCGACGCCGACGACACGGGCCTCGCGCTCCAGCTCGCGGCGCGCCTCGGCATCGACGACGCGCGGCTCGCGCTCGGAGAGGCGCAGCTCGTGGCCAACCAGCGCGCGGATGGGCGCTTCGAAACCTGGCTCGCGCACGACGACGCCCACCGTCGCACGATCGCCGCGCAGTGGGTGATGACGCCGTGCCCCGTGGCCTCGGCGCAGGCCGCGTGGGGCCTCGCGTGTCGTCGGGGAGAACGCGGTCGATCCGCGGTGCTCGCCGCGACGCGGGAGCTGCTCCGCGCGTTCGGAGGGGACGAGGCTCCGCCGTCGCCGTACTACGCCCCCGTCGTCGTCGATGCCCTCGGCGGCGAGCTGCTGCTGCGCCTCACGACAGCGAGCAACGGTCGCGCGCAACGTGACGCGCGACGGGCGCTCGCGCGGGTGGCCGCACGGCTCGTGGCGCGTCGCACCGTGGGGAGCCGTTGGGGCACGGCGTTGGAGACCGCCCTCGCCGTGCGAACGCTCGCGGCCCTCGATGCGCTCGACGCACCCGAGGCCGCGCTGCGCACCCTCGTCGACCTTCAGGAGGCCGACGGCGGATATCCCGCAGATCCCTTCTTTCATACGGTTCCGCATCGAATCACGACGCACTACGGCGCCCGCGCGGTCACCACCGCGGCCGCGCTCTCGGCGATGCAGCGCCTCGCGGTGCGTGTGCGTGACTGGCGCGTCTCCGTCGCGTCGCCCGTGGCGGATGATCCTTCGCCTGCGCCGTGAACGCGCTTGCGATGCCCGATGGAATGCATGGAAACTCCGCCCATGGGGACCGCAAAGAAGGCAACGGGAACGAAGTCTGCCGTCGCGAAGGCGAAGGCGTCGGCGAAGAAGTCCGCGGGGGCGAAGAAGTCCGCGGGCGCGAAGAAGTCCGCGGGCGCGAAGGTGTCGGCGAAGCGCGCGAAGGCGAAGGGGATCAAGCCGGTGACGAAGCCGGTGAAGAAGCCCATCAAGATCGTGACGACGCCTGCCGTGTCGACCACCGCGAAGCTGCCGGGGGATTGCCTCCAGGAGTGCCTCCACCCGGCGATCCAGGCGCTCCTTCAGTACATCGGAGAGAAGCTCACGAACCCCGACGGCGCGTCGGTGAACAAGGTCGTGGTCGATGAGGCGGTGGCCGCGGCGGTCGCGAACGCGATCAGCCCGGCGGCGCCCGGTGACTTCACGGCCACGCTGAAGGCCGCCATCGACGCGTGGAACGCCGCGTACGAGGGCAAGCCCGGCCCCGTTCCCTTCCTGTGACCGGTTCCGAGGGGGCGCCGTGGAGTTCACCGCCGATGCAGGGCGCGTCGAGGATGCGCTGCGGGCCTACACCCCGCGCGGCCTCGTGCTCGGCCTCGTGGTGCCCGCTGCGCTGACGGCGCTCCCCTTCGCGCTCCTCCGCGGCGTGCCCACGCTCGCGTCGCCCTTCGCCCTCCCGCGCGCCGACTACGGCACCCTCTGGGCGCTCGTGCTCGCGCATCCGATCACGGGCATCCAGGTGCGCGACGCGCTGCGCGCACGCGACGAGCGACGCTTCCGTCGCGCCTTCGCGGTGCAGAGCCAGGTGCAGCTCCTCTGGCTCCTCCTGCTCGCGTGGGAGGTCGGGCCCCATCTGCCCCTCGTGAGCATGGGCGCGCTCTTCGGCATGATGATCGGCTGGGCCTTTCAAGACGCGCTGCTCTCGCACGGCGACCGGTGGGTGCGCGCGCAGTACGTGATCGCCTTCGCGCTCTTCAACGCGGGGCTGCTCGTGCGCGATGCGATCGGCGGCGCGGGGCTGCGCTACGCGTTCTCCGTCGACGTGCGCTACGCGGCGTCGTTCCTCGCGGCGCAGGTCATTCTGCTGGGCCTCACGCAGACGCTGATCGTGACCGTGGGCGACCTCCTCGCGGCCCGCGAGCGCGACCGTCAGGCCCGCGACGCGCTCGTCGTGGAGAAGCAGCGCCTCGCCGTCGAGCACCGTCTGCTGCGACGTGTGGCGGGCATCCTCGCGGGCGGCGTGTCGGCGGGGCAGCTCACGCACGACATCGCGAGCCCGGTGACCGTGCTGCACCTCCGCGCCGAACTGCTGCTCGGTGCGGTCGACACGCCGTCGTCGCTCGACCACGCCGAGGTGCGCGAGCACGCGTTCGAAATGCGCCGCGCCGCCGAGGTGCTCCGTCGCATGAGCGACGCCACGATGGAGACCATCCGCTCGGGGGGCGAGATCCGTCCCGTCGACGCCTCGACGCTCATTCGCGAGGCCACCACGCTCGCCGAGCGGATGATCCGCGCGCACGAGCGCGAGTCGCTGCCCGTCGATGCGCAGGTCGAAGACGGGCGCGTGCAGGTGTCGCCGCTCCACGCCCACGCGCTCGCGAACCTCATGGTCAACGGCGCGCTCCATCAGGACGCGACCGTGAAGCTCCAGCTCCGCGGCGCGGTCGAAGACGGGTGGTACTGCCTGCGCGTGCGCGATCACGGGCTCGTCGAGTCCGAGCGTCCGCAGCGCCTCGCCTCGCTGCGCGGCTCGCTCTCGCTGCTCCACGATGCAGCGCCGGGCGACCGCAGCCGTAGCTACCGCGGCTATGGCATGGGCCTGCAGCTCGCGCGCACGCTCGTGCTCGCCTCGGGCGGGATGTTCGACTTCGAAGAGCCCGACGCGGGCCGCGGAGTCATCGCGGTGATGCGCCTTCCGCTCGAAGGTCGCGAGGTCACCTTCGCCACGACCGATCCGCCGCCCGCCGCGTGACCCGCCGCGGTCAGCCCGGCGAACGAACGAGCGGCACGCGAAGGTACTCGCCGGGGATCGCCACGTCGTCGGGCAGGCCCTCGACGGTGTAGCGCGGCCTGCCGTCGACGCGCTCCAGTCGAACGCGCGCATCGGGGAGCCCGCGCCATGCGAGGTAGGCGTGGAGCGAGTCGAAGGGCCGGGGGCGCGGCGCGATCTTTCGCACCGTCCACACCGACACCGGCGACGGCTGCGTGAGGAACGGCGAGACCCACTGCGCGCCGCGCGTGACCTTGAGTGCCGAGAACACTGCGTCGATGGGGCAGATCACGGTGATCGGCACGACGTTCTCGTCGGGCGTGTGCGACGGCGAGAGGTTCTCATCCGACGTCGAGCCCGCGAACACCACGCCCACCGCCGACGCGCGCGGCGCGTTGCTGCCACGACTCGGCGCGATCGCGAGGGCGCCCGAGTCACCCGGCGCGGGCCCGCCCTCCATCACGTACTGATCGACGAAGTAGACCGTCTGCGACGCGACGGGGATGAGAAAGCGCGCCGCGATCGCGCGGATCTTTCCCGTGCGCCGCGGGTTCGCCGTCTCCGAGCCCCACTGACCGTAGCCGTCGTACTGCACGGGCAGCCCCGCGTGCACGTCGCCGTAGGCGCGCCACGTGTCGACGACGCAGCCCGGGGGGCCGTTCTCCTGCACGACGGTGTTGGGCGCGTCGATCGACGCGACGGCGGCGTCGATGCGGTTCCAGCACGTCGGGTTGTTGAAGCCCGCGAAGGGGAGGAGGCGCTTCCACCGTGCGAGCTTCGCGATCACGCCGCTCTGGAGCGTCGCAACGCCCTGCACCACCTCCGCGCCGACGAAGGGCGCGCCCGTGGTGGTGCTCCCGGGTTCCGGCTCCGGCGCGAGCACGTGCGCGGCGCTCAGCACGAACGCGCGGGGCGGTGACGCCTGGAACTTCGGCGCGTTGTAGACCACACCGCCGAGCGTGCCCGGCGTCGAGGCGAGCGGCGTCGGCGACGACGGGTCGATGAAGGGCTGCACGCCACATCCCCAGGGCACGGGACGCGGCTGCGTGTCGGTCATCAATCGCAGCGCGCCGACGGGCACCACGTCGGTCGCGAAGCCCTCGATCGTCGGCGGAATCAACCGCCCGGGACCGAGCGCGCTGATCGGTTCGCGGCGCGTCACAAACACCACGACGGCGGCCTGATCGGTCATGCGACCGGCGGTCTGTTTGGGGCCGAAGCCGAAGCCCACGACGTTGCGGTCGCGGGTCATCATCGTGTGCATCTGCGCGCCGATGCTGCGCTCGGCGAGGAACGAGAGCTGATGGGCGAGCGCCGGTCCCCAGCGGCGTTCGAGCGCAGACCATGACTCCATGGCGCGACGCTAACGCGCGGCCGCGCGCGGTGACCAGCGGCGAACGCGGAGGCTCAGGCCCCGCGGAGCGCTTCGAGAATGTCGATGCGCGCGGCGCGCACGGCGGGGAACATGCCGCCGAAGAGTCCCATCACGCCCGCGAACACGAGCGACGACGCGAGGATGCCCGGCGTCGGGGTGAACTCGAACACGATCTCGGACCAGGTCGCGAAGTTCACGATGCTGAGGTGCACGAAGCGCATCGCGGTCGCTGCGAGCGCGCCCACCGCGCCGCCGAGGAGCGAGAGCACCACCGACTCGAAGAGGAACGACGCGAGGATCGAGAGCTTCGAGAAGCCCAGCGCGCGGAGCGTGCCGATCTCGCGCTGACGGGCCGCCACCGCCGCGTGCATGGTGATCATCGCGCCGATCATCGCGCCGAAGGAGAAGAACACCGCCACGAGGAGCCCGATGGCCTGGATGAACGTCGCCGTGCCCTGCGACTGCTCGTCGTAGAACTGCGTCTCGCGCTTCACGTCGACCTGGAGCTGGCGGTTCGACTCCAGCGCGGTGCGAAGGGATGCGAAGCGTCCGGCGCCGGTGAGGCGCACGCGCACCGACGAGACCGAGGCCGCGCGGCCGAAGGCGCTGCGCAGCGTGTCGCGGTCGGCCCACACCTCGCTCTCGTAGGCCGAGCCGTTGTCGTCGAGGATGCCCACCACCGTGAGCCGACGGTTCTTCTTCACCTCGAAGGACTGGCCGAGCGCGAGGCCGCGGAAGCGTCCCGCGATGGAGCGTCCCACCACGCACTCGTCGCTGCCCGGACGCAGCGCGCGCCCCTCACCGATGCGCATCGTGGGGCGGAACGCGAGCGCGTCTTCGGTCACGCCGCGCACGGCGACGTTCGAAACGCCGTCGGTGCCGAGCTTGTCGAGAATGATCACCACCATGGTCTCGGCCACGGCGTCGGGCCTGCCGTCGGGGCGTCGGCGCACCTCCGGGGCGTTGGTGATGAGGTTCGCGGCGGGCAGGTCGATGTCGCTGGCCATCTCGCCGTCGGAGCCGTCGCGCAGCACCACGGCCACGTCGTCGGCGCCGTTGCGGCCCATCGTGCGCTTGATGCCCTGGGCGAGCATGAGCACGGCCGCGAAGACGAAGACCACCATCGCCACGCCGAGCGCGGTGGCCGCCGTGGTGGTCGCGCGCACGCGGAGGTTTCGAACGCTGTACGAGAGGGGAACCATCGCGCGGTGCTCCTTCAGTCGAGGCGACGGAGGGCGTCGGTGACCGTGAGCCGCGAGGCGCGCCACGCGGGCAGCGCCGCCGCCGCGAGGGCCAGCGTCACGGCGAGCGCGAAGGCCGCCGCCGCGGTCTCGGGCTCGATGCGAAAGTAGGGGAACGTGGCGCCCTGGTTCTCTTCGATCCAGCGGCCGAGGCCCTGCTGCACCACGGGGTACGAGAGCGCGAGGCCTGCCGCGCCCGCGAAGGCCCCGAGCGCCGCGGCCTCCGAGAGGATGAACGCCACGACGTGCTTCGGGAGAAAGCCCAGCGCGCGGAGCACGCCGTACTCCTGCGTGCGCTCTCGCACGCCCATCGCGAGCGTGTTGCCGAGCAGCAGCGCGAGGATGCCCAGGATCACCAGCGAGATGACGTTGATGGCCGTGAACATCCCCGAGAGCATGCCCATGAACGAGAGGTTCATCGCGCGCTCGCTCATCGAGGTGGTCTGCACGTCTTGAACGTCGAAGGCCGCGTCGATGGCGCGCGAGATCGAGGCCGCGCGCGTGGGCTCGTCGATGCGGGCGATGATCCAGCCGATCTGGTCGCGGCGCCCCGCGGGCAGCGCCTCGTTGAGATAGCGGTAGTGGAAGATGAACTGCGAGCGGTCGACGGAGCGCCGCGTGGCCCGGTAGACGCCGTCGACGGTGAACTCCCAGTCGCCGGGATAGATCGTTCCGCGGAGCACCACGCGGTCGCCGGTGTGCCAGTTCATCTTGCGCGCGAGCACGTCGCCGACGATCACGCCGCGGCGGTCTTCGCGCCATCGGGCGAGGTCGGCGGGCGCCACCGACATCTCGTTGTAGACGTCGAAGAAGGTGTCGGTGTCGACGGCCATCGAGGCGAAGAACTCGTCGGGCCGCGCCGGGAGCTTCGCGCCGAACCAGTTGGCGAAGGTGGCCGTGCGCACGCCCGAGACCCCGCGCACCGTGTCGATGTAGCGCCGCGGGAGCTGGAGGATGAACGACACCTTGTGGCGCGTGCCCACGCGGTCCTGCGCGGCGTAGGTGACGGCCACGTTGGTCGCGGTCACCACGGTGCGCAGCATCACGAAGGCCATCACCGCCACGGCGACGCCGAGCACGGTCATCAGCGCGCGGAAGCGATTGCGCCACACGTTCCGCACGGCGATGGAGGCCAGGTTCATTGGAGCAGGCCCTTGTTCATGCGCCGCGTGACGGTCGCGCGCTCGGCCGCCGCCGGGTCGTGCGTCACCATCACGATGGTCTTCTTCATGTCGGTGTTGAGCTTCACCAGCAGGTCGAGAATGGCGTCGGCGCTCTTGCGATCGAGGTCGCCCGTGGGCTCGTCGGCCACGAGGATCGTCGGGTCGTTCACGATGGCGCGGGCGATGGCCACGCGCTGCTCCTGACCGCCGGAGAGCTGCCGCGGCGTGTGGTGCACGCGGTCTTCGAGGCCCACCACGCGCAGCGCGATGAGCGCGCGACGCTGGCGCTCGGCGCTCGGGAGCTTCGTGAGCAGCAGGGGAAGCTCCACGTTCTCCGCCGCCGTGAGCACGGGCATGAGGTTGTACGTCTGGAAGATGAACCCCAGGTGCCGCGCGCGGAACGCCGCGAGCTGTCCGTCGCTCATCGCGCCGAGGTCGTTGTTGGCCACGACGACGCGCCCCGAGGTCGGTCGATCGAGGCCCGCGATGAGGTTCAGCAGCGTGCTCTTGCCCGAGCCCGACGGGCCCATGAGGGCCACGAACTCTCCCTCGGGAATGGTGAGGTCGAGGCCGTCGAGCACCGTGAGGTCTTCACCCCCACGGCGGAACCGCTTCGAAACCCCCTCGATGCGAACGATGGGCGCAGGCTGCGTCGCGCCCTGCGTGGTCGTGGTCATGGTGCGCTCTCCTTCACGGGGCTCCCGTCGGCGAGCGCGGCGGGCGGATCGACCACCACGTGCGCGCCCGTCGGCGGCCCCTGCAACAGTTCGAACCCGTCGCCCACACGCTCGCCCACGCGGACCGGGTGCATCCGCGCGACGTGGTCTTCGACCGTGAACACCACCTGCGACCCGCCGCGCGCCGTCACCGCCGCCGCGGGGAGCACCGTGCGCGGCCGCGCCTGCAGGGCCTCCTGCGAGACCTCCGCGGTGAGAAAGCTCACGCGCGCGCTCATCTCGGGCAGCACCGCACCGGCCTCGCCCGCGAGGCGCACGCGCACGGGCACCGTGGCCTTCGCGCGGTCGACGCGGTGCCCGATCTCGCTCACCGTCGCGCGCCTGCGCTGATCGGGAAACGCATCGAGCACGACCTCGCACGGCCCGCCCACGCGCACGAGCCCGAGCCGCCCTTCGGGCACGTCGACTTCGACCACGAGCGAGCGCGGATCCATCACCTCGATGACCGCCGCCGTCGCGTTCGAAGCGCTCCCGGTGATGGCCCCGGCGCCGACGACCTCGCCCACCTGCGGCGGACGGTTGAGCACCACGCCGTCGAAGGGCGACGTCACCGTGAGCTGCGCGAGCGTGGTCCGCAGGCTCGTCACCTCGGCCTGCGCCGCGCGCGCCTCGGCCTCCGCCGCCGACACCGCGGCCCGCAACGGAACGAGCCTCGCTTCGAGATCCTCGACCGCCGAGCGCGCCGCCGACCCCGACGCCACGAGCCGCTGCTGTCGCGCGAGCTGCACCTGCGCCTCGGCCACGTTGGCCCGCGCCACCGCCACACGCGCCTGCGCCGAGAGCGCCCGCGCCTGCGAGGCCGCGATGGCCGCGCGCTGCTCGGTGCCGTCGATCTCAAGCAGCACCTGCCCCGCGCGCACCGCGTCTCCCTCGCGCACGGTGACCCGCGCGACGCGCCCGTAGGTGCGGGGCTGCACGCGCGAGAGCGTGAGCGCCACGACGTAGCCCGTCGCCGACACGCTCGTCGAGGCCTGCGAGGGCGACACCGAGGCGACCTCCAGCGTGCGCACCTCGGTCTTGAACACCTGCGCCTGCAGCCTCGGCCACGCCCACGCGCCACCCGCCCCCAGCGCGCCGAGCACCGCGAGCCACACGAGCGCGCGGCCTACGAAGCCCGATCCTCCCGAGGGAGGCGGGTCGTCACGTTGGATGCGAAGCGCGGCGAGGTCGTTGGAGAGCTGATCGGACATGGAGGGCGCGACGGCGTACCACGCGTGCGCAGGGGCGCTCCACTTTGGGACCCGATGGCACGTTCGCGTGAGACAGACCGACGTCGGGCGCGCGACTCATCGGTCGCCGCGACGAATGTTCAGCGGATGCGATCGGGCGGCGGCGCGACGCCGTACGCGGGAATGGGCATGGCGTGGTTCGGCGGGGGCGCGGGGTGCCGACGATGCGGGCGCGCCGAGGCATCGACGGGCGCCGCGGCATCGACGGGCGAGGCGGGCGACGCATCGGGCGTCGACGGCGGCAGGAACACGGGCGGAGGGCCTCCGTAGATGGGCGCCACGACGTGTCCCTCGTTGTCGCGCGGGATCGACGGCGGCGGCGCGCCATACGCGGGCGAGGGCGCGAGCGTGGCCGTGTTGCACGCCGCGAGGGCCGCGACGCCGGCGAGGAGCAGCGCCGAGCGAGAGAGTCGCAGCGGGGCGTCGTCGTCGGGCGCGTCCATCGAGGCCGCGCGGGCGGCGCCGCAGAAGGGGCACGCGGCGTCGGCGGCCTTCACGTGGCGCGCGCAGCCGGAACACAGAACGAGCGGAGGGGCCATCGACGCCATTGGGTCACGCGGCGGGCGGTGCTTGTCAACGGCGCGCGTTCAGGGCTCTCATCGCGCCCGTGGTGGACACCCTCCGAATGCGCGGGCTGTGCGCGTTGGCGCTGCTGTGTGGGGCCTGCGGCGCAGCGCCCGACGAGGTCGACGACGCGAGCGCCGACGTGGCGCCGACGACCGACACCGCACGCGACGTGCGAGATGTCTCCGCGGATTCATCCGACGCGATGGACGCAGCCGAGGTCTCACGCGACGTGATGGACGCCTCCGTGGATTCATCATCCGTGATGGATGCCGCCGAGGTCTCACGCGACGTGATGGTCGCCAATGTCGTACGCGACGTGGCCGATGCCTCCGTCGACGGGCCTGCGATGGCGTCGGGGATCGCGCCGCGCAACGCCGTGCCCGGTGAGTCGATGGCGCGCGACGGATCGAACGCGGTGTCCGTCGCGAGCGGCGGGGAGCAGGTGTTTCGCGTCGACGTCGCTGCGGGCGAGCACGTGCAGTTCATGCTGCGCTTCGGCCCCGAGCGCGCCGCGGTGGTGCTCCGCGTCGATCGATGGAACGGCGCCGCCCCCGTCACGATCGGCGAGACCGACGGCGGCCGCGGGCTGCGCACGCTCGCGGTGTTCGACCCGTCGGGGCCGCGCACGTACTGGGCGCGGGTGCGTCCCATGGCGGCGCTCACGGGCGTCACGCTCACGGTCACGCGAACGCCCTTTCAAGACGGCGCGGCGTGCACGACGGACTGCGCGCGGCTGCTGCAACTCCCGCTGCCCAACGATCCGCGCGTCGACGGCTATGCGACCGACGACGCCACGGTGTTCCGCTACCAGTTCGGCCGTCGCGACCTGCTGATGTTCGTGCGCCACGCCGCCCACACGATGCAGCGCCGCGGGGCCGCGCCCTTCATTCCGCAAGACCTCTCGCAGTGGGACGGCGAGACGCCCGGCACCGACACCGGCGCACCGCGCCACGCGTCGCACCAGCGCGGCAAGGACGTGGATCTCTCGCTCTACGGCACCGACAGCCTCGCCCCCTGGCGGAGCTACTGCACCGTCGTCACCAACGCCGACGGACGCGCGTGCACCGTGGGCTCGGTGCGCGGCTTCGACGCGGCCACCAACGCGCAGATGTTCGCCGACTTCTTCGCCACGGGGCGCGTGACGATGTGCTTCCTCGACGCGCAGCTCATCACCGCGGTGCGTCCTGCGGCGCGGGCGGCGATGTTTCCGACGGCGGTCGCGACGCAGTTCACCGACGGCACGCACCTGCAACACTGGCCCAACCACGACAACCACATCCACGTGCGCGTGAGCGAGGCCGCCACCACGGGGTCGGCCTTCTCGTGGGAGCCCTTCGAAGCGCCCTGATCGCCTTTGCGCGACGCACCTTCGCGTGGCAGAGCACGCGCCCCTTCCCGTCGTCTCTCCGATCCTCTTCCCACCCGTTGGAGTCCTCCCATGCGTGACCCCCGCGAGGTCTCGCGCACCGCCGCTGCGGCGATGGGCGCCGAGGCCGTGACCATCACCCACGACGGCCGCTACACCGCCCCCTCGGGCGCCGTCGTCGAGCTCTCGCACCTCATCGAGCGCGCCCTCGAAGACCGCGTCTGGTA
>CAMFHP010000071.1 GCA_945952225.1 uncultured Myxococcaceae bacterium
TCCCGTCAGGGACTTTCCCCTTGCTGCCGGTGAATTCATTCACCGGGAGCACGCCTCCCGCGCCGCCCGCGCCGCCCGCTGCTGCGCGCCCTCCCGCAGTCATTCCCTGTCCACACGGAGGTAGCCTCGCGCGCGGGTGCCTACGTATCCTCGCGCCCATCATGGGCACGGTGGAATCACAACGGGTCTCGTTGAACTTCGGCTTTCTGCACGCGGTGTCTCCGGCGATGGAGGCGACCGCGGCGCAGGCCGAGCGGCTGCTGCACGTCGACGCGGCGGCGTGTGTGGTGAAGGTCCGCGTGCTGGGCGAGATGCTCTCCCACGCGGCGCTCGGGGCCCTCGGGGTGAGCACCGCGGGGATGAAGTTCGCCGACTGCATCGGAGAACTCTCGCGGCGCGGCGCGCTCACGCCCGACGTCCGCGCGATGTTCCACGCGGTGCGCGACACGGGGAACCGCGCGGCCCACGAGAACACGGCGACGCCGACGGGGGCCCAGCACCTGCTGCACCTCGCGTGGCGTCTGGCCCTGTGGTGTCGGCGCACGGTGGAGCCCGGCACGTTCAAACAGCCCGCGTGGAACGACATTCCCGACCCCTCGGCGGCGCAGCGCGCGATGGCCGAGGCGATGAGCCGCCTTCAGCGCGAGCTCGACGAGCAGCGCCGCGCCCACGAGGCCGCGCGCACCGAGGCCCTCTCCCTCGCCGAGCAATCGGAACGGTGGAAGCGCGAGCTCGAAGCCGCCCTCCACACCGCCGAGAAGGCCGACGAGGAGCGCGCGATCTGGGAGACCCTCGCCGACGAGGCCTCGACGAAGCTCTCCGCGGCGCTCGCGGCGCAGGCCTCGCAGAACACCGTCACCGACGCGGTGCTCGCACGCGCGCAGGAGGCGGGCAGCACCGAGGCCCTCGACCTCGACGAGGCCGACACGCGCGTGCTCATCGACGCGCAGCTCCGCGCCGCGGGCTGGGAGGCCGACACCGAACAGCTCACGTACGCGAAGGGCGCTCGCCCCACGGCGGGCCGCGCGCTCGCCATCGCCGAGTGGCCCACGCGCGACGGCATCGCCGACTATGTGCTCTTCGACGGCCTCACCGCCGTGGCCGTGATCGAAGCCAAGCGCAAGCGCATCGACGTGCCCGGCGCCGTGGAGCAGAGCCGACGCTACAGCCGCGGATGGTCCCTCGACGGCACGCACACCCTCGCCGCGGGGGCGCCGTGGGATGGGCACCACGTTCCGTTGCTCTACGCGACGAACGGGCGGCCGTACCTGGCGCAGCTCCCCGATCGAAGCGGCATTCATCTGGTGGATGCGCGACGCGCGACGAACCTCCCGCGCGTGCTCACGGGATGGCACTCGCCCGAGGGTGTGCGCGCGCTGCTGGCCCACGATCCCGAGGCGGTGACCGCCCGTCTCGCCGCGCAGCCCATCGACGCGCTCGGGCTCCGCGCGTACCAGAACGAGGCCATCCTCTCCGTGGAGCGCGCGCTCGCCGAAGGCCGTCGTCACTGCCTCCTCGCGATGGCGACGGGCACGGGCAAGACCCGCACGGCGCTGGGGCTCATCTACCGTCTGCTGACCTCACGGCGCGCGCGTCGTGTGCTCTTTCTCGTCGACCGCGAGGTGCTGGCCTCGCAGACCCTCGACACCTTCAAGAGCGCGCCCGTCGACGGCTCGCTGTCGCTGTCGCAGATCTTCGAGGTCGTGGGGCCGGGAGAGACGCCGCAGCCCGAGACCCGCGTGCACGTGGCGACGGTGCAGAGCCTCGTGCGTCGGATCATGGACGCGGAGTCGATCTTCGACGTGCCGCGCATCGATCTCTACGACGTGGTGATCGTCGACGAGTGCCACCGCGGCTACGCCCTCGACCGCGACCTCTCGGAGGTGGAGCTGGGCTTTCGCGACGAGGCCGCCTACCTCTCGAAGTACCGCCGCGTGCTCGACCACTTCGACGCCGTGCGCATCGGGATCACGGCCACGCCCGCGCTGCACACCACGCAGATCTTCGGGCGTCCCATCTACGAGTACACGTTCCGTCAGGCGGTGCTCGACGGACACCTGGTCGACAGCGACGTGCCGGTGCGCATCGAGACGAAGCTCTCGCGCGACGGCATCCGGTGGACGGTGGGCGACACGGTCACCCGCTACGACCGCACGCGCCAGACGGTGGACCTCGCGACCCTCGAAGACGACGTGGCCTTCGACGTGGAGCAGTTCAACCGCAGCGTGCTCACGGAGGGATTCAACCGCGCGGTGTGCGGCTGGCTCGCGCCACACCTCGACCCTCACGGACGCCGCAAGACGCTGGTGTTCTGCGTCGACGACGCGCACGCCGACCTCGTGGTGCGATTGCTCCGCGAGGAACTCCAGAAGGTTCACGCCGACGTTCCCGCGGCGGCGGTGCAGAAGATCACCGGGCGCAGCGACAACGTGAAGGGGCTGGTGCAGCGCTACAAAAACGAACAGCTCCCGGTGGTGGCGGTGACCGTCGACCTGCTCACCACGGGCGTGGACGTTCCCGCGATCACGTCGCTGGTGTTTCTGCGCATGGTGCGCTCGCGCGTGCTGTACGAGCAGATGCTCGGACGCGCGACGCGGCTGTGTCGCGACCTGAACAAGACGAGCTTCACGGTCTGGGACGCGGTGGGCGTGACCGAGCAGATGGCGAACTTCACGGCGATGCGTCCCGTGGTGGTGAACCCGGTGTTCCGCTTCGAACAGCTCGCGCACGAGGTGATGGACGCCTCCCTCGGCGACGACGCCCGCGCGCTGGCCCTGGAGCAGCTCGTGGCGAAGCTCCAGCGACGGCGTCGGACGCTCAGTGACGGCGCGCTCGCGGACCTCGAAGCGCGCGCGGGCGAAGACGCGGCCTCGCTGGTGCGCACGCTGCGAACCTCCTCGCCCGCCGAGGTGAGCGCGTGGCTCAAGGACCATCCGGGCGTGGTGCGGGTGCTCGACGAGGGCGAGACGCGTCCCGAGACGGTGCTGGTCTCCGAGCACGCCGACGTGGTGCTGCGCGCGGATCCGTCGCTGGGCATGGCGCCCGACGACTACCTCGAAGCGTTCGGACGATGGCTGGAGACGCACGTCAACGAGGTTCCCGCGCTGCGCTCGGTGGTGCAGCGCCCGCGCGACCTCACGCGCGAGGGGCTCAAGCAGGTGCGCGAGGCCCTGGAGGGCGCGGGCTTCAGCGAGGCGAAGGTGCGCACCGCGTGGAAGATGAAGGCCAACCACGAGATCGCGGCAGGCATCGTGGGCTTCATCCGACAGCGCGCGCTGGGCGACGCGCTGGTGCCCTACGACACGCGCGTGGAGCACGCCCTCGCGACGGTGCTCACCGCGCACCCGTGGACCGACGAGCAGCGCCAGTGGCTCACGAAGATCGCGTCGCAGATGAAGAGCGAAGTGGTGGTCGACCGCGCGGCGCTCGACCGCGGCGCGTTCACGAGCATCGGCGGCGCGCGCAAGGCCGAGCGCGTGTTCGCGGGACAGCTCGACGAGGTGCTCGGCGAGCTCCACGACGCGGTGTGGGAGACAGCCGTCGCGCAGTGAGCGGAGGTGGGCGCCGTTGGGCGTGAACGCACGGATGGGCCCGCGTGCGGAGCAGGTGGAGCGAACGCACGGATGGGCCCGCGTGCCTACCGGTGAATGAATTCACCGGCAGGGAAGGGAAAGTCCCTCACGGGACTCTCGATCCTGCATCGCCTTCACGGCGCGTGGCTCGGGTGTGTTGCCGATCGTGTGGAGGGTCCCGCGTGCGGAGCAGGGGAGCGATCGATCGTGCGAATGGCCCCGCGTGCCTCCAGTGAATGAAGCGCGAGTCCCGTAAGGGACTTTCCCCTTGCTGCCGGTGAATTCATTCACCGGGAGCACGATCGCTCCTCCTGCTCAGAACGCGGGACGTGAGCACGATCGGAAACACACCCGCCAGAGGCGCGACCGCAGCGCCCTACGGACGCACCTGCGCGGCCTGCGCGGTGGGGTAGCCCTGATTGGTCCACCAGGTGATGCCCTCGTCGAGCACGACGGCGTGTTGAAAGCCGCGCTCGCGGAGCAGGTCGACGACGTGGCCCGAGGCCGCGTGCGGACACGCGCAGTACGCGACGATCCACGTGCCGTCGCGCGGGAGGTGCCGCGCCATCTCCTCGATGTCGTAGAAGGGGAACGGCAGCGCGCCGGTGATGTGTCCCCGCGACCAGTCCGAGGTGGCGCGCGTGTCGAGGATCACCAGCCTGCGGTTCTGACGGATCGCTTCGAGCACCTGCGCGCCCGGCACGAAGCGCCCTTCACGCAGCGTGAACACCGGCGCCGCGCCCGTAGGGTTCATCACCAGCCGGTCGAGACCGGGCGGCGGTTCGAACACCGGCGCAGGCGGAATCGGCGGCGCGTAGTCGAGCGTGCGAATGAACCGCACCACGTCGTTCACCGTCTGCTCGGGCAGCGTGCGGAAGCTCGCCATCACCGTCCCCGGACGCCCTTCGAGGATCGTGGTCTTGAGGTATCCGTCGCTCACCGCGTTCAGGAGGTTCGGGTGCGCGAGGCTCGGCGCGCGGTCGCTGCCCTGTCCCCGATCGCCGTGGCACGGCGCGCAGTGCTGCACGTACGCGAGGCGCCCGTTGTCGGCGTCGCCCGCGACGCGCATCCGATCGACGTTGCGAAAGGGCCTCCGCGCGTGGCTGCGAATGAACGCCACCAGGTCGTTGACCTCGGACTCGATGAGCGGACCGCCCGACTCCTTGCCCCACGCCGACATCGGCGTGCCGGGTCGCCCGTGCGTGATCGCGCTGCGCAGAAAGGCGTTCGACGCGATGGAGAGAAACTGCGCGTTGCCGATCGCGTTGGCGTGGTCCGCCGCGTAGCCCTGCAACTGCTGCCCGTGACAGAGCGCGCAGTACCGTTGATAGAGCGCCCGCCCGCGCACCACCGAGGCGCTCACCGGGGCCGCGCCGCGGCGACGCGCGCGCCACCGTCGGCAGCCCGTGAGCGAGGTCGAGGCGAGCACCGCGACCAGCAGACAACACATCACACGAAAGAGGGTGCGTACGCGGGCGTCCATCGGGGCGCGCGACCGTACACCAACCCGGTGCCCGCGCGAGACGCACGAACACAACGCAGACTTTGACCGCGGCGCCACGCTCGGGGCATCTGCGCGGGAGTTCCCCATGGCCGACGCCCTCAAAGACGGATTCAACCGCGACACCGTGCAGCGCATCGCCGACGAGCTCCGCGCCGTGCTGCCCGACCTCGACACCGCGGGCTTCGTGCGCCGCGCCGCGCGCTTCGGCGACCGCGGACTCACCGACCGCGCGCGCCTCGTGAGCGCCGTGATGCGCGAGGTGCTCCCCTCCCATGTGCCCGACGCGCTCGACGTGATCGTGCGCAGCTTCGGCCCGCCCCTCGACCGCACCGAAGACCTTGGATTTACGGTCTTCCGGTACCTTCCCCACGCGTACTTCATCGCGGAGCACGGCCTCGATCACCTCGAAGACTCCGTGGCCGCGATGCACGCGCTCACGCAGCGCTTCACGGGGGAGTTCACCGTGCGGCCCTTTCTCGAACGGCACACCGCGGCGATGCTCTCCGTGCTCGACCGCTGGTCCGTCGACCCCTCGGAGCACGTGCGACGGCTGGTCTCCGAGGGCACCCGTCCGAGGCTCCCGTGGGCCGCGCGGCTGTCGGTCTTCGACGCCGACCCGACGCCCGTGTTCGCGCTGCTCGAACGGCTCCGCGACGACCCCTCGGAGTACGTGCGCCGCTCCGTGGCCAACCACCTCAACGACCTCACGAAGAGCCACGCCGACGCGGTGCTCGCCCTCGCCGCGCGATGGTCCGTCGACGCGCCCGAGACCCGACGGAAGCTCCTCGCCCACGCGCTCCGCACGCTGGTGAAGCAGGGCGAAGCGCGCGCGCTGGCCGTGCTCGGCGCCCGCACCGACGCTCGCGCGAAGGTCACGGGAACGCTCTCGGCGAAGTCGCTCCGCATCGGCGAGACGCTGCGCGTGACGGTCACGGTCACGAGCCTCGAAGCGGTCGCCGCGCGCTTCGTGATCGACGCCGCCGTGCACTTCGTGAAGTCCGATGGGAGCGCGCGCCCCAAGGTGTTCAAGCTCCGAGCGGAGACCCTCGGGCCGGGCGAGACGGTCACCGTGGCGCGCACGGTGTCGTTCCGTCAGCACACGACGCGCACGCATCACCCGGGCGTTCACCGCGTCGAGGCCCTCGTGAACGGCCAGGGCACGGAGCTCGGCGCCGTCGACCTCCGGCCCGCGGTGAAGGGCCGTGATTGAAGGCCCACGGCGAGGTGTGATACGCGCACGGCACCTCACGATGACCACCGCGAACCTCCCCGTGCTCGAGTTTGTGCTCGCCAACTACAAGAACTTCAACGCCCGCGCGACGCGCGACGCGCTCGTGGCCTACTGGCGCCACATCGAGGCGGGCGGGCGGATGTTCTGGGCCGTCGCGGGCGCCATGTCGTCGGCGCAGCTCGGCATCACGCTCGCGCCGGCCATTCGCGCGGGGCTCATTCACGGCATGTCGGTGACCGGGGCCAACCTCGAAGAGTCGCTGTTCCGCCTCGTGGCGCACCACAGCTACAAAGACTTTCCCGACTACCGCTACTTCACGAAGCAGCACGACACGAAGATCCTCGAAGACCGGATGCGCCGCGTGACCGACACGAGCATCCCCGAAGACGAGGCCTTCCGCGCGGTCGAGAAGCACATCGTTCCGACGTGGAAGAAGGCCACCGAAGACGGCACGCGCCGCTTCTGGCACGAGTACTTCTACGAGCTCATCCAGCACGTCGACCCGAAGGCCTACGAGGGCGACCCCGAGCAGTGCTGGCTCCTCGCCGCGGCGCGCGCGAACCTCCCCATCGTGGTGCCCGGCTACGAAGACTCGACCTTCGGCAACATCTTCGCCTCGCACGTGAAGTTCGGCGAGTGCAGCGCCTCGATCGTGAAGTCGGGCATCGAGTACATGGCCGCGTTCTACGACCAGTACCAGACGCTCTCCGAGGGCGCGGGCATCGGGTTCTTTCAGATCGGCGGCGGCATCGCGGGCGACTTCCCCATCTGCGTGGTGCCCTCGATCAAGTACGACCTCGAACAGCCCGTGAAGCCCTGGGCGTACTTCTGCCAGATCTCCGACTCGACCACGTCGTACGGCTCGTACTCGGGCGCCACGCCCAACGAGAAGATCACCTGGGACAAGCTCACCGAAGACACGCCCATGTTCGTGATCGAGTCCGACGCGACCATCGTGGCGCCGCTGCTCCTGCGCGCGCTGCTCGAATGCAAGGCCCACCCGGCCGAGGCCAACGCCCTCCTCGCGAAGCACCTGGGCTGACATGAGCGCCGCGGACGAACGACTGCTCCGTCCGCGCCGCGCAGGCCTCGCCGCCGTGACCCGCGCGCTCCGTGGCGACGAGCTCCCCGCCGAGGCGTGGGAGTCGTTCGCCACCGCGGGCCTCATTCCCGACGACTGGCTCCAGCACCCCGCCCGCCGCTACCAGTGGGAGGCGCCCACGGGCGGGCGCATCGCGTACTTTCCTCCGACCGTCGAGTTCGCGACCTACCTCGCCGCCGACATGCGCGACGCGCAGACCGCCGAGGCCGTGGCCCGCGAGGCCTTTCCCGACCTCGCCGCGACGGGCGCGATCCTCTGGCGCCTCGTGCCCGAGAACATCCTCGGCAGCACGCGCTCGATGCTCTCCGCGGGCTTTCGCAGCGGCTCGATGCGCGCCGTCGAGGCCCTCGTCGACACGGGCTTCTACGTCGACCCCATGGCCTCGAACGCGCTCGTGTTCCTCATGGCCCGATGACCTTCGCGCGGTAGACCCACGCGGTCACCGCGAGCACCGCGGCCCACACGCCCACGATCGCGGGCGATCCGACGCCCACCGACACCGCCGACACCGCCGTGAGCACCAGCGCCACGCGCGCGGGCCACGGGTGCAGCGGCGCACGGAACGGCCGTTCGAGCGCGGGCTCCGTGTGTCGCAGACGGATCACCGCGGCCATGCTCACGCCGTAGACCCCGAGGGCGCCGAGCACCGAGAGCGTGATGAGCGCGTCGGTCTTGCCCGAGAGCGTCGCCACCGCGCCCACCACGGCCGTCGCCGCGATGGACCCGAGGGGCGTGCGGAGCGTCGGGTGAAGCCGCGCGAGCGCAGGCGGCACGATCGACTCGCGCGCGAGGGCGTAGAGCTGCCGCGACGCGCCCATCACGATGCCGTGAAACGACGCGATGAGCCCGAGGAGCCCGAGGTACACCATGAGGTGCGTCATCGGATGGCCCGGTGAGAGCACCGTCGCGAGGGCGCGGGGCAGGGGAGAGTCGTCTTCGACGAGCGCGCGCCAGGGCATGACCCCGGTGGTGCACACGAGCGTGCCGAGCGCGAGGGTCACCAGCGTCGCGATGCCCGCGAGGTAGCCGCGGGGAATGTCGCGCTTCGGATCGCGCACCTCTTCGGCGCTCATCGCGACGCCTTCGAGGCCCAGGTAGAACCAGATCGCGAAGGGGATCGCCGCGAACACGCCCGTCGCACCCTCGGGAAACATCGGCTGCGCGGTGATGCGCGCGAGGGAGACGTGCGGACCCGTGAGCGTGAAGAAGAGACCGAGTTCGAAGGTCGCGAGCGCGGTGACCAGAAGTTCGAAGGTCGCCGCGATGGAGACCCCCAGCGCGTTGATCGCGCCGAAGAGCACGAAGGCCCCGACGGCCACGGTGTTCACGCCCGCCGCGGGCACGCGAAAGTGCACGTACGACCCGATGGCGCGCGCGATGGCGGGCGGCGCGAAGAGGAACTCCAGCAGCGTCGAGACCGCCGCGAACCACGCGCCCCACGGACCGAACGCGCGCCGCGCGAACGCGAAGGGACCGCCCGCGTGGGGGATCGCCGTGGAGAGCTCGGTGTAGCTGAAGATGAAGCAGACGTAGAGCGCGGTGACCATCAGCGTGGCGAGGCCCATGCCCACGGGGCCGCCGCGCGCGAGGCCGTAGTTCCACCCGAAGTAGTCGCCGGAGATGACCATGCCCACGGCGATGGCCCAGAGGTGCACCGGGCCGAGGGTGCGCGGGAGCGCGTCGCCGGGGGCGCTCACGTCACGCCCTGTGCGGCGCGGTGGAGACGTCGATCACGGCGTCGGCGAAGGCCCGCGCGGCGGCCTCGACGGCGTCGAGGGGGCCGGTGACGTAGCAGCCCGCGAAGTTGGTCTCCGTGGGCGGGCCGAAGAAGCGCTGGAGCGAGACGTTGGCGGCCTTGAGCGCCGCGTCGACGCCCACGAGCGCCTCGACGGGCGGCGCGATGAGATAGCCCAGCGCGCTGCCGGGCTGCACCGAGGCCTGCGCCGCGAGGTAGCGCCCCACGCTCGGAATCACCGTGGGAAACACCGTCACCCCCGTGTCGCCCACGGCGAAGAACGCGAAGAGGTGTTCGAGCGCGAACTGCACCGCGCGCACCCCGTGTTCGACGCTCTCGGGCTCGTCGCCCGCGAGCACGCCGAGGATCTCGCCCGACAGCGGTCCTGACCCGTGCGCGCTGCCTGCGTAGAAGCTCTTCGCGTAGATCACCTCGACGTCGGCGATCTTCGTCGCGTGGTCGAGGGCCGCGTAGAGCGCGTCGTCCTGATCGCAGGTGAGCAGGGCGAGGGAGCGCCCCTTCGCCGTCGCGGGCAGTCCGAGCGCCGCGCAGAGCCGCGCGTCGGCGTGCGGCAGTCGTCGCGCCGCGCGCAGCGACGCAGGGAGCCTCTTGAGCGTGGTCATCGCCGTCCCCATCCGAGCCCGAGGGCGACGCCGCCGACGCCGCGTTCGAGCCCCCGCTGTACGATCGTCACGGTCTGCGCCGCGGCCTCGTCGGGCGCGATGCCCACGGGCCGCACGTTCGAGATGCAGTTCTTCTCGGCGTTGTCTTGATCGAGCTTCGGCGCCACGGCGATGTACACCGACAGCGAGTCGCCGGCGCCGAGTCCGGGGCGCTCTCCGACGAGCATCACCGAGGCGCGCGCGCCCGTGAGCACGCCGATCTCGTCGGCCACGCCGATGCGCGCGTACTTCACGAAGAAGTCGACGCCGGTGCGAAGCCGCGCCGCCGCGAGCCTGCGCTTGAGGGCCGCGAGCGTGGCCGGTGCGTTCGTCACGATGGCGTTGGGCGAGAGCCCGTCGCCCACCACGAGCTGCACGTCGGGACGCGTGCGCGCGTGCACCTCGACCGCCGCGCGCGAGAGCTCGTCGAGGCGCCGTCCCTGATTGGGAAAGAGCAGGTACTCGTGGCGGTCACGGCACCGCGTCACGAGGGGCACGAGGCCGTTCTGCGTGGGCCAGTCGGCGGGCACCTCGCTGTGCACGGCGTCGCGCGCGTCGGCGCTCCCCTCGCGCTGGCGGAGGTACTGGTCGGTGCGAAAGCGATTGCCCGCGCGGCCCACGGCGATCTCCGAGGGCGTGAGCGCCACGAGCTTCGGGAGCATGGCCTCGTAGACCGGGTTCTCGACCGAATGAACGGGCCGCGGGCTCGCGGTGCAGGCGTGTCCCTCGTCGCCGCCGCAGGGCGCGCTGGCCGTCACCGCGGGCGGCGGAAGCTCCTCGGCGAGCTGGCGGATCACCGCCGCGACGATCGCGTCGAGCGTGGGATCGTCGACCTTCACAGGCGCCTCCCCGCGGTGCCGAAGACCACCTCGCGCACGTCTTCGCGACGGAGAAACTGCGACGGGTCTCCGGCCTTCTCGGTGAGCGCGCCGCCGCGCCAGAGGCCCACCCGTTCGAGCCACGCTTCGAACTCCGGCGCGGGTCGCAGGCCGTAGATCTCGCGCAGCGTCGCGTTGTTGTGAAACGACGTGGTCTCGTAGTTGAGCATCACGTCGTCGCCCACGGGAATGCCCATGAGGTAGTTCACCCCCGCCGACGCGAGGAGCATCTCCAGCGCCTCGACGTCGTTCTGGTCGCACTCGGCGTGGTTGGTGAAGCACGCATCGCAGCCCATCGAGAGCCCCGAGAGCTTGCCCATGAAGTGGTCTTCGAGCCCCGCGCGCAGGATCTGCTTGCCGTCGTAGAGGTACTCGGGGCCGATGAACCCCACGACCGAGTTCACCAGAAAGGGCTTGTAGCGCCGCGCGAGACCGTAGGCGCGGGCCTCCATCGTGAGCTGGTCGGTGCCGTGGTGCGCGTTGGCCGAGAGGGCCGTGCCCTGGCCCGTTTCGAAGTACATCACGTTGGGCCCGGTGGCCGTGCCGCGCGCGCGGGTCATGGCCCAGGCCTCGTCGAGCAGCGCGACGGTGACCCCGAAGTTCCGGTTGGCCCCCTCGGAGCCCGCGATCGACTGGAAGCACAGGTCGAGCGGCGCGCCGCGCTCCATCGCCTGCATCTGGATGGTGACGTGCGAGAGCACGCAGTTCTGCGTGGGCGCGCCGAGGCGCGTGAGCAGGGCCTTCGTGCGCTGGAGGATCTCCACCGTCGACTCGACGGTCTCCGTCGACGGGTTCACGCCGATGACCGCGTCGCCGTTGCCGAACGAGAGCCCGTCGAGCACCACCGCGAGGATGCCTTCGACGGAGTCGCGCGGATGGTTGGGCTGGAGCCGCGACGCGATGCGCCCTTCGAGTCCGAGGGTGTTGTTGCAGCGCGCGACCACGCGGATCTTCTTCGCGGCAGACACGAGGTCCATGTTCGACATGAGCTTCGTGACGCCCGCGACCATCTCGGGCGTGAGGCCCGGCGACACCGCGAGCAAATCATCGCCCGTGGTGCGCGTGTCGAGGATCCACTCGCGCACCTCGCCCAGCGAGCGTCCCTTGAGCCGTCGCCGCGCGCTCGCGTCGCACGCGTCGACGCACACGCGCGTCACCTCATCGCGCTCGTACGGAACGCTCGGATGTTCGTACAGATCGTCGAGGGTGAGCTGCGACAGCACGCGCTTGGCGGCCACGCGCTCGCGCTCGCTCGACGCGGTGAGTCCGGCCTGCACGTCGCCCGATCGGAGCTCGTTGGCCTTGTTCATCACCTCCTTCACCGAGGAGAACGTGAACGAGCGGCCGAAGACGCAGGCGCTGAGCTTCATCGCACGGGTGCGCATTGGTATCCCGAAACCCCCGCCCGACACCAGCGCTCCGCGCGCTACCGCCGCCGCGCCCGCGAGGCCGCGTAGAGGTCTGCCGCAAGGCCTCCGCCGAGCATCGCGGCGTTCACCGCCACGGGCCACCACGCCGGCGCCCAGCGCCCCGCGGACTGATACCCGTCGATCACCTCGTAGCTCAGGGGGAGCGCCGCGGTGATCGCGAGGGCCGTGTAGCCCGGGGCGAGCGCCGCCGCCGCCGCGAGGGGCGCGCCGTACCACGGGTACATCACCGGGCTCGCGGCCACCTGCACGGTCAACGCATCGCGCGCCACGGCGCCCACCGATCGACGGAGCGAAGCCAGCGTCACACCGAGCAAGGCCGCGAGCGCGAGGCCCACACGAATGGCCCCGTGCTCCTCGGAGAAGTGATGGTAGAGCGCGCTCCACAGGGGCGACGCGAAGGACCAGTTCTCCGCCATGTTGGGCAGCGACCCGAAGGCCGTGAGCCCTATCCCCTCGGCGACGGCCATGGTGAGCGCGACGGGCGCCATCGCGAGCGCGCCGTACCAGACCATGCGCCGTGAACGCAGCGCGAGGGCCATCGTCACGAAGACGGGCAGCAGCTTCACCGACACCGCGACGCCCGCGCACAGCGCCGAGTGCGCGAGACGACGGCGCGCGAGTAGCACCACCGCGGCCACCACGAAGAGCACGGAGAAGCTCTCCAGGTGTGCGCCGATGCCCGCTTCGAAGATCAGCACCGGCGACCACGCGGCGAGCACGAGGTCGTGGGCGCGCGGCGTGTCGCGGAGGTGCCTCGCGACGAGGTACGCGGTGAGCGACGAGGCCGCGGCGCAGAGGAGCTTCCACGCGAGGAGCGCGTGCGTGTGCGCGAGGGCCGCGAGGGCGAAGAGCGCGAGGCCCGTAGGGGGATAACAGGTCGAGACGTCGAGGTGATCGAGGGGCAGCGGAACCGTCGCGCGCACCGCGTCGAGCGCGGGGTCGAGGGGCGTGTGCGCGTAGGGATCGTGGCCCGCGAGCAGCACGGCGCCGTCCCAGAGGTAGCGCTGCACGTCGGTGGTGGTGAAGGGCGCCACGGGGACCATCACCGCGCGCATCGCGAGGCCCGCCCACAGCGCGACGCGGAGCTCGGCGGGCGATCGCAGCGTGCGCCACGCGGTGAGCATCAGCGCGGTGAGCGCGAGGTGCGCGGCGAGGTAGGGGAGCGCGCGGTGTCCTGCGGGCTGCGCGGCGGCGAGGTGCACGCCGAGCGACACCGCCAGCGCGGCGAACGAGAGGGCGAGGGCGCGGACGGTCACCGCGGGTCCCACGCGGGACCGAGCGCGGCGCCGCGGAGCCACGCGAGAATGGCCTTCGAGGCGTTCAGCGAGCCGCGGAGCGTGCCGCCGACCTTGGGGCGTCCACCGCGTCGACTGCGCCACGTGACGGGCACCTCGTCGATGCGCAGTCCGAGGCGCGCGGCCTTGATCTGCATCTCCAGCGTCCACCCCCAGGTGCGGTCGCGCATGGGCAGGGCGCGCATCGCGTCACGCGTGATCGCGCGGAACGGACCGAGGTCGGTCACCCGTTCGCCGAAGCGCAGCGTGAGCCCCGCGGTCGCCACGAGGTTGCCCACGCGTTGAAACGTGGGCATCGCGCCGGGCTCGATGTGTCCGCGAAAGCGCGAGCCGATCACCAGGTCGGCGCGCCCTGCGGCGAGGGGCGCAAGCAGCCGCGGGAGCTCGCGCGGATCGTCGCTCCCGTCCCCGACGAGGAAGGCCACCGCGTCGCCGTCGTCGGGCAGCGAGGCGAGGGCCGCGAGGCACGCCGCGCCGTAGCCCGGTGAAGCTTCGCGCACCACGTGGGCACCGGCCTCGCGCGCACGGTCGCCGGTGCCGTCGCGCGAGCCGTTGTCGGCCACCACGATGCGCCGCACGAGGCCCGCGGGAATCTCCCGCACCACCGACGCGATGGTCTCGGCCTCGTCGTACGCGGGGATGATCACATCGACCACGAAGGGACGCTCGGTCATGGGGGGTGAAGCGCTCTACGCCGCGGGTCGCGAGGTGGCAACGGCGATGTCGAAGCGCGCGGCGAACGGTGCTTCAATGCGCGCCCCCTCTCGCATCGACCTCACCCCTTCACCCCGGAGAATCATCGGTCATGGGATACGTGCTCGGAGTCATTGGCGGCAGCGGCCTCTACCAGATGCCGGGGCTCGATCAGGTCGAAGACGTGCGCGTCGAGACGCCCTTCGGCGCGCCCTCCGACGCGATCGTGCGCGGGCGCCTCGGCGACACGACGATGCTCTTTCTGCCGCGTCACGGTCGCATGCATCAGCACCCGCCCTCGAAGGTGAACTACCGCGCGAACGTGTGGGCGCTGAAGTCGCTCGGCGCGACGCACGTGCTCTCGGTGTCGGCCGTGGGATCGCTCCGTGAAGAGGTCGCGCCGGGGCACATCGTGGTGCCCGATCAGTTCATCGACCGCACGGCGGGGCGCGTGTCGACCTTCTTCGACGAGTCGGTGGTGGCGCATGTCTCCATGGCCGATCCGGTGTGTCCCGCGATGGCGGAGGCCGTGACCCGTGCGGCCCGCACCACTGCGGCCACGGTGCACGCGGGTGGAACCTACGTGTGCATCGAGGGACCGCGCTTCTCGACGCGCGCCGAGAGCCATCTGTTTCGCCAGTGGGGCGCCACGGTGATCGGCATGACCAACGTGCCCGAGGTGTTCCTCGCGCGCGAGGCCGAGCTGCCCTACGCGACGATGGCGCTCTCGACGGACTACGACTGCTGGCGCCCCCACGACTCGGTGGACGTGAACGACATCCTCGCGGTGCTCCACGCCAACGTGGCGCGCGCGCAGGAGGTGGTGCGCGCCCTCGCCGCCGACCTGCCCGATCCCGCGCAGAGCCCCGCCCACGGCGCGCTCCAGTACGCGGTGCTCACGAAGCCCCAGGCCATCAGCCCGCAGGCCCGCGAGCGCTACGGGTTGCTCCTCGCGAAGTACCTCTGACCGCTCACTTGTTCGAGCGTTCGAAGTGCGCCACGTCGATCATGACGGCGCACGCGAGGGCGAGGGGCTTCCACTTCGGGGCCGCGCTCGCGTCGAAGGTCACCTCGAAGTTGTCGGCGTCGGTGAGGGCTTCTTTGATGAGCCCCGACCACTTCTTCTGCACCAGCGCCACGCGCGAACCGCCCACCATCACCTCGAAGGTCCACGGGCGAAAGAACGGTCCGTGGATCTCTCCGAGCTGCGCGCCCGCCGCGTCGAAGATCTCGTAGCGCGTGGTGAACCACGTCCACCGCCGCACGATGCGGGCGAGGAGGTTGTTGTCGGCGTCGCGCACTTCGAGCTCGGGCAGGAACCACCGGAAGGGCCGGTAGAGCTTCATCGCGATGGTGCCGCGCCGCGTGTCTTCGACGAACGACGTGAAGGGCCTCCACGGACCGAGAAAGAGCCGCAGGAGCGTCTCGCCGAGTCCGCTCGTCTGCTCCGACACGACGAAGGCCGCGCCGAGCCCGTTGCCGATCACGGTGTACGTGTTGGGCTGTTCGAATCCCGTGAGCGCTTCGAGCCACGAGCGGCGCTGCTTCACCGTGAGTCGGTTCAGGTCGCTGAAGCGCGTCGCGATCTGATCGAGGGAGGCGTCGGTGCGACCCGCGAGCGATGCGGTCTGCGGCGCGGAGAGCGACGACGCGAAGTGTTGTGGCTGCGCGTGCTGTGCTGCGCGGGCGACGCGCTCCGACGCGGCGAGCTCGCGCATGGTGCGGAGGTCGACGAGCGACGAGAGCACGCCCTGGCACGTCGGACACGTCGCGACCTTGAAGGGAAGCCCGCGGTGGTAGGGCATCTCGACGAGCGAGGTGTTCGCACACCGGAGGCAGGGCATCGACGTGGCCATCGCGAAGTCGTTCATCGCGTCGAGGGCCGGGAGGTCTTCGCGCGTGCCCACCATGCGCGCGAGCTCACCGCGGTCGAACCATGCGGCGCGACACGCGGTGCAGGTGTCGACGGTGAGTCCCTCTTCGGTGTTGAACGGGCCCATCGGGGCGTGACAGCGGGGGCATTGCATCGGGGCGCGAAGCTATCACCAACCCTCGCGACGAGGCCGCGCAGGAACTTGCGAGCCCCGCGCAGACGGTGCTACCGACCCGTCTCCGTAAGAACGCACCCCACGCGAGAGAGAACGCACGGGGCGCGCGACGGAGCGGATCGATGGCGAAGCAGGTTCATTGTCTCGTGCGTGGAAGGGTGCAGGGCGTGTTCTTTCGCGCGTCCACGCAGCGGGAGGCGCGGCGCCTCGGGGTCACCGGGTGGGTGAAGAACCTCTCCGATGGGTCGGTGGAGATCGTCGCCGAGGGCGAAGACGACCGCGTGAAGGAGTTCTTGCAGTGGGCCCAACGCGGACCGAGCGCCGCCCGGGTCGACCGCGTGGAGACGCGATGGCGAAGCTACACGGGCGAGTTCACGGACTTCCGCATCGAGCCCTGAGGCCCGTCGCGGCGGCGCTGTTCGCGCTCTCGCTCACGGCGACGGCGCACGCACAGCCGCAGCCCGCGCGCGCCGCAGTTCCCACGGTTCCCGCGGTTCCCACGGCGCCGCGCGATGAGTCCGTGGGGCGCAGCGAGCGCGAGCTCGACGGCATGCTCGCGGGCCTCGCCGACGGAACCCCCGAGTCGCGCCGACGCGCGGCCGACGCGCTCATCGCGTCGATGGATCCCGACGACATTCCCGCGGTGCAGACGCGGCTTCTCGCGCCGCTGCGGGGCATCGCGCTCGACCAGTTGCGCATCAAGATGGTGCGCGCGGTCACCACGGCGACGGCCAACCGACCGAACGCCGACTACGACCTTCTGACGTTGCTCGTGAACCTTCCGCGCGCCCACGACACCGACGTGGCGATCGAGCGCATCGCCCTCGCGCGCGGCATCGGACGGCTCCCCGACGCGCGCGCCGGACGCGCCCTGCTGGCCTTCTCGGCCTCGTTCAGCGGCGCGTTCCGCCAGGAGGTCGGACGCATCATCCGCGGCCAGCTCAAGGACTACGTGCTCCCCGCGATCATCGAGGCGCGCGGCCTGAGCGAGATGCAGCGGATCTTCGTGCGACAGCTCCGCGAGTCGCTCCACCGCGTGACGCCGGGCGAGACGGTGCAGCAGCGCGACAACGCCCTGCTCGCCGAGATTCTTCGCGCGTACGGCTCCACGCGGCAGGGCGACGCGATGAAGGTGGTCGTGAGCTTCGTGAACAGCGACCGCGCGCAGGTGCGTGACGCCGCGCGCTGGGCCATCGCGCAGTACGGCCGCGACACGATCCACGCGCTGCGCGACGCCTACGAGATGTACGAAGGCCGCGACCCCGACCTCTCGTGGAACTGGGAGCGTCTCGCCCGCGAGCTCTACCAGGCCAACGACCGCCGTCGCGACGCCGAGGTCTCGCAGCGCCTCGACCAGGGGATCACCGCGGGCCGCGCGCACGACGTCGACGCGATGCTCGGACACTTTCGCTTCGTGCTCGCGCGCCACCCGACCTTCGAACGCCGCCGCGAGATGGTGCCGCTGCTCATCGAGAACGCGCAGCGGCTCGAATCGTCGGACGCCGCGAAGGCCGACCGTCTCTGGCGTCTCGCGCTGTGGGTCGATCCGACGGGGCCGTCGTCGCGGCAGATTCGCGCCGAGGTGCTCTTTCTCGAAGCCGAGCGCGCGATGCAACGCGGCGTGGCCGACCCCGAGCTGTACCGCGCGGTGCTGCGCGTCGACCCCTCGCACGAGCGCGCGATCGAACAGCTCGAACGGGTGGAGCAGTCGGGCGTGCTCGCCGCGCGCCGTCGCATCCGGCTCGCGGGCGCGGCGGGGCTGCTGGCCCTCGCGGGGGCGACCCTGTTCCTGCTCGTGCGCACGGTGGCGAAGCGCCCGAAGGTGCGCAAGAAGGGCAAGAAGAAGCGCGCGAAGGGCGCCACCGCATCGACGCTTCCTGCGACGGCCCAGGGCGCGACGGTCACCGCGCAGGGCGCGACGGTCACCGCACAGGGCGCGACGGCGACGGTGAAGCCCTCGGGCACGGCGACGGTGAAGCCTTCGGCCACGGACACGGCGACCGACAGCGCGGCGTCGCCCACCGACGGATCCGCGAGCCTCCACGGCTGACGCAACGCGCTTCGCGCACCCGCGTTCCCTCCGTACGATGCGCGCGATGACACGCCGTCCGCTGCTCCTCGCGCTCGCGCTGCTCGGTTGTTCGACCCCTGCGGTGGTGATCCCCGCCGACGACGCCTCCACGTCACCCGATGTGCCCGTCGCGCCCGATGTTCTCGACGCGCCCACGTCGCCCGATGTGCCCATCGCGGCCGATGTTCTCGATGCGCCCACGTCGCTCGATGTGCCCGCTGTTCTCGACGCGCCCGATGTTCTCGATGCGTCCACGTCGCTTGATGCGCCCGATGCGTCCATGTCGCCCGATGTTCTCGACGCGCCCGATGTTCTCGACGCACCCGCTGTTCTCGACGCGCCCGATGTTCTCGATGCGCCCGCGATGGACGCGCCCGCAGTCCCCGACGCATCCACCCCCGATCGTCCCGCGATGACCTCGGAGTGCGGGGTGGTCACGATCCCGCCCGCGGACCCCGACGCATGGACGATGGCGCTCCCTTCGATCGGCGCTCCCACGGTGCGCATGGTGACGACGGGCTCGCACCGCGACGTGTACCTGCGCGGACCGGGCTCCGTCGCCGAGATCGCCGTGCGTCTCGACTGGGGCGGCACGGTGGTGTTCTTCGGCCAGGCGGGCGTGGCGGCTTCGAACACGATCGACGCGAACGACACGGGGCGCGAACTCCAGCTCGCGATCTACGACCCGACGCGCGCATTTCAGGGATGCGCGCACAACGCGAGCTGTGCGGGCACCAACCCCTGCGGCAACTCGATCACCTTTCTCGGGTGGAACCCGGTGCAGGGCGGCGACGAGTGCAACCGCGGCGCGCGCGTGCTGCGCAGCGAGCTCGTGGGCGACCGCTACGTCGTCGCGGTGCGTCCGCTCCAGTGGAACCCCGACTGGTCGGCGATGGACTGCCGTCGCTCGGCATGCGGCGCCGCGGGCACCGAGGTGGCCGTCACGTACACCCTGGGCTTTCGCTTCGTGCACACGAACGTCGTCGAGGTCGACATGGAGGTCGCGTCGGAAGAGTCCTTCAGCCATCCGCCCACGGAGCAGGAGTTTCCGACGCTCTACGTGGGCAACGGCGCCAACGGCTCCACCGACCTTCCGCTCCTGCTCGCGAGCGATGGAACACCCGTCACCATCGACCAGCCCGCCAACGACGGCTTCACGTACCGCAACTTCACCTCGCCCGCGGGATGGGTCACCTGGCAGCACGCGGTCCGCGACTACGGCATCGGCCTCGCGATGGATCACCTCGGCGCCGACTTCCAGGCCTGGGCCGGCAGCGGCAGCGGCGCGCCGTACTTTCACAACGTGCGACCGCGCCAGCGCTTCGGGCTCTCCGCGGGCGGCGCCGTTCGCGGCCGCGCGCTCCTCGCGCTCGGCAGCGAGGTCACCGTGCGCGCCCTCATGACCACGCTCGCCTCGCGCCGCGCGCCCTTCGGCGTGCTCGACGCGCCCGCGGGCGGAACCGAGGTGCTCGCCGCGGCCGACAACACCGTACGCCTCGCGGGATGGGCCCTCGACAACGCCGCCCTCGACAGCGTGCGCGTGCGCCTCGACGGCCGCGACGCCGCCACCCTCGCGCGCGCCGTCGACCGCCCCGACGTGTGCGCCGTGTACCCCAACTACCCCGGCTGCACGCGCGTGGGCTTCGAGGGAACGGTCGCCCTCGGCATTCCCGACGGATGCCTCCACGTGCTCACGGTGATCGCCCGCGACCGCGACGGCAACGAGACCGAGCTCGGTCGCCGCGCGGTGCGTTCGCGCTGAGCGTCACGCCTCGTCGGGCAGCTTCAACACCGTGACCGCGCCGAGGTGCGCGTCGTCGGTGGGGGCCACGCCCACGCACGATCCATCGGGCGCCACGCGCACGATCGTGACCGGCCCCACCGCGGTGAACGGCGAGACCGTGCCCCGTGCGAAGTCGCACACGGCGAGTCCCTCGGGGCCGCTCGCGAGGGCGCGTGATCCGCTCAAACCACCATGAAAATAGACCTTCTCGCGCTTCGTGTAGCGGACCACCACGTCGGGTCCGCGCAGGTCGACGCGCGCGGGCGAGGGGGCGAGCACCACCACCTCGTCGTCGCCCGTGACCACCGCGCTCACGAGGTATCCGTCGGACACCTGCACCGCGCCGAGCACCCTCCCGTCGCGTCGCGCGAGCGTCACGAGCGCGCCCTTCGACGTGAGCGCCACCACGCGCTCGCCCACGACCACGAGCCCCGAGGTGCTGCCCTCCAGATGCACGCGCGTGCGCCATGCGAGGCGCCGCGTGGCGAGGCTCCACGCCGACACCTCGACGCCGTGCGTGGCGTTGCTGTAGCGCGTCGCGAACACGTGCTCGCCCGCGCCGTCGACCGCGAGCGCCGTGACGTGGCCCGCGTCGCCTTCGAACGACTCGCACGTGGGCGCCAGGGGACGCACCGTCCACCGCGTGAGCGGGCCCGAGGCCGAGCCCACGATCCATCGCCCGTCTGCGAGCTCACACACCTGCAGAAAGGGCTGGTACGCCGCGGCGTTCGTGAACGAGGCCACGCCCAGCAGACGCCCCGTGCGCGTGTCGAGCACGTGCATCGGCGACTTGTCGTTCATCGCGAGGGCGATGCGTCCGTCGCGTGAGAGGTGCACCGACGAGATGAACAACCCCGCCTCGAAGGTGTGCGTGCGCACGGTGCCGTCGTCGAGGTTCCACAAGCGCGCGGTGCGGTCGGCGCCGCCGGTGATGGCCACGCGCGCATCGGGTCCCACATGGAGCGACGCGAGGTGCGAGACGTGGCGATCGCGCGGCGTGAGCGCATCCACCGTGGCGCGAGGCCAGAGCCCCACGGGACCGTTCTTCGATCCGCAGGCGATCCACGCGCCGTCGGGTGACACCTCCACCGCGTACGTGTCTCCGCCGTGGCGCCACGGGAGCTCGCCGAGCACCGCGCCCGTGTCGCGCGCGATCACGATCACCTCGTCGCGCACCGCGAGGGCCGCGCGGTCTCCGTCGAGCAACGCGAAGCCCTGGATCGCCCATCCGTTGCCCGGCGCCCGCGCGCGCACCTCGCCCGTGCGTCCGTCGCGCTGCACGAGCGACTCGTTCGAGGTGTAGAGCCGCGCGCCGTCGTCGCTCCACCGCGCGTGACGCGCGAAGGTGTCGCCCGAGAACGACCCCGTGGATCCCTTCACCGTGGCGCGCACGAGGCCCGTCGCGACCTCGAGGATCCGCAGCTCGTGCTGCGTGTTCGAAGCGCACACGAGCGCGCCATCGGGCGACGCCGCGAGCGCGTTGACCCATCCCCCATGGTTGAACGTGCGTACGCACTCGCCCGTCGCGACGGACCACACGCGCACCACCCCATCGGCGCCCGCGGTCACCACGCGGTCGTCGCCGAGCGCGCACACCTCGCTCACGTACTGCGTCGACACGGTGAGCACGCGCTCCGCGGCCCACACCTCGGCGTTCCAGATGCGCACGGTTCCGTCGTCGGAGGCGCTGTAGAGCCGTCGTCCGTCGCGCGAGAAGCACACGCTGTTCACGGCCCGCGCGTGTCCGTCGAGCACGGCCACACACGCGCGGTCTTCGAGGCGCCACACGCGGAGCGCGCGGTCTTCGCTGCCGCTCACGAGCCAGCGTCCGTCGGGCGAGAACGCGAGGGCCTGCACGAGCGCGGTGTGCCCCGTCAGCGCGTGCCCCGCGGGATCGTTCGCGGCGGGCGCTTCGAAGACCACCACGGGCCCATGGCCTTCGGTGCGGAGGGTGTGCTCCGCGACGTCGCGCAGGGGGCGAAGTGTGACCTTGACGGGGGCGTCGTCGGGGGCGGGCGCGCGCTTCGCGGGGCCCTTCTTCGCAGCGGGGGAGGGCTTCTTCGCGGGGCCGCGTCGCTTGTCGGTTGCCATGGCGGGGCGCGGAGTGGATCGCAGCCGCCGAGGGCGTGTCCAGCGTCGTGAACGGACCGCTCGGGCGCGCGGCGAGACCGTCGGGCGCGGGGGGAAGTCGTCACCCGCGAGGGCGCTGTGTTATGCACGCGCGGCCATGAGCGCAGCGAGCTCCGAGTTGACCGTGCGCGCGCCCGAAGGGGCGGCGACGCCGAGGCTGTACGGCTGGGGACGCCTTCCGATGCCGGGGCGCGAGCAGCTCTCTGAAGATCTCGAACGGCTCACGCGCGGCGCGGTGCTCTCGCGCGGACTCGGTCGCTCCTACGGCGACTCGTCGCTGCCTGCGTCGCCCGACGATCGTGTGGCGGCGACGCGCATGGCGAACCGCATCCTCGCGTTCGACCCCGAGACCGGTGTGATCCGCGCGGAGGCGGGCCTGAGCCTCGTGGAGCTCAACCGGCTCTTTCAATCGCGCGGATGGTTCTCGCCGGTCACGCCGGGAACGAAGTACGTGACCCTGGGCGGCATGGTCGCCAGCGATGTGCACGGCAAGAACCATCACATCGAGGGCTGCTTCGGCGCGCACGTGCGCTCGCTCACGATGCGCCTCGCCGATGACAGCGTGGTGACCTGCTCGCCCACGGAGCTGCCCGACCTCTTCGACGCGACGCTCGGCGGCATGGGCCTCACGGGGCACATCCTCGCGGTGGAGTTCACGCTCCAGCGCATCCCCACCGCGTGGATTCTTCAGGAGAGCGAGCGCGTCGCGAACATCGACGAGTTCGTGACGGCGCTCAACACCGCGGCGCCGAAGTGGCCCATGACCGTGGGCTGGATCGACTGCCTCACGCGCGGGCGCTCCATGGGCCGCGGGATCTTGATGGCGGGCCGCTGGGCCACGAAAGACGAAGCGCCCGCGACGCCGCCGGGCCTCGGCGGACAGATCGCGCTGCCGTTCACGTTTCCGAACTTCGCGATCAACCCGCTGACGGTGGGCGCGTTCAACGGGCTCTACTACTGGAAGCACCTCGCGAAGCGCGCGACGCGCGTGGTGGGCCCCGAGCCCTTCTTCTATCCCCTCGACGCGATCCTCGAATGGAACGGCGTCTACGGCTCGCGTGGCTTCACGCAGTACCAGTGCGTGGTGCCGCGCGCGGCGGGCGCTCCCGCGGTGCGAGAGTTCATGGCGCTGCTCACGAAGCTCGGCGGCGCGTCGCCGCTGTGCGTGATCAAAGACTGCGGGCCGCAGGGGCGCGGGCTCCTGTCGTTCCCGATGGAGGGAACGTCCGTCGCCGTCGACATGGCCGTTTCGGCGGACACGCAGCGCATCGTCGACCGCCTCAACGAGTTCGTGATCTCGACGGGCGGACGCATCTACCTCACCAAAGACCGCTTCACGCGCCCGGAGCACTTCCGCGCGATGGAGCCCCGACTGCCTGCGTTTCTCGCGGCGCGCGAGAAGTGGGACCCGCAGCGCAGGCTGCGCAGCGCCCAGTCGGTTCGACTGTTCGGAGACCGCGCGTGAAGACCGTCATTCTCGGAGGCACCACGGGCATGGGCCGCGCGATCGCGCGTCGGCTCGCAGAGCGTGGCGACCAGGTGTTTCTCATGGGCCTCGACGAGGCCGACCTCGAACGCAGCGCGGCGGATCTCTCCGCGCGTCACCCTTCGAACGCGAAGGTCGCGTGGGCCGTGTGCGACCTCGAGAAGCCCGAGGGGTTCGCCCCCGCGCTTGACGCGGCCGACGCGGCGCTCGGCAACTTCGACGCGGTGATCGTGACGGCGGCGATGTTCGCCACGCAGGACGCGCTCGAAGCCGACATCGAGCTCACGCGCCGCCTGGTGACGGTGAACTACGCGCACACGGTGGTGTTCTGCGAGCACGTACGTAAGCGCCTGCTCGCGCGCGGCGGCGGACGGCTCACGGTGTTCTCGTCGGTGGCCGGCGAGCGCGGACGCAAGCCCGTGGCGATCTACGGATCGAGCAAGGGCGGGCTGTCGGTGTACCTCGAAGCGCTCGACCACAAGTTTCACGCGCAGGGCCTCTCGGTGCTGAGCGTGAAGCCGGGCTTCGTGAAGACGGGCATGACCGCGGGGCTCAAGCCTCCGCCCTTCGCGGGCGAGCCCGAGGCCGTGGCGCAGTCGGTGATCCGCGCGATGGACCGCCGCCAGCCCGTGCTCTACGCGCCGGGCATCTGGGCGCTGGTGATGTTCGTGATCCGCATGCTTCCGCGCTTCGTGATGCGGAAGATCAACTTCTGACGGCGGCCGCCGGTCGGGGGAAGTGCGGCGCACGGAGCGCTGCGTGGCGCGCGCGGTCGCCGTGATACGGTCGCCCGCGCATGATCGAGACGATCTCGCTTCGCAACTACAAGGGCCACGCAGACACCACGCTGCGCCTCGCCCCGTTCACGCTGCTCGTGGGCGAGAACGCGTGCGGCAAGACCAGCGTGCTCGATCTTCTTCACGACGTCTCGCGCGCCGAGTGGGCGTTCTCGGCCGACGTGCTGCGTCGTGGCGCATCGGAACTCTCCCTCTCGATCGAGCACCGCGTTGCGGGCGGCGCGCACCGCATCGACGCGCGCTTCTCCCCGCGCACGGGCGCTGCCTCGCTGACGGCCGATGCGATCACGGTCACCGACGAGACCGGCGCCCTCGGACGCCGCCCCTGCGTGGTGAAGGTCGCGCTCGACGTCGACGCGCTCGCGCGGTCATCCGCGCCGCGCACGGCATCGCCTGCGCTCGGCCCGCGCGGCGAGGGGATCGCGTCGGTGCTCGCGCACCTGTACCTCACCGACACCCCGCGCTTTCACCGCATCGTGGAGCGCCTCCGCGCTGTGGTCCCCATCGTGCGCGACGTGACCTTCGCGCGCGTGCCGAAGTCCGAGACGGTGACCAGGATGCTCTCCGTCGAGGGACAGCAGGTGCCCATCACCGAGCGTGTCGAGGCGGTGCACGACGCGCTGCGGTTCCACTTTCTCGACGCGGCGAATGTGCCGTCGTCACTGGTGAGCGAGGGCACGCTGCTCGCGCTCGGTCTGCTCACGGCGCTTGAGACCGTCGAGCGGCGTGACGGCGTCATCGAGGGCCGAACCGTCACGCCCGTCGACGTGGTGTGCCTCGACGACCTCGACCGCGCGCTGCACCCGCGCGCGCAGCGGGCGCTGTTGACCGTGCTGCGCGACGTGCAGCGTGAGACGCCAGGCCTTCAGATCGTGGCGACCTCGCACTCCCCCTACCTCGTCGACGAGATGGCGCTCGACGAGGTGATCGTGCTCGGACGCAACGCGACGGGGGTCATCGTGGCGAAGCGACTCGATGACTTCCCCGACGGCAGGCTGCGCGCGATGCTCTCCGCGGGGGAGCTCTGGATGTCGGAGGGCGACCGTTGGGTGACGCGGTGAGCGTGACGATCCTCTGCGTCGCCGAGGACCGGTTGGGCTTCACGCTCGCGCAGGCGCTCTTCGAACGTGTCTGCGTCGAGGAGGGGCTCGACGGGTCTGCGCAGTGGCAGAGCCTCGACGCGCCCGACGCCTACACGCGCTGGACTTCGATGCGTGACCGCGCCCGCCGCACGAACCTGCGGTTCACCGTGAAGGGCCTCGGGGGCTACGAGTTCGAGACGCGGCGCGTGCTCACGCAGCTCGCGCTTCTGTCGTCGCCGCCGCAGGTCGTGGTGCTCTGCCGTGACACCGACAACAAGCCCGTGCGCGACGAGATGAACCGCGCGATCGTCGCGATGGGGGACCTTCCCTTCACGGTGCTGTCGGCCGTGGCGCACCGTGAAGCCGAGGCGTGGGTGGTCGCGGGCTTCGAAGCGCGTGACGAGCGAGAGCGGCGCGCGCTGCGGGCGCTGCAACAGTCGATCGGCTTCGACCCGACGCGCGAGCCGCACCGCATGACCGCGAACGATGCGGGCTCACCGCGTGATGCGAAGCGCGTGTGCGAGGCGCTGCTCGAAGGCCCGGCGCTCGGCGACCGCGGGAGGATGTGCTGGGAGGAGACGCCGTTGACGGTGCTGATCGCGCGCGGCGTGGAGACGGGGATCCCCGAGTACGTGGCCTCGGTGCGGTCGTGGCGGGCGTCGGTGTGTTGACCCCTCGCCACGCGGCCCGGGGATCACGTCTCGATCACGTCTCGATCGAGATGGTGTGGAGCCCCACGAGGCTGCCGCAGCGGTCGCGTCCGACGATGTAGAGGTGCACCTGGATGGTGCCCACCGCGAAGACCTGCACGTACGTGAGGCGCTGCTGGATCGTGCGCTTGAGCGCCGAGAAGCGGCCCGCGTCGGGGTTGTACTCGGGGTTGGTGAGCGGCGCGAACACGCGGTCGAGCGTGCGGATCTCCACCGGCGTCGTCGCGGGCTGACCGAGCACGCGGAGGAACTGCGCCGTCGTGATGCGCGAGGGCGACGCGGGCGCCGCGAGGTACGACACGTAGTCGAAGGGGTAGTCCGACTCGGAGGTGTAGTAGAGCCCCGCGCTCGCGGCGGTGAGGGCCGTGCGCGTCGCGGTCTCGGGCGTCGTGCGGCACACGCGCACCTCGTCTTCGGTCGCGCCCACTTCGTCGAGCGCGTTGGGATCGTCGACGGGCGCACAGGCCGAGAGCGAAGCGAGGAGGCAGAGCGCGAGGGCGGTTCTCATGGCGCGCGCGTTGTAGTCGACTCCGTCACCGGGACACAAGCGCGCGACCGACGATCTTCGGTGACAACCCTTCAGGGCGCCGGGGTGCCTCCGTCGTCGGCGGGCTGCACGAGCGCGCCGCGGCTCTGGCCCGACGAGCCCTGCGGACGCGGATAGGGCTCCGGGTGCGGCGGCCCTCCGTAGCACGCCTGCATGCTCAGCCCCGCGGCCACGGTGATCGCGGTGATCACCACGGCCCGCGCCGCACGCTGCGACGCGCCCGGCGGGGCCGCGCAGAACGGGCACTGCGCGTCGTCGATCCGCACGTGCCGATGGCAGCCGTCACACACCCTGAGCTCGCTCATGTTCGTCCTCCGTCGGTTGCGCGGCCGTCGCGCCGCGTGAGGCCCTCAACGGACCTCGCCGCCCGACGCTTACACCCCACGCCGCGCGAGGCCGTTGCGCGCGGAGGCCGTTCCGTCGCAGGCTCGCGGCGATGGTGGCGCGACGAACGACGTGGAGTGTGCTCGGCGCCCTCGCGCTCGCCTCGGGGTGCATCGAGAGCCTCGACCCGAAGACCATCGTGCGGGGGCCGCGCATTCTCGACATCGTGGCCGACCGTCCCGAGATCAACCCCGGTCAGTCGACGACGCTCCGTGCGGTGCTCGCGGGCACGCGGGGCACACCGACGTTCCGATGGTTCACCTGCGTGGCCGCCGACTCGTCGGCGAGCGCGACCAGCATCTCGAACTTTCAGGGCGGCGGAACCTTCGAAGGCTGCTTCGGCGATGCGAGCGCGACGCTCTCGCTCGGCGACGGCGCGACGGCCACGCTGCTCACGTCGGCGCGCGACGAGGCGCAGCTCCAGGCCCTCGCGCGGCGCTACGGCAACGCGCTCCCGCCCGAGGTGCTCACGGCCATCGCGCGCGACGTGGGCATCGCCGTGGGCGTCGGCGTCGAGGTGTCCGTCGATGGCGCCACGCTGCGCGGATACAAGCGCGTGCTCGTGTCGTTCAACGCCGCGCGCAACACGAACCCGCCGCCGCCGCGCGTGCGCTTCGGTGACGCGTGGGTCACCGCGCAGGGCGAAGCGGGCGATGCGTGCGGCCCCGCGGGCGGCGGACCCGTGCGCGTGCGGCGCAACGAGACGGTCAACCTCGTGCCCGATCCCGACGAGTCGTGGGCCGAGGGATACCGCGTGCTCACGGCCTCGGGGCAGCTCGCCGACCGCACCGAGCGCGGCTTCTACTCGTGGTACGCGACGGGCGGGAACTTCGCGCGCGGACTCACCCAATCCCCCACGCGCGACAACGCGTGGACCGCACCCGCCGAAGCGGGCGATCACACGATGTGGGTGCTGCTTCGTGACGGCCGCGGAGGCACGAGCCCGTGCCGCGTGTCGTTGCGCGTGGAGTAGCGCGGGGAGAGACCCGTCGGGGCGCCTTCGCGAGGAGTGCGAGACGCCCCGTCGGTCGAGGGGGTCATTCGTCGTCGTCGTTCCAGCGGTCGTCGTCGCGACCCCGGCGTCCACCGCCACCGCTGCCTTCGGCGCTGCCGCCGTCGAACTGCTTGCGACGACGCCCGTCACCCTTGCCCGTGTTGGGCGGAGGCAACGGACCACCGCCGCCACCTCCGAAGCCGCCACCGCCGTAGCCCCCGCCACCGCCGCCGCCGTAGCCCCCGCCACCGCCGCCGCCGCCACGGTATCCGCCGCCGCCACCGCCGCCCGCGTAGCCACCGCCACCGCCGCCGCCGTAGCCACCACCACCGCCGCCACCGCCGCGCGGTCCGTCGAAGCTGCGCGGCGGACGATCACCGCCCCCCTCACGGGGCCCCGACGATCCCTTGGGCGTGGCGATGTTCACCACGAGGCGACGGCTGCGCACCGAGGCGCTCGCGAGGGCGTCGACCGCGGCGCGCGCGTTGTCGGGCGTCGCGAGGGTCACGAAGCCGAAGCCGCGACGGCGACCGTCTTGATCGACGGGCAGATGCACGCGGGTGACGCCCTCGACGCCCTGCGCCTGGAGCACACCTTCGAGCTCCTCCTGCGTGGTGTCGTACGGGAGGTTGCCCACGTAGAGCGTGCGGTCCGAGGTGTTCTGCGGGCTCTCGCGCCGCGGACGCTCGCCGGGCGCGCCACCCTCTCGCTTGTTCGGCGCCTCGGCCTGAAAGGGACGCACCGAGATCGAACGACCATCGACGAGGTGGCCGTCGAGGAGCTGCCGCGCCTGCTCGGCACCCTCGGGGGTCGTGAAGCGCACGAACGCGAAGCCGCGCGGCCGTCCCGTCATGCGGTCGCGGGGCAGCGAGAGCTCCACGTCCATCCCCGTCATCTCTTGGAAGAGGTCGCGCAGAGCCTCTTCGTTCACGCTGTCGGGCAAGCCCGCCACGAACAGCTTACGCGCGTCTTCACTGGCCATTCGAACTGTCTCCGACTGTCTTCGTTTGCGCCCCGTTGCGAGCGCGCGGACCTCAACGGCGCCCGCGCGGAGGGGTGTGCGGGCGCGTGTCGAACGCAACTTCACCCACGACCGCGCAACGATACGCTCCGGGTTTTTCAGCCGTCAACGGGCGCGACGTGCGCCGCGATCAACGACCCCGCCGCCCCGTGCTCGCGCCCTTCGCGGGGGGCTTCGCGGGCTTCTTCGCGACCCGCTTCGCCGCGGTCCTGGCGGGCTTCTTCGCCGTCGTGACGGCGCGCCCCTTCGAGGCTCCATGGCGGCTCGCATCGAGCGCATCGCGGAGCCCCCGGAGCTCATCGCGCAGCGACTCCACGTCGTCGCGGAGGCGCCGTTGCTCGTCGCCGTCGCGTCGCCCCTGGAGCCCGCGGAGCACCTCGCGCGCGGCCCTCCGCACGCGGGGATCGCCCGACACGTCGGCGCACCGCGCGATGGCCGCCGTCACGGGCTGCTGACGCATCGACGCGAGCGCGTGGAGCACCGCGGGCGTGACGATGACGTGGTCCTCGTCGAGGAGCGATTCGAGATGCTCGCGCACGCGGGGGAGCGTGTCGCCCACCGCCGCGAGGGCCAGCACCGCGGCGCGACGCACCGACGACGGGTGGTTGCGTCCCGTGAAGCCTTCGAGGCGCGGGAGCACCGCGGGGTCACGCAGGAGGCGCAGTCCGTCGATGGCGCCCACGCGCACGACCTCGCGCCACGAGGGACGGTCGACGGCGGCGAGGAGCTCGTCACGCGCCATGGGCCTGCGCGTTGCGCCGAGCGCGCGGGCCAGCTCGGCCTCGACGCGGCAGCTCACATCGCCCGCCTGGAGGGATCGCGCGAGCACCTCGGCCGCGGCGTCCGTACGGAACACGCCGAGGGCTGCCACCACGCACCGTCGCGCGTGCGGGTTCTGCACCCGAAGCGCCGCCACGAGGGCGCGAAACGCCGACTCGCCACGGATCTCGGCGAGCGCACGCGCGCACTCCGCGACCACGCCCCAGAAGGGGTCTGCGAGCATCGCGGCGCCGAGGGCGTCGACCACGCGGGCGTCGTCGCGGCGCACGAGCGAGGCGGCCGCGCGCCACCGCACGGAGGCCCGCTCGTCGTGGGCGAGCGCGTCGAGGAGCCAGTCGCGCGGGAGCTTCTGCGTGAGGCGCATGAGCACGGCGCACGCGGGGTCGACGGCCACGCGGCGCGGGGCGCGCTCGCAGCGGAGGGTGAAGCCATGGGCGGCATCCCACACGTCGAGGTCGTGGGTGCGCTCGCCCGCGTCGTCGACCACACACACGCGCAGCGTGAAGCGGAACCGCGGGGTCACCGCGTCGACGGCCTGCGTCTGTCGCACGGTCACATGGAGCGTGCCCGCGTCGGCGTCGTGGCGCGCCTCGACCTCGACCTCGGGGTGTCCGCCGTGAAAGACCCACTGATCGAAGAACGCTTCGAGCGCGCGGCCCGAGGCGTCTTCCATCGCGCGCACGAGGTCGCGGGTCTCGACGGGCGATCCGCGGTGCCGGTCGAGGTAGAGCTTCACGCCGCGCCAGAACACCGCGTCGCCGAGCTCGGCGCGCAGCATGTGGAGCACGAGCCCGCCCTTCTCGTAGAGGTGCCGGTCGAAGACGTCGATGGGCGCCGCCCACGTCGCGCACACGATGGGCCGTCGGTACTGCCCTTCGTCTTCGTGCAGGTACGCGTCGGCGTGCTCCTTGAGGTTGTAGAGGTACGCGTCGCGGCCCTCGCGGCGCTCGAGGTCGACGTGTTCGAAGAAGGTCGCGAAGCCCTCGTTGAGCCACGCGTGCGACCAGTCGCGGCAGGTCACCAGGTCGCCGAACCACTGGTGCGCGAGCTCGTGGGCCACGAGGTCGTGCATCGAGACGTCGAGGGCCGCGCGCTCGTCGAGGAGCATGCGCTCCGTGAGCGTGGTGCACGCGGTGTTCTCCATGCCGCCGAAGGAGAACGCGTGCACGGTCACCTGGTCGTAGCGGGCCCACGGGTACGCGACCCCCGTGAGCGCCGCGAAGTGACGGAGCATCGCGGGCGTCTCGTGGAGCGTGCGGCGCGCGGCGTCTTCCTGGCCCGGGTCGACGTAGTAGTGGCACGGGATGCCGGCTTCGTCGGACGCGTCGAGCTCGGCGAAGGTGCCCGCCACGAGGGTCACGAGGTAGGGCGCGTGGGGCTGCTCCTGGAGCCAGTGCCAGTGGGCGTGCACATCGTCGGTGCGGTGCTCCACGAGGCGGCCGTTCGAGAGAGCGCGCCACCCGCGGGGAACGCGCACGCGCATCTCCGTGGTGTGCCGCATCACCGGCGCGTCGATGCACGGGAACCAGTACCGCGCGTCCTCGTCCTGGCACTGCGACCACACCTGCATCGGCCGGTCGGGCCGGTCGGAGTCGGGGCGGATGAAGTGCAATCCGCGCTTCGGCGTGGCCTCGTAGGTCACCGTGATCCGAGCGCTCGCACCGGGCGCCACGTCGCCCACGCGCACGTCGAGGCGCTCGCCGTCGTAGCGCCAGGGCACCGCGCGCGGCGCGCCGTCGGTACGCACCACCGCGACGATGGTCATGGCCACGGCGTCGAGGGTGACCGTGCGGGCCTCGGGCGCGCGGCGCGTGAGGGTCACGTCGGCGCTGCCCTCGATGCGACCGCGGTCGGGATCCACCGTGAGCGACAGCGCGAGGTGGGTGATGTCCCAGGGCCGCGCGCGGGTGAAATGCTCGGTGTCACCGGGCAGGCGAAAGGGCCGCGGGCCCTGCGTGGGATCAGCGGGGAGGAGCGCGCCCGCGCAACGCGCGCAGTGGGTTCGATCGCCGTGCATGTCGGTGCACGTCTACCGCCACGGCGGGTTCGGGGGCAACGCGCGCGATGCGCAGACGCGCGCTCGAACGCCCGCGCGCGGCGGGCCTGGAATCGCACAGCCTCGATGCTTGACACCCGCGGTGCGAGGGGTGCAGGTTCGTCGCCGCGTGGCCGCTCCGGCCCTTGTCACGCAACCCCTACGAACATGGCAGAAGCGAAGGCGCAGAACACCTACCGGGTGACCGAACGGCTTGAGTCCGGCGGCATGGCCGAGGTGTTCCGCGGAGAATCCACGAGTCTCGCGGGCTTCAAGCGCGCCGTTGCGATCAAGCGCGTGCTCCCGCACCTCGCGTCGAACGAGAAGTTCATCCGCATGTTCCTCGACGAGGCGCGGCTCAGCGCGCGCCTCACGCACGCGAACATCGTCCAGGTGTTCGACATCGGGCGCGTCGAGAACACGTACTTCATCGTGATGGAGTTCATCGACGGGGTGAACCTCAAGGCGGTGGTGGAGTACGTCCGCGCCCGCAAGCAGCCGTTCCCCGTGCCCCTCGCGTGCCACATCATGGTGAAGGTGTGCGAGGGCCTCCAGTACGCCCACGAGGCGACGGACAGCGACAACCACAGCCTCAACATCGTGCACCGTGACATCTCCCCGCCGAACATCCTGGTGTCGCGGCGCGGCGAGGTGAAGATCGTCGATTTCGGTCTCGCGAAGGCCGCGCACTCCGTCGAGAAGACCGAGCCCGGCGTGGTGAAGGGCAAGTTCAGCTACCTCGCGCCCGAGACCGCGATGGGCGAAGAGGCCGACCCCCAGGCCGACATCTTCGCCGTGGGCATCATGCTCTGGGAGCTGCTCGCGGGGCGAAAGCTCTTCCTCGGCGACACCGACTACCAGACCGTGAAGCTCGTGCAGCAGGCGCAGGTGCCGCCGATCCGTTCGGTCGCGCCGCACGTGCCCGACGGGCTCGATCGCATCCTCCGCAAGGCGCTCGCGAAGTCGAAGTCCGAGCGCTACCGCACCGCGGAGCAGATGAGCGAAGACCTCGCGGAGTTCCTCCTGCTGCACCGCCTCAAGGCGACGGCGGCGGACCTCGCGAAGCTCGTGACCGATGTGATGGCCGAGAAGGCCGCGACCGCGCGCTCGACCAGCGCCGGCGCCCGCGAAGGCAGCGTCATCGAGGGGCTCATTCAAGAAGAGATGCTCCGCTTCACCTCGCTCGGCGACGGCGGAACCTCTCCCGCCAACGCCTCGGCGGTGACGCCCGCGCAGCCCGAAGACGGCTCGCGCCCCCTCGACGCCAACGAGTTCATGAACCTCACCGACTGGGCGCCGAGCCTCGTGGGTGACACCTTCGATCCCGGCCTCTCGGGCGCCGCGTCGTGGGATCAGCCCGGCGCGCGCACCTCGTCGATGCCCGGCAGCCTCGCCGACGAACTCGAAGGCGACGTGCTCGACTCCGGGCCTCCGCCGCGCCTCAACACCCCGCGTCCGTCGCCCGTGTCGCAGCCCGCGTCGGCGATCTCGCAGTCGCCCGCGCCGTTGATCTCGTCGTCGTCGCCGTTGATCTCGCAGCCGCCCGTGACCCAGGCGCAGCCGCCCACGTCGGCGAGCATTCCCATTCCGCTCACGGTGCCGAGCAACCACCCGCCGCGTCCCGGCGCGCTCTCCAGCTCGCCCCTCGTGGGACCGCCCGAGAAGAAGTTCCCCGTCGCCGTCGTGGCCATCGTCGCGGTGGTGGTCGTCGGTCTGCTTGGCGGCCTCTTCGCCACCGGCATCCTTCACCGCTGAAGCCTCCACAGCTCGCAGAGCGCATCGCCGCGCGCGGTGGTGAACACCCGCACGCGTGAAGCGCCGGGCCACGCGCGCACCCGCTCGCGTAGCCTCTCCTGCGCCGTTCCCTCGCGCCGCGGACGGTACCGCGCGTCGAGCGCCCCTTCGCTCCACAGCAGCGCATAGGCCGCGCCCTCGAAGCGCTCGGGCAACGGACCGAGGCGGTGCGTGATGCGCCCCTCCACCGACGCCGCCGCGATCGAGAAGCGCAGCGGGTGAAAGGCGTAGTCCTCGTAGGCCACCACGGCGGGCGAGCGCGCATCGCGCAGCACCGCATCGCGCACCAGGTCGACGACCGCCCTTCGCTCGCGCGCCACCTGCCATCCCCGATAGCGCCCGCCCTGCCACGCGGTGAACAGCCCGAGGTCACCGCCCGCACCGCGCAGCAACGACACCCCCGCGAAGGCCGTGAGCCCCGCGAAGAGCAGCACCGCGCCCCTCGCCACACCACGCCACGCGCGCGACGTCGACGACGCCATCGCACCCACCGCCAGCGCGAGCGGCGCCACGAGCGCGAAGCCGTAGCGGTCCGCGTCGATGAGCGGCATCGCCCACGCGCGTGCGGGCACGAGCATGAGGGGAACGCCCGCCGTCGCGAGCGCGAGGTAGAGCACCTCCTCCCAACGTCGCTGCGCGCGCGCATGGAGCATCACCATCACCGCGAGCACCGCACCCGCGAGCGCGCCGAGCGTGAGCGCAGGGGGCGACAGGCCCGCGAAGTGCGCGACGGTGGAGGTGCCCGCGAGGTCTCCGCCGAGCATCGTCGCGAGCGTGGTGAGCGCCTCCGTGAGGGGCGTGCGGGCGAGGGGAGCGTGCTGGCGTCCGACGTGGAGCGCGCCGACGACACCCGCCGCCACGGGGACCGCGTGCACGAGCCCCGAGAGCGCCGCGGGAGCGAGCCGCATCGGGAGCCGCGCGCGCCACGCAGACAGCGCACACGCGACCATGGGAATCACCGCGAGCGGCGTGAGCTGCACCCCGACCCCGAGGAGCTGCGAGGCCGCGACGACGTGCAGACCTTTGCGTGTACGCAACGACGCGCGCCACGCGAGCGTGCCCACGAGCGCGCTGCACAGAGCCAGCGCGTAGGGCACAGAGACCGTGCGGCTCCACAGCACGGCCCACGGATGCAGCGCGAGTACGAGGGCCACGGCCACGCCCTCACGGCGACGGGGCGCGAGCTCGACGCACGCCACGATCGCGAGCAGCACCGCGGCCACGGGCACCGCACGCGCCGCCGCGAACGACGGACCCACCGCGCGAAACACCCACGACACGACGCGCGCGAAGGCCGTGGTCACGAAGGCCGCGTCGGGCGAGAGCCCCGCGTCGACGCCGCGCGCGCGCTGCAACGCGAGCAGCGCCCAGTTGCCCTCGTCACCCGCGGGGTTCGGACACGCGCCGAGCCACGGCACGCGCACGAGCGCGCCGAGCGCGAGCGGACACAGCCACGCGGGAGCCTTCACGGCGGCGAGTTCTCGCACAGTCCGTCGCGGGTGTGCGAGAGTCCCGCGCCCTTCGAGACCGACCGTGGCGACCCCGCTGAAGCACCGCGCGACCGTGACCCTGCTGCTCCTCGTGGCGCTGTCGTGGGTGCTGCGCGTGCCCTGGCTCGACAGCGTGCCCAACCCCTCGGGTGATGAGGGCAACTGGGCGTGGTACGGCCTCGAACTCTTCGAACACCGACCCGCGGAGCTGCACCCCGACGCGCGCTTCGTCTCCATGGCCTTCGCGCACCTCATCGCGGGCGCGTACGGCCTCTTCGGCCCGTCGTTCGGTGCCGCCCGCATGGTGCTCGTCGCGGGGCTCACCCTGGGCATGGCGCTGGCGTTCCTGCTCGCGCGACGCCTCGAACTTCCGCGCGCCGCGGTCGCCCTCGCGGCGGTCCTCGTGGTGCACCCGTGGTCGGTGTTCTGGAGCCGCACGGTCACCGTGCCCTACGCGCTGGCCCTCGCGCTCGGCGTGGCGGGCCCGCTCGCGTGGCTCCTGGCGTTGCGTACGCGCAAAGGTCTCCACGTCGTCGCGGCCTCGCAGCTCCTCGGCGCGGCGATGCACTTCTCGCCCCTCGCGCTGCTCCCCATGGCCGCGTGCGGGCTCACGGCGCTGCGCGAGCGACTCCCGCGGAGGCACATTCCGCTGGCGCTCTCGGGCGCGCTCCACGTCGTGCCGATGCTCGTCGCGAGCCGTCGTGTGGTGCAGGGCTACAACGGTCGCCCGAAGCACTACTTCACCGACCTCGCGCACCGTCTGGAGGTGTTCGCCCGCACCGTGCTCGGCGGCCTCGACGGCGAAGCCACCCTGCGCCACGCCACGGGCACGCACGCGCCCCTCGCCATCGAGCTCGTCGTCGCCGCGCTCACGTTGGCCCTGGTGCTGACCGCCGCGTGGCCCTCGCGCGACACCGCCGACCCCGCGCAGCGCCTCGCCCGCTACGCGCGTTTGCATCTCGCGGTGGCCGTTCCGGGCCTCGCGCTCATTCTCGCGCCCGCCCGCACGTGGAACCTCCCGGCCATCGACGCCGAGCGCTACGCGTTTGTGTTCGTGGCCCCCTTCGCGCTGCTCGTGGGCGCCCTCGCGGAACGTCCGGGACGTGTGCGCCACCTCGCAACGGCCGCGGTGCTCTGGCTCGCGTGCGGGCCTACGGCGCGCCTCGCGTGGCACTTCGCGCGCGGTGGATCACCCGACACGGGCTTCTACACCCTCGCGGGCGGCAGCGCGTACCGCGGGTGGAAGGTCGACCGCTCGCACCGCGCGCTCCCGTGGATCGTGCGCGACGAGATCGACCGCCTGCGCGCCGACGGACCTGCGCAGCTCGTGATGGCCGACTACGCCTGGCACCCGATCCACATGGTGCGCGCGATGGATCGCTGGCGCTGGGGCGTGACCGACATCACCAAGTATCCGTTGCCCGTGCGTGTGGGGGTTCCGCACCTCTTCGTGCTGTGGTCGCCGGGGCTGTTCTCCGACGGATTCGAACCGCGGAGCCTCGTCGACGACAACGACCGGCTGCGCGCGCTGATGAACTCCGGGGCCTTCACGGGCCAACGCCGCGTGCGCGTGCTCACGCAGCCCGACGGCAGCGCCCTCGCGGAGCTCTGGGCCGCCACGCGCGTGCGCTGAAACCCCAAACCCCGCGCAAGGTGTGATACACGCCCCGGCCCGAGAGCCATGATGCACGGAGCCACGGAGACCATTCTCGACGCGGTGGGGAACACGCCCCTGGTGAAGCTCCAGCGCGTGGTGCCCGGCGACGTGCGCGCCGAGCTCTATGTGAAGTGCGACTTTCTCAACCCCGCGGGGTCGTCGAAAGATCGCGCGGCCCTCGCGATGATCCGCGCCGCCGAGGAAGACGGACGGCTCAAGCCCGGCGGCACCGTGGTCGAAGCCACGAGCGGCAACGCGGGCGCGGGCCTCGCGATGGTGGCCGCGGTGAAGGGCTACCGGAGCGTGTTCGTGCTGCCCGACAAGGTCTCGCACGAGAAGATCGCCGCGCTGCGGGCCTGGGGCGCGCGCGTGGTGGTGTGCCCGTCGGCGGTCGATCCCCACGACCCGCGCAGCCATCACAGCGTCGCGCGCAAGCTCGCCGACGAGACGCCCCACGCGGTGCTCCTCGACCAGGGGAACAACCCCGCCAACGCCGACGCGCACCTCCACACCACGGGCCCCGAGATCTGGCGGCAGACCGCGGGCGAGATCGACGCCTTCGTCGCAGGCATCGGCACCGGCGGCACGCTCTCGGGCGTCGGGCGCTACCTCAAATCGCAGAAGCCCGGCGTGCAGGTGGTGGGCGTCGATCCCGTGGGGTCGATCCACTACGACCGCGTGAAGCACGGGCTCGTGAGCCGCGCGTTCTCGTACAAGGTCGAGGGGCTCGGCAACGACACGGTCACCGCCGCGCTCGACCTCGCCGCCATCGACGACTGCGTGCGCGTCGACGACCGCGAGTGCTTCATGATGGCCCGCGACCTCGTGCGCCTCGAAGGCCTCTTCGTCGGCGGCGCAGGCGGCGCGGCCGTGGCCGGCGCGATCAAGTGGGCCCGCACGCGCGACCGTGCGGAGCGCATCGTGGTGCTGCTCCCCGACAGCGCGAGCCGCAGCCTCTCGACGGTCTTCAACGACGACTGGATGCGCGAGAACGGCTTCGCCGACGAGCCCACGCCGGGCACGGTGCGCGAACTCCTGGCGCTCAAGGCCCAGACGCTCGTGACCGCGCGCAGCGACGACACGCTCCGCAACGTCGTGGGCAAGATGAAGCAGCACGGCGTGTCGCAGCTCCCCGTGGTCGACGGCGCGCAGATTCGCGGGCTCGTGAGCGAGGTCGAGGTGCTGCGAAACCTCGTGTCGGGCGAGGCCCACCTCGACTCGACCATCGAGCGCATTCTCGACAGCGACTACGCGGGCGTGACCCCCGACACGCGCATCGACCTGCTCAAGAACGTGCTCGCCACCACGAAGGTCGCGCTGGTGACCGACGGCACGAAGCTCCTCGGCATCGTGTCGAAGATCGACGTCATCGACTACCTCACGCACCGCATGAACGAGCAGCAGTCGCCCTGAACGACGCGACGCGCGCTCCGTCCCCTCCACCGCAGGAAACTCCCGCCATGATGCTGGGCGAACGCAAGCAGATCCTGATCGCCGACGACGAGGTGAACCTCCGCCGCGTGCTCTCGCTCCAGCTCCAGGGCGACGGCTACGAGGTGCACGCGGTGGGCGACGGCCAGGCCGCCGTCGAGATGCTGCGCGAGAACCACATCGACTGCCTCATCACCGACCTGCGCATGCCGCAGCTCGACGGGCTCGGTGTGCTCAAGCACTGCGCGGAGCACCACCCCGACCTGCCGGTGATCCTCATCACCGCGCACGGCACCGTCGACACCGCGGTCGAGGCGCTGCGCCACGGCGCGTTCGACTACATCACCAAGCCCTTCGACATGAGCGAGATCCGCTCGGTGGTCGCGAAGGCGCTGCGCACGGGTGATGTGCGCGCCCGCGAGGTGCAGCTCGAAGGCCTCGACCAGGGCCGCTACCGGATCATCGGCGCGTCGCAGATGATGCGCGAGATCTACGCGATCCTCGAGAAGGTCGCCGACACCACGGCCACGGTGCTCATCACCGGCGAGTCGGGCACGGGCAAGGAGCTCATCGCGCGCGCCCTCCACGACAACAGCTCGCGCAAGGGGCAGTCGTTCATTCGCGTGAACTGCGGGGCCATTCCGCGCGACCTCATGGAGGCCGAACTCTTCGGCTACGAGCGCGGCGCGTTCACGGGCGCCGTCACCTCGAAGCCCGGACGCTTCGAACTCGCCAGCAACGGAACGCTCTTTCTCGACGAGATCGCCGAGATTCCCATCGACATGCAGGTGAAGCTCCTGCGCGCGATCCAGGAGGGCGAGATCGACCGCGTGGGGGGCATCAAGCCGCTCACCGTCGACGTGCGGCTCATCGCGGCCACCAACCGTGATCTCAAGAAGGAGATCGCCGCGGGGCGCTTTCGCGAAGACCTCTACTACCGCCTCAACGTGGTGCCCATCCACCTGCCGCCGCTGCGCGAGCGTCGCACCGACATCCCGCTGCTGGTCGATCACTTTCTGGCGATCCACGCGACGCGCTTCAAGAAGCCCGCGAGCCACTTCTCGCCCGACGCGCGCGAGTGCCTCGTGGCGTACGCGTGGCCGGGCAACATCCGCGAGCTCGAGAACGTCATCGAGCGCTGCGTGCTCCTCAGCGATGGCGACCTCATCGAGGTGCACAACCTCCCGGTGGAGGTCCGCGGGGCTGCCACGGGCGCGGCCCCCGCGACGCCCGACGACGACGACAGCGCGGGCGACGACGCGGCGGCCGCGGGCGGCCTCAAGGAACAGGTGCGCGAGGCCACGGCGAAGCTCGAAAAAGAGCTCATCGTGAAGGCCCTCGCGCAGACCACGAACAACGTCACGCAGGCCGCGCGGCTGCTCAAGATTTCGCGCAAGAGCCTGCAGATCAAGATGAAGGAGCTCGGGCTCCGCGAGGTCAACGGATGACTCCCTCGGTGATGCACCTCTCGCGCGTGGCGCTCTGCGCTGCGGCGCTCGCTTCGGCCACCGCGTGCAAGCGCACGCAGCCCGAGACGCAGCCCGCGCAGCCCGCGGCGCAGCCCGCACAGCCCACGCAGCCCGCACCGCCCGCGCAGCCCGCGCAGGCGACGGCGGATGTGCCCGCGGCGCGCGACGCGGCGGCGGCCCCCACGGTGGCGACGCTGCGGCTCGTGAACGCTTCGAACGTGCCGCTCACGTTCACGACGAACCCCGACCTCAACGAGATGGTGCACGCGTGGCGGGTCAACGTCGCCGACGACCGCTCGGACCGCGCGGCGATGTACGTGAACGACCCCGCGCTGCTCACGCGCGTGAAGCTCTTTCCCGTGGACCTTCCGCGGTGTGAAGGGCCGCTCGGCGCGGGCTTCGGCGGCCTCGGCACGACGGGGCAGTTCACGCTCGCGCCCGGCGAGACCCGCGAGCTCGGCGCGTGGGACGGGCTCCAGCGCGAGGAGACCGTCGACCCGCAGCGCGGCGCGTGCCTGCGCGAGATGCCCGCCCCCGCGGGACGCTACCGACTGGTCTTCGATCAGCCCAAGCAGACGCGGCACAACTGCGAGCGCGTGCTCCTGCGCCATCCGCCCGACGCCGACGCCGGGGCGGGACCGCGGGTGCTGGAGTTCCGCTGCGTGCCGCGACCCGACGGCAGCGTCGACGACGAAGAGTGAGCACCCACGACGGCATGCCGACGAACGCGTCGGCCGACGTGGTGCTGCGGTTTCTCGAAAGCGTCGGACGGCGCGCCGAGGCCGAGTTCTACGTCCAGCTCTTTCGCGCGGAGCCCCGCGAGCAGTTCGGCGCCATCGCCGTCGACGCCAACGTCGCGCGCTATGCCTTCGAAGCGGTGGTGCTCCATCTGCGATTTCTCGCGGGCCTGGGGCTCACGCCCGTGGTGGCCTTCGGGGCCTTCGCGCCCGTCGATGCCTTCGAACACGCCGCGCGGCTCGTGCGACGGCTCGGACGCGAGGGCGTGGCGGCGCAGATCCTTCCCGTGGGCGACGTTGAGGGGATCATCGCGGCGTGTCGTGCGGGCAAGCTTCCGGTGCTCGCGCTCACGGCCGACGAGGGCGCGTCTCCCGATGAGCGCGTCGATCGTCTGGGTGCGCTGCTCGGACGGCTCCAGTCGCGCAAGCTGATCTTTCTGCACCGACCGGGTGGGCTTCGCGCGAACGGCGCGCTGCTGCCGCAGGTGACGGTGCCGGGCGATGTTCCGTCGCTGCTCGCGGCGCGCGATCTCACGCGCAAGGAGCGGGCGATGGTGCAGCAGTCGTCGCGTCTCGTGCTGGCCGCGACGCATCGGCTCGCGGTGACCATCACGTCGCCGTTCAACCTCCTGCGCGAGCTGTTCACGGTGAAGGGCGCGGGCACGCTGCTGCGCCGCGGGGCCGTGACGGCGCGCCACGAGGGGTGGGACGGCGTCGACCGCGCGCGGCTCCGCGCGCTCATCGCGAGCTCCTTCGGGCGCGAGCCGGTGGATGCGTTCTTCGAACGCCCCGTGCTGCGGGTCTACGTCGAGGAGCACTACCGGGGATGTGCGGTGCTCGGTGACAGCCCCTTCGGTCCGTACCTCACGAAGTTCGCGACGGACCGCGAGGCGCGCGGCGAGGGCATCGCGCGCGACCTCTGGGACGCGATGATGGCCGACAGCACCACGGTGTTCTGGCGCGCGCGCAGTTCGAACCCGATCAACGAGTGGTACACGAAGCTCGCCGACGGCCTGCTCAAGACGCCCGAGTGGTGGGTGTTCTGGAAGGGGATCTCCCTGGCGCGCGTGCCCGACGCCGTCGCGTGGGCGCTCGCGCAGCCGGTGGATCTTCCGCCGCCCGCGCAGGGCGTCGCGGCCACCGTGCCCTGACGCGGGGGAGGGGGGCCGCGGGGGGAGGGCGAGCCGGGGTGACCCGCGGGAACCGCGGGCGCCACGCGGGCGCATCGGGCGCCACGCGTGGAGCGGGCGCTGCGCGTGGAGCGGGCGCTGCGCGTGGAGCGGGCGGAACGGACGGAGGTTCATGCAGCGTTGGGGGCCGGGGTTCCCGGTGGTCACCCCGGGCTACGGCGTGAATCGCACCGGGCGCTGC
>CAMFHP010000072.1 GCA_945952225.1 uncultured Myxococcaceae bacterium
GGCGGCGGGTCGTAGTGCGTCGTGCCCTGCATCGGCGACGCGGGCGGCGGCGCAGACGGCGTCACGGCCGCGGGCGCCTCGCGTTCACGGAGCGCGAACCAGGCGCCGCCGGCCACGAGCGTGAAGGTCGCGACGGCCGCGGCGATCATCGGGGCGGTGTTGCGCTTCGGCGCGGGCGAGGCGTGCGACACGCGGGGGCCGAGCGTGCTCGCGCGTTCGGGCGCGGGCGAGGGCTGCGACGAGCCGAGCACGGGGGTTCCACGCGCGCCCTCGGGGAGTTCACCGGCGGCGAGCGTGACGTCGCGCGCGGCGTCGATGCGCCCCGCGGCGTTGATCGCCGACGAGGCGCCGCTGCGGGCCGCGCGGAGGGCCGTGGCCACCTCGGCGCCGCTCGCGAAGCGCTGCTCCCGCGCGCGCTGAAGACAGCGCGAGACCACGGCGACGAAGGGCGCAGAGACGTGCGGCGCCACGGTGGCGAGCGGCGGCGGATCGACGGTGCAGACCTTCACGAAGATCGCCCCGAGCGACTCGCCGTCGAAGGGCAGACGCCCCGCCACGAGCTCGTAGAGCATCACGCCGAGGGCCCACACGTCGGTGCGCTGGTCGATGTCGCGCTGCCCCTGCACCTGCTCGGGGGACATGTACATCGGCGTGCCCATCGCGACGCCCGTGGCCGTGAGCCGCGAGGTCGCCCCCTCGCCCACGTTTCGCGAGAGGCCGAAGTCGAGCACCTTGGGCACGAGGGCGCCGTTGCGGCGGTCGAGGAAGACGTTTTCGAGCTTCAGGTCGCGGTGCATGATGCCCGCCGCGTGGGCCGCGCCGAGGGCCTCGGTGACGGGGATCATCAGGTCGAGGGACTCGGCCTCGGAGAGCGCGCCGCCACGCTGCTGCACGTAGGTCGCGAGGTCTTCGCCGATGAGGAGCTCCTGCACGATGACGGGCGCGCCGTTGGCGTCTTTGAGCACGTCGACGACGTCGACGATGTTGGGGTGGCGCACCACGTTGGCGGCGCGCGCCTCGCGCTCCACGCGCTGCACCACGTCGGCGACGCGGGCGTACTCGGGCTTGAGCAGCTTGATCGCCACCTCGCGCCCGAGCACCTCGTTGACGGCCTTGTAGACCTCACCCATGCCGCCCGCACCGAGGCGCTTCGTGAGGCGAAAGCGCCCCTCGATCAGCTCGCCCGAACGATCGGGAAGATCTGCGTCGCTCATAAGTTCCGCGAGCCTAGAACGGTCCGCGGATTCCCGCGAGGGTCTCAGTAGGGCTGAGGATTCGCGAGCGCGGGCACGCACGTGTAGGTCGTCGAGATGCCCGTGCGCATCGAGCCCGTGCAGTGGTCGCCGCCGTTGCAGTTCGAGCCCACACAGGTCGAGCGCAGCGCGAGCGGAAGCCTCAGCACCGTGTCAGCCCGGAACTGCACGATCGCGCGGTCGATCACGGCGGGCTGCCCCTCGGGGATCGACTGCATCGGGATCACGCCGAGGTTGCTGCACTGGCCGCTGCCGCGAATGCCCGCGACCTCGATGCGAACGAGGTCGGTGTCGGTGCGCGGCAACACGAGGAACGACATCAGACTCGTGCCGTTCGTGTACGTGAACATCTGGGTGCCGTTCATCGTGGGCGTGGGCGACGTGCTCGGGTTGAACACCTGCGCCACGACCTGCCCGAGACACGGCTGGATCGCCGAGTCGATGGAGAGCTCGACGAAGATGGCCGTCTGGTCCTTCGCGCAGGTGGGCAGCGTCGCGAGGGCCGCGAGCGCGAGGGCCGTGCGAGCGAGCGCGCGCATCACTGCGTCCCCCCGAAGGTCGCCGCCTGGAGCCGCGCGTTCGTCGTCGTCGAGGGCAGCGCGTTCGTGCCCGATCGACCGATCACCACGCCGGTCACCACCCCTGCGAGGGCCACGGCGCCGATGCCCGCCCACAACCACCAGCGGGCGTAGAGGGGCCGCGACGCCGCGGGGGCAGGCGTCGGCGCGACGCGCGGATCCACGGGCGTCGCAGGGGTCGTCTCGGCAGGATGCGGGGTCACCGTGGCCGTCGGCGGCGGAACCACCGCGAGTCGGATGCGCTCCTCGTGGAGCTCGCTCTCACCGACACGAAACGTGCGGTCGAGGGATTCGTAGCCCGGCGCCTCGGCGTGGAGCGAGTGGTCGCCCGGATCGACCACGGCCTCGCCCGCTTCGTTGAGCCGCGCGGGGCGTCCGTCGATGGCCACCGTGGCCGACACGGGGATCACCTCGGGGATGCGCACGCGCCCGAGGAGCCGCGACATCTCCGAGCTCATGCGCACCACGTCGGCGTCGTGCTGCTGGTGCTGCTGCGGCGACGCGAGCTCGTTGAACTCGTTGAGCCGCACGCGGGCCTCGATGTAGCGATGCATCGCGCGGAGCACCACGGCCTGGTTGAGCGCCACGGCGGCGGACCTTCGCAGCGCGCTCGACCGTTCGAAGCTGTCGAGGGCCGCGGGCCAGTCTTCGTGCTGCATCGCCGCGACGCCCGCTTCGAAGAGCCGCCGCGCCTCGTCGGCGGGCTGCGTGGTCGTCGACGCGCCCGTGGGCTGCGTGGGTGCGGGCTGCGCGCCCGCGGGACCGGCCGCGAGCAGCGCGAGCAAGAGCGCGCTCCCGGCGACCCGTTCGAACGTTCGTGAAGTGCGAAGCATCGGTCTCCTGGCGCGGCGCCCTCGTGCGCGCCGCAATGGAGCGCCATTCTGCACCACGGTCCGCGGGTCGCGAAATCGATTCCCTTGTCGCGCCCCGCGGCCACGCCCAGAATCGCGCGCCCTCCCAGAAAGGAGCGTTCCCGCCCACCGTGACGACCCCCACCGACCGTGACCCCACGCTCGCCGCGCGCGACCCCGAAATCGCCGCGCTCATCCGCCAGGAAGACGAACGCCAGCGCGACAAGATGCGCATGATCCCGAGCGAGAACTACGCCTCTCGCGCGGTGCTCGAAGCCTGCGGATCGACCCTTTCGAACAAGTACTCCGAGGGCTATCCCCGCAAGCGCTACTACGAGGGACAGCAGTTCATCGACCCCATCGAAGAGCTGGCCCGCGACCGCATCAAGGCCCTCTTCGGCGTCGAGCACGCGAACGTGCAGCCCTACTCGGGATCGCCCGCGAACCTCGCGGTGTACTTCGCCTTCTGCAAGCCCGGCGACACCGTGATGGGCCTCGGGCTCCCGCACGGCGGCCACCTCACGCACGGCTGGCCCGTGTCGATCACCGGCAGCTACTTCAAGAGCGTCGCCTACTCCGTGCGCCGCGACGACCACCGCATCGACATGGACGAAGTGCGCCGCCTCGCCCACGAGGCGAAGCCCCGGCTGCTCTTCTGCGGCGGCACCGCGTACCCGCGCGCCTGGGACTTCGCGGCCTTCGCGACGATCGCGCGCGAGGTGGGCGCCGTGCTCGTGGCTGACATCGCGCACATCGCAGGCCTCATCGCGGGCGGCGCGCACCCCTCGCCCGTGGGCCACGCCGACGTCATCACCAGCACCACGCACAAGACCCTGCGCGGGCCGCGCGGCGGCATGATCCTCACGAACGCGACGCACGCGGCGGCCATCGACAAGGCCGTGTTCCCGGGCCTGCAGGGCGGGCCCCACGAGGCGAACATCGCGGGCCTCGCCGTGGCCGCGAAGGAGGCCGCCACCGACGACTTCAAGCGCTACGCCCACCAGGTCGTGGCCAACGCGAAGGCGCTCGGCAGGCACCTCGGCGACCGCGGGTTCTCGCTCGTGAGCGGCGGCACCGACAACCACCTGCTGCTCATCGACCTGACGAACAAGGGCATCGCGGGCAAGAAGGCCGCGAAGGCCCTCGACCGCGCGGGCATCGAGCTGAACTACAACACCGTGCCCTACGACCCGCGGAAGCCCTTCGACCCCTCGGGCGTGCGCCTCGGTACGCCCGCCATCACCTCGCGCGGACTTACGGAAGCGCATATGGAACCGCTCGCGGGATGGTTCGACGAGGCCGTGCGCCACGCCGACGACGACGCGAAGCTCGACGCCGTGGCCGCGGAGATTCGCAGCTTCCTGCGCGACTTCCCCGCGCCGGGCATCCTGGTCTGAACGCCCTTCAGTTCCGCTGAAAACGCGAACCGCGCGATCGGTCCCGGGAGTGACTCCTCCGGGTCCGACCGCGCGGTGCTGCGATCACGCGTGGTGTGGCGCGGGGCTCAGGCTTCGGCCTTCGCGCGTCCCCTGCGGGCCTTCGGCTTCTCGTCGGCCTCGCCGTCGCCCTCGGGCAGATCGACGCCCTCGCCGCCCGGCGCCTCGTACGGGTGCGTGTGGCCGCAGCCTTCCTTCACGCACTTGAGCACCGGGTTGTTCTTGCCGCCCGCGAGCACGAGGAAGCTCGCGCCGCAGTCGGGGCACGGCTCCTTGATGGGCGACTGATAGAGCCGGTAGTCGCACTTCTTCGCGGCGTCTTCGGCGCGGTAGTTCTCGCAGCCCCAGAACGGCTTGCGGCCCTTCTGCGTGCCGATCTTCACGAGGTCGCCGCCGCACTTGGGGCACTGGATGCCCGAGGGCATCGGGGCCGTGTACTCGCAGTCGGGGTTGACCTTCTTCCACCCCGAGCACGAGAGGAACTGGTCGTCGGTTCCGCGGCGCGTCTTGATGAGCAGGTCGCGCCCGCACTTGGGGCACTTGCGATCGGGGAACACCTCGGGCGCCTTCGCGGGCACCTCGTCGACGATGTTCTTGCACTTGGGGTACGCGGTGCAGGCGAAGTAGTCGCTGTTCGGTCCCCAGCGGCGCACCATGGGCGAGCCGCACTTGTCGCACACGCGGTCCGAGGCCTGGGCGCGGGGCCATCCCTCGCCGGGCTCCTTCGCGGCCATCTCGCTCGCGACGTTCTTCTTGAACGGCTTGTAGATCCGGTCGACGAGCTTCACCCAGTTGGCCTGGCCCTGCTCCACCTCGTCGAGGTCGCGCTCGATCTTCGCCGTGAACTCATAGTCGACCACCTCGGGAAAGGTCGCCTTGAGCCCGTGGGTCTTCGCGGTGCCGAGCTTCGTCGGCACGAGCTGCCGCTCCTTCTTCTCGACGTAGTCGCGCGAGAGCACCTTGCTCACGATCTCGGCGTAGGTGCTCGGGCGACCGATGCCCAGGTCTTCGAGCGCCTTCACGAGCGTGCCTTCGTTGTAGCGGGGCAGCGGCTGCGTGAACTTCTGCTCCGCGCGCACGCCCGGCGGATCGACGAGCGTGAGCTTCTCGCCCACCGCGAGGGGCGGCAGCGAGCGCTCCTCTTCGCGCACGTCGGTGGCGTGGTCTTCGCGCACGACCTCTTCGCCCGCGACCTCTTCCGCGCGCTCGGTGGCGCCCTGCGCGTCGAGCCAGCCCGCGAACTTGAGCACCTGGCCCGAGACGCGGAGCGTGTGCGTGAGCGAGCCCTTCGCCTCGATGGTGACCGTCGTCGCGTCGTACACGGCGTCGGCCATCTGGCACGCGATGAATCGCTCCCAGATGAGGCGGTACACCTTGCGCTCGTCGGGCTTCAGGAACTTGTGCACCGCGTCGGGGTGGTGCTCCGTCGAGGTCGGACGGATGGCCTCGTGCGCGTCCTGCGCGGAGTTCTTCGTCTTGAAGGCGTTGGCCTTCTCGGGGAGAAACTGCTTGCCGAAGCGCTTGCCGATGTAGTCGCGCGCCGCATCGACGGCCTCGTTCGAGAGGCGCGTCGAGTCGGTACGCATGTACGTGATGAGACCGACGGGGCCCTCGGCGCCGATGTCGATGCCCTCGTAGAGCCGCTGCGCGACCTGCATCGTGCGCGAGGCCGAGAAGCCCAGGCGGCTCGCGGCGTCACGCTGGAGCGACGAGGTGATGTACGGCGGCGGCGCGCGACGGCGGCGCTCCTTCTTCTCGACGTTGGAGACCGAGAACGACGCGGCGCGAAGGTCTGCGGTCACGGCGTCGGCGTCGGCCTGCGCGGCGATGACCTTCTCCGTGGCCTTCACCGTGCGGTCGCGCGTGGGGGTCACCACCTTCTTGCCGCCCGACTCGACGAGCGAGGCCGTGAACGACGGCTTCTGCTTGCCCAGAAGGTCGATGGAGACGGGCCAGTACTCCTGCGGCTTGAACGCGAGGATCTCGTCTTCGCGGTCGACGATGAGACGCAGCGCCGCCGACTGCACGCGGCCCGCGGAGAGGTAGTGACCGTTCACGCGGCGGGCGAGGCGCTTCCACAGCACGGGCGAGAGCTCGTAGCCGATGAGCCGGTCGAGGATGCGGCGGGCCTGCTGGGCCTTGAAGCGCTCCTCGTCGACCTGGCGCGGGTTCTCGATGCCGTGCTGCACGCCCTTCTTCGTGATCTCGTGAAACTCCACGCGCTGCATGGGCTTCTTGGCGTTCCGCAGCTCATGCGCGATGTGCCACGCGATGGCCTCGCCCTCGCGGTCGGGGTCCGTCGCGATGAAGATCGTCTCGACCTCCTTGGCGGCCTTGCGCATCTCGGTGACGAGCGACTTGTGGTCTTCGAGCACCTCGTAGTGGGGCTCGTACCCGTTCTCGATGTCGACCTGGAGGCCCGACTTCGGCAGGTCGCGGATGTGCCCCTTGCTCGCCATGACCACGTGGTTCTTGCCCAGGTACTTCTGGATGGTCTTGGCCTTCGCAGGCGATTCCACGATGACGAGAGCCTTGCTCATGCGCGCGATCCTCGGAGGGGATTTGGGGTGACGGGACTCGAAGTGAGCCCCGTCGGGGGGGCGGTACGGTGTGTCGCTCCGCCCGTGTCGTCAACAGCGGGTGAAGGTCCCGTTGCCCCGATCGTCGGCGAGACCACTCAGCACCAGGGTGAGCAACGCGCGCTGAACGCTCGCTGCCGCCAGCCCCGTGAGGCGCGTGAGCTCGTCGACGTGTCGGGCGACGACGGACAGGGATTCGTACACGAGCCGTTCGTCTCCGTCTAGAGACGCGCTCTCGTGCGCGGAAAGCCCTTGTTCCATGGGCAGTTCGCGCTGCGTGGCCGCTCGCGTGCGCGCGGGTCGGGCGCGCGTGGGAGCCCGCGTCGTGGGCGCGTGCGCACTCGCAGACACCCCCGCAGACGCACTCCCGCTCGCGTGCGCGCGAGGCCCGCGATGCACCGACGACGGGCGCATCGAGGCCCACGCCCCGAGGGGACCTTCGCGCGCGTCGAGGGCCGCGAACACATCGTCGGCGGTCATGCACGGGAGCGCGCCCGAACGCAGAAGCTGGAGGCATCCCGCGCCGCGACGATCGCCCGGCGCCGCGGGCACGGCCATCACCCGTCGACCGAGTCTGCGCGCTTCTTCTGCCGCGAGGAGCGCGCCCGACGTGAGCGGCGCCTGCACCACCACCACCACATCGGCGAGCGCTGCGAGGAGCTCGTTGCGACGAGGAAAGGTCCACTGCGTGGGCGGGGTCTCGGGTGGAAACTGCGACACGAGCGCGCCGCCGTGGTCGATCACCTGCTGATAGAGCTGCGCGTGGCGCCGCGGATACCAGTGTTCGAGGCCGCTCGGGAGCACCACCACGGTGCGTCCCTTCGCGACGAGGGCGCCGCGATGCGCGGCTGCGTCGATGCCGAGCGCGCCGCCCGACACGATGCGCACGCCGCGACGTGCGAGGTCGGCCGCGAGGGAGCGGGTGAGCGCCGCGCCCACGGGGTCGGCGTCGCGCGTGCCGATGAGCGCGACGAGCGGAGACGAGAGCGCGGTGGGGTCGCCGTCGATCCAGAGTTCGCGCCAGCGTGCGGCGGCGAGGCGGGGCGCGGTGGGGAGGTCGGTGACGTCGAGGGGGGCTTTGGGGTCGTGGGCCATGGTCGCGCGTTCTCGCGAGGGCCCCCCGACGGGTTGCGTGCGCCGCGCAAGATTTCTTCGCAGTGCCTTTTCGACAGGGCGGAATGTTTGCCCTGCGCAAAGGGCGACTCCTACGCTGCGGGCGAAAGCCAATGCGCCCACTCCATCTCGCCGCCTTCGTGTGTGCCGTCGGCTGCGCCAGCGCCAACGACCACGGCCTCGCGCAGCTCGAGGCCGACGTGCGCCGCCTCCACTCCGAACAGGAGCGCATGGCCGCGCAGCTCGATCAGATGAACAACCGCCTGACGCTCACCGAGGACACGGCGCGCCAGGCCCGCGTCGCCACCGAAGACCGCACGCGGAGCATCAGCCTCGGCACCGATCGACCGCGCATGGAGCCCATTCGCATCGACAGCTCCACGCGGGATCTCAACGTGCCCGAAGAGGGCGATCCGTCGACGCGCACGTCGATTCGCGTGTCGCGCGGCGACCGCGTGGGAGAGCCCACGGGCTTCTCCGTCGTGGGCACGAGCGAGCGTCTCCCCGTGGTGCCCGTCGCGCCGCCTCCGCCGCCCGGAGCTCCGTCCGCGAGGCCGGGAGCTCCGCCTGCGACGACGCCGTCGCCCGTGCGCGGACCGGGCGCTTCGCTCGACGCGCCCGCGGCGCCCATGGTGCCCATCGTCGAGGGCAGCGGCACGCTCGATCCGACGGCGCTCACGGCCTACAACGACGCACTCTCGATGGCGCGCGGAGGCCGCTGCCGCGAGGCCGTCGACGCGTTCGGAAGCTTTCTCGCGCGATGGCCCGCGCACCCGCACGCCGACAACGCGATGTACTGGCGGGCCGAGTGCATCCTGCAGAACGGCGACCGCCACCTCGCGGTGCGCGAGTTCGAGGGGCTCGTGGCGCGGTTTCCTGCGGGAAACAAGGTGCCCGACGCGCTCTACAAGCTGGCCCAGACGTACCGTCGCCTCGGCGACCGCGCCGCGTCGGACCGCGCCGCACAACGACTGACCGCAGAGTTCCCGGACTCCGAGGCCGCGCGCCGGATCCGGGATGAGAGGGAATGACGATGAAGGTCTTCAGAGGACTGCCCTGGATGGGGCTGGTGCTCGCGGCGCCCACGTTCGCGTCGGCGCAGGTGACGGTCAGCGACAACGTCACCAACGCCCAGGCGCAGGGCTCGCCCCGCGCGACGATCTCGCTGGGCACGAACGCGCCGCGCACCGACGCGAGCGCGCGCGCTTCGAACCCCGAGGGCTACACCCCGGAGTTCCACACGGTGCAGCGCGGCGACACGCTGTGGGACATCACGGGCTACTACTTCGCGAACCCGTGGCGCTGGCCCGCGGTGTGGGGACACAACCCGCAGATCACCAATCCGCACTGGATCTACCCCGGTGACCAGGTGCGTCTGCTCGATCACTCCGAGGTGCGCACGGTGCCCGCGGCGCAGCAGTCGACGCGCATCACCCCGCGCACGGGCGGCCTCGTGCTGCGGCCGCGTGTGCCGCGCGGCACGGTGTTTCTCCGCGAGGAGGCGTGGGCGTCGCCCGAGGCCGTCACCGCGTCGGGCACGATCTGGGGCGCGCCCGAAGACAGCATGATGCTCAGCGAGGGCGACCAGGTGTACGTGCGCTTCGACCAGCGCGCGCCCAACGTCGGCGAGGCCTACACCATCTACCAGGACGGCCAGCAGACCCAGGGCTCGGACCGCAACGCCGGCCGCGTGGTGCGCGTGCTCGGCACCGTGATCATCGACGCGTGGGACCGCGAGCGCCACATCGCCACGGGGCACATCACCGAGTCGATCGAGCCCATCGAGCGCGGCGAGCGCGTGGCCATCGTGCAGCGCCAGTTCGATCCCGTGACGCCGGTGACCAATGACCGCGACCTCACGGCGCGCATCGTCGCCACGCCGCAGCCCCGCACGCTCATGGGCGGGCAGTACGTGGTGATCATCGACCGCGGCCAGCAGGACGGCGTGCACCTCGGCAACCGCCTCTTCGTCGTGCGCCGCGGAGACCCCTTCGCGCAGAGCACGCACGGCGAGGGACGCGTGATCCGCATGTCGCTCGACCGCGACGGCGACGGCACCCCCGACGCGCCGCCCGCGAACCCCGACCCCGGCGACGGCGAGCTGCCCGTCGAGGTCATCGGCGAGATGACCGTGGTGGCGCTCCACGCGCACACGGCGGTGTGCATCATCACGGGCGTCGAGCGCGAGCTCGAAATCGGCGCGCCGGTGGTCATGCGTCGCGGCTACTGACCGCGCGCTTCCGGTACGCTCCGCGGCCGCGATGACGGCCTCCCGCCCCCTCTCCGACATCCTCTTCGACCTCGTGCGCCTCATGCCCGACGAGGAGCGCCTCGCCATCGCGCAGGGCGCCTCGCTCCGTCACCGCATGCTCGCGCTCGCGTCGCGCCTCGGCGTGCGCCCCTCGCCCGACGCCGTGCGCGCCGTGGCGATGCGCTTTCGTCGCGCGCGCGGGCTCACCACCGCCGACGACCTCTCGGCCTGGTGCGCCGACCGCGCCCTCGCGCCCGAAGACTTCGCGCGGCTCATGCACGACGAGGCCACGCTGCGCGCGCTCGGGGCCCACGACGACCTCGACGCGAACGCCGTGGCCGATTTTCTCCGCGTGGCCGAAGGGGCCGAGACCGCGTGGTCGCGCGCGCGCCTGCTGCGAGACCGCGCCGACGACGAGGGACGCGCCTCGCCCCGCGCGCTCCTCCACGCCTGGTACGAGACGAAGCTCGGACGCGCCGTGCCCGAGCACCTCGACGACGACGCGCGACGCCGCGGATTCGACGACCGCGACGCGCTCGTGGCCGCCCTCGCCCGCACACACTTCTCGCCCGACGCCGCGGGTCTCGAAGGGCTCTCCATGGGCGACCCGATGCCCGACGTGGTGCTCCGTCACGCGACCGCGGGCGATGTGCGCCCCGACCTCTTCGCGGGACGTGTGTGGGTGCTCGCGGTGCTCGATGGGATCGATGACGAGGCGCGCGCGGCGCTCCACGCGTTGCGCGCGGTGGGTGGAATCGTGGTGGCCGACGGGCTCGACGACGACGCGCACTGGATCGTCGCGCAGGACCCCGACGGCGCCCTCCGCGCGCGCCTCCCCGACCACCACGGACGCACCTTCGCGCTCGTCGACGCGGGCGGTCGCTGCGTGGCGCTCGCCGACGCGCACGGCCCGCTCGTCGAGGCCCTCGCGCGACCCGTCATGCCCTCGCACGGAGCGCCGGTGCTGGTGATTCCAGGCGCCTTCGAGCCCGCGTTCTGCGCGCAGCTCATCGAGGCCTGGGAGCGCGGCGCGCGCCACGACGGCGTGGTGACCGCGCTCGGTGACGAAGGCGCGGCCCCGCTGCGCGACGACACGCTCAAGCGACGCACGGACCATGTGATCGACGACGGCGCCCTCGACCGCGCCGTGCGGCAGCGGCTCGTGCGAAGGGTGTTTCCAGCGATCCGGCAGGCGTTTCAGTTCGACGTGGCCGCGAGCGAGGGCTTTCGTGTGGGCTGCTACGAGGCCGACGACGGAGGCTTCTTTCGCGCGCACCGCGACGACGCGAACCCCACCACCGCGCACCGTCGCTTCGCGCTCAGCGTGAACCTCGCACAGGGCGCGTACGAGGGCGGACAGCTCGTTCTTCCCGAGTACGGCGCGCGCTTCGACGCGCCCACGGGCGCCGCGGTGGTGTACTCGGCGACGGTGCTCCACGAGGTGACGCCGGTGACGCGCGGGCGGCGCTTCGCGCTCGTGGGATTCTTCACGGGCGCCTCGCGCTGAATGGCGATTCAGTGCGTCGGAGGCGGGGCGCGACCGAGGTCTGTGTCGGCGTCGGCGAGGGTGCGCACGGCGACGGTCCACGCGGCGACGGCGCGGTCGAGCTCGCGCGCGTCGACGACGGCGGGCGTATCGTTGGCCGTGTGGTGGTGGTCGAAGTAGCGGGCCATCTCCTGCACGAGATCGACGCGCGGAACACCGCGCTCGCCGAGCGGTGACACGTCGGCGCCGCCGTGCGCGGGCTCGTCGTCGCGCGCGATGCCGAAGGGCGCGAGACGCGACGCGAGCGTGTCGAAGAGGCCGTGGTGCGCAGGGTCTCCGGCCCAACGGACGCGGAGCACGTGACCGTCGCCCGCGTCAGCTTCGAGGGCCGCGACGTGGCGCGCGAGCTCGTCGGCGTGCGCTTGCGCGTAGGCCCTCCCACCGCCGAGGCCGTTCTCTTCGTTCGCGAAGAGCACCACGCGCACCGTGCGACGGGGACGCGACGTGAGAAGCGCGCGCGCCGTCGAGAGCACGATCGACACGCCCGCGCCGTCGTCGAGCGCGCCGGTGCCGAGATCCCATGAGTCGAGGTGCGCGCCGAGGAGCACCACCTCCTGCGCGCGGTCGGTGCCGGGCACCTCGCCCACCACGTTCGCGCTGTCGGCCTCGGGCAACGCGCGGCACCCGAGGGTCAGACGGAAGCGCACGGGTCCCGTGTTGCGTGCGAGCGTGCGGTGCACCATGTCGCCGTCGGCCGTCGAGAGCGCCGCCGCGGGGATGCGCGTCACCGCGTCGTCGTAGCGCATCTGGCCCGTGTGCGGCGCCCGCGAGCTGTCGGTGCCGATGGAGCGCACCAGCACCGCCACCGCCCCCTTGCGCGCCGCCGCGATCGCACCGCGCGTCCGCGCCGAGACCGCTTCGCCGTAGCCCGCGCCGTCGACCGCGCGACGCATCACCGCGTGGAGGTACACGATGCGTCCGCGCACGCGCTCGTCGGACATGGCGTCGAGGGCTTCGAGCGAGGGCGCTTCGACGAGCTCGGCTTCGAGGCCCTCGGGCGCGGTGGGAACACTTCCTCCGAGCGCCGTGAGGGCGACGGTCTGCGCGACGGGTGACGTGATCGCGCCGCGCTCGACGCCGCGCTCCCAGTGGGTCACGCGCGCGGCCTCGGTGTGCACGTTCGCGAGGCCCAGCGAGGTCATGGTGCGCTGCGCCCAGGCCACGGCGAGCGCGTCACCGGGCGACCCCGCGAGGCGAGGCCCCACCTCGTCGGAGAGCGAACGAACGAGCTCGATGGCGCCGGAGTCGGGTGCGTCGAACCCCGCGGACGAAGAGGCCACGGGCGGATGCGCCGTGCGCGAAGGCGCGGCACACGACGAGAGCACGAGCACCGACACGACACGAAGGGCGACACGACGCATGGCGCGTTCGTCGTACACCCATTCGCACGCGGCGAACTACATCGGGATCGAGGGGTCCTGCGCGATGCCGAGGAGCGCGGCGCGCACGGCCGCCACGAGAAAGATGCTCCCGCACACGACCACCACCTCGCCCGGCGCGACCGAGGCGCGGGCCCTCGCGAGCGCGTCGGCGGGCGAGTCACACGCGGTGCCTCCATAGGCCTCCGTGAGCTCGCGGGCCGTGGCCGCGCGGGGCATGTCGGCGGCGGCCATGAACCACCGCCCGCGGCCGACGATGCGCGCGAGGAGCGATGCCATCGCGGGGTGATCCTTGTCGCGCGACACCCCGAAGATCACGGCTCCCACGCGCGCCCCATGGAGCACCGACGGCAGCGCATCGACCAACGCGGCGAGCCCGTCGGGGTTGTGCGCGGCATCGAAGAGCACGTCGCCGAGGCGCTCCATGCGGGCGGCCCATCGCACGCTCGAAACACCTTGCTGCAAGGCATTTTCAGCAATGGACACGCCCGCATCGACGAGCGCGTCGAGGGCGCCCACGGCGGTCGCGAGGTTCTCCGCGTGCCACGGTCCCGGCAGCGACGGACGGAGCACGGTGTCGGCGCCGCGCCATCGCACGCGCACGGTGTCTCCCTCGACGGAGAAGGGCGGCGCGTCGACGAGGGGCGCACGCACGGCAGCGGCGACCTGCTCGATGGCCGCGCGCGCCTCGGCGTTGCGCGAGGGGTGCAGGTCGGGGCCGAGCACACAGGGAACACCGGGCTTCACGATGCCCGCCTTCTCGCGCGCGATGGCGTCGAGCGTGCCGCCGAGGAGCGCCATGTGATCGAAGGCGATGCGCGTGATGACCGTGACCTTCGGGGCGCACACGGTGGTCGCGTCGAGGCGTCCGCCGAGGCCCACTTCGAGCACCGCGAGGTCGACGCGCGCGCGCTCGAACGCGCGCCACCCGAGCAGCGTGACCGCCTCGAAGAACGTGAGCGAGGGGAGCGTTCCGTCGGCGATGGCGTCGGTGATCTGCGCGGCGAGCGAGGCCGCGAGGTCGTCGTCGATCGGCGCGCCGTCGATGCGCACGCGCTCGACGAAGTGATGCAGGTGCGGCGAGGTGTAGAGCCCCGTGCGAAGGCCCTGCGCGCGGAGCACGGCGTCGACGGTGGCCGAGACCGATCCCTTGCCGTTGGTGCCCGCGATGTGCACCGCGGGGATGCGCGACTGCGGATCGCCCGAGGCCGCGAGGGCCGCGCGCATCGCGTCGAGGCCGAGCACCATGCCCTGCTTCACGAGCGGGGCGAGACGTTCGAGGGCGCGCATCGGGGTCCTACTCGTCGCAGAGGAGCGAGAGCACACGCGCGATCGTGGCGCGCATCTCGCGGCGCGGCGCGATGGCGTCGATCATGCCGTGCTCCAACAGAAATTCGCTGCGTTGAAAGCCCTCGGGGAGCTTCTGCCCGATGGTCTGCTCGATCACGCGCGGCCCCGCGAAGCCGATGAGGGCGCGGGGCTCGGCGAGGTTCACATCCCCGAGCAGCGCGTACGACGCCGCCACGCCGCCCGTGGTCGGGTCGAGGAGCACGGAGACGAACGGCGCCCCCGCCTCCCGCAGTCTGCCGAGCGCAGCCACGGTGCGGGCCATCTGCATGAGCGAGAAGATGCCCTCCTGCATGCGCGCGCCGCCCGAGGCCGACAGCACGATCACGGGCCTGCGCTGCGCCGCGCCGCGTTCGAAGAGCATCGTGAGGCGCTCGCCCACCACGCTGCCCATCGAGCCGCCCATGAAGCGGAACACGAACACGCCCGCGTACACGGGCCTTCCCGCGAGGCTCGCAGCGCCGACCCGCACGGCCTCGGTGGCGCCCGACGTGCGACGCGAGGCGGCCACGCGCTCGGGGTACGCGCGGCCGTCGGAGAAGCCCAGCGGGTCGACGGGGGCGAGCGATTCGCCGAGCGCTTCGAAGCTCCCGGGGTCGAAGAGGTGCTCGATCCACTGCTGCGCGGAGAGGCGCTCGTGGTGGCCGCAGCGCGGGCACACGGCGAGTTCGAAGGCCTCGGCGAGCTGGGTCACGCCGCAGCCGTTGCAGCGCTGAAAGACGCCCGCGCCGAGCGAGACCTTGTCGCCGTGGTCGAGGCTGCGGGGGCGTGAGGTTCCGTCCGACGACATCGCGCGTGGGCCGTTGCGTATCACACCCGCGACGCGGGGCGCGCGGCGATCACCGCGGACTTAACGGGCGCGGAGAAAGCCCGGGCGCGTGTGCGTGGTCGAGAAGATCGATGCGGCGCCGCGGAGTTCGAGGTTGTCGCGCGCGGGGAGCACGTCGAGGGTCTCGGCGCGGAGCGCGCTGCCCTGGTTCCACGTCGGCGGCGGACCGAAGTGGCCACCGTGCGGGAGCGGGCCGAGGCGCGCGACGGCGGCGTCGAACACGTCGAGCGCGAGCCAGCGCTGCGGTTCGAGAAACACCGCTTCGAGCCACTCGTTGAAGCTCGATGCGATGGGTTCGAGGCGGGCGTCGAAGACGCGCAGGCGAACGACCTTGTTGTCGCGGTAGGCGAACTGATCGCCGAAGGCCGTCTCGGCGAAGAACCAGCAGTGCTCGACGAGGAGCCCGAAGGCCTGACGCCATCCGTCGGCGCGGTTCCACGCGTCGAGCGACTGGTTGGGCATGTCGGTGCGCGCGCCGAAGAGGTGGAGCGCGCCGCCGAGGGCGTAGGCGCCGTTCCAACGCTGGAGAAAGCGCGCGTGGTCGTCGGCGCTGCGGCCCGCGGCGTCGAGCGTGGCGCGCGCCGCGGCGGGGTCGAAGGGAGGCGCGACGAAATCCGTCGTCACAGAGGGCTCGACCCAGGAGAGAAGCCGCGAAGCATCCATGCCCGACGACGTTAACGCTGCCTTCGAAGGCGTGACCACACGATGCGAAGCGGGAAGAACCATGACGCGGTTGTTGGAGGCTCCTTCACCGTCGCTCAACGGCGCCGGCGTGCGGGATCTCCAGCGGGCCTGTGACGTTCCTGCACGAACGTCGCAGCGGCGGTCACAGCAGGAAGGCGTCTCCGAGGCGGAGCACCTGGAGGTCGTCGTTGCGAAGGGCCGCGAGGTCGCGCTCGACCTCGGCCTGGAACGACGGCTTGATGTGATAGAGCAGCACGGGCACATCGCGGCGACGGAGCTTCTTGAGGTCGTCGCGGAGCGTCGCCGGCGTGTGGTGCCCCGAGGCGCGCGCGAGCCACTCGTACGCGTCGGGGAAGCTCACCTCCTGCAGGATCGCGCGGAGGTTGGGCGTCTCCGAGAGCACCTCCCAGAAGCGGTCCGTGGGCCCGGTGTCGCCCGAGTAGGCCATCGCGACGCCGTTGCGCTCGATCACGAAGCCCGCGCTCTCGATGGTGTGCGACACGAGCACCGGACGCACCGCGAAGCCCGCCACCGTGGCCTCGGCACCGGGCTCGATCTCCTGAAAGACGATCGTGGGACCGGGCGCGTCGACGAGCGGAATCTGGCTGAAATCAGGCCAGAGCACGTTGTTGAAGAAGTGCTCGCGGAGCGCGCGAATCGTGAACGCCGTGCCCGCGATCACGAGGGGCTTCGTGGCGCCCTGACATCGGTTGTCGGCGAGGGTCGCGAGGTCGCGCACGTGGTCGAAGTGCGCGTGCGAGACCAGCACCGCGTCGAGCTGGAGCTGCTGTTCGAGCGCCAGCATGCTCGTGGTCGCGCCCGCGTCGATGCCGAGCGCGCCGTCGAGCACGAAGCTCGTGGAGCGATGGCGCGGGGTTTCGCCGCCGTGGCAGCCGAGGACGGTGAGCTCCATGGGTGCGGTCACCGTGCTCCCCGCGGCGCCTCGGGGCCGTGCACGGGCACCGGGAGCGTCGAGGGCGTGCGAGGGGGCGTCTGGGGGTCGGCGTCGATGTGCGCGAGGAGCGCGCGGAGCGTCGTGGCGGGCGGCACCACCCACGTTCCGTCGTCGAGGGTCGAGAGCAGGCGAACCCGCGCGAGACGGCGCAGCACCGGCGCGGTGTCGTCGTCGGAGAGCCCCGCGGCGCGCGCGATTTCGGAGGTGGCGAGCGGAAGGGCCGAGCCGTCGTCGGCGCCGAACTCTTCGGCGAGGCGCGCGAGGGCGATCACCACGCGCACGCGGGGATCACGGTGGAGCAGCATCTCGACGAGCTCGTTCGCGCTGTCGAGGCGCCGCGCGAGACGGGTGATGAGCCGCACGGCGATCTCGGTCTTGCCGAGCACCATCGCTTCGAGCGTGCGCGCGTCGATCTCGATGGCCTGCAACGGTTCGAGGGCGGTGGCGTTCGCGGCGCGGGGCTTCTGGTTGAGAATCGCCATCTCGCCGAAGAAGTCTCCCGGGCCGAGCACCGCGAGCGTGCGCTCGACGTTGCCGAGCGTGCGGCTGATGCGAACGCGCCCCTCGTGGATGACGTACATCACCGACCCCGCGTCGCCCTCGCGAAAGAGCACGTGGCCTTCGGGAAACTCCCTGCCGAAGCGGGCGAAGAGGGGGTCCGGTCCCATGCGAAGCGGCGCGAGTGTAAGGGCACGCATTCGGCCCGGTCAAAACAAACGTCCGCGCGTCGGGACCGCGGTAGAACAGCCCCGCGCGCACGATGCTCCGCCGCCTCTTCGCCATCGCCCCCGTCGCCCTCGCCGCGCTCGCGTGCACGCCCGACCGCGCGCCGCCGCTTCCGCCCCGCGAGCCCGCGCGCCCCCCCGTGGCCTTTCGCACCGCGGCCCCATCCGCTCCGTCGGAAACACCCACGGAACACCCCTCGCCCGACGCCGCGCGCGCGCTCCCCGAACGCATCGCCCGCTGCGTCGCGCGCCTCGACACCGCGACCCCGCGCGAGCTCGCCGGCGCCCTCGACGCGCTTCAACTCCCCTCGCTCCTCGAAGACGCCTGCCGCCTCGACGCGGCGCCCTCGATGGCCGACCCCTCGGTGTGCACAGCCATCGCATCGAGCGCGGTGCGCGAGGCCTGCCTCACCCGCGTGGCCCTCGCCACGGCCACCCCCGAACGCTGCCCCGCGACGCCGGGCCTCCTCGGCCGCGAGCCCGTGTGCGTGGCCCTCGCTGCGCGTTCGCCCGCCCTCTGCGCTGCGGCACCGGGAACCGACCGCGCGCGGTGCCTCGCGCTCGTTCACGTCGACGCCGCCGCGTGCGCGCGCCTCGACCCTGCGTTTCGCAGCGCGTGCCTCCGCGACCTCCGCGAGCTCGCACCGTGGCTCCAGCGCAGACGCGGTGACGCCCTCGACGACGCGCGCGTCACCCTCGACCGCGTCGACCCCGCCGCCGACGCGGGACCGCTTCAAACATGGTCCCTCCGCGCACACCGCCGCGGCGCGTGGCTTGACGAATCGGGACGCCTGTGGCTCGTCGATCCTGCGCTCGGATGGCCTCGCGCGACGGCCGCTGCGGGCGACGAACCCGTGGTGGCGGTGCGCATCGCGACGCGCGGCGTGTCGGTGGGGCGCGAGGTCGAGGCCGAGGCGCGGGTGATCCTCCCCGATGCGCTGGCGCTCGACACCGACGATCACAGCGCGCGGGCCACGGCGACCTTCGCGACGGTGCCGACGGGGCGAGGCGCGCGGTACGCGGTGACGGTGACCGTGACGGGCGTCCGTGCGGGGCTCGCGTCGACGCTGGTGCTCCACGGCGAGGGGTTCGTGCGCGACGTGGTCTCCGCGACCTCGTTGCGGTCGTGGTAGAAGCGCGGCCGCCGTGCGCGAACCCCTGCTCGTGTCGTCGCCCGAGGCGCTCATCGAAGCGCGCTCGCTGCTCCAGAAGGCCTCGCGCATCGCGCTCGATTGCGAGAGCAACGGCATGCACGCCTGGCGCGGTCGCCTCTGCGTGATGCAGCTCGCCGACGCCCGCGACGACGGACCGGCCGAGACCGTGGTGCTCGTCGACACGCTCGCGGTGCCCTCGCTCGAACCCCTCGCGGCGCTGCTCGGGCCTTCAGGTCCGCCGAAGATCCTCCACGATGCGGGCTTCGACGTGCGGCTGCTGCGCGACGCGGGCGTGACCCTCGGCAACGTGATCGACACGTCGGTGTACGCGCGCTTTCTGGGCATCCGCGAGACGGGCCTCGCCTCGCTGCTCGCCTCGCGATGCGGCGTCACGCTGGAGAAGACGTTGCAGCAGCACGACTGGGCGACGCGTCCGCTCGGGGCGCGCGAGCTCGCGTACCTGACGGGCGACGTGGCGCACCTCGGTCCGCTCGCGGCGCAGCTCGACGCCGAAGCGCGCGCGAAGGACATCGCCGACGAGGTGCATGAAGAGACCGCGTACGCCGTGGCCCACGCCCTCGACGACGGCGACGAGGTGGCGCCCGACGGCGCGGTGCGCCCGGTGTATGCGCGGGTGAAGGGTGCGCGCGATCTCGGCCCCGCGAGCCGTGCGGTGCTGCGCGAGGTGGTCGAGGTGCGCGAAGAGGCTGCGGAGCGATGGGACGTTCCCTCGGGACGCGTGATCTCGAACAGCGGGCTCGTGCAGATCGCGAAGGCCCGGCCCCGCAGCGCGCGCGACGTGAAGGCGTTGGGGGTGCTGCAACCGCGGGGCATCGAGCTCGCGGAGCGCGTCGCGCAGGCCGTGCAGAGCGGGCTCGCACAGGGCGACATTCCCGCGCAGGAGCGGCGGTGGTTCACGACGGAGCGCGCCCCCGCGGACCTCGGTCTTCGCAAGGCCCGCGAGGCGCTGCTCACGCACTGGCGCACGGCAGAGAGCGCACGGCGCGGCGTCGACCTGCAGGTGGTGCTGCCCGGTCACTGCGTCACGGCGCTGGCCGCGAAGGGCGCTGCGAACGTCGAGGCGTTGCGCGCGGTGCCGGGCTTCGGCGAGGTGCGCGTGCGGCGCTACGGACGCGCGCTCGTCGAGCTGCTCAACTCCGTGGCGTAGGGTCGTCGTCGGACTCGCGCTCGCGCTGGAGCCCCGCCCACCGCGCGGCCACACGAATGAGCGCGCCGCGGAGCTGCGGCGACTCGACGGCCTTGATCGCACGGGCCACCTCGAAGGGAATGGGCGCGGCGCGCACGGGCTGGCGCGTGGCGGCGACGGTCTCCGTGCGACGGGGCGTGGTGCCGACCTTGAAGCGCAGCTCGGTGACCGCGCGGCCCGCGGCGTGGGCCTGCACCCGTCGAAGGAGCTGCTGCCGTTGCGCGTGGAGCTCCTGGAGCCACACGGGGTGCTTCACGTGGAGCGTGAGCACACCATCGCGGAGCGAGACCGGCTGCGCGGCGGCGGCGATCTCGGACCCGACGGCCTCCTCCCACGCGGGCCACACGCCGAGCGCCTCGCGGATGCGCCGCGGATCGCGCAGGGCTTCGGCGAGCAGCGTCCCGATGTGGGCGGTGCCGATGGCCTCGTAGTTGGTGCGCCGTCGTCGCATCGGGGGAGCGCGATCATGCACGCATCGCGGGCCGCGCGTCGAATCCGCAGCGCCGCGCGCTCAGCCTCGACGGGCTGCGAACTCGCGCGCGACCACCGCGTCGATGGGCCCGCCCGCGAGTCCATTGGCGCGGAGCGCGCTGCCGACGATCACGCCGTCGACGGTGCGCAGCCACGCATCGAGGGTGTCGTGGCGCGCGCCGCTGCCCAGCCACACGGGCGTGTGCGGAACGGCCCTTCGCACGCGGGCGATCACCGAGGTGTCGGCTTCGGAGCCCGTGCGCGCCCCGGTCACGATCACGGCGTCGGCGAGCGCGCGCTCCACGGCTTCGAGGGCCTCGTCTTCGGGCGCGAGGGCCACCGCGCCGAGGGGCACCGAGTGCTTCACGTCGACGTCGGCGGCGATGGAGACGTGCGCGGCCCCCATGCGCATGCGAGCGCGCAGGAGCTCCGCGGATTCACCCTGCACGAGGCCCTGGTCGGTGACGCGCGCGCCGACGAGCACGTTCACGCGCACGAAGCGGGCGCCCGTCGCCATGGCGATCGCGAGCGCCGATTCGCCGTCGTTGCGGAGCACGTTCACGCCGAGCGGAAGGCCCGACGCGCGGCGCACGGCATCGCACACGGCGGTCATCGCGGCGACGGTCTCGACCTTCACGGGACCGCGAAAGAACGGGGCGTCGCCGAAGTTCTCGACGATCACGCCGTCGAAGCCCGCGCGGGTGAGCGCGTCGGCGTCGCGCACGGCGCCCTCGATGACCGCGCGCAGGTCGCCTGCGAAGCGCGGCGCGCCGGGGAGCGCGGGCAGATGGATCACACCGAGAAGCAGCTTCGCGTCGCGTCGGAACATGGGCCCGGGCTTGTATCCCATCGGCGCCGAATTTGGAGGCGCCTCGCGCGCTTCGCTAACCTCCCGCCCCATGCGTTGGAAGCCGCTCGCCGCCGCCGTGCTGCTGGTCGCCGGGGTCGCCCAGGTGGCCGTCGCCCAGCACCGGGGTGACGGATCGGTGGTGCCTGCGAGCGGCGTCGCGACGCCTGCGCACACGCCCGCGACGAGAGCGCCGGTGGGCCCTCCCGCAGCGCCCTCGGAGACAGTCGACGGCGGCGCGCCCGCGAGTGCCGTGAACGCGAGCACGACGCGCGAGGCCACGCCGCGAGACCCGTGCAGCGAGGTGCTCCACGCGGTGCAGTTCGAAGACGTGCGCGGCGCGCAGAGCGCGTACGCGGCGTGTCGCGCGCGGGTCGCAGGGCCCGGACGCATCCCGGTGCCCGACGACGTGCGCACGCTCGAAGACGTGACCGAGGCGATCCACGGGCTGCGCCGCGACGACGGGACCTTCTGCGTGGAGCCCTCGGCGCCCTTCGACCTCCGCGCGATGCTCGGCGACGCGACGGACACGCGCACGTGCCTCGCGGCGCTCGACCGCTTTCTCGCCTCGGACAACGCGGTGTGGCGCTTCACGCTGGCCGATCCCTACGCCTCCGGTCGCCTCGTCGCGCGCTCGGGTTTCGACCTCGTGAGCGCCCGTCGACTGCGCCGCAAGCCCACGCCCGGCAGCCCCGCGGAGCGAGAGCTCCTGGCCATCGCGCGCCTCGCCGGACGCCACTTCATGCGCACGTGCCGCTGCATGCCCGGACCGCAGCCCGACTCGGTCACCGCCGTGCGCGCGATGCACCTCCCCTCGACGATCGAGGGCATCCTCCTGCGCGGCCTCGAAGAGCGCGAAGGGGCCCACGGCGAGCCATGACCCGCACGCCGCTCCTCCTCGCGACGGCCAACGCGGGCAAGCTCGCGGAGCTTCGCGAGATGCTCCCCGGCGTCGACGTGTGTGGACTTCGTGACGTGGGCATCGACGACCTCGACGAGCCCGCCGACGAGTACGTCGCCAACGCGTGCGCCAAGGCCCTCGAAGCCTCGCGGCGCTCGGGTCTCGTGGCGCTGGCCGACGACTCGGGCCTGGCCGTCGACGCGCTCTCGGGCGCTCCCGGCGCGTTCTCTGCGCGGTACGCAGGCGTGCACGGCGACAACGCGGGGAATCGCGCGCTGCTCCTCGCGCGCATGGCCCATGTGCCCGCGGCGCTGCGGGGCGCGCGGTTCCGGTGTGTGCTGGCGTTGGCCGACACGGCGGGTCCGCTTCGAGAACGCGCGCTGTGGCGCCACGGGGAGTGCCGCGGGTCCATCGGATTCGAGGCGCGGGGCGGCGGCGGCTTCGGCTACGACCCGATCTTCGTCCCCGACGGCGAGACGCGCACGATGGCGGAACTCAGCTCCGACGAGAAGCACGCGCGCTCGCACCGGGCCATGGCCCTCCGCGCGATGCGCCCGCTGCTCCAGGGATATCTGGAATTGCGCGACGCTGTAGCAACCGCGCGCCGTGGTGCATTACGGTAGGTGTTCTGATGAGCCTGGAAGACTCTGACCTCCCGGCAGGATCGCGGATCGCCGGGCGCTACGTGATCGAACGTCTGCTCCGACGCACGCCGCGTTCTGCGATCTACCTCGCGCGCGCCGAGACGGCGCAGACCTCGCGCTTCTGCGCGCGGGTGATCGCGGCGCCTGCGGTGTCGCCCGACGCGGTGTCCGCGGTGCATCGCGAGCTGCAACGCGTGGCGATGCTTCGGCAGCGCGCGGTGCCCGCGCTCCTCGCGGTGACGCGCGACGAAGACCGCCTGGTGATCGTGACCGAGCGCCCCGACGGCATCACGCTCCGCGAGCTGTTGCAGAAGAACGGACGGCTGAAGTCCGGTGAGCTCGGGCGTCTGGTGACCGAGCTGGCCACGGTGCTCGACGCGATGCACACGGCCTCGCCGCCGTTTCTGCACCGCGGGCTCTCACCCGATGCGATCTCCGTGGGTGACCGGCTCCTGCGCGTGTGGATCGAGGGATGCGGCCTCGTGCACGCGCTCACGCAGCAGGGCGTGCTCCCCGCCGACGCGGCCGATGTGCCCACGGCGTACCGCTCGCCGGGCGATCTCGAAGGTCGCGCGACCGCGGGCGGTGACGTGTTCGCGCTGGCCTCGTTGGCGTACGAGTGCCTCACGGGGCGCCCCGCGCACGAGGCGGCGAACGACGAAGAGACCCGCGCGATCGTGCTGCGCGGACCGCGTCCGAGCGTGAAGGCCGCGCGCCCCTCGGGGGCCGTGGAGCTCGATGCGGTGCTTCATCGCGCGTGGTCCGATGAGGGCGCGTACCCCTCGGCCGGCGCCTTCGCGCGTGACCTCGCCCGCGTGCTCACGGCGAACCCCTCGTCGCGTGGAATCCCCGCGGTGGGCGGGCGCGCACGCCCCGAAGCCGTGTCGGTGAAGGGCGACGACGCGCGCAAGCAGACGCTCCTCGGGGTCATCGCGCAGAACGGCGACGCGTTCGCTTCGAAGGACATGAAGTCCACGCTCCTGGGCGTCGGACAGGCCCGCACCGGCGCGCGGGTTCCGCCGCCGGTGACCCCGCCGAAGGTCCCCTCGCCCTTCGCGCCGCCGACGCCGCCCGCGATCCCGTCGCCCGGCGCGATCACGCCCTCGGGTGACCCCTCGCGACCGCGCCGTACGGCCGAAGTCACACAGCGTGTGGAGGTGCCCAACATCCGTCCGCCGGGCACCGAGCCCGTCGACGTGCGACCGCGCCCGCCTGCGCCCGCGCTCCGTCCACCGCGTCTCGCCGATGAGCCCGCGGAACTCGCATCAGCCACCGCGACCGCGCCCCTCGGATCGCCCACGCAGCCCGTCGGCGCCCCCGCCACACCCGCGAGCCCCGTCGACGCGGGAACGCCTCCGCCGCCCGCCATTCCGACGCTCACTGCGGGCACGCCGCTGCTCGTGCCCGTCCCCTCCGAGGCCCCGCGCCCGCCGATCGGGGAGCGCCTGAGCGAGCCTGCGTGGGGCTCCATCGAAGCGTCGCTCGGCGATGCGTTCGACGACCTCGCGTTGCGCCCCACGGAGCCGCCGAACATGCCCCGCACGGTCGACGCGCCCATCGCGCCCGTCGCCCCTGCGCCCGTTGCCGACGAAGCGCCCCCGCCGCGCCCCGTCGACCCCGCAGCCATCGCGCAGGAGGCCTTCGGCGTGGTCACCGCCGATGCCTTCGACATCGTGTCCGACGAGGATTTCGCGCCCGTCGTCCCCTCGCCCACCGCACCCTCCGCGGCGCCGTCGAGCATGCCCCCGGCGCTGCCGATCCACTCCGACGAGCCCGAGCCGCAGCTCCCCGAGGTGCCCGTCGCCATCGATGCGATGCCGGTCGCACCGGAGCTCCCTGCGGTTCCCGTGATCGCCCCTGCGCCGCCCATCGAACCCGTCGCGCCCGCGGTGCCCGCAGCCCCCGCGGCCGTCGCCGCACCGATGCCCGAGCCCGCGCGGTCGATCCCCGTGGCCGCGCCCCAGGCCCCGTCGCTCAAGCCCTCGATCCCCGCATGGGGACCTCCGCCCGAGCCTCCGGCGGAAGCCGACTCGGTGCTCCGTGGACGGCAGCGCGTCCGACGTGTTGCGCTGGGCCTCGTGGGCACGCTGCTCGGTGCGGGCGTCATCGCCGCGGGCTTCTTCTTCGGTCGCCAGACGCCGACGCCTGCGCCCGAGGCGCCGCCGCCCCGACCTCCCGTGCTGGCGGCCGATGTTCCTCCGTCGACCGCATCTGCGACCCACGATGCGCCCGCGGTGGAGGAGGCCGACGCAGCGGCGCTCGCGACCCACGACGCGGCGACCGATGGTGCGTCGACGACCGTCGCGGCGGCCGATGCGACGACCGATGCGCAGACCGTCGCGGCGGTCGATGCCGGTGCGACCGACGACGCTGCGAGCCCTGTGGCGGCGGCGTCCCCCGACGACGCGGGCGCACCCGTCGCGGTCGCCGCGGTCGATGCGTCATCCCCGGCGCAGCAAGAGACCGGTCGCCGTCATCACCACCCGCGCGACAGCGAGATGGAAGAGGTTCAGGACGCGCTCCAGCCCGACATCGCGGCGTGCATCACCGACGCGCGCCGTCGACGCCACGTGCACGTGGCCGTGCGCTATGAAGGCGCCACGGGACGCGCCGTCGACATCCGCGTCGCGACCTCCTTCGCCGAGCCTCCGATGGGTCCGTGCATCGAGAACGTGATCCGCGCGCACCCGCTCCCGCCGTTCATCAACGACAGCTACGAGTACCGCTTCTCCTTCGAGTCGCGCTGAGCTTCGCGGGCGCCGCACGCCCACGGAGCTCCAGTCTCCGCGGGCGTGCGCTGGCGCAGCACACGCCGCACTCGAACGCGTCCCCCTCTCACGGCGCTCGCCCGGGCAGGTCGCATCGCGAGACGCCCGTCCCCGCCTGGCCGGCTCGCACCGTGGCAAACGCGCAGGAGCCCAAATGACAGAAGCCCCGATCTCAACAGACCGGGGCTTCTTCGTAGTGGGTTATGAAGGACTTGAACCTTCAGCCAACGGATTAAGAGTCCGCTGCTCTACCAATTGAGCTAATAACCCGTATTTCTCGATCGTTTCAGCCGTCTCGCCGTTCGGTGGAGCGGCTTATCTCACCCTTGTTTTGCGCCGTCAACTTTTATTTTCTCTGGCGCGCCCGGAGGGAGTCGAACCCCCAACCGACGGATCCGAAGTCCGTTGCTCTATCCATTGAGCTACGAGCGCCCGGAATCTTCTGCAATCCAGCGAGTGATGGGGTGACTGACGGGGTTTGAACCCGCGACACTCGGAGCCACAATCCGATGCTCTACCAGCTGAGCTACAGCCACCATCGCCTGTTGTGCGGTTCGCCAGAAGCGCTCCGCCGCAACGGGAGGCGGTGTATATCCTGCGTCTCTGGGCTTGTCACGTTTTCTTTCAGAAAAAAGTCGTGACTCTCCTCGGCCGCTTTCGCGTGGTCGTGATATACGACGGCCTCTCAGTCAGCCTCTGCCGTGTCTCTTCGGGGAGTAGCACAGCCTGGTAGTGCACCAGCTTTGGGAGCTGGATGTCGCGGGTTCGAATCCCGCTTCCCCGACCCGATCCACACCACGCACCTCGCGTGCTTCGTCTGTGATCGCGCTCGTAGCTCAGTTGGACAGAGCGGTGGCCTTCTAAGCCATAGGTCGGGAGTTCGAGCCTCCCCGGGCGTGCCTTCTTCGCCTCGCGATCGCGGGGCTCCCCTCACGACGCGCAACGCAGCTCGCACGCCGGGCGACGCGTGCGCACGCGCCCTCGTCGTCGGTCGAGGACGCGGCGGGAGACTTCGCAGTGTGCGCGTGGAGGAGAGGCACCGCGGCGCGCCCGGTTCGAGCGCGCACGCGGCGTGGGGAGAGGTCTCAGCGAATCACGGACGCGTCACGCGGAGCGTGTAGGCGCCTGCCGACGAGGCGCTGAACCCGTCGACGAAGAGGGCGTGGAGGCGCGTGGCGTTCGAGTACGACGCGCTGAGCTGCGACTGCAGCCCGCAGGTGCCGGTGCCGTTGTCGTTGCACACCGTGAAGGTCGAGCCGGTGTTGAGGTAGAGCACCGTGTCGAAGGCCGCCGAGCCGCAGGTCTCCGCGGTGAAGGTCGCCGACGTGCCCATGCCCGGACACGTCACCCACCAGTAGGCGTTCTCGGGTCCTGCGCCGCCGCAGGTTGCGCTGACGAGCGTGCCCGCGGTGGAGGCCGTCGTGACGCCCGTAAGCGTCGACGTGCCCGCCGCGAGGGGCGCCACCGCGCCGCTGCCCGCCGCGAGGTGTTCGAAGTGCAGCGCGGCCATGCCCGCCGACGTGCCGAAGCCCGAGAGCACGAGGTAGTAGTCGCCGGGGTTCAGGAGCGTGAAGACGCGCGACGCGAGGTTGGTCATGCCGCAGGTGCCCGAGAGGTCGTCGTTGCACACGACGTCGCCCGTGGTGCGCGACGTGATCGGCGCGCCCGACGCGTCGGTGAGAAAGAGCACCGTGTCGAACATCGAGCCCGTGGTGTCGGCCGCGATGAACTCACGGCGCGTGAGCGTGAAGCGGTAGAACACATCGCGCCCGCCGTTGCCGCCCGAGCCGATGCAGGGCGTGTCGAGGTCGTGCGCCGCCGACGCGGTGTTCACCGTGAGGTCGACGGAGGGCGTCGAGAGGTTGATCGTCGCCGCGCCCGCGCGCGTGTCGTTCGAGGGCGCCGAGGTGAGGCACACGCCCGCGGAGCAGGTCTGGCCCGCGGCGCACACGCGGCCGCACACGCCGCAGTTGTTGGGGTTCGTCGCGAGGTTGAGGCATCCACCCGCGCAGAAGGTCGTGCCCGCCGGACACGACGACACGCACGCGCCCGCCGCGCAGGCCTGGCCCGCCGCGCAACGGCGACCGCACGCGCCGCAGTTGAGCGTGTTGGTGAGCGTGTTGGTCTCGCAACCGTTGGCCGCCATGCCGTCGCAGTTGCCCCAGCCCGTCGCGCAGGTGCCGAGCGCGCAGGTGCCGCCCGCACACGTGGCCGCCGCGTTCGCGAAGGAGCACACGCGACCGCACGCGCCGCAGTTGTTGGCCATCGCGCGCACGTCGACCTCGCAGCCGTTGGCGGGGTTGCCGTCGCAGTCGGCGAAGCCCGTGTTGCATGCGCCGATCACGCACGCGCCATTGCGGCACGCCGCCGCCGCGTTCGCGAAGGAGCACGCCGTTCCGCACGCGCCGCAGCTCGTGGCGGTGTTCGTGAGGTTGGTCTCGCAGCCATTGGCCGCCATGCCGTCGCAGTTGCCGAAGCCCCGCGCGCAGGTGAGCGTGCACGCCCCCGCGGTGCAGGCGTTGGTCGCGTTCGCCGCCGTGGCGCAGCGCGTTCCGCAGGCGCCGCAGTTGTTGTTGTCGGTCTGCGCATCGACGCAGGCCGAGCCGCAGATGATGAGGGGCGTCGTGCAGAGGTCACGGCACGCGCCCGCGAAGCACACCGCGCTCGCCGAGCAGCGCACCCCGCAGCCGCCGCAGTTCGCGCGGTCGTTGGTGATGTTCACCTCGCAGCCGTTCGCGTCCATGCCGTCGCAGTTCGCGAAGCCCGCGTTGCAGGTGCCCACGCCGCACGCGCCCATGGTGCAGGCGCCCACGGCGTTGTCGGGAGCGCACGCGCGCCCGCACGCGCCGCAGTGCGTGGCCGAGGTGTTGAGGTTCGCCTCGCACCCGTTGGTCGCGTTCGAGTCGCAGTTGCCGAAGCCCGCGTTGCACGCGAACCCGCACGCGCCCGCGGCGCACGTGGGCGAGCCGTTGGCCACCGCGGGGCACGCGTTGCCGCAGCGTCCGCAGTTGGCCGCCGACGAGCCCGTGCTCACCTCGCAGCCGTTCGAGGCCATGCCGTCGCAGTTCGCGAAGCCCGCGGTGCACGTCACGCTGCACGCGCCGGCCGCGCAGGCGGGCGTCGCGTTCGCGGCGGCGGGGCACACGTTGCCGCAGCGTCCGCACGCGTCGGCGGTGATCGCGGTGTTGGTCTCGCAGCCGTTCGAGGCCATGCCGTCGCAGTCGGCGAAGCCCGGCGCGCACGCGCCCACACCACACGCACCCATCACGCACGCGCCCGTGCCGTTCGACACGGTGCAGGCCGTGCCGCAGGCGCCGCAGTTGCGCGCGTCGCTCTGGAGGTTGACCACCGCGCCGTTGCAGCAGGTCGAGCCCGTGGGCGCGACGGTGCCGCAGGCGCCGCAGTTCATCGTGTCGGTCTGCGTGTTCACACACGCGGTGCCGCAGCAGGTCGAGCCCGCGCCGCATCCGCGACCGGGGCCGCAGCCGGGCACGCAGGCGTTGGAGCGACACACGGTGCCGATCGCGCAGTCACCGTCCGCCACGCAGCCCACACACATGTGCGAGGCCGTGTCGCAGCGCATGCTGCCGGTGCAGTCCATCTCGCTGCGACAGCCGGGAACGCAGCGGTTCGACGCGCAGTAGTTGCCCACGGGGCACACGTCTTCGGCGGTCGTGCAGGGCACGCAGCGCCGCGCGACGGTGTCGCACACGGGACCGCCCATCGAGCGCGCGCAATCGGCGGAGGTCGCGCACTCGCCCACCATCACGTCGGCAGGCGCGTCGGGCGCGACGTCTTCGACCACCACGTCGGGGGCCGCGTCGTCGCCGGCATCGGTGGGCGCGGTGTCGGGCGCTCCGTCCGTCGCGCTGTCGGAGGCCGTGTCGTCCGCGGCGTCGAGGGCGCCGTCGGGCGGCGCAACGTCGGGCTGCGACGCGTCGGGAGAGGACGTGTCCGTCGGGGTCACCACGTCAGGGGTTCCGCGATCGATCGGGAGATCGGTCAGAACGTCACGGGCGCCAACCACGGGGTCGTCGGAACATCCGACCGCCACGGCCTGGAGCGCCCCCGCGAGGCAGAGCACGCGGGCCAGGGAAGTACGTTTCATCACGGGTGCGAAGATCCCTTCTGGCCGCCACCACCACCGGCGACGGACCCACAAATCGGGGCGCGCACGCTATCACCGTTCTGCACAGCGCGGCGTGCGTTCCACACACGTTCCTGCGCAGCGTCGGGCGTCGCGGGTGCCGCATGGGCGGAGGGCAACGCGGGTGACACGGCCGGTCGCGCGGGCGTAGTCTCCGCCTCCCTCGCAATGAAGATCCTGCTCACGGGGGCCGCGGGCTTCATCGGAAGCCACACCGCCGCCTCGCTCCTCTCCCGCGGCGACGAGGTCGTCGGCCTCGACAACTTCAACGCGTTCTACGACCCCGCGATCAAGCGCCGCAACGCCGCCTCGCTCGCCTCGCAGCGCGGGTTTTCGATGGTCGAAGGCGACCTCTGCGACGAGGCCCTCCTCGCCGAGACCTTTCGCGCGCAGCGCTTCGACGCGGTGGTGCACCTCGCGGCGTGGGCGGGCGTGCGGCCGTCGATCCAGAACCCCGGGATCTACATCGACACGAACGTGCGCGGCACGACCAACGTGTTCGAACAGTGCCGCCGTCACGGCGTGGGCCGCGTGGTCTTCGCGTCGTCGTCGTCGGTCTACGGCGGACGCGACACCGTGCCCTTTCGCGAGACTGATCCCGTCGACCGCCCGATCTCTCCCTACGCAGCCACGAAGAAGGCCTGCGAGGTGCTCGCGTACACGTACCACCACCTCCACGGCATCCACGTCGCGGGGCTCCGGTATTTCACCGTGTACGGCCCGCGGCAGCGCCCCGAGATGGCGATCCACAAGTTCGCGACGATGCTCGCGCGCGGCGAGGCCATTCCCGTCTACGGCGACGGGTCGAGCGCCCGCGACTACACGTACATCGACGACATCGTGCAGGGCACCGTGGCGGCCCTCGACCACTGCGAGGGCTACGAGCTCTACAACCTCGGCGAGTCTCGCACCACGCGCCTCGATGACCTCGTGCGCAAGCTCGCCGACGCCCTGGGCTACGAGCTCCGCGTGAGGCGCGAGCCCGAGCAGCCCGGCGACGTGCCCATCACCTACGCCGACATCTCCCTCGCCCGCGCGAAGCTCGGGTACGCGCCGCACACGCTCATCGACGAGGGCCTCGAACGCTTCGCCGCGTGGTTCCACCGCGAGGGCGTGAAGTAGTCCGCACGCGCCGCGATGGGAGCTTCCGCCCGCGACCGACTGCTCGCCCTCGCGATCGCCTCGCTCGCCGTCTCCGCGCTCACGCTCCCGCTCCCCGCCCTCGCGCTCGACGCGTTGCACCTCGCGCATCTCGCGCTCACGGGGCTCTGCCTCGCGCGGGTGTTCGCCGCGCGCCGCGCCCGTGACGTCGCGTGGCTCCCGCCCGCACTCGCCGCGATGACCGCGCTCCGCCTCGCCGTCGACATCGCCTCGTCGCGCGCGCTCCTCGCCGCGCGCCCCCTCGCGTGGACGGCCCGCGGCCTCGGCACCCTCGCCACGGGTGACAGTCCCGCGGCGGCGCTCGCGGCCCTCGCGCTCCTCGCGACGGCACAGCTCGTCGTGCTCGCACGCGGCGCCGAGCGGGCCGCGGAGGTCTCCGCACGCTTCGCCCTCGATGCGCTCCCCGGCGCGCAGCTCGCCCTCGACGCCGACGTTCGCTCGGGCGCGCTCGACCCCATCGCCGCCCGCGACGGACGCGCCTCGCTCCTCGCCGACGCGCGGCTCACCGGCGCCCTCGACGGCGCGCTTCGCTTCGTACGCGGAGACGCCACGCTGGGCCTCGCCGTGCTCGCGGTGAACCTCGTCGGCGGCGCGGTGGCCCTCTCGCTCGCGCAGCACCTCGACGCGCGATCGGCACTCGCAACGGCTGCATCGCTCGCGGTCGGTCAGGGGCTCCTCACGCGCGTGCCGGGCCTCGCGCTCGCCCTCGCCGCGGTCTCGGTGGTGACCCGCGCATCGTGGGACGACGACCGCACACACACCGCGCCCGTGGAGGTTCGCGGCCCGCGCGAATCCCTCGACGCGGCGCTTGTGATGGCGCGCGCCACGCTCGCGTCGCTCGGCCTCGACGTCATGGTGCAGGGCGCGGTCGACGACGCACCTTCTTTGCGCGTGCACGGCGTGTCGGTGCCCCTCGCGTCGCTCGACGAGGTGGGCGCGGTGCTGCGCGCGAACGCGTGGCGCGCTGTCGGTCTCGATGAGGCGCGGGCCATGCTCGACGCACTTGCCGTCGATGCGCCCACGACCGTGCGACTCGCGGGAGCGTGCGCGCCTGCAGTGTTGCGCGACGTGCTGCGCGGACTCGTGCGCGAGGGGGTTCCGGTGACGGCGCGGCGCGCGGTGTTCGAGGCGATCGCGACGCACGCGGGGTCCCACGCCGAGGCGCCCGCGCTGCTCGAAGCGGTGCGTCGTGCGATGCAGTCGGAGATCACGCGGGTGTTCGTGCGCGAGGGCTCGCTCGACGCGGTGCTGCTCCACCCGGTGATGACCGACGCGCTCCGCGATCACCTCGCGCGGAGGCCCTGGGCACGGCCCGCTGCAGACCTCGCGCGCGACCTCGTCGAGGCTGCGAGGCGGGCGGTGGAGGGAACGACGCGCGCGGTGATCGTGTGCGATGGCGACGTGCGGTGGTACGTGCGCGCGGCCCTCGAAGACGCGCTCGCCGACGTGGTGGTGCTCGCGCACGAGGAGCTCGTGCCGACCGTGCGGTTGAAGCGCCTCGCGACGCTCTCGCCGGAGTGACACGGAACGTCACGCGGGCATTGACGTTCGCGTGTGGGGTGTGGCTCCCTTTGCGCCCTCAACGGACGGGAGGCCAAGGCGAAACCCTATGAGCATCGAAGTCGATTCCAACTGCCCGGGCGCATCGCAGTACAAGGTCCACGACGACTACAACGCGATGCTCAACCAGACGAACATCGGCGCGAACAACAACAAGTTCTATGTGATCCAGGTGCTCGAGAAGGGCGGCAAGTACTACGCCTGGAACCGCTGGGGACGCGTCGGTGAGACCGGGCAGAGCGCGCTCAAGGGCCCCTTCGCGACGCCCGACGGCGCGGTGAAGGAGTTCTCCGCGAAGTTCAAGGACAAGACCGGCAACGGCTGGGACGACCGCAAGAACTTCAAGGCCAAGGCGGGCAAGTACACGCTCATCGAGATCGACACCGAGGCCGACTCGACGAAGAAGGCCGAGACCGAGAAGAAGCTCTCGGACCTCGCCGCCGCGAAGCCCGCCGCCGCCGCGCCGCCGAAGCCCGTGTACGCCCCCTCGGCGCTCGCGCCCGAGCTTCAGAACTTCGTGAAGCTCATCTTCGACAAGAACATGTTCCAGAGCGCCATGGCCTCGTACGAGATCGACGTGCGGAAGATGCCGCTCGGTCAGCTCTCGAAGGCTCAGGTGGCCAAGGGCTTCGACGCCCTCGACGCGATCGAGAAGGCGATGAACGCCAACGATGGCGCGGGGCTCATGCAGTCGACGTCGCTGTTCTACACGGTGATTCCGCACGACTTCGGGCGCCGCAAGCCGCCGGTGATCAACTCGCCGGAGACGCTCCAGAAGAAGCGCGACATGCTCAACGTGCTCGCCGACATCGAGGTCGCCCTCGGCCTTGAAAAGAAGGCCGAAGAGAAGCCCGCGAGCGAGCTGCTGCCGAACCCCATCGACGCCAACTACACCACGCTCAAGTGCGGGCTCGACTACGTCGACCCGAAGAGCGAGGAGTTCGCGTTCATCACGAAGTACCTCGACGCCACCAAGGACAAGAACCACTACTACAAGCCGCAGATCGTCGATGTGTTCCGCATCGACCGTCAGGGCGAGGGCGCGCGCTTCTCGGCGCACGACAACATCGCCGAGCGCAAGCTCATGTGGCACGGCACCAACGTCGCCGTCGTGGCCGCCATTCTCGGCACGGGTCTTCGCATCATGCCCCACTCGGGCGGACGCGTCGGACGCGGCATCTACTTCGCGTCGGAGAACGGCAAGTCGATCCAGTACATCGGCCCGTCGGGCGACACCGCGGTGATGTTCCTGGCCGAAGTCGCCCTCGGCAAGGAGCACTCGATCTGGCAGGACGACTCGTCGCTCCGCCATCCCCCGAAGGGCTTCGACTCGATCGTCGCGCGCGGCCACACCGAGCCCGACCCCGAGGCCAACATCACCTGGACCTTCGACGGCAAGCCCGTGGTCGTTCCGCAGGGCGCGCCCATCAAGCAGAAGCAGTGGGCGAAGAGCTCGTTCACGCACAGCGAGTACCTCGTGTACTCCGAGAGCCAGGTTCGCCTGCGCTACGCGCTGCGCCTCAAGATCCGCTGACCGCCGCGCCGCGCGGAGCCCCCCTTCCCCGCGTTCGAAACTCCCATCGCCCACGGCCCCCGACACCACGCACCGTCGCTCCATGTGCGGCGTCGGCGGCGCGCGGTGTTGGTGTATCGTCGCGCTCGCGGATGAGCGATTCCCCCGACACCCATGGCCCCGTGGTGCCCGCGGGTGAAGCCACGATGCTGGAGACGCTGGCGCACGCGCACACGCTCGACAGCGGCGGCTTTCTCCGCGGGCCGATCCTCGACCTGCCCGAGACCGTTCCCCTCGCCGATCCGTACCTCGACCAGGGCGAGGTCGCGCGCGGCGGCATGGGCTCGGTGCGCCACGCGTGGGACCGCGACCTCGAGCGCCACGTCGCAGTGAAGATCATCTCGCCGCGCCTCGCCAACGACCCGATGGCCGTGCAGCGCTTCGTGAACGAGGCGCGCATCTCGGCGCAGCTCGATCACCCCAACATCGTGCCCGTGCACCTGCTCGCGCGCGGTCCCGACGATGCGCCGTGCCTCGCGATGAAGCTCGTTCGGGGGCGCACACTCGCGACCCATCTCCGCGCGCTCCCGCCGCCGCCGTGGGCCGCGACGGTGCTCGACGAGGTGCTCGGGATCTTTCTCAAGGTCTGCGACGCCGTGGCCTTCGCGCACAGCCGCCGCGTGGTGCACCGCGACCTCAAGCCCGAGAACATCATGGTGGGCTCCTTCGGGCAGGTCTACGTGATGGACTGGGGCATCGCGAAGACGCTCGCGCCGCGCAGCACCGAGACGCTGCCGCCTCCGCCTCCGGGGTCGCCCGTCTCCGGCGGACGCGGCCCCATGGGAACGCCCGCGTACATGTCGCCCGAGCAGGCGCTGCGCTTCGAGGCCGACATCAACGAGCGCACCGACGTGTTCCTGCTCGGCGCGGTGCTCTACGAGATCCTCACGGGGCGCCCGCCCAACGTGGGTCCGAACCTCGTGGCCGTGCTCTACCGCGCGATCACGGCGAGCGTGACGCCGCCGCGCGAAGCCGCCCCCGAGCGCAACATTCCTCCGGGCATCGCCCGCATCGCGATGCGCGCCATGGCCCGCGCGCCGGCCGATCGCTACGCCTCGGTCACCGAGCTCAAGCGCGACGTCGAGCGCTTTCTGCGAGGCGACGAGCGCGCGCCGGAGCGCACCTTCGCCGCGGGCGACCGGGTCATCGTCGAGGGCGACGTGGGCGTGGCGGCGTACGTGATCGTGTCGGGTCGATGCGTGGCCTACACGCTGCGCAGCGGCGAGCGCGTGGTGCTCCGTGAGATGGGTCCCGGCGATGTGTTCGGCGAGACCGCGGTGATCACCGCGCGCCCCACGTCGGCGACGGTCGAAGCGCTGGAGACGCTCACGGTGAAGGTGGTGACCGCCGAGGCCCTCGCCGAGACGCTCGGGCTCCACACCTGGATGGGCGCCTTCGTGCGGACCCTCGCAGAGCGCTTTCGCGAGGCCGACGACCGGCTGCGCGAGCTCTCGGACGCGAAGGCCCGCGGGCGTTGACGTGCGCTACGCGATGATCTCGGCGAGGCCGTCGCCGGCGCGCTGGTAGCGCCGCGAGCACGCGTCGCAGGTGAGCGTCGGCGAGAGCTTGGCGCCGCAGCGGCAGACCCAGCCCATGATCTTCGCAGGCACGCCGCCCACGAGCGCGAAGGCGGGCACGTTCTTGGTCACCACCGCGCCGGCGGCGATGAAGGCCCCTTCGCCCACGTCGTGTCCGCACACGATCGTCGCGTTGGCGCCGATGGAGGCGCCGCGGCCCACGCGCGTGTCGCGGTACTCGTCCTTGCGGGGAAAGGCCGCGCGAGGGTTCACCACGTTGGTGAACACGGCGCTCGGGCCGACGAACACGTCGTCGTCGAGGGTCACGCCGTCGTAGAGGCTGACGTTGTTCTGCACGCGGACGTTGTCGCCCACGCGCACGCGGTTGCCCACGTAGCAGCCCTGCCCGAAGGAGCAGCGTCGGCCGATCACCGCGCCGGGCATGATGTGGCAGAAGTGCCAGATGCGCGTGCCCTCGCCGAGGGTCGCGCCCGCGTCGATGATGGCGCTGGGGTGGATGAGTGGGTTCGAGGCGTCGGACATGCGAAGTGGGCTTCTCTCCTCGCGGCGCGTCTACCACGAAGTGTCACGCGGCCGTGAGCGGCGTGTGTCAGCGCTTGCGGGCGCGGGCGGCGGAGTCCTGCGGCTCGGTGCCCGAGGGGACCGACGGTGCGGCCTCGCGGGCGCCGTTGCCCTCGCGCGGTGCGGCCACCCAGTCGACCTCGGCGAGCGTGCGGAGCAGCTGCGCGCGATCGGCCTCGGGGAGCGATGCGCCGTGTTCGAGCATCTCGCGGGCGCGGGCGAGCCAGTGACGGGCGAGCGCGCGGTGACCGAGGCGCAGGTGGCTCATGCCTTCGAGCCAGGCGAAGCGCGCGCGCTCCGAGGGTTCGAGCTGGCCGAGCGCGGGCTCGAGGTCGTCGAGGTTGGCCACGGCCGCTTCGTAGCGCGCGGCGTGGTAGTGCACGTCGGCGCGTTCGAGCTGATCGCGGTAGTTCCAGCAGCCCGCGGAGAGGCCGAAGAGCAGGGCGAGGGGCGCAGACAAACGCATCGCGCGCGAGGGTACACCGAGCGCCGCGCGCGTTTCATCCCTCATGAGGGGCGCGCCGTGGTGCCACGAGGAATGCGCCGCGCCTGGGTGATGTTTCGAACGGCAACGGGCACGCACCGTGTCGGTCGATGCGTGCCCGTCATCCGTAGGGTCCGGTGGGAATGTCGGCGTCGGAAGCGAAGCGTTGCAAGCGAAGGGAAGAGGCCGAAAGCGAAGTGTCGTTCAAGCGAGGCGAAGCGAAGCGGTCACGAAGCGAAGGGAGCGAAGCGAAGTCGTGAAGGAGTGGGCGCGCGCCCGCCAAAGATCACGGCAAGAAGGAGAAGCGAAGGAGGTCAAGCAGCTTCACACCACGCGCGCCGCACCGGACGGGTCGAAGGTCGGGAGGCGGTGCCGCGAGAGCGTCGCAAACCAGTCGAACAAGCGAATCCGCGGTGTCTCGCAGAAGAAGAAGGGCGCGAGACACCAAAGGCCATCGCAACGGCCGTGCCGGGCGACGGCGGGCGGGCTTTGACCACAGGACCCGCCCTGTTTTCAAGGCGAAATCGCAGGGGCTTGTGGGGACAAACCCGCGGACGTACACCGCGGATCTGACATCCGTGTCGCACCGTTGCCGCGGTACGGCAGCACGGCCGTGTGAGCCCTCGCGGTGCGAGGGCGCGCGCGTGCGGCGGATGTGATGGGCGCTGCTGCGAAGGGGCGAGAATGCGGGGGATCGGGGCGTCGGCGCGCGCTCTGACTTCGGTGTCAGAACACGAAGTGCGCGGCGAGGCCCGTGTAGAATCCGATGAGGGCGAAGCCGCCATCGAGGCGCACGTCGACGTTGCGGTGCGGCCTGAAGTGGGCGGCGAGGTGCGGGAGCGAGATCCACGGGATCACGGGCGGGATGGAGCCCGAGTTCGTGTCGGTGAGGCGTCCTTCGCGGTAGCCGTTGTAGTGCTGGTTCGCGAAGTCGCAGTAGTCCGAGCGCGGCGAACCCTGGCCCGTGCAGTCGTTGTAGCCGCCCGCGGAGCCGGGATAGACCTGCGTGCGGTACAGGTCGCCGCCCACGTAGCCGAGGCCCACGCCGGCGCCGTACTGGAGCTCGAACCAGTCGTTGAATCGGTGGTGCCACAGGAAGAGCGCGTTGGCGTAGAGGCCCCACAGCGAGCTCTGCACGCGCTCGGTGGCGATGTCGCTCTCGCTCTTGCCGCGGAAGTATCCCGAGTCGGCCTGGAAGCCCGTGTACTGAAGGCTCAGCACCACGTCGAGGCCGCCGCGGCGGAGCGTGTACTCGGGACCGATCGCGAGGTTCGTCGCGCCGGACCATCCGGGGTTCACGTTGGCGAAGAGGCCGACCATCCACGAGGGCATGATGAACACCCACGCGCGGAGGCCGACGGCGTGCTCGTTGGCGCGTCCGAAGCGGGGCACGTTCTCGCTCGTGTCGACGAGCAGCGAGGGCGCGCGCGTCGAGGTCTGTTGCGCCTGCGCCGCGGGGGTGAGCGCGAGCATCCCTGCGGCGATGGCCGCGCCAAGCATCGTCTTCATCGAAGTACCGCCTCGTCGTCCGGGTGGAGGGAGGCCGCGATGCTACGGGAAGCGATGCGCGAGGATCAACGTCCGCGCGCGGTGCGGACGGGGCGCGCGGTGCGCAGCGAAGGTGCTGCGGGCGGCGCGACGGTGACGGTGACCGCGGGGGCGACGGGCGCGGCGGGCGTCGCGGCGAGGGCGTCGGTGAGCGTGCGGCGCACGGTGACATCGGTCTCGACACGCAGCCGATCGCGGAGCGCGGCGCGAGCCTCGGGGTTGCGCGAGGCCGCGAGGGACCACGCCGCGCCGTCGCGCACGTCGACGCGCGGATCGGCGAGGAAGCGCGCCACGGTGGGCACGTCGTCGAAGCCCTCGACGAGCGCGTCGAAGCTCGCGCGCACGAGGAAGAGGTCGGCGTCGCTCGCGGCCACCGCGCGAAGGTGTGCGCGCGCGGTCGCGTCGGCGGAGAACGCCCGCAGCGCGTGGAGGGCGCGGGCGCGCACCGCGATGACCTGTTGTTCGTCACGCGACACGGCGATGAGCGCGCTCACGCCGGTGGGTCCCCAGGCGCGCACGGCGTCGACGGTCGCGACCTGCTCGTAGCCCTGGAGCGCGCGCTCGACCTCGGCGCGGGTGATGGGGTCGGCGCCCGCGATGGAGGCGTACGAGAGCGCGGCAACCAGCACGCCCGCGAGGGCAGATCGGGGGTTCTTCACGGCGGGCGGTACCCTACCATCGGGGGTGTGCGGCACCAACGGGCCAGCGCGCGCGTCGAGGCGCGCCACGTCGTGCACCAGACCGTCGACGGGCTCTCGGGCGAGCGCGTGGCCTTCGTGAAAGAGGTCGTGCATGTCGACGGCGCGGTTCCTCTTGCGATGGTGCGCAAGCGCCGCGAGGGCGTGGCCGAGGCGCGCGGCGCGCTGGTGCTCGTGCACGGCTTTGGGCAGAACCGCTACGCGTGGCACCTGCCCGGGCGCAGCTTCGTGAACCACCTCGCGGGCGTCGGGTGGGACGTGTTCAACCTCGACCTCCGCGGCCACGGACGCTCTCGCGCGCGGGGCTCGACGCCGTCGGCCTCGCTCGATGCGTACATCGCCGAAGACCTTCCCATGGCGGTCGATGCGGCATGCGCGCTCTCGGGCTTCACGCGCAGCTTCGTGCTCGGTCACTCGCTCGGCGGCGTCGTCGCGTGTGCCGCGGCGCCCGCGATGCTCCCCTCGCTCGCGGGCCTCGTCACACTCGCAGCTCCGTGGGCCCTCGGTCGCGGAAACCGCGTGCTCCTGGAGCTCGTTCGCGCCGCAAACCGTGCCGCCGACTGGGCCGACGCCCACGGCGCCGCGGTGCCCATGCGCTTCGTGCAGGGCCTCTTTCAACGCACACGCGCGCTCTGGGATCACCGCCGTGTTCCCCTCCCCCTGCGCGCATGGCACCCGGGGAGCTTCGAGCCCGCGCTCCTCGACGAGTACCTCGCGCGCTCCTTCGATCGGGCCACGCTCGGCGAGCTCGCGCACCTCGCGACGCATGGGGTCGACGGCGCGTTTCACAGCGACGATGGACGCGTGGACTACGCCCGCGCGTGGGCGCAGTGCGACGTTCCGCTGCTGGTCATCGCGGGCACCCGTGACCTGCTCGCGCCCGTCGAGTCGGTGCGTGCCGCCTACGACGTGAGCGCCTCGCGCGACCGCACGCTGCGGCTCCTTCCCTTCGGCCATGGAGACCTGCTCCTCGGGCGCGAGGCTCCGTCGACGACGTGGCGTGTGGTCGATGCGTGGCTCGCGGCGCGCGTCGACCGCTGCGGCAAATTCGCGGGCTGAGCGCGCGCGGGCATACGGTTCGAGGGTGCGTTCCCTCCTGCCTTCGACGGTGCTCGTTGCGTGGACCCTTCTCGCGTCGACGGCCTTCGCCGACGGGCTCGATGACGCCGCGGCGACCCGCTGCACGCCGGACGCGAGACTGATCCCGGCCGCGACGCGCGCGCTCGACGATCCGCGTGGATTCACGGCCGACGAGCTCCGTGCCGACACGCAGGCCCGTGGCCTTCGCGCGCCCTCGGTGTACGCGCTCGTGCTCGACGGAGGCGCTGCCGATGCGGTCTCCGACGCCGTCGTGCGCTGGCTCACCACCCACGCGGTCTCGCCCTCGCTCTCGCGGTGCGCGGTCGCACGACGCGGCCGCTCCGTGGCGGTCGCGCTCGCCCCACGTGCGGTGGATGTGCATCCGCGTGGCGCGTCGTCGTGGCACGTGGAGCTCCCTGCGGAGGTGCGCGATGCGACGCTGGTTGCAACGTCGGCGCGCGCCACGGCGCTGCGTGTTCCCGTCGATGCGCGGGGTGACGTGGCGGCGACGCTCGACGCGCGTACGCCGTGGACGCTTCAGGTGGTGGCCGACGATGGGCACGGTCCCGCGCCGCTCGCGACGTGGACCGAAGGCGCGCGCGACGACGCCGAGGTGGTGCGCGATGATGCGCTCTGGAGCACGCGGCACGTGCTGGCGGCGGTGAATGCGATGCGCGCGCGGGCGGGCCTCGCGGCGCTGCGGCGCGATCCGATGCTCGACGAGGTGGCGCGGCGGCACGCGGCGGCCCTCGCGGTACGCGGTGCCGTCGAGCACACGCCGAGCGCCGACGACACGCCGTGGACGCGGCTGCGCGATGCGGGGGTCGAGACGACGCGCGTGGCCGAGAACCTGGCCCGCGCTTCGACGCTCACCGAGGCCCATCAACGCCTCGCGCGATCACCGTCGCACCGGGTGAACCTCCTCGATGCGGAGGTCGACGCGGTGGGGATCGGGATCGCGCGAGCGGGCGGAGCGATCTATCTCGTGGAGATGTTCGCCGCGCGACCGTCGATGGCCGCGCAGCGAGCGGAAGTCACGCCTTGACGCCGAGCTTGTGCACGGCCGCGGCGAGGCGCGAGACCTTGCGCGAGGCGGTGGCGCGGTGGATCACACCGGCCGAGGCGGCGCCGTCGAGGGCCGACACGGCGGGCTTGAGCGCGGCCTGGGCCGCGGCCTGATCGCCGGTGGCGATCGCTTCACGAACACGCTTCATGAGCGTGCGGAACTCGGACTTGATGGAACGGTTGCGGGCCGTGCGCTTGATACGCTGACGGTTGCGCTTCTCGGCCGATGCATGGTTCGCCACGAAAGATCCTCCTGAGACAGTCGGGGCGCGGACCCTACGCCCGGCGTTGAAGAACTGTCAAGGACCTCAGCGCGCGACGACCGCCGA
>CAMFHP010000073.1 GCA_945952225.1 uncultured Myxococcaceae bacterium
CGGTGAATGAATTCACCGGCAGAGAAGGGAAAGTCCCTCACGGGACTCGCGATCCTGCGCCGCCTTCGTGGCGCGTTGTTCGGGTGTGTTTCCGATCGTGCGAATGGGCACCGCGTGCGGAGCAGCGGGAGCGATCGTGCGGATGGACACCTCGTGCTGCCGATGAATGAAGCGCGAGTCCCGCAAGGGACTTTCCCTTCCCTGCCGGTGAATTCATTCACCGGCCGCGCACGAGTGCCATCCGCACGCGCTCACCACCGCCAGCACGCGCTCACCACCGGCCGCACGCGAGACCGTTCGCACGATCGGAGACACACCCGCCGTTGCCCCATCGCGCCATTGCGCGGCGAGCCCATGGGCCACACGGTGCGGCCCATGTGGTTCTCGCCCAAGAAGCTCAGTGTGCCGTCGCCCTCCGAGGCCCTCGCCGGACGCGACGAGGCCATCACGGTCAACCCGCGCCACCTCGTGCTCGGCACGTCGGTGCTTCCGCCCTTCGAGCCTGGCACCGAAGAGGTGCTCCTGGGCATGGGCTGCTTCTGGGGCGCGGAACGCAAGATGTGGCAGCTCCCCGGCGTGCGCGTGACGAGCGCGGGCTACGCAGGCGGACACACGCGCAACCCCACCTACCGCGAAGTGTGCTCGGGCCTCACCGGACACACCGAGGTCGTGCGCGTCGTATGGAACCCGAACGAGCTCCCGTTCACCGACCTGCTCAAGGCGTTCTGGGAGTGCCACGATCCGACGCAGGGGATGCGACAGGGCAACGACGTGGGCACGCAGTACCGCTCGGCGATCTACTGCACCACCGAGGCGCAGATGGCCGTCGCGCGCAGCTCGCGGGAGGCGTACCAGGCCGCGCTGCGACTCCACGGTCACGCGCCGATCACCACGGAGATCGCCACGGGGCAGACGTTCTATTTCGCCGAGGACTACCACCAGCAGTACCTGCACAAGAACCCCGACGGGTACTGCGGCCTCCAGGGAACGGGCGTCGTCTGCCCGCGCTGAACCGACGGCCCACGCGAGCCCATGGGCGCTCCATGGATTGAGAGCAGGTCCATGGGCGCCATGCATTGGGAGCCAGTCCGTGGGCGCCATGCATTGGGAGCCAGCCCATGGGCGCCATGCATTGGGAGCAGGTCCATGGGCGCCATGCATTGGGAGCCAGTCCGTGGGCGCCATGCATTGGGAGCCAGCCCATGGGCGCCATGCATTGGGAGCCAGCCCATGGGCGCCATGCATTGGGAGCCGGCCCATGGGCGCGCCCGGGGTTCCGCGACGGACGCGTCACCCCGGGCTACGGTGCGTTGCCGCGCCGGAGGTCCGGCGCTACCGCCATCGGCTCCATGCAGCGCCGGACGAAGTCCGGTGCGACCGCTCACGGTAGCCCGGGGTGAAGCGCTGCGCTGAACCCCGGCCACGCGAGCACAGCGGCCACAACCCCCACCCGCGCGCACCGCACAAACCCCACCCGCGCGCACCGCACAAACCCCACCCGCGCGCACCGCACAACCCCTCCCGCGCGCGCCGCACAAACCCCTCCCGCGCGCGCCGCACAGCACCCAACCCCCACTCCCGTGCTTCGAAACACACAGGGCGCGGCCCACCCCCCGGTGCGCGCGCGCCCTGTGTCACCCGCGGTGCGGGCGTGCGATCAGAGCAGTCCGTCGACGAGGGTGAGGCCCTCTTCGATGATGTCGAGTCCGTGCTTCAGGTCGTCGCGCGAGATGATGAGCGGCGGGCACACCCACAGCATGTTGAAGCGCGTGAACGCGTAGAGGTGCTTCGACTTCAGGTGCGCCGCGAGCTTCGTCATCTCGGGCGACGTTCCATTGAAGGGCGCGAGGGGCTCCTTCGTGCCCTTGTCGCGCACGAGTTCCAGCACGCTGAAGAGGCCGATGGTGCGCACGTCGCCCACGCAGGGGTGCGCGGCCTTCATCGCGTTCAGACGCTCGGCCACGTAGGCGCCCTGCGTCTCGACGTTCTCGAAGATGTGTTCCTCTTCGTAGAGGTTGAGGTTCGCGACCGCCGCGGCCACGCACACGGGATGTCCCGAGTAGGTGAGGCCGCCCCAGAGCATGTTCTTTTCGAAGTAGTCCGAGATCTTCTCCGAGAGCACCACGGCGCCGAGGGGCATGTACCCGCTGGTGAGTCCCTTCGCGCAGGTCACGATGTCGGGCTTGATGCCGTAGTGCTGCGTCGCGAGCCACTTGCCCGTGCGTCCGAAGCCCGCCATCACCTCGTCGTCGATGAGCAGGATGCCGTACTTGTCGCAGAGCGCGCGGAGCTTCGCGTAGTAGTCATCGGGCGGAACGAGCAGGCCGTTCGAACCGGTGATCCCTTCGACCATGATGGCCGCGATGTTGTTCGGGCCCTCGAAGTGGATGATCTCCTCGATGTGGGAGATGCACTCGCGGTGACAGCTCTCGACCTTCTGTCCGAAGGGACAGCGGTAGCAGTACGGGTCGAACACGCGCACCACGTTGGGAATGCCCGGCTCCACCGGCAGACGACGCGGGTCGCCCGAGGCCGTCATCGCGCCCATGGTGGCGCCGTGATACGAGCGGTAGCGGGTGATGATCTTGTCGCGGCCCGTGACCAGCCGCGCGATCTTCATGGCGTTCTCGTTGGCCTCGGCGCCGCCGAGCGTGAAGAACGACTTCTTCAGCCCGGTGACCTCGGCGAGCTTCTTTCCGAGCTGGGCGCGCGGCTCCGTGGCGAAGCTCGGACCGGCGAAGCAGAGCGTGTCGACCTGCTTCTTGATCGCTTCGAGCATCTTCGGATGCTGATGGCCCACGTTGAGGTTGATGAGCTGCGCGCTGAAGTCGAGCCAGCGGTTGCCCTCGCCGTCGGTGAACCACGACCCCTCGCCGCCCGTCATGTGGATGGGGTCGAGCGCCCCCTGAACGGACCACGAGAAGAGGGTGTACTCGCGGTTGTCTCGCACGATGTCCTTCGAACTGCGCGCTTCACTCATGCGGCCGGAAATACCACGCAGCCCGAAGCCCCGAGAAGCGTCAACCGCGCACAAGGGACTAACCCCCGCGCGTGATTTCATGGCATTCCCGAAGGCCCCGGTCATGGCCACGGCACCGCGCAGAACCCTCCGTCTCGCCGCGCTCGCGCTGGTGGTCTTCGCGACCGCCTGCCGCCGCCCGCCCGACGTGACGCTCCGCGTGGCCATCGCGAGCGACCTCTCGCCCGCGTTCGAAGCCCTCCGCGAGGGCTTCACCAACGAGTCGAACGTGGGGCTCGCGTACCGCTTCGCGCCCTCCGATGCGCTGCTTCAGGAGATGCAGCAGGGCACCTCGACGCCCTTCGACGTGCTCGTCACCGCCGACGCCGCGCACGTGGGCCGGCTGGTCTCTGTGGGGCGCTGCGAGGAACTCTCGCGCGCCTTCGCGGGCATGGCCTCGCTGGTGATCGTGACGTCGCCGCGCGCGCCGCGCATCGACGCCGTGGCCTCGCTCGCCGACGCCCGCTACGCCCACGTCGCGGTGATGAACCCCGAGCGCAGCCCCTTCGGCCGCGCGGCCATGCAGGTGATCACCGGACTCGATGTGTACGAGCCCCTGCGCAATCGGCTGGTGTACGTCGACACGGCGCGACGCGCGCTCGAACAGGTGCGCAGCGGCGAGGTCGACGCGGCCATCGTGCCGAGGGTGATCGTGACCGAGGGCGACTCGCTCGCCGTGCCCGCGGACCTCTACCGCCCGGTGGAGCAGGTGGGCGTCGCGTGCACCCGCGATGCGAAGCGACGCGAGGCCGCGGGACGCTTTCTGCGCTACCTGCAGGAAGGCGCCGGACGCGCGCGGCTCGAAGCGTACGGGTTCGTGTTTCCGTAGAGGGTCGCGGCGGGGGTGCGGCGGGTGTAGAGACCGTCGCAGAGAGCATCCATGCCGAGAGCACCGTGGGAGCGCGCGCGCGGCGTCGAAGCCGTACTCCGTCAGTGGCAGGGCGACCCCTCGGCGCGGGCGGCGCTCACCGTGCTCGATCGTGTGGAGCCCTCGACGGGCACGTCCGTGGCGCTTCCCGCGGGGCTGCATCCGGGCCTCGCGCGGGCGCTCACGGAGCGCGGTGTGGCGGGCCTCTACGCGCACCAGGCGCAGGCCTTCGCGCTGGCCTCGGCGGGGCGCTCGTGGGTGGTCGCCACGCCCACGGCGTCGGGCAAATCGCTCTGTTACAACCTCCCCGTCGCGCAGCGCATCGCGATGGAGCCGGGGGCGCGGGCGCTGTACCTCTTTCCCACGAGGGCGCTCGCGCGAGACCAGGAGCACGCGCTCGGTGATCTCTTCAAGCGCGCGGGCCTCGGGCAGCTCGTGGCCACCTACGACGGCGACACGCCCGCCGATGCGCGCAGGGGAATCCGCGAGCGCGCGTCGGTGATCATCACGAACCCCGACATGCTCCACGCGGGGGTGCTCCCGCATCACGCCTCGTGGGCGCGGGTGCTGTCGTCGCTGCGCTACGTGGTGGTCGACGAGCTCCACGCGTACACGGGCGTCTTCGGATCGCACGTCGCGAACGTGCTCCGACGGCTCGCGCGGGTGGCGCGCTTTCACGGCGCGAACCCCGTGTTTCTCTGCGCCTCGGCGACCATCGGCAACCCCGCGGAGCACGCCGCGCGGCTCACGGGCGCGCCCGTCGAGGCCATCACCGAATCGGGCGCTCCCCGCGGCGCGCGCCACGTCGCGGTGTGGAACCCGCCGCCGCTCAACCCCGAGCTGGGCATCCGTCCGAGCTACCTCAAGAGCGCGGTGCGCGTGGCCTCGGACCTCGTGCGCGCGAAGGTTCCGGTGCTGGTCTTCGGTCAGTCACGGGGCTCCGTCGAGACCATGCTCCGCTACCTCCGCGACCGTCTGCTCCCCGAAGGAATCTCCGAAGAGCAGATCCAGGCCTACCGCGGCGGCTACCTCGCGGGCACGCGCCGTCGCATCGAAGAGGCCCTGCGCGCGGGCGAGGTGCGCTGCGTCGTGGCCACGAGCGCGCTGGAGCTCGGCATCGACGTGGGCGACCTCGACGCGGTGGTGTGCGCGGGCTACCCCGGCACCCTCGCGGCGACGTGGCAGCGCTTCGGTCGCGCGGGCCGTCGCGGGGAACCGAGCCTCGCGGTGCTCGTTCCGTCGGCGGGCCCCGTGGATCAGTTTCTCGCCGCGGCGCCCGCGTACCTCGTACGCACGGCGGTCGAAGAGGCGCGCATCGATCCCGACAACGTCGAGGTGCTGCTGCAACACCTCCGTTGTGGGGCCTTCGAGCTCCCCTTTCGCATCGGCGAATCGTACGGAACCGTGCAGGCCGAGGTGATCGGCGAAGCCCTCGACCTGCTCGCGGAGGAGGGCCTCGTGCACCGCGGGAGTCAGCGCTGGCACTGGGTCGCCGGGCAGTATCCCGCGCAGGGTGTCTCGCTGCGCTCCGCGGGTCGCGACGCGGTGCTCGTGGTCGATGCGGGACGCGACGTGACCCTCGCCGAGGTCGACGGACGCGCGGCGCGATTGCAGCTCCACGCGGGGGCGATCTACCAGCACGAGGGGAGCACGTACCTCGTGGAGCGCGTCGACGAGGGCGCGCGCAAGGTGATGGTGGTTCCGTCGCCGCACGACTGGTTCACGGAGCCGCTGTCGCGCGTCGAGGTGGCGGTGCTGGAGACCGCCCGCACGGGCACGCTGCGCGACGAGCCCGGCGACGCGTACGGCTACGGCGAGGTGCAGGTGACGACGCGCCTCGTGGGCTTCAAGCGCATCCGGTTTCACACGCACGAGAACCTCGCCCAGCAGGACCTCGACGGCGAGCCCGTGGAGATGCAGACCACCGCGTGCTGGCTCGTGCTCGACGAGCCCGCGGTGCAGTCGCTCATGGCGATGCCCGACGACCTGGGCTCCCCCGCGGGGCGACACCGCGTGCTCGATGGGCTCCGCGGGGTGTCGTATGCGCTGCGCGCACAGGCCTCGCTCGCGCTGATGTGCGCCGCGGGCGATCTCGACAGCACCCTCGGCGGACGCCTCGACGACCAGGCCCCGGCGCGCGACGCGCTCACGAACACCAGCACCGCGCCCACGGTGTTTCTCTTCGACGCGGTGTCGGGCGGCGTGGGCCTCGCGGAGCGCGCGTTCGAACGTCGCCGCGAGCTCCTCGCGCGGGCCCTCGAAGCGGTGCGGCGGTGTCCGTGCGAAGACGGGTGTCCGGCGTGTGTGGCGCCGGGTCTCGACTCGGGCGCGGCGAGCCGCAAGCGCATGGCCCTCGCGATCTTCGAAGCGCTCGGCGTGACGGGCGACGTGACGGCCGCGGGCGCTCCGCGGTAGAGCAGAGCCACGGCCGCCGCGATGGACCTCCGACGCAAGATCGCACGCCTCCGCACGCAGCCCACCGCACCGACGGACACCCCCGCCGAGCCCGCGGCCGTCACCGCGCCCGCGGAGCCTGTCGCGCCGACCGTGGAAGCCCTCCCCACCGCGCGCGCCGACGACGAGCTCCGCGCGCGGCTCAAGGCCGTGGCCGCGAAGACGAAGCGACGCGCGGGCACCACGGCACAACCCGCCGTGGAGCGTCCTCCGTTGCCCGAGTGGCCCTTCGTGGTGCGCCCCGGCGACGAGGGCAGCGTGCACGTCGCCACGCGGTATTTTCCGGTCGATGCGCGACACGGCGCGGTCTCGCTCGCGAGCGCGCTGGCGGTGACGGGCACACAGGCGGCGACGCTGGGCATCGACACGGCGCTCCAGGGCTACGACCCGCGGCGCGCGCTCTTCTTCGACACGGAGACCACGGGCCTCGCGGGCGGCACGGGCACGCTGGCCTTTCTTGTGGGCATGGCGTGGTTCGACGGCGACGCGCTGCGCGTGGAGCAGCTCATGCTCCTCGACCTGGAGCACGAGGCGCCGATGCTCGAACACATCGCGCGACGCATCGCCGACGCGGGCGCGCTGGTGACCTTCAACGGCCGCACCTTCGACCTCCCGCTCCTGCGCTCGCGCTTCGTGATGGCGCGCGTGACGCCGCCCGCGGAGCCGCCGCACTTCGACCTGCTCCACGTCGCGCGGAGGATCTACGGCGCCCGCGTCGAGCGCTGCAACCTCACCACGCTGGAGCGCGACGTGCTCGGCTTCGAACGCGTGGGCGATGTGGACGGGTCGCAGATTCCTGCGCTGTACCAGCGGTTTCTGCGCGAGGGTGTGCGCGCCCGCGACGCGCTGCTCCCGGTGGTGGAGCACAACGTGTGGGACCTCGCGGCCCTCGCGGCGCTCTCGGGTGAGCTCGGCGCGCGCCTCGCCCGCGAACACGGCGACGGACGCTTCGAAGCGCACGACCTCGTGGGCCTCGCGCGCACCACCCACCGCGCGGGCGACCTCGGACACGCCGTGCGTCTCGCCTCGGAGGCCGCGGCGATGGGCGAGGCCGCGGGTGATTCGAAGGCCGCGCGCGATGCGCACGTGCTCGCGGCGGGCATCCACAAGCGCACGAAGGATGGCGCCGCGTGGCGCGACCGGCTCCTCGCGGCCCTCGACCACGCGCCCGACGATGCGGCGCTCCACCTCGAACTCTCGCGCTGTTACGAGCGTGCGCTGCGCGACCCCGCGAAGGCGCTCGTTCACGCGCTGAAGGCGGCCGGTGCGGAAGACACCACGGCCCACACGAAGCGCGTCGCACGGCTGCGCGCGCGGGCGAAGAAGCGTCGGCCCGAGCAGCTCCGACTGCCGGGGGTGTAGTCCGCGCGCCTTGACCCGCACGGGGGCCTCGCGGTACGCCGCCGGGCCGTGAAGACGACGATTCCCCTGCTGCGAAGGCTCGCCGTCGCGCTGCTGGCTGTGACCGGGTATGTCACTCCGCGCGTGGCCGACGCGCAGGTCGCGGCCCCGCGGTACTACACCGTGGTCAACGGCGACACGCTCTGGGAGGTCGCCCGGCGCTACCACGTGAGCGCGTCGGAGCTCGCCGAGCGCAGCCACCTCACGGCCCCGTACGCCCTGCGCCGCAGCATGCGTCTGCGCCTCCCCTCGCGCGCCATCGCGGTGCCCGACGCCGATCCCAACGCGCCGCCCGCGGCGGCTACCACGGCGCGTCCGGGCGCGACGACGACGGCCCCGGTGACCCATCCAGGCGCGACGCATCCGACGGCGCATCCCGGGAGCAACGCCACGGCGCATCCCACGCCGGCGATCGACAACCACCGCGCGGGCGGCGGTCGCTGGGGGCGTCCGGCGCGTCCGGGGGTGGTGCACTTCAAGCGGGTGAACGACAGCACGGAGATCGTCGCCGACCTGCGGCGCATCGGGCCCGTGACGCGCCAGCGGATGCGTGCGTTTCTGCGCGCGAACAACGGCGCGACGCACCCCATCGACGCGCGTCTGCTGCGCCAGGTGGCGATGTTCAGCGACCACTTCGGCGGGCGCACCATCGAGGTGATTTCGAGCTTCCGTCCGCGGCGTCGCGGGCAGTACACGGCGCACTCGCGCCACAACTCGGGGCACGCGATCGACTTTCGCGTGGCGGGTGTCTCGAACCGCGTGGCGCGCGACTACTGCCGCACCTTCGCGGCCACGGGCTGCGGGTTCTATCCGCGCTCGGTGTTCATCCACATGGACACCCGCGACGAGTCGGCCTACTGGGTCGACTGGTCGAGGCCCGGCGAGCGTCCGCGCTACGGCTCCGAGTCGCATCCGCCGCCGAGCCGTCCGCGCAATCCGCCGCCGAACGCGAACCCGCTCGACACGCCCGATCCGTCGGTGCCGCCCGTGGGCGCAGACCCCGAGCTCGACGACGTGGCCGACGACAACCCCACGGTGCGCAGCGCGACGCCCGCGCCGACCGAGGGCAGCAACGACACGAACGCGCTGCCCACGGGCGACTGACCGTCTCCCCCACGGAAACGGCTTACTTCAAGGCAGTTCAGAGCGGCGCGAAGAGGTCGACGACGTTGCCGTCGGCGTCGCGCACCTGGGCGTAGCGCTGTCCCCAGAACGCGTCCCACGGGGCCTTCACGCTCGCGAAGCCCGCGTCGGTGATGCGCGCGTGGGCCGCGTCGACGCCCGCCGCGTCGCCGCAGTGAAAGGCCAGCGCCATGCGGTGCCCGCGGGGATCTTCGCGGCCCGGGTCGAGTTGCTTCATCAGCGCCTCGCTGTCGAGCATCACGCGGAGCCCGTGCGAGGTGGTGGCTTCGAGGTGGTCTTCGCCGGGCGTCGCGTCGGGGAACGGGAGCCCGAGCAGGCGGTAGAAGCGCACGGCCGCGGCGAGGTCGCGCGCGACGATGCCCACGGCGTCGAGTCGGGGAGTGACGGTGCTCATGCGACGGGCGCTACCACAGGCCCGCCGCACGCTGGAAGGGCGAAAACTGAACAGCGGTTCAGCGCGGTCCGTTGAGCTGGAAGTTCGGCGCCGGGAGCTCATCGGGCGACGAGGGCGTCGGGAGCACCATGCCGGGGTTGGCGCGGGCGCCCTGCTGCGCGCGACGGGCGGCGGCCTGGGCCTGCTGCATCGCGCGCTGCTGCGCCTCCTGGGCCTGCTGCATCGCCTGCGCCTGCTGGGCCTGGAGCGTGGCGACCACTTCGCGCGCGCGGTTGAGCGACACGATGGGCGCGTCGACGCGGAGTTCGAAGTGCGCGCCCGCGTCGCCCACACGGCGGGCCGTGAGCGCGCCGTCGATGGGCTCGCCCGCGGCCTGGGCCTGGATCTCCTGCGTGGCGGGCACGCCGAGGAGCATGAGCAGCGCCATGGGGCTCAGGTGCGCGACGCCCGCGTGGTTCTCGGGCACGGTGACGGCGATGCGGGTGCCGGTGCTGAGGGCCGTCCAGCGGGCGACGGGATCGGCGGACTCGATGAGGTAGAGCTTGTCACCCTCGGGCACGAGGAGGGTGGTGCGCGCGTACATCCGACGGGCCTCGGGCGGCGCGTTGGGCGGCAGGCGCGCGGGGTCGGGGTTCAGGCGCAGACGGAGCGATCCCGCGGGGAGCCCGGCGGGCGACGGGAGCACGGCGAACTGCTCGCTGGGGTTGAGCCCCGAGGCGCGGGGCGTACGGGGCACCGCCGCGGCCGCCGCGCGCACGCCGTTGAGGGCGGCCACGGGGTCGGCCATGCGCATCACCTCGATGCGCGTTCCGCCGTCGTCGGTCAGGAAGCCGATGGCGCGCTCACCCGCGTTGCGCACGGCCGTGAGGTCGCGGAGCAGATGCTGGAAGCGCATGAACTCCGGGCCCACGGCGGCGGCCATGCGCGGATCTTCTTCGTCGTCGGAGGCGCCGAGGAGCGGGGCCATCGCGGCGCCATCGACGCTCATCGTGAGGTACGACGAGGCCGTGGTGGGCAGGCGCGCAAGGAGCTCCGCGGCGGTGCGACGGCCCACGGTGGAGGCGAGGAGCGCGCGCGTCGACGCGGCGGTCGCGTTGGCGAAATCGGCCTCGGCGCGCACGTGGTAGCTGTTCTCGTCGAGGGTCAGCGTCGCGTGAAAGGTGCGGAGGTCGTCGGCGATCTCTTTGTACGTGACGGCCGTGCGGTGCACCTGGTCGTACTGCGCGACGAGGGCCGACTGCATGGCGCCCGCGTCGACGCCCGAGTGCCGCGGATCCTGCGCTTCGAGCCCGCGCATCTGGGCGGCGAGCATCGGTCGCGCGGCCTCGGGGCGGAGCGTGATGTCGAGCACCGGGTCTCCTTCGGGCGCCCGCGACGCCGCGCGCACGAGGAAGTTCGCGGCCGTGCGGAGCGTCGCGCGGGGACCGCACACGAGGGCCCATCCCACGGGCTGCTTGCGGGCCACCCAGCAGGGGTTCTCCGCGGCGGCCACGCCGGCGTCACCGGGCTCGGGCGCGGCGGTGGATTCGTAGAGCCCCGGCGCGACCTCGCGGTAGTTGTGTCCCGCGGCGGCGTCCTGCGCGATCTGGGCGCCCGCGCGGAGGGGCCACGCGATGTGGAGCCCGAGGCGCGCGCGCTCGCCCGACGTCACCGGAATGGCCGCGATGGCGAAGGGCTTCTCGGGGTCGACGTCGAGGCCGTGCTCGCCGATGCCGGGGCTGTACTGCGGCGCCACCTGGCTCAGCACCGCGCGCGTGGGCGCGCCGGGGGCCACGATGGTGATGACGTTCTTCAGCGACGCGCCGCGCACGACGAAGAGCGCGTCGGCCGGGGGCGTGAGGGGGCTCGTGTCGACGGCGACGGCGCCGCCACCATCCGACGCGGCGGCGGAGGCATCGCGCGCGGCGGCGGGCGGCGCGCTCGGGGGGTTGTTCTTGTTGCAGCCTGCGCCCGCGAGGAGGGCAAGGGAGAGCGAGAGGGCGGAGCGCCTGGGTTGCATGGCGCGCGGCACTACCACCGACGCGTCGCGCTGTCACCCTTCTCGCAGAAGGGGCTTGTTTCCGCGGTCAACGGATGAAGACGGCCATCGTGTCGGCGAGGCCGATGTTCGTGTAGTCGTTCCAGTTGCGGGTGACGGTGCCGCGGGCGAACTCGATGTTCACCTGGGCGGCGCGCGTGGCCCAGTCGCAGGTGATCTCGCTCGAACCGTTCACCACGAGCCAGCCCGTGTCCGAGGGGCAGCCGCCGTAGTTCCGGTTGATGAACCAGTGACGGCCGTAGTTTCCGAGGCCCTCGATCTGGAAGAAGTTCTGCCCCTGCGCCACGAGATCGGTCCACGTGGCGGTCTGCACGCGCGCGAGGGTGAACCAGTTGGTGCGGTTCGTTCCCGTTCCGTTGAACCGCAGGAAGGCCCCCTCGGTGGTGCCGTTGTAGACCGCCACGCGCACCTGCGTGACGGGCACGGTGGTGTTCCACCCGCCGAGGAGTCGGCTCACGAAGTGGCCCGTGTTGCGGCCGATGTTGAGGTACGCCGCGGCGTCGTCGTTCACGGCCGCGCCGTTCCAGAGCCGCGAGGGCTCCCCCGCGACGCCCGAGGTGAGCTTGTAGACCATGGTCCACCCGCCGCCGTCGGTGCTCATGTCGCAGTACACGGGGATCGTTCCGAACGCCGCGCCGGTGCCATCGGGGTCGATGCTGTACGTGCCGCTCGTCGCCGTCGGAAAGCGCGCGAGGATCGCCGCGCAGCTCGCGAGGGGCGTGCACGCGCCCGCCACGCAGGTGGTTCCCCCCGAGCACGCGAAGCCGCACGCGCCGCAGTTCGCCGTCGTGGTGCGCAGGTCGGTCTCGCAGCCGTTGGCCGCCATGCCGTCGCAGTTGCCGAAGTTCGTCGCGCACGTTCCCACCCCGCAGGTCGAAGCCGCGCAGGTCGTCGTCGCCGTGTTGGGCAGCGAGCACGCGCGTCCGCACGCGCCGCAGTGCGAGGCGCTCGTGCGCGTGTCGGTCTCGCACCCGTTGGCCGCCATGCCGTCGCAGTCACCGAAGTTCGCGGCGCACGTTCCGACGCCGCAGGTCGAGGCCGCGCAGGTGGCCGTGGAGACGTTGGGGAGCGAGCACGCGCGTCCGCACGCGCCGCAGTTCGCAGCGCTCGCGCGCGTGTCGACCTCGCAGCCGTTGGCCGCGTTGCCGTCGCAGTCCGCGAAGTTCGCCGCGCAGGTGGTCACCGCGCAGAGCGAGGCCACGCACGACGCGCTCGCCGCGTTGGGGAGCGTGCACGTGCGACCGCATCCGCCGCAGTGCGAGGCGCTCGTGCGCGTGTCGACCTCGCAGCCGTTCGAAGCCACGCCGTCGCAGTCGGCGAAGCCCGCGGTGCACGTGAGGGCGCAGCTCCCGAGGGCGCACACGGCCACGGCGTTGGGTGCGCCGCTGCACGCGCGACCGCACATGCCGCAGTTCGAAACCGTGATGCGCGTGTCGGTCTCGCATCCGTTCGTGGGGTTGCCGTCGCAGTCGCCGAAGCCGTCGCTGCACGCGGCCACCGCGCACACCCCCGCCGTGCACGCCGCCGTGGCGTTGGGCGGATTGCAGCGCGCGCCGCACGCGCCGCAGTGCGAGGTGCTCGTGCGCGTGTCGACCTCGCAGCCGTTCGAGGGATCGCCGTCGCAGTCCGAGAAGCCCGGGTTGCAGGTGTAGCTGCACGCGCCGCCCATGCAGGTCGCCGCCGTGTTCGGACGCGTCGCGCAGGCCATGCCGCATCCGCCGCAGTGGGCGAGGCTCGTGCGCGTGTCGGTCTCGCAGCCGTTCGAAGCGTCGCCGTCGCAGTTGGCGTTGGGGGCCGTGCACATGCCCACGCCGCACGCGCCGTTCATGCAGACGGCGGCGCCGCCCGCGACGGTGCAGCGCGTTCCGCACGCGCCGCAGTGGGCGATGGAGGTCTGCGGATCGACGCACGCGCCCTCGCAGCACGAGCGTCCGGTGGGGCATCCGCGGGTGGCGCTGCATCCGGGCACACACGCGTTGCCCACGCAGAGGTTGCCCGCGGCGCAGTGGTCGTCGGTCACGCACTCGACGCAGGCGCGCGTCGTGGGGTTGCAGCGGGCCTCGCGGGCCATACCTCCGTCGGCCGTGGTGGCGCACGCGGCGTCGTTGCGGCAGCCCGGCGCGCAGGCGTTCATGCCCTCGACGCAGTACTGCCCCGCGGGACATCGGTCGCTCGCCGGAGTGCATCGCACGCAGCGTCCCGAGGTGGTGTCACAGGCCTCGCCCATCGCGTTGCCCGCGCAGTCGCTGTCGGCGCGGCAGGGCGGCGGTCCCGTGTCGACGGGCACGTCGGGGGTGACATCGGGGGTCACATCGGGCGCGACGTCGGGCGTGACGTCAGGGGTCACGTCGACGGGTGCGTCGAGGGAGATGTCTTGCGGGATGTCCTGTGCGACGTCGGGCGTGACATCCGCCGAGGCGTCGGGGATCACGTTGCCGTTGACGACGGGGTTGCCGGAGCACGCCACGAGCAGCGCGGAGCAGAGAAGCAGTGGGGTGGTGCGGAGGGCCATGCTGCGAAGATCGCACGGCGCAGCGCCATCGGGGGAGCGCCGAGTGTCAGCGCGGGTGGCGCGCGAAGAAGTCGAGCATCGCCGTGGTGGCGTCGAGGGAGCGTCCCGTGTAGCCGCCCACGAGGGGGACGTCGCCGCCGGGCCAGGTGTGTCCGCCGCCGCGGATGGTGCAGAGCGTGACCTCGCCGTCGGCGGGGCAGCGGTCGAAGGTCACGCAGCGCGTGTCGCCGCGGTCGAAGGTGACGGTGCTGGTGTCGGCGCAGCCGTTGCGACGGGCCCATCCGCGCGCCGAGTCGAGGGCGCTCGGAAAGCGCAGCGCGGGCGAGCCGTTGTAGGGCACCACGAGGTCGGCGTCGCCGTGGAAGTGCAGCACGGGCACGGGCCTGCCCGGCGCGCAGGGCTCGATGGTGTTGTCACCCGACACGGGCGCGATGGCGGCCACGCGCGCGGCGAGCTCGCACGCGAGTCGGTGCGAGAAGAACGCGCCGTTGCTGAAGCCCGTGGAGAACACGCGCCGCGGGTCGACGCAGAGCTCGGCGTCGAGGCGGTCGAGCATGGCGCGCACGAAGCCCAGGTCGTCGTCGTTGCGCGACTGGGCGAGGCCGCAGCAGACGCCGGCGTTCCAGCTCGCGTCGCGGCCGCGGGGGTGCACGGCGATGAAGTTCCGCGCGTCGGCGGCCTCGTTGAGGTTCGACCAGTCGGCCTGCTGCGTCTCGCTGCTCAGGTAGCCGTGGAAGTTCATCACCACCTGCGCGGGCGCCGTCGGGTCGTAGCCTCGCGGAACGTGCACGCGGTAGGTGCGCACCACGCCGCCGACGGTGACCGTGCGCTCCCAGTCGCCGGGGCCGAGGGTGCGTCCGGCGCAGCGTGGCGCGGGTGCATCGGGCAGCGATGCATCGGGGAGGGTGACGTCGGGGCGCGGCGCATCGGGCGCGGAAGCCTCGGGCGCGGAAGCATCGGGGAGCGACACCTCGGGCGCGGACACGTCGGCCACGAATACATCGGGCGACGATGCATCGGGCGTGAGCGAGGCCGCGGGGGGCGTCGCGCTGCACGCGAGGGCCACGAGCGGGATCACAAGCAGAGAGGGTCGCAGCATCGCGGAGGGAGTCACTCGCTGCGCCGCGGTGGAGGGACGCGGTTCGGGGCGGCGCGCGCGCAGGGTACGCAACTCTCAGTTGCGCGGCGAGAGGAGCAGGTCGAAGGCCGTGAAGCGCAGCGCGCGGGTGGTGCTGTCGGTCTGCCAGAGCACGGGGTTCGCGGCGGTGGGACGCACCTCGAGGGCGTACTGGAGCCCGCGGAGGTCGCCGCCGTCGAGCGCGGGATCGCCCACGTGGAAGACGTGCGCGCCGGGGTGCAGGTCGTGGATCACGCGGCGTCCTTCGGTGGGCCACGCGACGCGGCTGCGACGGAGCACCTGCTTGTCGGACGCGTACGGCGCCGCGAGGAACGAGAAGGTCGGGTCGACGAGTCCGGTCTCGACCACGAGGGGACGCGGCGCGACGAGCGCGTGGAGGTCGGAGACGTCGATGAACTCTTCGATGTCGCCGTAGCGCCAGCGCCAGCACGGGTGGTTGCCGTGGTTGCGCATCACCGCGTAGTCGGGCGCGTAGCCCGCCGCGATGACCCCCGTGATGCGCGGATCGAAGGCCCCGAGGTTGGTGGCCTCCTCGCCGCCCATGGAGAGCCCCACGGCGAGCACGCTCGACGGCCGCGCGTTGAGGCGCGTGAGCGCGAGGTCGACGGCGCGCATGGCGTCCCAGGTGCGCTCGCCTTCTTCTTCCCAGTCGGTGTCGAAGCCCGGCGACGCGATGGCCGGGTGCGTGCCGTTGCCCGCGGGCGGATCGTCGCCTTCGTTGTAGTCGCCGTAGAGATCGCTGCGCTCGTCGAAGGGACGGTGCGACACGTCGACGGCGACCACGAGGTATCCGCGGCGCGCGTACGCGTCGCCGTACCAGTAGCGGCTCGCGGGGTTCATGGTCTGCGCGGCGCTGCCGCCGTGGCCGTTGAGGGCGATGACCGTGGGGTATCCGCCCGCGGGCATCGCGCCGTCGGGCTTCGCGACGTAGACGTGCGCGGTGCGCGTGAGGTCGGCGCCGCCGTGCGGATCGGGGAGCGTGTGGTCGAGGCGCAGCTCGCTCAGCGCGTAGCCGTGCTGCGAGGCATCGCTCGCGTTGGCCGTGGCGAGGGCGCGCTCGGAGAGCACGGTCACGCGCGTCGCGGTGGGCGCGGGATCGCCCGCCATCGTGAGCAGTTCGAGGCGCGCGCGCACGCGGGTTCGCCACGCGTTCATCGTGGCCACGGGGCGCTCGACGAGGCCGTGCGAGAGCACCTCGGCGCGGGCGCCGGTCCAGGTGCGGGCGCCGCCGGTCTGTGCGGTGGCGGCGAGGGCGAGCGTGCGGCCGTCGGCGGAGCCTTCGAAGCGCCACGCGGTGTCGGCGCGCGTGACCGAGAAGGTGAGGGAGTCACCGTCCCATGCGACGTCTTTGAGGTCGTACTCGAGCTCCTCGACGGTCGCGCCGAGGCCGTCGCGCGCGTAGACCTTGAAGGTGCCCACGAGGCCCCGCGCGTCGCGGTCGATGCGGAGCCGCGCGTGGTAGCCGTCGTCGGCGCGAAGGTCCCACACGCGGGGCACGAGGTCGGTGTCGATCACCGTGGCGTTCCACGCGGTGGCGTGGCGGCTGTACGCGGTGGCTGCAGGCGTCGCGGTGTCGGACTCCAACGTGGTGGCCACGCGGGCGGTGAACACGCCCTCGATCACGCGACCGTCGAACCAGTACACGTACCCGTCGCGGCGCGCGCGAAAGCGCAGCGTGCGGGCCGTGTCGTTCCACGCGATGTGGGTGAGCGCGGTCGCGTCGGCGTTGTCGGGCTGGAGCGAACCTTCGAGCGCGCCGGTCGCATCACGGCGGAGGCGCACCGTCGCGCGCAGCTCGCCCATCGCGAGGTACCACTCGCCCGCCACACCCGAGACGTCGACCGCGGGTGCCGTGACCGCGCGCGCCGCGGGGTCTTCGTCTGCGTGAGCGCTGCACGCCGCACCCTCCGCTGCGCATCCCGCGTCGACGGTGACCGCCGGCTGCTCACAGCCGAACAGCAGCCCCGCGACGATGATCCAGTGACGAACGTGGCGCATGGCCGGGACTCCTCCTTCGGGCGCACTCCGTGGTGCCGCGCGGCGGCCTCCGGGAGAGGCTCGCTCGCCGCATCGGAGGCCTACGGCGCGGGCCTCCGTCGACGGCGCGTTCACGTCGGAGTTGTATGGGTCCGACGGCGCGCGGCCTTCACGGAATCGTCGTGCGGAGAGGGTGTTCGAGCGCTGTGCAGTACGTTGTTGGAAATGCAACCACTGCGGCGCGCGCTACGCGGGCGGCGGCATCGACGACACCGAGCGGCGCGCGGGGTCGCCGAGGGATCGCGTGGCGCGGCGCGCGGGCTGCGTGTCGTGGGCTGCGGAGGGCGTGCGCACGGGCGGAGACGACGGCGCGGCGTGCATGAGCAGCGTGCCCTTGCGGCTGTTGAAGGGCTCGGCCTGCGTGCGCGGCGCGGGCGCGTTCGAGGGCTGCGCGGCGAAGGGCGCGGTGTCGACGCGCGCGGGGCGCGACGAGGGCTGCGCAGCGGACGCGGGCGACGCGGCGGGCGGGTCGTTCGCGAGGCCCGCGAGGAGGCGCGTGCTCGCGCGGGCGAAGCGGTGCGGATCGTCGACGACGGCGGTGCTGCGCGGGTTCGCGGGCGCGTCGGCCATGGGGCGCGTGGGCACGCGGTCGCCGCGCGCGGGGAGCCTCGCGTTGCGCTCCTCGGCGGCGCGCTCGATGACCGAGAGCACGCGCTGCACGGGCGCGAGAAACGCGCGGGCCGTGGGGAAGCGCCGCGCGGGATCCGTGGCCATGGCCGTGCGCAGCGCGTCGTCGATGGCCGCGGGCACCTCGGGAAAACGCGCGCGCAGCGACGGCGATGCGCCCCGCGGCGGGAGCTCGCCCGAGAGCATCACGTAGAGCGACACGCCGAGGGCGAAGAGGTCGGCGCGCACATCGCCGCGGTCGCCGAGGCGCAGCTCGGGCGCGGAGTACGCCGTGGGCGCCGCGTCGCCGAGGGCGCGCGTGAGGCCGAAATCCATGAGCCGCACGGTGCCGTCGGCGGTGCGGATGAGGTTCGCCGGGCGCACGTCGCCGTGCACCACGCCGCGCTGGTGCGCGTGGTCGAGGGCCGTGAGGGCCTGCGCCGCGGCGCGCAGCGCGTCGATCACCGGGAGCCTCCCCTGCGCGGCGATCACCGCGTCGAGGGTGCGGCCTTCGACGCACTCCATCGCCACGAACGCGCGCCCATCGAGGCTGCCCACCTCGTACACGGGCACCACCGCGGGGTGATCGAGCTGGCCCACGGCGCGCGCCTCGCGAAGAAATTCCTCGCGCCGCGCGGGCTCTTCGAGGGCCATCGTGGGCACGAACTTCAGCGCCACGTCGCGGCCCTGCGCGAGGTCGGTCGCGCGGTAGACCACCACGTCGCCGCTGCGCGAGAGCTCGCCGCGCACGGCGTAGCGGTTGCGGCGCGTGCCGGTGTCTTCCGCGAGCTGCGCGTGCTCACCCAGCGCGCTGCGCCAGCGGGCGATCTCGTCGAGGCGGGCGCGCGCGTCGCGGTATCCCGGCGCCACGCGCTCGACGCGTTCGAAGTTCTTCTGCGCGTCTTCGTACTCGCCGCACGCGAGGCACGTGAGGCCCATGCGGTAGTAGTCCTCGACGTTCGAGGCATCACACGGACGGTCGCCCACGGAGCGCTGGAGGTCTTCGCGCGAGGGCCCCTCGCCCGCAGCGCTCACGGCCGCGTCGGCGAGGAGCGCGAGGTCGACGTCGGACACCGCGAGCCCCTGGAGCGTCGCACCGCGGAGCACGCCCGTCGGCGCCGCACCGCCCACGAGCCGCACGTGCCGCACGATCATCGTCGCCGAGGGGCGCGACGTAGCGGGCGTGGGCTCGACCGCGCGCGTCTCTTCGACCGCGGAGAGATCGTCGGCCTCGACCGCGCGCGGAACCTCCGCGGTGCGTCGCGCCTCCGCGGGCGGCGGCTGCACCGAGGCGGCGCAGGGCGGGGTGTTGCTCCGGGCCTGCGCGAGGGCCATGGGCCGCGCAGGCTGCGTCACGTCGGCGCGCGAGGGCTGCGGCACGTCGGGGTCGGGACCGGCCTTCTCGTAGAGGGCCTTCGCACGTTCGGTGTCGCCCGCGCGCTCGTAGCACTGCGCCGCGCGACGGAGCTCGCCTGCCTGCTCGTAGAGCGCGCCCGCGGTCATCGGGTCTCCGCGGCGCGCGGCGGTCTGCGCGGCCCGCGCGGGCTCGTTCGCCTGGAGGAAATATCCCTGCGCCTCGGCGAGCCGATCGTGGCGCAGGCACAGCATCGCGGCCTCATGAAAGCGCCGCGCGCGCACGTGCGCCTCGACGCCCGGCGGCAGCGGCGGGGCCTCGTCGTCTGATCCCTCGTCACGACGCGCGAGCTGTCGGATCACCAGCGCGCCGAGCGCAACGCCGCTCGCGACGAGCGCGGCCGCCGGGTGGTCGGCCAGGTTCATCAGAATGTCCATCGGTGGGTGTCCTCTTCCGTCGGTCGCGGACGCGCGGGGCGGCGGTGGGCGCACGGGTGCCTCCGACGCGACGGCGCGCGCGGGGAGGACCGTGCGTCGCTCGCGGCCGCAACCTCTCGGCGGAACTGATCGGCGTGACGCGGCTCGACCTTGAGGCGATGCCGTGATGCCCACGACGCTGTGCGTTGAACAGGGCCTCAGCCCACGGAGATCACGGCGCGGGCACGAGCACGCCGCGCACGAGCGTGAGGCGCGCGTTGCCCACGCGGATCACGCTGCCCTCGGCGGTGAAGGGCTGCGCCGCAGAGACCTCGCCGAAGGGCGACGCGAAGGCCGTCGCACCCGTGGCCGTGGCCGTCGGAGACGAGAGGGTGAACACACCGGCCGCGGTGCCGGTGCTGTGATCCACGAGGTAGGCGGTGCGAATCACCGGGCAGCGCTCGCCAGCCGCGAGGTCTTCGCCGCAGGGCTCGACGCGCGCGACGAGGGCCGTGAGGTTGTCGCCGAGGCGCGCACCCGTGTACGTGGCCGAGTACTCGCTCATGCCGTGCTGGCACTCGACGTAGCGGGGCGAGCCGTTCTCCGTGCGTCCGACGAGAAAGGCCATGTCGCCCGAGGCCGCGCCCACCTGCGGGGCGACGGTGGTCCACCCGGCGGCGTTGGGCGCCCACGGGGCCATGTCGCGCGGGGGCGCCGCGAGGGGGCGGCACACGCCGCGGTGCTCGGGCTGCGACCGCGCGCGGATGCTGTTGAGGCACTGGCGCAGCCCCACGTCGTCGCCGCGCACGAGGAGCTGGAGCACCGTGCTCTCGGCCTCTTCGATGTTCGAGAGCTGCCACTGATCGGCGCAGTGCTCGCCGCGCCAACGCTGCCGACCGATGGCCACGTAGGTGTTCACCGCGGCCTCGGCGCGCGCGGCGGGGAGCGCCTCGCCGTCGTTCCACGCCTGCGCGACCTGCACCCACGCGTCGTCGAGGCGGTTCTGCGCGGCGTGCACCTGGGCGAGCGAGAGGTGGCACTGAAAGAGCGCCGTCCTCCGTCCGAGGGCCGTCACCGCACGGGGCATCGGGCGCTGGAGCCCCTCTTCGAGATGCTGCCGCGCGGCCGCGAGGTCTCCCTCGGCGCGATCCATCTCACCGAGCTGACACAGCAGCGCCGGCGTGGGCTGCCGCTGCGCCCGCGCCGTGAGCCGCGCGCGTGCGGCCGAGGGGGCGTTCTGCGCGGCCGCCACCGACGGCACCGCGAGCACGAGCACACCCACGCAGACGCTCCACCACTTCGACATCGCAGACCTCCTCATGAGCCCCGAAACGGGCGCGGAGAGTGTTCGCGATCCCGACGCGGCGCAAGCCCCGCGGCTGACAGATTCAGTGCACCGACTCGCCGAGGTAGGCGCCCTGCACGCGCGGGTCGTCGTAGAGCTCGGCGGCGTCACCCGACAGCACGATCTCGCCCGTCACGAGCACGTACGCCCGCTGCGCCGCAGCCAGCGCGCGACGGGTGTTCTGCTCCACGAGCAGGATGGTCATGCCCTGCGCGCGGATGCGTCCGATGGCCTCGAAGATCTGATCGACCAGCACCGGCGCGATGCCCAGCGAGGGCTCGTCGAGGAGCAGCAGCTTCGGGTTCGACATGAGCGCCCGCGCGATGGCCAGCATCTGCTGCTCGCCGCCCGAGAGCGTTCCGCCGAGCTGGGTCATGCGCTCGCCGAGCCGTGGAAACAGCGTCACGGCCTGCTCGATGCCCCGCGCGATGGCCGCCGCGTCGCGCACCGTGTAGGCCCCCATCTCCAGGTTCTCGCGCACCGTGAGGTTCGGAAAGATCGCGCGCCCCTCGGGCGACAGCGCCATGCCCATCGACACGAGCGCGTGCGGCGGCGTGTCGTTGATCTTCTTCCCCTCGAAGTGCACCTCGCCGGCGCGCAGCGGGAGCGTTCGCGCGATGGCCTTCAGCGTCGTGGTCTTGCCCGCACCGTTGGCCCCGATGAGCGCCACGAGCTCGCCGCGACGCACCTCCAGGTCGATGCCCTTCACCGCGCGAATGCCGCCGTACGCGACCTCGAGGCCCTTCACCGAGAGCACGGTCTCCGCGGGCTTCTGCGAGGCCGTCTCGCGCCCCTCGCGCACGGGCTCGACGGCGCCGCGACCCAGGTACGCTTCGAGCACCTTCGGGTCGTTCTGCACGGTCGCGGGGGCGCCGTGGGCGATGGTCTCGCCGCGATCCATCACGTGCACGAGCTCGCACACGTTCATCACGACCTGCATGTTGTGCTCGACGAGCACCACCGTGAGTTCGAAGCGGTCGCGCAGCTCATGGAGCTGACGCTTCAGCACCAGGGCCTCGGCGCTGTTCATGCCCGCCGCGGGCTCGTCGAGGAGCAGCACCTTCGGCGAGAGCATCAGCGCGCGCGCAATTTCGAGGCGCCGCTGGTCGCCGTAGGGCAGCGACGAGGCCCGCGCCGTCGCGTGCTGCGAGAGGTTGAACAGCTCCAGAAGCTCCATCGCGCGCTTGCGCATCGCGAGCTCGTCGTCGGCGTGGCGGTGCGTGCGGAGCACCGCATCGAAGATCGACGCGCGGCTCGTGCGATGGCTCGCGACGAGCACGTTTTCGAGCACGCTCATGGTGCCGAAGAGGCGGATGTTCTGGAACGTGCGCGCCACGCCCAGGTCGGCGATCTGCCACGCGGGCAGGCCGTCGATGCGTCGGCCGTGGAGGCGCACCGCGCCCGCCGTCGGGGTGTAGACGCCGGTGACGCAGTTGAACACCGTGGTCTTGCCCGCGCCGTTGGGGCCGATGAGTCCGAAGATGCTCTTCTCGGGCACCTCGAAGCTCACGCCGCCCACGGCGCGCAGTCCGCCGAACACCATCTCGACGCCGTCGAGCGTGAGGGCCGCGGTCACGACGCGCCCGCCTTGCGACCGGGGATCAACCGACGGAGCGTCGAGAGGCCCAGCTCGCGCGTGCCCAGGAGCCCCTGCGGACGCCAGAGCATCATGCCGATGAGCAGCGCCGCATACACGATGAGTCGGTACTGCTGAACGCCGCGGAGAAGCTCCAGCGAGACCGCCACGAAGATGCCGCCCACGACGGCGCCGGTGATGCTCCCGAGGCCGCCGAAGATGATCATCACGAGCATGTCGACGGACTTGTCGAGACGGAACGCGCCGGGGTCGATGTGCTGCCCGCCCGTGGCGTCGTGCGCGAACATCGTTCCCGCGAGGCCCGCGAGCATCGCGCTGATCGCGAAGGCGAGCACCTTGTAGCGCGTGGTGGGCACGCCCGCGGCCTCGGCGGCGATCTCGTCTTCGCGGATCGCCGAGAGCGCGCGGCCGTACGAGCTGTACGTGAGGTTCCACACGGCGAGCGTGCCGAGAAACGCGGCGCCCCAGATCCACGCGAGCGAGGCGTGCGCGGGGATGCTCTCGGCCCCGAGCGGAAAGCCCTGCGACCCGCCGAGCGCCGGCGTGCTCTCGATCGTGATGCGAATGATCTCGCCGAAGCCCAGGGTCACGATCGCGAGGTAGTCCCCGCGCAAGCGCAACGAGGGAACGCCCACCGCGACGCCCGTGAGCCCCGCCGCGACGATGCCCGCGAGCGAGGCCACCACGAGGGTCACCGGGCCCATCGTGGGTCCGAGGTGCCGTTCCATCGCGACGGAGACCAGCGAGCTCGCGTAGGCCCCGACGGCCATGAAGCCCGCGTGTCCGATGGAGAACTGCCCCGTGGTGCCGTTCACGAGGTTGAGCGCCACGGCGAGCATCACGTTGACGCCGCACACCGAGAGCACGCGCACGACGTAGGGGTCGAACGCGGCGTTCGCCAGGAATTGCACCCCGACGAGGCCCGCCAGCACCGCCGCCAGAGAGAGGGTCTTTCGAAGCATCGTGACCGGAGCCGTGGGTTCTATCAGGGAACCACCCGCGACGCGCACAACGAAACAACGCCGCGCAGCCCCCGCCCGAAGGCCGCCGTCACACCCGCGACGCGCCTTGACCGCGGGGGTCGGGAGCGTGTCTCTTTGCGCGGCACCGCGCGAGGCCCGCGCACCGTGTTTCATGGGCCCCGCGACGTGTGAGAGAGGCGCCGCCACACCCGCGATGATCGACCTGCACTACTGGCCTACCCCCAACGGGTGGAAGGTCACCATCATGCTCGAAGAGACCGGGCTGCCCTACCGCGTGGTGCCCGTGAACATCGCCGCGGGCGAGCAGTTTCAGCCCGCGTTCCTCGCGATCAGCCCGAACAACCGCATGCCCGCCATCGTCGACGACGATCCTCCCGGTGGTGGCGCGCCCGTGTCGGTGTTCGAGTCCGGCGCGATTCTTCAGTACCTCGCCGAGAAGACCGGACGCTTCGGCGCCACCGACCTCCGCGCGCGCTACGAGATCACCCAGTGGCTCTTCTGGCAGATGGGCGGACTCGGTCCCATGGCGGGCCAGGCCCATCACTTTCGTCAGTACGCGCCCGAGCAGATCCCCTACGCGATCGACCGCTACACCCGCGAAGTCGGGCGGCTCTACGGCGTGATGAACCGTCGCCTCGCGGACCGTGAGTTCCTCGCCGGCGAGTACTCCATCGCCGACATGGCCGCGTGGCCGTGGGTGGTTCCCCACGAGCGTCAGGGGCAGAACCTCGACGAGTTTCCGCACCTCAAGCGCTGGTTCGAAACGCTCCGCGCGCGTCCCGCCGTGCAGCGCGGGTTCGCCGTCGGCAGCGAGCTCCGCAACGCCCCGATGGACGACAAGGCCCGCGCGATTCTCTTCGGTCAGAAGCCCGCATGACCCGCGCCGACAGAGAGGCCACGGCCCCGATGCGTGACGACGAACTCCGCGTGCTCCTCACCGCCGCGACGCCCGACGCGCGACGCGCCTTCGCGTGCGACTGCGCCGACCGGCTGCTCACCCGGTACGAAGAGCGCTTCACCCATGCGATGCCCGAGCGCCACGTGCTCGTCGACGCCATCGCCGCGGCCCGCGCGAACACCTCCCTCGAAGCGCACCACGCCGCGCTGCTCGTGTACGCGAGCCGCCACGGAGCCCCCGCGCGCGACGTCGCGGGCACCCTCGCCGTGGCCCTCGCCGACAGCACGCAGACGTGGGAGCTCGGCGCGCTCCTCACCGAGCTCAGCGCCTCGCCCGACCACGCGGACCTCGAACGCGCGTGGATGCGCGAGCGGCTCCATCAGCTCCTCTCGGCGGAGATCGACACGCTGCTCCCGCCATCGCCCGACGCCACGCGCCCGATGCGCGCGCTCTACGGCGCCCCGCCGCCGCCCGACGGCAGGACGCGCCGATGAGCCGCCGCGCCGACGAGCTCCGCGACCTCCTCGCCGCCGCGACGCGCGAAGGCACACGACGGCGCTACCTCCAGGCCTGCGGGCAGCGCATTCTCGAACGCTACGAGGCGCGCTTCGGTGCTCCCATCGCCGACCGCGGGATCTTCGAAGCCGCCCTCACCTCGGGACCGCACGAGGAGACGCGCCTCGGGCACCAGCGCGTGCTGCTCGCCTACGCCGACACCGTGAGCCACGAGCCCGCCGCGCTCATCGCACGCGCGCTCGCCGCCGCGATCGTCACGCCCGCGGAGTCGTGGCGCCTCGCGATGCTCCTGCCCGAGGTGAGCGACACGGCCCCCGTCGACCGCGCGTGGGCGCGCAATCACCTCCTCGAACTCCTCGACGCGGAGGGCCGTTCGTGACCCGACGCGCGCTCCCGCTCCTCGACGCGCGCACAGCCGAGACGCGGCTCTGCACCTACTGCCCGAAGCTCTGTCGTCCGGCGTGTCCCGTGGGGAGCGCCGAGGCCCGTGAAGCGGTCATCCCTTGGGGCATCATGCGCGCGATGCATTCGCTCACGCGCTGCGAGGTGCCCGAGGCCGACGTGCCCGCCGTGGCCGCGACCGCGTGGGCCTGCACCCGCTGCGGCAACTGTCGCTCGCTCTGCCTGCTCGACAACCCCGTGGCCGAGACGCTCCTCGACGCGCGCGCCGACCTCCACGCGAGCGGTGATGCGCCCGACGAAGCGCGGGCCGTGGCCGAGGGATTTCCGCAGCGCCTCGCGCGCATCGAGGAGGCCGCCGAAGCCCTTGATTTCAAGCACATTCCGAGGGGTGACGGACGCACCGCGTGGATCCCCGGATGCACCTCGGTGCTCTTCGAATCGGACCGCGCCGTCGAGGCCGCGGAGGCCGTCGCGCGGCTCGCTCCCTCGGGCGGATGCACCGTCGTGGCGGACTTCTGCTGCGGCGCGCCGCTCCTCGACGCGGGCGACCGCGAGGGCTTTCTCAAGCACGCGCGACGTGTGGCGCAGGACCTCGGGTCGTACACGCACCTCGTGACCGGCGACGCGGGCTGCGCGCACACGCTCAAGGTGATGTACGCGCGCCTCGGCGTGGCCGCGACGAAGTGGGAGCGCGTGGAGCACGTCGCCGAGCTGGCCGCGCGCAACACGCACCTGCTCGACGCGCTCGACGAGCCCCGCGAAGTGATCGTGCACGATGCGTGTCGTCTGGGTCGCGGCATGGGGGTGTATGAGCCGCCGCGCGCCGTGCTCCGCGCCCTCACGGGACGCGCCCCCACCGAGCTCGCAGAGCACCACGAGCGCTCGGTGTGCTCGGGCGCGGGGGGATTGCTTCCGGTCACGCGTCCCGACACGGCGGAGGCCCTGCGCCGCACGCTGGCGGATGAGGTGCGCGAGGCCGCGGCGGGGCGCGAGGCCGTGGTGGTGACGGGCTGCGCGTCGAGCCGTCGGGCCCTGCGCGCCGAGGGAATCGCCGCCGACGATGTGACCATGTGGGTGGCGCGCGCGCTCCGCCGCGAGGGCTGAGCGCGCGTCACCGTCGGAGGGACTTCAGACCGGGAGCACCATGTGGTGCTTCGCGGGTCGGGGCTCGTGCTTCGCCGTGAGCCGCGCGAAGCGGCGCGAGAGCTCGCCGCGGAGATTGTCGAAGGGAATCACCGCGTCGATCACGAGCTCGCCCGCGAGCTTGTAGAGGTCGATGTCCTCGCGGTACTCGGCGCGGAGCTTCTCGACGAAGGCCACGCGCTCGGGCCCCTCGGGCACCTCCTGGATCTTGTTGTAGTAGACCGCGTTGACCGCCGCGTTGGGTCCCATGACGGCGATGGAGGCCGTGGGGAGCGCGAGGCACACGTCGGGCTCGAAGGCCGGGCCGCACATCGCGTAGAGCCCTGCGCCGTAGGCCTTTCGCACCACCACCGAGATCTTCGGCACCTTCGCCTCGCTCACGGCGGCGATCATCTTGGCGCCCGCGCGGATGATCCCCTGACGCTCGACCTGCGTGCCGATCATGAAGCCCGGCACGTCGGCGAGGTAGAGCAGCGGGATGTTGAACGCGTCGCAGAGCCAGATGAAGCGCGCGGCCTTGTCGGCGCTGTCGACGAAGAGCACGCCGCCCTTGTAGTGGGGGTTGTTCGCGACGATGCCCACGGGCTGTCCGTCGATGCGCGCGAAGGCCGTGATGAGCTCCTGCGCGAAGAGCTTCTTCACTTCGAGGTAGCTGTCGCGGTCGATGAGCTCGCGGATGAACAGCTCCATCTTGAAGGGCTTGTTCTCGTCGACGGGCACGATCTCCGAGAGCGCCTTGCCCGACCGCGCGGGCTCGACGGACTCGATGCGCTCGGGCTTGTGCTCCCAGTTCTGGGGCATGTACGCGAGGTAGCGCTTCGCCCACGCGATGGCCTCGTCTTCGCTCTTCGCGAGCACGTCGCCGACGCCCGACACCGAGCAGTGCATGCGCGCGCCGCCCATCTCTTCGAGGGTGACCTTCTCGCCGATGACCATCTCGGCCATGCGCGGCGAGCCGAGGTACATGCTCGCGTTGCCCTCGACCATGATCACCACGTCGCAGAACGCGGGGATGTACGCGCCGCCCGCGGCGCTCGGGCCGAAGAGCAGGCAGATCTGCGGGATCACGCCCGAGAGCTGCACCTGGTTGTAGAAGATCCGCCCCGCGCCGCGGCGACCGGGGAACATCTCCACCTGGTCGGTGATGCGCGCCCCCGCGGAGTCGACGAGGTAGAAGAGCGGGCAGCGGAGGTCCTTCGCGATCTCCTGGATGCGAAGGATCTTCTCGACGGTGCGCCATCCCCACGACCCGGCCTTGATGGTCGAGTCGTTGGCCATGATGGCCACGGTGCGTCCCGCGACGGTGGCCGTGCCGGTGACCACGCCGTCGGCGGGGAGCTCGGGGTCGCGGTTGTTCGCGAGGGCGGCCTCTTCGACGAAGCTCCCGGGATCGATGAGCCGCGCGATGCGCTCGCGGGCGAAGAGCTTGCCGTCCTTCGCGTTCTTCTGGTGGTACTTCTCGGCGCCGCCGCGCTCGACGCGCGCGAGGGTCTCCTTGAGCTTCTCGTCCGACATGGGGCTCCTGCGTGGCTCCGTGGTGGGGTTCTTCTGCGAGGGGAAATTCAGTGCGAGGCGCGTCCGCTCACTCGCCGCGGTACACGGGCTTGCGCTTCTCGGCGAAGGCCGCGAGCGCTTCGAGGCGATCGCGCGAGCGGAGGGTGCGCTCGTAGCAGCGCGCTTCGAGGTCGAGGCCCGCTTCGAAGTCGAGGTCGGCGCCGAGGTCCACCGCCTCCATCGCGGCGGCGAGGGCGATGGGCGCGCCGTTCACCATCCCCGCGGTGAGCCGCTTCGCAGCATCGACGACGGACTCGCCGTCCTGGGCCACGGCGGTCACGAGGCCGAGCGAGAGGGCCTCCTGCGCGGCGATGCGACGCCCGAGGAGGATGAGCTCCTTCGCGCGTCCGGGGCCCACGAGGCGCGGCAGCCGCTGCGTTCCGCCCGCGCCCGGAATGATCGCGAGCGTGGTCTCGGGCAGCCCCACGAGGGCGTGCGGGGCCATCACGCGGAGGTCACACGCGAGGGCGAGTTCGAAGCCTCCACCGAGGGCCACGCCGTTGAGCGCGGCGACGACGGGACGCGGCGAGCGATCGATGACGCCGAAGCTCTCGCGGTAGTACCCGAGCATCGCGCGCACCTCGTCGTCGGTCATGCCCTTGCGCTCTTTGAGATCGGCGCCGGCGCAGAAGGCCTTGTCGCCCGCGCCCGTGAGGATGATCACGCGCACGTCGGCGTCGTTGCCGAGGTCGGCAAAGCACGCGCCGAGCTCTCGCACGAGCTGTCGCGAGAGGGCGTTCATGCTGTCGGGGCGGTTGAGGGTGACGACGGCCCATCCGCCGTCGCGCGTCACAGAGAGGGTCTCGTAGGTGCTCATGGCGTTCGGGGCGCGGACGGTACTACTGCCGCCGCACGAAACGCGAGGCTCCCGTGTGTCGCGCGACGTCAACGGGCGCGTCAGGACGCGCGCTCGATGGCCCGTGAGAGCCACCAGCGCAGGTAGCCCACGTCGGGGTCGAGCGTTCCCGGGCGATCGTAGTCATCGCGCAGACGTTCGAGCGCAGACCGCGGCCACGCCCGGTCGGGGTATTGGCGCGCAAGCCTCGCCTTCACATGATCGAGAACAGCCTGCCGACGTGCGATGAGCGCATCACTGTTGAGCCGGAGCACCGCGTCGAGGTCGCGCTGATGGTCGGGAAAGCGTGAGGTGATGCGACCGCTTCGCTCGTAGCCGATGGCCGCCATGTGATCTCCGTTCGAAGGATCCAGCGTCACGGGCTGATCTCCCTTCGCCGAATCGCAATGGAGCGTGGCCTTCCCCCACACGTCGACCGAGCGCCCGTGGCAGGCGCCGAAGAGGTTGCTCCACACCAAGTCGAGCGAGGGATCGCCGTGCGGGCCGTGCTGCGGCACACGATGCTCGATCTTCGTGGTCTCGTTGGACGCGACGATGCGCGCGTTGCAGTAGCAGCACAGACCGCGCTGTTCGTGGACGAGAGCCTCCCGCACGACAGGCTTCACGCGCTCGAAGCCCGGTCCGTCGTAGTGCGCGCGGCGCGGCGGGTCGACGGAGCGGTCGGGCGTCTCGCGGTACGTGGTCAGCGCGGCGGGCTCGCGGCCCTTCCGCACGTGGATCACAGCCCGACCTCCGCGAAGTGCAGCGCGGTCCTCAGGGTGAGCACCGCATCGTCGTCGTCGGAGAGCTGCGCGGCGAGCGCATCGAGGCGCGCGCGGGCCTCGTCGAGGTGACCGTCGTCGAGCATCGCGCGGATCGCGAGCACCTCCTCCTGCTCGCGGCGGGGTCGCTCGGGCACGCCGAAGACCTCGCGCAGAATCGCGTTCGCATCGCGTCCGCCGGTCGGCGCGGTGACCGGGAGCGCACGCCCCTGATCGAGCACCACAACGGCCTCGGCGGGCACCGACGAGAGCACCTGCGGCGAGTGCGTCGTCACCACGAGCTGCACGTTGGGAAAGGCCCTCCGCAGCGCCGGAATCACCTCGCGTTGCAGCCCGGGATGGAGGTGCTGCTCCACCTCGTCGATCAGCACGATGGCGTCGAGCTCGTTGGGTCGCTCGTGCGCGGGGTCGAAGAGGGCCATGCGACGCGCGAGGTCGCCCGCCAGCGCGATGAGGTTCCGCTCGCCGTCGGAGAGCTGGTCGAGGCGCAGCGTGACGTCGCCCTTCGTGACCACCATCGCGGGCGGTGCTGCTTCGCGGTCGATGCGGAGGTTCGTGAAGCCCGGCATCAGCTCGGCGACGGCGAGGCGCACGGCGCGGAGCTGCGGGTCTTCGATGTCGAAGTTGCGAGCGGCCACGCGGCGCGCGTTCTCGACATCCTCACGGTCTTTGAACCACGCGAGGAACGGACCGTACCCCTGCGGGCTGTCGGGGCCGTGGTCGGGCGGGTTGAGATCGCGGAACACGAAGCGCAGCGTGCCCAACGCGATGAGGTGGACCAGCTTGGCGGGTGCGTTCCTCCGCAGATCGCTCGCGAACGAGCGCGAATCCTCCGTCGACCAACGCGCCCGGTTCTCGTGCTCCGCCCCCTGGATGCGAACCTGAAGCGACGCTGCGCCCTCTCTCGAGTTCGCGCGTTGCTCCATCGCGAACGGCATATTGGACGATGCCCCGAGCATCCACGCGATCCACCGCAGCACGGTGGTCTTGCCCGAGCCGTTGACGCCGACGAGCACCGTCGTCGGGCGATCGAGGTCGAGTTCCAGCGACGCGAAGCCGCGCACGTTCGTGAGGGAGAGACGCGTCACCCGCATGGTGCGTCCCGTCTATCACGTCACCGCGCCGTCCCCCAACGACGCGGCGCGCGCCCTCAGAACTGGTACGACAGCGCGCCCGCGGGCACGAGCGACAGCGCCGCCGCCTGCTGCGTGCTCGTGCTCGTCGCGCCGGTGAGCGTGCCCGCGCCGTAGGCGAACACGGTCTCCAGCTCCACGGCCGCGCCGAAGCGACCGAACGCGATGCGCATGCCCGCGGTGAGTCCCACTTCGAGGCGGTGCGCGCCGAGCGAGTACGTCGCAGGCGCGGTCGATCCCGGCGACGTCACCGAGAGGCCCGCGTCGTTGTAGAGGTAGCCGCCGCGCAGGCCGAGCCACAGGTCGTAGATGTCGCGCCGCGAGTAGCCCAGCACCGCCGTGAGCTCGCCGCCGTAGAGCTGCGAGCGGTCGACGGTGAGCGACGCCGCCGCGGACTGGTACGGCCCCGCGTTGAGCGCGAAGCGTCCCGCCACGCCCGCGGTGAAGGTCACGCCCGCGCTCGAATAGAACTCGCGGCGCACGCCGAGTCGCGCGCTGCGGCCGATGAGGGCCAGCGAGCCTTCGGCGCCGTGTCCGAAGCCCCCGCGACCGGCCACGTAGCTCATCACGCCGGGCGGCGTTGCACCGTGCGTGACCGCCGCGCGCAGCACCGCGTCGGTGTCGCCCGACGACTGCGCGTCGGAGAGCGCGGGCGACCACACCGGCGCGCTGTACGCGCTGCCCACGTCGACCACGACCTTGCCGTCGCGGAGCACGCGCCCCGGCGCCAGCATCGGCGACGCCGTGGCGCAGCCCACCAGCGGAACGCAGCAGCACAGCAGCGCGAAGGTGGAGCGCAACGGACCGGTGTCTCTCAGGAGTGAAGGTGCAGACGCGCAGAGACCCGCACCGCGACGCTTCGAAGCGCGCGGCGCGCGGCGCTCACTTGCGGAAGCGCGAGGGGTAGTTGTTCGCCGACGCCTTGGTCTTGAGCGTGGCGTCGTCGGGATGGAGCTTCAGCGCGCGGGCGAGGAGCAGGCCCTCGTCTTCGCGGTTGTTCGGATCGGGCAGGCAGCACTCCACCGGACACACCGCCTGGCAGGCCTCGTGGTCGTAGAAGCCGACACACTCGGTGCAGAGCTCGGGGTCGATCACGTAGATCTCGTCGCCCTCGCTGATGGCTTCGTTCGGGCACTCGGGCTCGCAGGCGCCGCAGTTGATGCAGTCTTCGGTGATGTGAGTCGCCATGGTGGGTTCTCGTGGTGCAGGTCGCGCGCAGCGGGATGGGAGAGGCTTTGTGCGTGCGCCCGACGGTCGTGGAGCCGCTATCTAGACGGGCGCTTTGTGAGCGTCAACACCGACCTGCGCTCCGTCGCGGCGCACGCGCGAGAAAACGCCGCACGCCCTTTCGCGCAACGTTGATAGAGTGCCCACGGAACGAGAGGCACAGCCCCCGACCGTGAGCGCATCCCCCGACCCGCCGTGTCCCCCTGACGCGTCGGCGCGCACGTCGACCGCACCGCGGAGCGACGATGCGCCCGCGCTCACCTCGCGCGTCTCGGCTCCACCTCCGGTGCCCGCGCAGGCGATGCGCCGTCCCACGCCCGCGCCCCCGGAGCCCGAAGAGATCACCGAGCTCGACGTCGAACCCGACGAAGGCGACGACGAGATCACCGAGCTCGATGTGGAGCCCGAGCCCGAACCCGAGGTGATCCCTCCCCTCGGCCCGTGGCCTACGTCCACGCCTGCCCCCGCGCTCGCCTCGTCGGCCCCTGCCCCCGCGCTCGCCTCGTCAGCCCCCGCGCCTGCAACGCCCGCGGCGCGTGTGTCGTCGGTGCCCCCCGAGCCCGTCGCCGCGCGCGTGTCGTCGGTGCCCCCCGAGCCTGTCGCGGCGCGTGTGTCGTCGGTGCCGCCCGAGCCCGTCGCGGCGCGTGTGTCGTCGGTGCCGCCCGAGCCCGCAACGCCCGCCGCGCGTGTGTCGTCGGTGCCGCCCGAGCCCGTCGCCGCGCGTGTGGTGCTCCGTGCGCCGGAGCCTGTGCGTCCGTCGTCGTCGCCCGAGAACGCGCGCGTGACGCTCCTCGCGCCCGATGGGTCGCAGCGTGCGCCCGTCGCGCGTCCGTCGTCGCCTGCGGTGGCGCGGGTCACGCGCACGTCGATCCGTCCGCCGTTGCGTGGCGATGACGAGGGCGAGCTCGCACAGGGTTCGACCGACCGCGCGCGCGCCGCGGGAGACGCGCTCCGCAGCCTCGCCCGCGCCTCGCGCTCGTACCTCATCTACGACCCCGCGAACGCCGCCGTGCGGAGCTTCATCGAAGAGGTGCGCGCCGCGTTCGACCGCTTCTTCACGCAGCACGGCGACCTCGAACTCGCGGTGCGTCCCTTCGAACTGCTGCTCGATGGCGAGGCGGTGTACGTCGAGCGCGACCGCGAGCGCTCCCTTGCGCTGAAGCTCTTTCGCGACGGCGTGCGGCGCCTCACGCTCACCCGCGACACCGACTGGACCGAGATCACCCGACTGCTGGAGATCCTCTCGATCCGCTTCGTGGGCGTGCGCCTCGACGAAGACGACGTCGTCACGCTGCTGTGGAAGGCCGGCTTCGCGCACATCCGCATCGAGGCCGTCGAGGGCTTCGTGCCCGACGACGAAGACACCGACACCGGTCCCCTCGGCGGCGCGCGGCTCTCGGCGGAGCAGATCTTCGGCAACCAGTCGACGCGCATCGGCGACGTGGCCAGCATGCGCGTGCCCGACGATTTCGACCTGCCGCTCCCGAGGCTCCCGGCGCCGGTGCCCGTGCGCTTCCAGCCCCTCGACGCAGAGGAACTCCACGCGCTGCAGGTCGAGAGCGAGTCGATGAACCTCCCCGAGGCGGCGCTCGGGCTGGTGCACCTGCTCCTCGACGTGGCCCTCTCGCCCGACGACGCCCTCGACCTCGCGTCGCTCGAACACATGCTCCGCGAGGTGCGCGATTTTCTCCTCGCCGAAGACCGCATCGAGGCCCTGCTCGAACTCTACGACGCCCTCTCTCGCGCGGCGGATCACTCGCCCGACGCGAAGTCCACGCTGGCCAACGTGCTCGCGGGCTTCGTCGACCTCGCCGCCGTGCGACGGATCATCCGCTCGGTGCCCAAAGACGCCGCCGAGCCGCCGGAGCGCCTGCAACACCTGCTCACGCGCGTGCCCGGCGACGCCCTCGCGATGCTCTTCGAACTGCTCGACACCGAGCGCGACGACCACACCCGTCGCATCGTGCGGCAGCTCATCGCGCAGCGCCTCCCGCTCCGCACGCACGCCGTCGTGGCGCGCTTTCGCACGAGCGCCGGGCCCGTCGCCGCAGACCTGCTCCGCGTGCTCGCCCACGCCGTGCCCGAGGTCGCCGCGCAGCTCGTGACCTCGCTCATGGCCGACAGCAACACCGAGGTGCAGCACGAGTTTCTGCGCCTCTCGGCGGACATGGCCCCGACCGCGCAGCTCCGCGCGCTGCTCACCCTCATGCTCGACGCCGCGGCCCTCGACGTGCGCACGCACTGCCTCGACACCATCGCCGCGCGGGGCGAGCGCGGAGCCTTTCCGACGGTGCTCCGTCACGCCGAGTCGCGCGCAGAAGCGGGCGCCAGCGCCGCGGAGATGGCCGCCGTGGGACGCGCCCTCGCCCGCATCGACGCCACGCGGGCCATCGAGCAGTTTCGCGAGTGGGCCGCGCCGCGCGGGCTCCTCGGCAAGCTCTTGAACCTCCGCCCGCAGCAGCTCCGCGCCCACGCCGCCGTGTGGGGACTCGCCGAGATCGGAACCCCCGAGGCCCACGAGCTCCTCGGGCTCCTCCACCTCCGCGGCGATCAGGAACTCCGCGACGCCGCACGCGACGCCGCCGCCGCGCAGCGCGATCGGGGGCAGCCGTGACCGACGCCGCCGCCGACGCCCAGCAGCGCATCGCGAAGGCCCTCGACCGCGCCCGTGCAGGCGAAGACCGCGAGCTCGCCACGCAGGTGCGCGAACGCGGCGAGCAGGTCGCCCACCTCTTCGCAGGGCTCGTGCGCATGACGCACCTCCACGCGAAGGAGAACCGCGCCTTCGACGCCCCCTCGCGCGACCTCGCGACGGCCTTCAACACCCTCCACGAGCTCCTGGGCATGGTGCAGCTCGTGATGGTCGAAGATCAGGTCTACGTGAACGACATGCGGCTGCGCTTCGACACGCGCGCCGAGGTCGCCCGCGAGCTCACCGAGCTCTGGCGACGCCATGACACGGGCGGCGTGACGCTCCACGCGCGCCTCGACGACGCGCAGGTCAAGTCGCTCGCCGTGGCCGTGGCCTCGGAGCCCGCGCCCACCAATCCCCGCGCCGCGCTCCAATCGTCGCTCCAGCGCTGCGGGCTCTCGACCGTCGAACTGCAGCCCGTGTTCCGCCTGCGCATGGGCCACGAGGGCCGCCGCGCGCCCGCCCAGCGCGACACCCGCGAGATGTGGGCCCTCGCCGCGCGCGCCATGGGCGACCTCTGGGACGGCCTCTCCCTCGGCCGCACGCCCAACCCGCTCCCGATCCGCAAGCTGGTGACCGAGCTCGTCGACCTCTCCGACGAGGCGCGCATCGCCTCCATCGCCACGGCCACGCGCGACACGCGCTCCCCCGCGTACGTGCGCCACTCGCTCACCGTCGCCTCGCTCTCGCTGCTCATCGGCCGCGAGATCGCCCTCAGCGACGCGGCCCTCGCAGACCTCGGCGTGGCCGCGAGCTTTCACGACGTGGGCTACACCATCGACGAAGACGGCGAGGCCCCGCCCTTCGAACGGCACGGCACCGCGGGGGCGCGTCAGCTCCTCAAGCAGCGCGGATTCCACGAGGCCCGCATCCGCCGCATGCTGGTGTGCCTCGAACACCACCGGCCCTACGACAGCCCGTGGCGTCCGTCGCTCTTCGCCCGCATCGTGCACATCGCCGACGACTACGACATCCTCACGCGCTACCGCCCGTCGGGGCCGTTTCTCGCGCCGCCCGACGCCCTCGCGCGCATGAACGCCGCCTCGGGGAGCGCCTACGACCCGACGCTCCTCCAGGCCCTCGTGAACGGCCTCGGCGCGTACCCGCCGGGCAGCGTGCTGGAGCTCAGCAACGGCTCGTGGGTGGTGTCGGTCTCCGGCGCGCGCGACGCCGAACGCTTCGACAAGCCCCTCACCCGCGTGGTGCGCACGCGCGGCGGAATGGTGCCCCGCGAGCCCATCGAGATCGACCTTGCCGATGAGGAGCACGACGTGCTCCGCGTGTTGCGACCCGAGACCCCGCCCTGATCGCGCGCCGTCCGCGAGCGATGCGCGCGAGGGGGGTACGGTTACCGTGCGGCGCTCAACACGTCTTCGAGCGCACCCATCAACGAGGCGGTCTCGTACCCGGTCTGCAGGTGCGTCAGCCGCCCGCGCGCATCGACGATCGCGAAGGTCGGCGACCCCATGAGGGGAATGCTCTCCCCGAGCTGCGACGCCGTCGCGAAGCAGGTGGGCACGCTCGGAAAGGTGCGCGCCTGCCACCCGACGCACTGGCTCGCCGTCGGCGCCCCGTGGCTCGCGTTCTCGTACATCACCACGAGCGAGCGAACGCGGCGTCCCTCGTAGGGGCGCACCAGAACCTCCGTGATCATCGACGCGCTGCGGAGGCACACCGCGTCCCACGCGGTGCACGCGATGAGGAGCGTCGCAGCGGCCGTGCAGTAGTCGGCGCCATAGAAGTCGTAGGCCGCGCCGGAGTCGCACGCGACGAGCGGCGGGCGCATGAAGTTGCACGTTCCATCGCCCGTGCCGCAGAACCCCGACGTGGGCACGCGCGACGCGCACCCCGAGGTCGGAACATCGGGCGCCGTCGGAACATCGGGCGTCGTCGGAACATCGGGCGTCGTCGGAACATCGGGCGCCGTCGGAACATCGGGCGTCGTCGGAACATCGGGCGCCGCGTCATCGCCAACGGCCGCGTCGACATCACCGCCACTGCCACCGCCAGCGCGCGCGCTGCAGGCGAGCACCGACGAAACCAACAACACCAATCCGATCGAAGACACTGCCCGCCGCATCGTTGACATCCTCGCGGCGAAGCTATCGCACGATGGGAATGCACGGCACGGTGGAAACGCCCTGTTTCGCTCGTCATCGCGCGACGACGCGCTCACCGCATCGTCAGCGTCCCACCCGTCGTTCGAGCTCGCCCCAGCGCATCGACCACACCACCGGACGCCCGTGCGGGCAGTGTCCGGCGAAGTCGACGTTGTCGAGCGAGAGCAGCAGCGCGCGCGCCTCGTCGTCGGCGAGGGGATCGCCGCCGCGCACCGAGCCGTGGCAGGCCATCGTGGCGAGCACGAGGTCCACCGCGCGCGAGAAGTCGTTGCCCTGCCGTGCGAGCTCGGAGACGAGATCGCGCGCGAGCTTGCGGGGATCGGCGCGGAGCAACAGCGCAGGCACCGCGCGCACGGCCACCGTGGTCGGACCGAGGGGCGAGAGATCCATGCCGAGCGACATGAAGTCGTCGGCGCGCTCTTCGACGAGGGCGACCTCTTCGGGCGAGAGTTCCACGCGCTCGGGCACCAGCATCGGCTGCATCGCGACGGTGCGCGAACCGTAGGCCTTGCGCAGACGCTCGAAGGTCACCCGCTCCGCCGCCGCGTGCTGGTCGAGGATCACCACCCCCATCTCACCCTCGCACAGCAGGTACATCCGTCGGAGCTGCCCCACGTAGCGGAGCTGTCCGAAGGATCCGCCGCCGGGAAGGTCGGCGGTTCCACCCGACGCTGCGGCCGCGGTCGTCGCGACGGGCTGCGCCACGGGTGCCGTGACCGCAGGGCGCGCGGGCGCTTCATACGGCTTCGGCGGATACGGCGCCTGGAGCAATCGCGCCCACGGGTCCGCCGGGTCGGCGGGAGACTCCACGAAGGCGCGCACGGCGGGCTTCACGGGCTCTCCATGCAGAGAGCGGTCGTCGCGCGCCGCGGGCGCTCCCTGCGAGGGAACGGCCGTGCGCGAAGGCATTTCCGCACGCGCCGTGGGCTCTCCGACCGGAGAGGGAACGGGATCGCGGGGGAGCGCGGCGGGCGTGTCGAGCGCATCGGGCGTCGCGGCGTCGCCCAGGGCCAGCATCTTCGCGATGAGCGCGGGGGCCTGGTTCTCCACGGTGGGACCGGGCGCGAGGTGCTGCTCCCAGAAGTCTCTCGGACGCACGGCGGCCTGGGCCCACGGCGCGGCCCCGGCGGTGTCACGGAGCACCACGGTGACGGCTTCGAAGATGGCGCCCTGCTGGGCGAAGCGCACCTCGGTCTTCTGCGGGTGCACGTTCACGTCGACGTCTTCGGGCGGCATCTCGACGAGCACGGCGCCCACGGGGTAGCGCCCGCCTTCGAGGGTCGAGCCGTAGGCCTGCGCGACCGCGCGGAGCAGCACCCGGTCGCGCACGTGGCGTCCGTTGACGTAGAGCGCGAGCGAGCCCGCACCCGAGCGCGCGCGCTCCGGCGGACCGAGGATCGCCGTGACCTTCACCGGCCCCCGCGAGCCACGGAGGTCGGCGAGGTTCTCATCGGGCCACACCTCACGCACCCGCGAGGCCACATCCGCGTGCCGCAGGAACTCGCGCACCACCTTGCCCTCACGGCGGATCACGAAGCGCACGTCGGGACGCGGAATCGCCATGCGCACCACGGCTTCGACACAGGCCGCGCCCTCGGTCTGCGGCGAGCGCATGAACTTCCGCCGCGCGGGGGTGTTGAAGAAGAGTTCTTCGACGGTGATGGTGGTGCCCGGCGCGCATCCCGCGGGGCGCAGCACGGCCTCGGCGCCGCCCTCGACGGTGATCTCCGCGCCCTCGTCGGCGCCCCGCGCGCGGCTCACGATCTTGAAGCGCGACACCGACGCGATGGAGGGCAGCGCCTCACCGCGGAATCCGTACGTGGCCACGCCCACGAGGTCGTCGGCCGTGCGGATCTTCGAGGTCGCATGACGCACCACCGCGAGGGCGAGGTCGTCGGGCGCCATGCCGAGTCCGTCGTCGGTCACCGCGATGCGTCCGAGGCCGCCGCCGTCGAGGGAGACGGTCACGGTCTCGGCCTTCGCGTCGAGGGAGTTCTCGACGAGCTCCTTCACCACCGAGGCGGGGCGTTCGACCACCTCACCGGCGGCGATCTGGTTGGCGACGTCGGGCGGGAGCAGCGCGATCCTGGGCATCGGAGGGCGCGCACCCTAACACAGCGCGCCTTCATGCTCGTTTGACCCTCGAAGAGACGCGATGTTACCGTCGCCAACGCTGTGCGGAGCGGCGGGTCTCTTCCCCCATGAGGCCCCTCTCACGCGGCGATCACCCGATGAAGTATTGCCCCCAATGCAACCTCGATTACGAGGACGAGACGGTCTTCTGTTCCGCCGACGGAAGCCGTCTGCAGATGCGGGCACCCCGGGTCGCGCCGCGTGCGCCCGGTGGGGGTCTCGGGGTCATGGGCGGCGGCGGACTCGGCGCGGCGGTGCTCTCGTCGCAGCCCATCACGGCCCTGGGCGCCACGGCGCTTCAGGTTCCGACGCCGCCGCGGGGTGTGCCCGCACCGCGTCCCGTGTCGGGTCTGCCCGACGAGCAGGCCGAGACCATGCGTCCTCCGTCGGCGCGCTTCGTGGCCACGGCGTACGCGCAGGGTGAAGACGGCAGCCGCGACACGATGAGCCCCGAGCCTCGCGCGCCGGCCATCAGCCGCGAGATGCGCGCGCAGGGCGCCACGGCGGCGGACAACGGTCAGGGCGATCTGCTCAACGACATGCCCACCATCGCGATGAAGAGCCCCGTGGCCGCCGCGCAGCAGACGACCGAGGATGGCGAGCGCAACCTCGTGGGCACCGTCATCGCAGGGCGCTACAAGGTGCTCCGCCGCCTCGGGGAGGGCGGCATGGGCGTGGTGTACGAGGCCGTCGACGAGCGGCTCGAAAAGCACGTCGCGGTGAAGGTGCTGCGCGAAGACTTCGCCCGTCGGCAGGACGTGGTCGCGCGCTTCACGCAGGAGGCCAAGAGCGCCGCGCGCATCAAGCACGAGAACGTGCTCGACGTGACCGACTACGGTCAGACCGACGACGGGAGCTTCTTCATCGCGATGGAGCTCCTTCGCGGAACGGACCTCGCCGATGTGCTCCAGGGCGAAGGCGTGATCTCGCAGGAGCGCGGCATCGAGGTGGCGATCCAGGTGTGCCGCGCGCTCCAGGCCGCGCACGCCCGCGGGATCGTGCACCGCGACATGAAGCCCGAGAACGTGTTCCTCGTGCGCACCGACGACGGCCGCGAGCTCGTGAAGATCGTCGACTTCGGCATCGCGCAGATGAAGGACATCTCGGGCAGCGCCGAGGGCAGCCGCAAGCTCACGCGCACCGGGATGATCTTCGGCACGCCGGAGTACATGTCCCCCGAGCAGGCCGCGGGAAAGCCCGTCGACCACCGCGTCGACGTCTACGCCGCGGGCGTGATCCTCTACGAGATGTTCACCGGACGCGTGCCCTTCGTGGGCGACACGTTCATGGGCATTCTCACGAAGCACATGTTCGAGCAGCCCCCGGCGATCCACCAGGTGAACCCCGCCGCGCAGGTGTCGCCCGACCTCGAATCGGTGATCTTCAAGGCCCTCGCCAAGGATCCCAACCAGCGCTTCCAATCGATGCAGGAGTTCGCCGACGACCTGCAGCGCTTCCGTCAGGGTGCGCGGCCCAACGCGGCGTTCTCGCAGCCCTCGGCGCCGGTGATTCCTCCGACCGCCGCGCAGGTGCTCGGCGTGCAGTCGTCGCCGGGCGTTCCGCTCTCGCAGATCCCGGGCTACAGCCCCTCACCGCTGCCCGCGGTGCCCTCGCACACCGTCGAGAGTGAGCTCACGCCCCCGCGGCGGCGCCCGGTGCTCTTCATCGCCTTCATCGCCCTCGCGCTCGTCGTGGGCGGCGTCGCCGTCGCCGTGGCGCTCTCCCACGACGACCCGCCGCCCGCAGCGCCGACGCCCACACCCGCGCCGCCCGCCGCGCAGCCGCCCGCCACCGCGCAGCGCCCTGCGGGAACAGTCACGGCGCCCGTCCCCACGC